>CATXEA010000025.1 GCA_958367245.1 uncultured Blautia sp.
AATATCCATCAAGGGATTTCATTCCCCAGATGGATATTTTTATGCGGTTGCCCTGTCCTTTCCAACCGTCACCCTTGTAAAATCATTGTTTTTAGCGTATAATAAATATACTAAATAATTGCCTTTTCTCATATTTATTGGCTGGCAATTACTATTATAAAAGGAGGTTTTCTATGAAAAAACAGAAGCACAAATTACTCACATTCACAGCTATATTCGCCTCAGCAACTGTTATCGTTCATTTTATGAATAAAGTAGTCTCCGCAACTGCCCAACTCAAGGAAATGCTTGATACTTCCAGCAGAAATTATTTCCACTGGCGCTTCGGTGATATTTATTATACAAAAAAAGGAAAAGGTTCTCCTCTCCTTTTAATCCACGACGCCCTTCCGGGAGCTTCCGGTTATGAATGGTCACATATCGAAAAAGAATTAGCTACAGAACATACTGTTTACACTATCGACCTCCTTGGCTGCGGCCGTTCAGAAAAATCCGGAATCACATATACAAATTTTGTATATGTTCAGATGATCTGCGATTTTATTAAAAAAGTCATCGGTGAAAAAACAGATGTAATTGCAAGTGGTTTTTCCAGTTCTTTTGTTACTATGGCATGCCACAACGAAAAGGAACTTTTTAACAAAATTATGTTGGTCAATCCGCCAAGCTTAAGTAAACTGAACCAGATGCCAACCAAGAGAAACAAATTGATGAAATATTTTCTGGAAATCCCAATTTTTGGTACTCTTGTTTACCACATGGTCGTTTCCCGTGAAAGTGTCAATAACCTTTTTATCGAAAAAATGTGTTATAACCCTTTCCATGTAAATGAAAATGTCACAGACGCTTATTACGAAGCGGCTCATAAAGGTGGTTCATATGCAAAATACTTCTATGCCAGCATCGTTTGCAAATACATGAACATCAGCATCAGCCATGCTCTGAAATCTCTGGACAACTGCATTTATATCGTTCACGGAATAGCCGAACCAAATGAAGCGGCAATTGTCGAAGAATACCAGAAATTAAATCCGGCAATCGAAACTGCCGTTATAAAAGAATCTAAGCATCTTCCTCACATTGAGAATCCGGAAGATTTCCTAGAACAGGTGGGCATTTTCTTCTGACAGTAGATGTTTTCATCAAATATGTTATATTATTAAAGATTTCGCCAACACAATTATCCAAAAAATATCAACTTCCTAAATCACGAAATTTTCCACCAAGGAAGGTTTCGTGATTTTTTTATTTTCTCTGTTTTATGCCTATGATTTTATATAACATTATTGATGTTTTATTTTAATCGTCCAGGATTTCATCGTATTTATACAAACATTTTCACATACAACCCAACCAGCGCGGAACGGAGATGCACAGCGATTCTAAGAAGAATGTGTCAGCTAACGTTGACCAGAATCGTGTTCCAAGTCTCACGTGTGTTCGACTTGAATTATCAGGTAAAACCTCAACCCACCTTTTCACTCCCCAATTTTCTTCTATTCTATACATTTGGATTCAATGATACACAAACACACCTATGCACTTTTTGCCTCCTTATCCGTATTCCCTTTTTTCATCATTGCAATCCCGCTGCTGCATTATTCCCTATCCGGCTTCGTTTTAGATATTTTATTTATTATACATCATCCCCTTCGATATCTGTTACTATTCATATCTCCAAATCCAAGCTCGTACAGCTTATTATAAGAATTTTAGTATTTAATCATTTTTGTATGTATAAAGCTTGTTTTTTATAAAAAAGTATAACAATTTACGCATATAAAAAAGTGCATTTCTGCAATCCTCACCGGAGGCGTTTATCTCAGTCAGAGATTGAGCTCGCACCGAAACTAATTTATTATCACTCACTACTTCCCAATCCAAGACCTTCTCCTTCACCCAAAAAATCAAAAATATCCTATTATTATATCATAAATAACTTTAGTGAATCCCTCATTAAGCGCCCCACGTAGAGCAGATCACAATCAGTTACTATTCCCCGCAGCATTATCATAAAGAAATTTCTTTTACGTATCTCAGCAACTTGAAAAGTCTCAGATTATGTGATAAATTCTACCCAAGTACACTCTGGCATTTTTTACTACAGCGCTAAGCAACATTTTTATCTGCCGGAAGTTTCGCTCCCACCTAGTGCAACGAATACTAATCTATTATAACTCACCGCTTCAAAAGCGGAATCCCTATCCATTTAAGACAACGCTCCAAAGGGGGAATGTAAATGAACCAAAACAGCCGTTTACTCCAGTGGGGTATCGAATTACAAAGTCTTGCCCAGGCAGGACTTACATACGGAAAAGATGTCTTTGATAAAGAACGATACGAACGAATACGAGAAATATCAGCAGAAATTTTATCCGAACTGTCAGATACCCCCATCGAAAAAGTTAAAAATTTATTTTGTAACGAAACAGGATACCAGACTCCCAAGATAGATACCCGAGCAGCTATTTTTCATTGTGGAAAAATTCTTCTTGTTCGTGAAAGTAATGGAAAATGGTCTCTTCCGGGAGGCTGGTGCGATGTCAATCTATCAGTTGGAGAAAACACAGTTAAAGAAGTAAAAGAAGAAGCCGGGTTAAATGCAATTGCAGAACGCATCATCGCGGTACAGGACAGAGATCGGCACAATCTCCCGAAGTATGCTTATCGAATATGTAAAATATTTGTTTTATGTTCCGTAACAGGTGGTTCTTTTGCAGAAAATCCAGAGACAACAGAGTTTGATTATTTTGCTCAGACCAACTTACCAGAGCTGGCTCTCGAAAAAAATACCAAAGAACAGATTTCTATGTGTTTTGATGCTTACCAAAAAGGAGAACAATGGACAGTTCTCTTCGATTAACGGTACAAAATCACGAAACAGCACAGGTTAAACATCAGCAAATAGACTCTCTCCGGCTAATGCCAATTTTCATCTCACTGCGTTTGGAAGCAGAAGCTACTTTCAGTATTGTATTTGAGAATATAGCGCCAAGAACAGTTATAAGTATTGGTATCGCTTCGTCTCTTGGCGCTATTTACAGTCTAAAAAACAAAGAAAACCCCAAAATCATGTATGAGTTTATATCTGACTACACCTTGTCAGTTTGAGTTGTTTTATGAACAACACACAAGCCTGCAATAAATAAACCCGCAAAAAATATTACTAACCCCCAGAACATAATACCGGTAATGTCCGGTTTATTGTAAAGGATAAATTCCGGCAAATTCGCAACAGCATGGGCTATAATACACACCCACAAAGACTGAAACTTATAAAATATGTAGCCAAAAACTAACGCCATTAGCATTGCACCAATTACCAGCACAACTCCACCAGCAGCGAAATGCATTAATCCAAACAAAACAGAACTCACTACAATAGCCGTCACTGCGTTTGTGTTTTTTTCAACTCTGGTATAAACAATCCCTCTAAACGCAATCTCCTCTGTAATAGGCGCTATTACCAATAAATTGGCTACCATCAATACACTTCCAAGCAACGGGATTTCTCCGTTATAAAAACCAACTGATTTTGATATCATCAGCGAGTTTTCCATAGATACATTATAAGTACATAACGTAAACAAAAACGAGAATGAAAATGCTACTACCGATGCAAAAGCAACATTTTTAGCTTTAAATTTATTGAGTTTCCATTCCTGCTTCACTTGCTTTTTTTGCAATTTAAATACAAGATACAGAATTAACGCAGTCAGTATACCCGAAATAACTGTCATCCCCAAAATATTATTGTTTACGAACTCCACAATCAAAGTTTCATCATTAAGACCATTTGCTGCCCCCATTGCCATGAATACTATCGAACACAATGTTTGGAAAATCATTGTTAGTCCAAAATACAAAGCAAAATAAGCTATTGCTTTCCATATCCCTTTCATATTATCAATCCCTCCGTCTCCAAAATCTATAAATCAATATTCTGGAACACTATTTTAAGCAAAACAACTGTTCAAATTTTCCACTAATCTCGCAGCTTTTGAGAGCTTCTGCTTTATTTCCATACTCGAACCATTGCATTTGTATCTACCGTCATGTTTGGCAAATCCCACAATAATCCTTTTTTCATGCCTAATATAAATAGAGCATATCATTCTCCATGATAAATTCAATCTTTTTTGTTTTGCTTTGTACTTTACCCTGTCGCTTGCCCCCTATTTCTAAGATATATTTTCTATATGACAGTTTTTCATTATCACAAATAACCTAGCACAACGAATATAAATTAACTGCCATATTTACTTGCCTGATTGTTCGATTACATCGTTGTCGTCAATCGCCGTAGCCACCGCTACGCCTCATTCCTTCGCCTTGTACTCGAAACAATCATTCTTCGTCAATATAGCAGAAACTTATTATTCGTTGCACTAGCAAATCAAAGTCCATGATATAGTTTGCCCCAAGCTCCCTTATCAGGAAGCTTGGGGCAAGATAATCTTATATAGGATATTTTTCAGGATGAAACTTCTTTTTATTCTTCAGTCATCCCGAGCAAGGTTTCACAGGCTTCAAACATGGACTTTATTGTCATTTTATTTACCAAGTATGTTTTCTGTTCTACCTGAACCGCATAATAATTTGTGTCATACACATAGTATTCCACTTCGCTTTCACCATCAGCCGTTACATATGTGATGATCATTTCCGGATTCCCTTCACTTTCAAGCTTTTCTGTAAGCCTGCGTTCCGCAGTCATATTGTTCAGTTTGTTGTAGAAGGTTGTGAAGTTTGTTTCTTCTGTTTCATTTCCATCCAGCAAGTAGGTAACTTCTTCTTCTGTTTCACCATCCTCATTTTCTGATGTTTCACGTGAAACATCCACCTCATGTTTCTCATTTTTATATTCAATGCCGACTTTTTCCAAATCTGCCATAGCGACACTTTTTACTGCCATATCCCAGAAGTCTTCTTCTGTCTTATCAAGATAGGATGACAGAGTGTCTGAGGATAATGTATAAATCTGATTACTATCGTTAACACAGACGTATCTATCTCCGTCTTCCGTCTCGTTCCCCACTGCTATTTTAAGGTGTTTTTCTATCATCTCCGGCTCTTCTGTTTCATTCTGGGAAGATTCTTCTGCCTCCATTATTTCTTCATCTTCAGCCGTACTTCCCTCTGTTTCTTCATCTACAGCTTCCTCTTCCGCTTCCGGCGTCTCCTCCGAAGAATCCGATTCCATAGTTTCTGTTTTTGAATCGTCGTTTTCTGCAGTTTCATCCGCAATTTCTTCTGTTGTCTCCTCAGGCGCTTCTTCCAGATAATCAACCTCAATCAGAGCATATGGTTTATCCAGTCCGTATTCGCTCAAATCCTTACAGTCATAATCCACGAAGCTGTCATACGCCATGCCTCCAAATGGCGCCGCAAGAGAGCTGGCTTTGGCTGAATCTGCCTTTTCGTCTTCTCCCAGATACCAGAACCCTGTATCCTCTGCTTTTTCCAGTGTATAGGATGAATCCTCTGCTCCGGTTACTGTTATTTTTTGAATTTCCGATGTATCCGCAATTGCCGGAAAATCTTCTCCCTCTGCATATTCATAAAGAGACTTTGAAAAAGGCTCTATAACGCCGGAATCCACCAAATAAACGGTATTTCTGTCTTCCCCCTTACTCACATAATACTGATTGGAAGACTCGTTCAAATCGCCAATTCTAAGCGTTGTTTCACTTTCTTCTGATTCCTCTGAATCGCCTTCTGTTTCGGAATCCTCCACCGTAATTTTAATCGTATTCGACGGTTCGTCAAGTCCATACTGTTCGAGATTTTCCGCGTCTTCCAGAACTCTGTCGCTTTCAATATCTGTCAGAAACGACACTGCTTCATCCAGAGTTGTCTGATTCACAGGAAACGCTTCTTCATCTTTCTTTTTCCAGATATCATCTTTCTTTTCAAATGTAACCTCATTTTTATCAATCATAAAGCTGACCTCTTTTATATCGCCAGCCAACGCTTCAAACACTGTTTCTTCAGAATTCTCTTTCTCACTATTTTGTGCCTCCTGCTCTTCCTGACGGCTTACGTAGGTTTTTACCCCTACGTAAGCGCCGCAGCACACAACAAGAGCAGCTACAGCAAGAATCAATTTTACTGTTTTATTTTTCATTTAAGCTCTTCTCCTCTTATACCAGACTGCAAATCCCATAACAAGGAAGAATCCGGGAATCAGACCCATCACACATATTTTCCAGAAACTTGCATCATAGGCAGATATTGTCAGGCTTGATACCTGCAAACTCTTAGACGGTATAGATACAGTTGCTGTTTCCTCTGTATCCACCATCCATTTAAGAGATTCCATTACAAGCTTTTCATTTCCTCCTGATACCATCTGATTTACCTGACTGTCAATAAGGGATGATGCAGAATAATATACCAGCTTCGTCTCTTTATCATCTATATTTTCCGTAACACTCACACCCACGTCAAACGGTCCATCTGCATCTCCATCCTCTTTATCAAGAGAGCCGCTGCTTAAGTTCGTCTTGGAAAATGCCTGTTCCGAAGTAGAAAGAAGGCTGTTTACCGTAACAGTATTTCTCACATCATCAGACTTGACAATTCCCTGTGCAAACGGCGCAAGAACCATATAACCGCCAGAAGCCATATCAGATACTGCTTCTGTATTTCCTATATCCGGCAAAATATAATAGGGCATCTGCATTGCATAATGTTGAGAATCACCTTCAAATACAATTCCATCGGTTCTTTCCAACCCATAATTCGCAAGAATTTCATCGAAATTCTTCATATCCGCCTCTGTGTAATCAGAGAATATCATTGTTTTTCCGCCGTTTTCCAAATATTTTAAAATAGCGTCTTTCTCATCAGAAGAGATATCTGTTGAAGGAGCTCCTATAAAAAGGCAATCTGCATCTTCCGGAATTTCCCCTTCAGACACAAGGTTGAGACTTTTTATTTCCATATTGGCTTTCTCAATTCCCTCTTTAAGCGTTGAACCGATTTCTTTTTCCCCATGTCCTGTCAGTGTATATAAAACCGGAAGATTTTCACTTGTTACATAACCAATCGCGCTTGTAATCTGTCCTTCTCCGTCAAACCCTGTTGTCTGATAGCTATATGTCTGATAATCTATATCGCTTTCATACATATTGTTGTAATCCACAACTTTGCTTCTTTCTCCGCAGGTGATAATCAAACTGTTTGCGCTCAAATTATCGCCTGTATATTCTGATACAAATTTCGGATTTACAACAGGATCCTTCTGCTCTACCTTTATATGCTCTGACTCATCTTCATACTTTTTCAGAAGATTTGTTATCACTTCATCCTCTGCCCCACTCTGGGCTATCTGATATATCGTCACATCTTTTTCCAATTCTGCCAGCATCTCTTTCGTTTCGTCCCCAATACTGTACAACTTTTGACCGCTGACATCCAGTTCTGTATATTTTGACGGCAATTCTCCCACAATCATATTTATAACAATAACAACAGCAACAAATAAAACCGTCATTGTCACACTGTATGAACCGTTCTTTATATGCTTTTTACTAAAATTCAAAAACACATCTTTAAAATTAATTTTGTTATGTTTTTTCTTCTTGTCATTTTTCTTTATCTTGTTTTTCAATGTAATCCCCTCCCTTCTCAATTCCATCTTCTCTTCAGAATTGTCTGTATTGTAAGGAACATACAAACAGCAATCACCGACAGGAAATAAACAACTCCTTTTATGTCAAAAATACTATTCGCAAAATTCTCAAAATGTCCGCTAAGATTAAATACATTTAAAACTTTTTGTATTCCTCCTGCAAACAAATCCGAATTTATAACATACATGATAATCAGAGTTCCTTCTCCTACAATTCCAACAATCAATGTAATAAGCACATTTTTTATCATTGTATAGACGATAATTGTAGCTGCCAGAATCAGAAATCCAAAGGCAACACAGGTTGACATGGATGTCTGTGAAAAGAAAGAGGAAATTCCGTTCATTACATAAAAAGCAAACAGCAACACAAACGTCAGTACAGCCGCTATAATCTGACTCTCCGTGAGCGCCGACATAAAGACACCAATAGCCAGATTTGCACAGCCAAGAAGAAAGAATCCAAGGATTGCCGTATATGTTTCGCCATAAGATATTGTTCCAAATTTAGACATAATCAGAGGGTAAGTACACATAATTGCCATAGGAACAGCAAAAACAGTCACCAGCGCCAGATATTTTCCCATAACAATTCCGCTTACAGAGACCGGAGACGTCAAAAGAAGCTGGTCTGTTTTCTGTTTTCTCTCTTCCGCCAGCACACGCATCGTCAGAATCGGAACTCCAATTAAAAACACAAAGGTGACTGCATTCAAAGTATATTCAAATTTCGGATATGCCGCTGTAAGCTGATATGCCGAAAAATATACTCCTGTAAGTATAAGGATAAAAAATATAAATAAATACCCTATCATAGAGGTAAGATAACTCCTCAGCTCTCTTTTATAAATTGCTGTCATTCTCTTCTTCCTCCTTTATGTTCTCTGCAAAATTCTCTGTCTGCATAGAAGCGCTGATTTCATTTTCTTTGTCGTCAGTCTCTCCTGATGCTTCTTCCGACTGTTTTTCACTTTCTGTAAGTTCCAGGAAAATCTCTTCAAGCGATACCTTACGGGATTTCATTTCAAGAATCGGAGCATTTATCTGCGACATTTTATAAAACACCTGCTCACGTATGTCGCTCTGCTCATCTGTTGTCACTCGAATCTCCCAGATTCCCGCCTCTTTACTTCTTTCAGCCACTGTCTCGCGTACCTGCGGAATTTCCCGAAGAGCTCTGCAAACTGCCTCTTTTTCTCCTTTAACGAGCATTTCGAGAGTATTTGAACCCTCTGCCAGCCTGCTTAGATTATCCGGAGTATCGCTGGCAACTAATTTTCCATGAGATATAATCAGTACATAATCGCAAATTGCGCTTACCTCAGACAAAATATGCGAGCTTAAGATAACTGTATGTTTTTTCTTCAGCTCTTTTATCAGATTTCTGATTTCTATAATCTGCTTTGGGTCAAGACCTACTGTTGGCTCATCAAGGATAATCACTTCCGGATATCCCAGAATAGCCTGTGCAAGTCCTACTCTCTGTCTGTAACCTTTAGATAGATTTTTAATCAGACGGTTCTTCATGTCTGAAATTTTGACCATATCCATAATCTCTTCAATCATGGATTCTTTTTCTTTTTTGGGGATTTTTTTCAGATCAGCCGCAAATCTCATATATTCCAGAACGGTCATATCGAAATAAAGAGGCGGCTGTTCCGGCAGATAGCCGATACATTTTTTTGCTTTCTCAGGCTCTTCCAGAATATCATGTCCGTCAATTTTTACAGTCCCCTCCGTGGACGCAATATAACCGGTTATCATATTCATGGTTGTTGATTTACCTGCGCCGTTGGGTCCCAGAAAGCCATAAATTTTACCTTTTTCGATGGTAAAAGAAAGATGGTCAACCGCAGTATGATTTCCATAGCGTTTAACCAGATTGCTTACTTCAATCACATTACTCTCCTCCTGTTTCCTTAATTTGTAATCAGATAAAAGTAAGGACATCCTTACATAAAAAGTGTATGAATAAATTGTGTTTAAATTGCGTAAGAAATGTGTTAATTTCGTGAGAAGACTGTGAAAATACGAACACAATTTCCAGAACAAAGCGGACAAGTCCGCCAAACAAAAAAGAACCTCTATGCAAGAGGTTCCTTTAATGGTGTACCAGCCTTTCTCGGATAGCGGCCGGGCGTTGGTTTTATTTTTTCAATTACTACAAGAGAGCGTTCAATCTCGGAATCCGGCAGGTTAAAATACACGATATCCTTTACCTTTCCTCCAAGAATTTTTATTGCTTTCTCTGCCTGCTCTGCTTCTTCCTGTACCTTTCCGGATTTGTAGGAAATAAAGCAGCCGCCTGTTTTTACATAGGGCAGACAGTATTCGGAAAGTGTTGCAAGATTGGATACTGCCCTTGATACGCAGAGGTCATACTTTTCTCTGTATGTTTTATTTTTGGCAAACTCTTCCGCGCGTCCGTGTATGGCGGATATGTTTTCAAACTGAAGAAGGCGGAAAGATTCTTCCAGAAAATTCACTCTTTTTTTCAGCGAATCCAGAAGACATGCCTCCAAATGGGGGAACGCTATCTTCAGGGGAACTCCCGGAAACCCTGCCCCTGTTCCAATATCTATAACATTCCTGATATTTTTTACATCTATCGCCTTCACACAGGCAAGGCTGTCAAGGAAATGCTTGGTAAGCACTTCCTCAAATTCTGTAATTCCGGTAAGGTTCATCACCTTGTTTTTTTCAACAAGATACTCATAAAAAGTAATATACTGCTCTTTCTGTCTCTCACTTAATTCAATTCCAAGTTCTTCGCAGCCTTTTTCCAAAATGGTTAAATCATATGCCATTAACTGTTTCTCCTTTTATTATACTGCTCAAGGTAAACCAAAAGTACGGAAATGTCTGCCGGAGACACACCTGAAATACGGGACGCCTGTCCTATGGATACAGGACGGAACTGTTCCAGTTTCTGACGCGCTTCCAGTCTGAGACTTCCCACCTGTTCATAGTCCAGCTCCTCCGGAATCTTCTTCATTTCCAGCTTTTTGAACTGTTCTACCTGCTTTAACTGTCTGCGGATATATCCGTCGTATTTAATGTTTATATCAACCTGTTCCTTCACATCCCATGGAAGCTGCTGACGCTCCTTATCTATCGGAGCAACTGCTTCATAGGAAAGCTCAGGACGGCGGATAAGCTCTGCAAGAGTGGTTCCTGATTTCAGGGGCGTACTGCCGAAGGATTCCAGCAATGCCTGAACTTCTGCAGACGCGCCGATATTGGTATGCTCCACACGACGAATTTCTTCTTCAATTCTCTTTTCCTTTGTCAGAAGAGCCTGATACTCCTCTTCTGTGATAAGACCTGCCTCATATCCTCTTCTTCTCAGGCGCAAATCCGCATTGTCCTGACGAAGAAGCAGTCTGTATTCTGCACGGCTGGTCATCATCCGGTAAGGTTCATGGTTTTCTTTTGTTACAAGATCGTCTATCAGAACGCCGATATACGCCTCCGAACGGTCAAGAATCATCTGCTCCTTTCCCTTTATCTCCATTGCAGCGTTGATTCCGGCTATCAGTCCCTGAGCTGCAGCCTCTTCATAACCGGAGCTTCCGTTAAACTGTCCGGCGCTGAAAAGTCCCTTTATTTCTTTAAATTCCAGCGTTGGATAAAGCTGTCTCGGATTGATACAGTCGTATTCGATCGCATATGCATTTTTAACAATTTTCGCATTTTCAAGCCCCGGCACCGAATGATACATTGCCTCCTGAACATCCTCAGGAAGAGAGCTTGACATACCTCCTACATAAACTTCATTCGTATAAAGTCCTTCCGGTTCAATAAATACCTGATGGCGGTTCTTATCCGCAAACCTTACTACTTTGTCCTCAATAGACGGACAATAACGTGGACCCGTTCCTTCTATCATGCCGGAATATAAAGGAGAACGATCCAGATTATCGCGGATAATCTCATGTGTTTTTTCGTTTGTATAGGTCAGCCAGCAGGATTTCTGCTCAATCTGAACATCCTCCGGATTTGTGGAAAAGGAAAACGGCACTACTCTCTTATCGCCAAACTGCTCTTCCATCTTTGAATAATCCAGTGTGTTTCCCGCAAGTCTTGCCGGAGTTCCCGTTTTGAAACGGAACATTTCAATTCCAAGCTCCTTCAGAGCATCTGTGAGATAGTTGGCAGCCTGAAGCCCGTTAGGTCCTGTATAACTGCTCACATCTCCGTAAATACATCTCGCTTTTAAGTAGGTTCCAGTACAGAGAACAACTGCCTTACAGTTATATACTGCGCCTGAGTAAGTTTCTACTCCGGAGATTTTTCCGTTTTCCACCAGAAGCTTCGTAATCTCACCCTGTTTGATAGTAAGATTCTCCTGATTTTCCAGTGTTTTTCTCATTTCATTGCTGTATGCCTGCTTGTCCGCCTGTGCGCGCAGTGAGTGAACAGCAGGGCCTTTGGAACAATTGAGCATTTTTGACTGAATAAAAGTCTTATCAATATTTTTTCCCATTTCCCCTCCAAGGGCGTCGATTTCTCTGACCAGATGCCCTTTGGAGCTGCCGCCGATATTCGGGTTACATGGCATCAGGGCAATACTGTCTACACTTACTGTAAACATAATCGTTTTAAGCCCAAGGCGAGCTCCTGCAAGCGCAGCTTCACAGCCTGCATGTCCTGCCCCAACAACGACGATATCATAATCCTCCACTAATTTTTTCATCCTGAATCTCCTATATTTTCATAGCTGCTGCCGCAGCATCCTTCTTATTTTCCTGTACAGAATTTACTGAAGATTTCGTTTACCAGATCCTCTCCCACTGCCTCTCCGACAATCGTTCCAAGACTCTCATATGCATTCATAAGGTCTATGGAAAAGAAATCCTCCGGCATCCCAATCTCAATACTGTTTCTCACAAGCTCCAGACTTTTATCCGCTTCTTCAAGAGCTGCCTTGTGGCGGGCATTCGTGATATATACCTCGTCATTAAAGCTTAAATTACCGCTGAAAAACATGGATTTAATCTCTTCTTCCAGCTCAAAAATCCCTGTTTCCTCTTTCGCGGAAATCGGAATAACCGGATGGCCTGTACGCTTTTTAAGTTCCCCGATGTCTACCGCAGGTGTTAAATCTGTCTTATTATAAAGGACGATCGCCTTTTTGTCACTCAACATTCCTATGATTTCTTCATCATTTTCATCAAGAGGCGCGGAAGAATCTACTACATAAAGAATCAGATCTGCCTTCTGCGCCATTTCTCTGGCGCGGCTCACGCCGATTTTTTCCACCACATCTTCTGTCTCGCGGATTCCGGCAGTATCAATAATTTTTAAGGTAATGCCATGAAGGGTAATATATTCTTCCAGAATATCTCTGGTCGTACCTGCGATATCTGTTACGATCGCTTTATTTTCCCCAATCAAAAGGTTCAGAAGAGACGATTTGCCCGCATTTGGCTTTCCGAGAATTACGGTCTGGATTCCCTCCTGAATCATCTTTCCGTCAGACGAACTTTTCAACAGCTCCTTAACTTTTTTCTGCTCTTTATCCACAACTTCAAGGAGCTCCTGTGGATACCCGTCAAGACTGATATGTTCCGGATCGTCCAACGCTGATTCGATATATGCGATATGGTAAATTAATTTTTCTCTGATTTCTTTAATCGCGCGGTAAACAGAACCACGAAGCTGGTCCATAGAACTTCTCAGTGCATACTCATTTTTTGCCTGAATCACGTCCATGACCGCCTCTGCCTGAGAGAGGTCAAGCCGTCCGTTGAGAAAAGCACGTTTGGTAAATTCTCCCGGCGCAGCAATTTCAGCGCCGTTTTTCAGCACTGTTTCCAGCACCCGTTTCATGGCAAATACACCGCCATGACAGTCAATTTCCACCGTATCTTCGCCTGTAAAAGTTCGCGGAGCATACATAAGCATAACAAGAACTTCATCTATCAGCTCTTCCCCATCATAAATATATCCATAATGAATCGTATGAGTAGGCTGTTCTTTAATCTGCTTCTTTCCGCCTTTCGAACGATAAATCCGGGATATGACGTCCATGGCATTTTCTCCGCTGATACGGATAATTCCGATTCCTGACGCGCTCATCGCCGTTGAAATCGCAGCAATCGTTGTTTCCATTTCGTCCTCCTTTTTCAATTTCAGGAATACCGAAGGTTTCCTGCTGTAATTTATTTTTCATCAAATTTTATCAAAATAAAAAAATGCTATTCCAGATAAAAACGGGCACGTTTCAGTCACGTGTTATCCTCGCTTTCACCATAGAATAACATTTTTTTGAATTTATTCAAGCCTTAATTCCTGCAAAGACATTTAAAATTAATATCTTTTCAGTTTCACCACTACATGACGATATGGTTCTTCACCTTCACTGACTGTCTCCACGAATTTATTTCCCTGAAGCGCTGAGTGGATGATTCTTCTCTCATATGGATTCATTGGCTCCAGTACAACAGGCTTTCTTGTTTTCTTTACCTTGTATGCGATACCGCGGGCAAGGTTCTCCAGTGTCTCTTTGCGGCGCCTGCGGTAATCCTCTGTGTCAAGCTTTACACGGATGTAATTTGCTTTTCCCTTGTTTACCACAAGACTTGTAAGATACTGAAGAGAGTCAAGAGTCTGTCCTCTTTTACCGATGAGGATTCCCATATCTTCGCCTTCGAAATCTACTTCAAGACTTCCGTCATTTGTGTTATATTTTGATGTAATCTCCACTTCTCCAAGTTTCATGGAAGCGAACACATCACGAAGAAATACAACTGCTCTTTCTTCGATTTCTTTAATTTCTGCCGGGTCTGTAATAATCTCAACAGCTTTGCTTACCTTTACAGGTTTTTCTTTCACTGCTTCTTTTACTTCTTTCGGCATTTTTTCTTTAACCGGTCTTTCTTTTACCGGTTTCTCTTTAAACTGTTTCACCGGCTTCGGCTGTTTTTCTTTCGCTGCTTTCGGCTCTCTGACCTCTTTATTTACATTTACAGGTTCAGCCTTTGGCGCAAATCTGGGCGCTTCCGGTTTTTTCTCCTCTTTGAAAGAATCCAGTTTCACAGTTTCAACGATATCTTTCATTTCGTCTTCTGCAGAAACTGTTTCTATCTTACGAACCTTGATGATGGCAGGCTTGCTTCCGATTCCGAAAAATCCATTGCTTCCCTCGCTTACCACCTGAATATCCAACTGATCGCTGGATACGCCGAGTTCGATACATGCCTTAGTGATTGCTTCACTTTTTGTTTTCGCTGAAAACTGGATATATTCCTCCATTATCAACCCCTCCGTTCAGGATTACTTCTTCTTATTACGTTCCTCAAAGTCTCTTACCATATTTGCCCTGGCTGTAATACTTCCCGGTTTCGCATTTGCTGCTTTTTTGTAAGATTCTTCTACCTTCTTCGCTCTTGTTTCTGCGTCTTTATTGCTGCTGCCTTTTTCAACCTTGTTGATATTTTTTACATTCTGATGAGCCTGAGTTGTGATTTTCTGAGGTGGAAGTCCCGCTTTTTCACGTTTCTTCTCCATCTTCTTCATATTCTCATTGATCAGATCATCAATTTTAATCTTATCCATATGACGGTTGATAATTACCTGCTGTACGCTTCGAACAACCGCACTGGCAATCCAGTAAATACCAAGACCTACCGGGAATGTGAAACAGAAAATTGCAGACATGATCGGCATAACCGTGTTCATAGTCTTCATGGAGTTCATCATTGCATTCTGCTCTCCATTCTGTGATTCTGCCTGAGGCATAAGCTTAAGGTTGAGCACCTGTGTCAGCCATGCAAGGAACGGAATCAGTACAGCCACTACTGCAAGAAGGATTGCTCCGCCTGCAAAGGCAGCCTTAATGTAGTTCCATGGCATATCTGCAATGTTAAGTCCGAAGAAATTCTGCAGATGGGAAATCTCACCTGCCGTATTATTCAGAACATCCGAAAATCCGGAGAACTGTTCCATTGATGCAAGATCCTTCCACTGAGAAGGGGATAATGCATATAAAAAGTCGATTACAGAGTTGCTTGTAGCCTGCTCTCCTTCAAGAAACAGACGTACACGGGTCATTTTATTGGCATCAATAAAATTCTGAAGAATACCGGTGTAGCCTTCTACACCAACGATGTTGGTAACTGCTGCAGAAAAAATATCACGAACACTTCCTACGTATGCTGGAATGTTCTGGATAACCTGCCACAATGCCATCAAAATAGGAAACTGAATTGCAAGCTGCACACAGCTACCTGTCGGAGAAACACCGTATTTCTGATAAACAGCCTGTGTTTCTTCCTGCATTTTCTGCATGGAAACCTGGTCTTTTTTGCCCTGATACTTTTTCTGAATTTTCTGAAGCTCCGGCTGCATAATTGAACTCAGCTTGGAGAATTTCTGCTGTTTAATCTGCAGCGGTGTCATAAGAGCGTAAATAATAATACTGAAAATAATGATACATAAACCAAGATTGTGGATGCCGATTGCATCAAGAATCCGGTAAATACCATCCATGATCCAGCCCATTACTGAAGCGACCTGTCCAATAATCGGAGTTCCGCTCTTTGTTGCTAAAATCATTTCCAAATCTCTTTCCTCCTAGAATCTTAAATGACAGGAGGGTTCCTTATTTCGTTAAGTTTCAGGAATTTCATCCTGTCTTTTTTATGGCACAGGGTCATAGCCTCCGTGGGAAAATGGATTACACCGAAGTATTCTCCACGCTGCCAGAAGGCTGCCCTTTATCGCACCATATTTTTCAATTGCTTCTAAACCATATTGAGAACATGTGGGAATATAAGGACATTTCGTTCTCTTCATCGGCGATATATAAATTTGATAGAGTCTAATTATCTTAATCAGAAATTTTTTCATCATCTTTTTTCTCCGTGATATGATGCATACTGGCAAGATGAAGCAAAGCGCTCTCTATTTCCTGAAAGCTCTTATCCTTCGCTGCCGGACGCGCAACAACTACGATATCCAGATTGTTTCCAAATTTCATTTCATTTAACCGATAACTTTCTCTTATCAATCTGGTGACTCTGTGGCGCACCACACTATTCCCTACTTTTTTACTTACAGATATTCCCAGACGATTCTTCGTGTACTGATTTCCCAGTACATACATCACCAGATACCGATTTCCTTTTGATGTTCCGTTCCTGTATACTTTTTGAAAATCGTGATTTTTCTTTAAGGACTCTGATTTATACATAGAATCCTCCTTTTTCACTTAAATGAAACTTTTTTCACATAGAAGAAAAGACCACATAACTGCGGTCTTAATCTCAGGCTGATAACTGCTTTCTTCCTTTTAATCTTCTTGCAGCTAATACTTTACGTCCGCCGGCTGTACTCATACGAGCTCTGAAACCGTGAACTTTTGCTCTAGATCTTTTTTTCGGCTGAAATGTCATTTTCATAGGTAAAGCACCTCCTTCATCTATTTTTACATGATAAAAATTATCTGGTTAGAACATCATTTCAATTATATTCATAAACCCCTGATTCGTCAAGTAAAAATTTTTGCAGATTCTGCGCAGATTTACGGGGAATTGTGGACAGTTCTGTTGGTTTACGTAAGATTATCCACAATTTGTGGATAACTTGTGGATAACTTGTGGAATATCTGCAAATATATCCACCTTTTATCCTCAGTTTTTACACATAAGTATCAAAAAATCCTATAATTCCACCCTTTTCGACAGTGCATAAACTTATACACATATTTTTCCTGAACTCTGGTGCATAATCCTGTTTTATGGTAACCAAAAATGTACTATCCACCGTTATCCACACTAATCCACATAGAAAATGTTGATAACTTTTTCAAAAAAATTTTTATGTGTCGAATAGTTCTAAATTTCCATTGATAAAAAAGGGTATTTATTATAATATATAAAAGGATATTTATGTCTTTTTGAAGAATACGTGCCTATTGCATCCGGAAAATGACCCTGCCGGTCTTTTTCCGATGCATTTTTACTTATTAAATTGAAGTTAAATGAACCAGGAGAACCAAAAATGAATAAAGTTGTGGAAAAATGGGACGAGATTTTACAGATCGTCAAAACAGAACATGATTTATCTGAGGTTTCTTTTACTACCTGGCTGCAGCCTCTTAAAGTATACGAGGTAAAAGGAAACGTGGTTACGATCATTGTTCCCTCCGAACAGGTAGGACTGAACTACATCAGTAAAAAATACAAGCTTCCTCTGCAGGTTACCATCAGTGAGGTAACGGGAATGGATTCCTGTGAAGTAGTTTTCATCCTTCCTGAGGATGTGCCAAAGAAGGAAATTCCAGTATCCAAAGGGCTTTCCCAGGATGCCCGCTGCGAAGAAGCTCACCTGAATCCAAAATATACCTTCGATACTTTTATTGTAGGAAGCAATAACAAATTTGCCCAGGCTGCTGCCCTTGCAGTTGCCGAATCTCCGGGAGATGCCTACAATCCGCTGTTTATCTACGGCGGCGCAGGTCTTGGAAAAACACACCTGATGCATTCCATCGCACATTTTATCATTGACCATGATAAAGACAGCAGGGTGCTTTATGTGACAAGTGAAGAATTTACCAACGAGCTGATTGAAGCCATTCGAAATGGAAATAATACAGCAATGACAAAATTCCGTGAAAAATACAGAAATATTGACGTCCTTCTGGTCGATGACATCCAGTTTGTTATAGGAAAAGAATCTACACAGGAGGAATTTTTCCATACGTTCAACAGTCTTCACAGCGCGAAAAAGCAGATTATCATATCTTCTGATAAACCGCCTAAGGATATGGAAATTCTGGAAGAACGATTCCGTTCAAGATTCGAATGGGGTCTGATCGCAGATATCACCCTCCCTGATTATGAGACAAGAATGGCAATCCTTCATAAAAAAGAAGAGATGGACGGCTACAATATCAGCGAAGATGTTATCAAATATATTGCAAATAACATAAAATCAAATATCCGTGAACTGGAAGGCGCTTTTAATAAGGTTATGGCTTTTGCCAAGCTGGAACAGAAAGAAGTTACTCTCGAACTTGCAGAGCAGGCTTTGAAAGATATTATTTCACCTGACGAAAAGAAGGTCATTACCCCGGAATATGTAATTTCCATGGTCGCAGAACACTTTGATGTAAGCGTTTCCGACCTTCTGGGAAACAAACGTAATGCAAAAATTGTAGTTCCCCGTCAGGTTGCCATGTATCTTTGTAGAGAAATCATCTCTACTCCGCTGAAATCCATCGGAAAAAGTCTGGGTAACCGTGACCATACAACCATTATGCATGGTATCGAAAAAATAGAAAAAGAGATCGCAAGCGACGAAAATCTGAAAAACACCATTGAAACCTTAAAGAAAAAAATTAATCCACAGGCTTAAACTTCCTTATAAAGAACTATGTGGATAAGTTTCCATGAACGGGGTGTAAAGAATGTTGATAGAATGTGTATAAGTGTGTATAACTTTTGGGGACAAAAAACGCCTCCTGGTTGTACACAGGTTATTCACATACTTTAACCACAACTTTACACGAAGTTATCCATACTCGAACCCCTTGTATTTACTGCCCCAAATGGAGTTTTTCACATATTCACACCCCCTACGGCGGTTACGGCGGATTTTTTCTTAAATATTATTTATAAACAAACCACTTTATCCAGAAAGGGAGTTATACACACAATGAAAATTATATGTAACAAAAACAATTTACTCAAAAGCGTAAACATATCTCTCAAAGCAGTACCATCAAAAACAACAATGCCAATTCTTGGCTGTATCTTAATTGATGCAACAACAAACCAGATTAAATTTACAACCAACGACATGGAACTTGGTATTGAAACAATTGTTGAAGGTACGATTGCAGAAAAAGGTATCATTGCCCTTGATGCTAAAATTTTTTATGAAATCATCAGACGTCTTCCTGACAGTGATGTAACCATTAAGACCGATGATAAATTTACTGCCACCATTACCTGTGAAAAAGCGAAATTTAATATTCCCGGAAGATCAGGGGAAGATTTTGCCTATCTCCCTATTATAGAAAGAGACGAATCACTGACTATCTCACAATATACCTTAAAGGAAATGATTCGTCAGACTATTTTCTCCATTGCTGTAAATGAAAATAACCGTTTAATGACAGGTGAACTGTTTGAAATTAAAAACAACTGTCTGAAAATTGTTTCACTGGATGGCCATAGAATTTCCATTCGTAAAATGGATCTGAAAAACAGTTATTCAGACCGCAAAGTGGTTGTTCCCGGAAAAACTTTAAACGAAATCAGTAAGATTCTTTCCGGTGAAGTGGACGATCAGGTCAGCATTTTCTTTACCAAAAATCATATTCTGTTTGAATTTGACCAGACTATGGTAGTTTCCAGACTGATTGAGGGAGAATATTTCAGAATTGACCAGATGCTTTCCAGCGATTATGAGACAAAACTTACCATCAACAAAAAAGAATTTCTTGACTGTATTGACAGAGCAACTCTTCTTGTAAGAGAGGGAGATAAGAAGCCGATTATCATTAGCATCACTGACAATTCTATGGAACTTAAAATTGATTCAGCAATGGGTTCTATGAATGAGGATATTGATATTGATAAAGAGGGAAAAGATATTCTGATTGGATTTAATCCCAAGTTTTTAATTGATGCTCTGAAGGTTATTGACGATGAAACAATAAATATCTACCTTGTAAACCCGAAAGCTCCATGCTTTATCAGGGACGACGAAGAAAACTACACATATTTAATTCTTCCGGTTAATATAAACCAGAATCAGGCGAGATAAGGGGTGTATAATTATGCAGGAAATTTGTATAAGAGATGAATTTATTAAACTGGGTCAGGCTCTGAAACTTGCAGGAGTTGTGGAGGACGGAGTAGAAGCGAAATACGTGATTGCGGATGGTCTGGTAAAGGTCAACGGTGAGGTGGATGTCCGCCGTGGACGGAAAGTTTACGAAGGCGACGTAATTTCTTATGACGGTAATGAAATTAAAGTAATCAGGTGAGCGAATGTATATTGAATCCGTTCAATTAAAAAATTTCAGAAATTATGATTCTCTGGAGCTTAATCTGGATAAAGGGACGAACATCTTTTACGGAGACAATGCTCAGGGAAAAACGAATATTTTGGAATCTGTTTATCTGTGCGGCACAACAAAATCCCACAAGGGAAGTAAGGACAGAGAAATGATCCGCTTCGATGAAGAGGAGTCTCATATCCGTATGATTGTGAAAAAGGATGGAGCGCCGTACAAGATAGATATGCATCTGAAGAAAAACAAGGCAAAGGGCGCAGCGATCAATGGTCTTCCTATCAGGAAGGCCAGTGAGCTTTTTGGCGTGGTAAATATGGTTTTCTTCTCACCGGAAGACCTGAATATTATCAAAAACGGGCCGGGAGAAAGAAGACGGTTTCTTGATCTGGAGCTTTGCCAGCTTGACAAAATATATCTTACGGATCTGGCAAACTATAATCATATTTTAAACCAGAGAAATAAACTTCTTAAGGATCTTTATGTGAATCCGGGACTTAAGGATACTCTTGATATATGGGATATGCAGATTGTAAATTACGGACAGCAGATCATACGGAAGCGGAAGGAGTTTGTAAAGGAATTAAATGAGATTATTCATGGAATTCACAGCAATCTCACAGGAGGAGCGGAAGAGCTGGAGGTTCTTTATGAGCCAAGTGTCAGCGAGGAGAATTTCGAGAAGGAGCTTATAAAAAACAGGGACCGCGATATGCGGATGAAGCTCACCTCTGTAGGACCTCACAGAGACGATCTCTGCGTAAAGGCAAACGGAATTGATATTCGCAGATTTGGCTCTCAGGGGCAGCAGCGTACAGCAGCTCTTTCCCTGAAGCTGTCTGAAATTTATATTGTGAAACGTAAAATAAGGGATACTCCGGTTCTTCTTCTTGACGATGTATTGTCGGAGCTTGACAGCAGCAGACAGACTTACCTTCTGGAGAGTATCCATGATATTCAGACAATGATAACCTGTACGGGGCTGGATGATTTTATCAGCCACCGCTTTGAGATAAATAAGGTGTTTCATGTTGTGAAGGGACAGGTTTATGAACCGTATCAGAAGTAGTTTTTGACAAAGAGCGACTGCTTATGATAAACTGGGGCTAAGACTGTGTAATGATGAGTTTGGAGATATTATCTCCGGGAAAGTTGGTGAATGTATTGGACAAAGAAGAATTTCGGATAAAACTTGAAGAAATTAATAAACTGGTTCAGCTTAAGGACTATAAAGGCGCTATGAGCATTGTGGACAGTATTGACTGGCGCCGTGTAAAAAATGTCCGCACATTATGTGTCGTAGGTGAAATTTATGCTGCGAATAAGCGTTATGAAGACAGTAAGGAAATTTTTCTCCTGGCTTATAACCGGGCATCTATCGGAAAAAACATTCTGTACCGTCTGATTGAAATTTCATTGAAGATGAATGATATTGAAGATGCTGTAGAATTTTTCGATGAATATAAACAGGTAGCGTCAAACGATAACACGCAGTATATTCTGGAATATAAGATTGCCAGAGCGAAAAATGCGTCTTTAAATGAGCAGATTAAGATTCTGGAAGAGTACAAGGACAGAGAGTTTACTGAAAAATGGTCTTATGAGCTGGCAACCCTTTACTATAAAGCCGGGGATAAAGAAAGATGTCTTGATTTATGCAACGAGATTATTCTGTGGTTCAGCGAGGGCAAATATGTAACAAAGACTCTGGACCTTAAGATGCGTATGGGCGAGCTTACAGGAGCTGAGCGTGAGAAATTTGAGCAGCAGTTTATTCCGAAGCTGATTACTCCGGAAGAGAAGAAAGCAATGGAAGAAGACGCTGCAAAGAATGGTCAGGAAGATGCAGCAGAAGCTTCAGAAAAACCAGAGAATAAACGGATTGAAAGCATTCGTCTGGATGAAAGAGATCTCAATAGTGTGGAGAGTCTTCAGGAAAAGATATCCAAAGGCATTCGCGATATTTTCAACGGCAAAAAGAAAGAAGACGATTTGGAAGAAACCCAGACCGATGAAGCAGAGGTTGAGAAATCTATTCCGGAAGAACTTATAAAAACAGGAAATACTGTTTCTGAACCGGAAAACGTACCTGCGCTTGAGCCGGAAATTCCGGGTGTGAAGCCTGATTTTTCAAATACCATAAAAATGCCTGAGCTTAAGATTCCGGATTCTATGAAAAAAATAGACATTCCTCAGGCTCCGCCTATTTCCGCACCGGATATCACACAGGAAGAAATTGCGGAAGAAAAGAAAAACTTTGATTTTGACTTTAATCTGGAGGATACCATTCTGGCAGCAGCTTCTGCGCAGGGAATCGAGATTCCGAAAGAACCGGAAGCAGATGAGACTGCCGAGATGATGGAGGAAGAAGCTGCAAATGAAGCAGAAGCTCCGGAGGAAGCAAAGGAGTCCGTTCCTGAAGATTTGAGGGAAACAGCTTCTGCACAGATTGGCCTTCAGGCGGAGAAAAAGCAGGAGATACCGAGACTTGAGGAGGAAGAGTTCCTGACGGAAGAAGATCTGCAGAGCGCAGAGGAAGAATTTCTGAACGGACCGGCTTCCCGAAGACCGGATTTTAATCCTACAGACAGCGATGAAGAGGATTTCCTTGGAAATCTTCTGAGCGAACAGGCAGATGCGCTTGCGAAGGACGAACCTGTTTCCGACGAACCGCAGCAGGCTAAAAGAGCTCTCACAGAAGAGGAAGAGCTTGAGCAGTTAATCGCATCTTTCCAGACAGGAGAGGAGACAGATCCTCTTGATATCGTTCCGCGTGAAAGACAGCTTCGTGATGAGGAGAAAAAAATATTTACATACTTCGTGAAAGTTCCGGGACTGGAAGAACAGTTGATTGATACTTTATGCGATGTGCAGCTTGCAGCATCGGATACAACTTCCAAAACAGGAAATATCATCATTATGGGCGGAAGAGAATGCGGAAAGACAAGACTGATTTCAGGACTGATTCCTGCAATCTGCAAGGAGCTCAACATAGAAGCATCCAAGGTTGCCTATGTTTTTGCAGACCAGATTAACGATAAGGATATTCCTGCAATTGTGAAGAAACTTTCCGGAGGATTTCTTGTTATCGAAAATGCCAACCAGTTAAATCAGCGGACAGTAGACATGCTTGATAAGGCAATGGAAGCGGATACGGAAGGCATGATCGTGATTATTGAGGATGAGAAGATTGGTATGCGTAAGCTTATTGCCAGATTCCCGAAATTTGCGAAGAAGTTTACATCTATGATTAATATTCCTGTTTTTACAAACGATGAGCTTGTAAATTTTGCAAGAGTTTATACGAAAGAAAACGGATATACCATTGACCAGATGGGTATGCTGGCTCTTTATAATCTGATCAGTACAAACCAGAAGGAAGATGAGCCTATGAGCGTTGGCGCTGTGAAAGACCTGATCGATGCGGCGATTATGAAATCTCAGGGCGGCATTCGTAAGTTTAAACGGAATATTTCCAAGAAACGTACAGATAACGACGGATTTATCGTTCTCTATGAGAAAGACTTTATCTAGTACAACGAATAATAAGAAAATGAAAAGGAAGTAATGATTATGGCCAGACCTTATCTGGGAAATCCCAAATATACCATAGAGGTGCTTCAGAAGTATAATTTCGCTTTCCAGAAACGATTTGGTCAGAACTTTCTGATCGATACCCATGTGCTGGAAAAGATTATTGCTTCTGCAAATATCACGAAAGATGATTTTGTTCTGGAAATCGGACCGGGTATCGGAACGATGACACAATATCTTGCAGAGGCTGCAAGGGAAGTAGCAGCAGTAGAAATTGATAATACACTGATTCCCATTCTTGCAGATACTCTTAAGGACTGGAACAATGTAACGGTAATTAACAACGATGTTCTGAAGGTTGATTTAAGACAGCTTGCTCTTGAAAAAAACGGTGGACGACCGATTAAGGTAGTGGCGAATCTGCCGTATTACATTACAACGCCGATTATCATGGGGCTTTTTGAAAATAAGGTTCCGATTGATTCTATTACAATCATGGTTCAGAAAGAGGTTGCAGACAGAATGCAGGTAGGACCGGGAACCAAGGATTACGGCGCGCTGTCTCTGGCTGTGCAGTATTATGCGAAGCCTCAGATTGTTGCAAATGTTCCGCCCAACTGTTTTATGCCAAGACCGAAGGTTGGAAGCGCAGTTATTCGTCTGGAAAAATATGAAGAACCTCCTGTACAGGTAAAAGATGAAAAGCTGATGTTCGGGATTATCCGCGCTTCGTTTAATCAGAGGAGAAAAACTCTGGTCAACGGACTGAAGAATTCTCAGGAATTAAGCTTTTCCAGAGAAGAAATTGAAAAAGCGCTGACAGACTGCGGGCTATCTTTGAATATCAGAGGAGAAGCGCTGACTTTGGAGCAGTTTGCAGAATTGGCAAATGCATTTTATGATTTAAAAAATTAATAAAAAGACAAAACAAAAAGCATCCGGTGGCTAGGCGGATGCTTTTTGCATGTTACATCTCGAATTTATTTTTTAAAAGGAAGGAGAGTTGATTACTTTGGGGAGTAATCAACATATGAAAAAGAAATTTTATAAAAATAATGTTGGCTGTATTATTTTTATGGTTACAGTATATAGGATATATGTGAGAGAATCATGTTTAAGTTATGAAAAAACTTTGAACAAATGTCGAAAGATTTATGAATGTGTCAGATTATGGGAATAGGACATGGAAGAATGGACTTTATACAGAAATGGAAAAATCCGTAAGGGCTTTACTTAAAAGTACACATAGATAGAGTGGAAAAAATCCATGTACTATGTAATAATTCTATAAAAAAATAAAAAATATAAAAATAAAATTGTGCAAATAAACGAAAGTTAATTTTAGTTTCATATACTGTTCATATTCTGTTCATAAATGATTGCTATTATATATTCAGTTCGAAAGAACGTACAAAAGACGTTGTAATGTTATCATTACACATATATTTTTTCATAATAATTGCCCCGGTAAACCACTGCCGGGGCACTCCTCGTATATAGGCCTTTTTTCAGGGGCTTTTTTTATTTCCATTCTTCGGAGGGTGTGCTATAATGAAAAAAACTACGATAATTTTTGAAAGATAAGTGTGAAAAGATATAGAGGATAAGCAAAAGGAGAAGGAATTATGGCTGAAACAATGAAAGATTTCGAAGCAGAACTGGAAGCGTCTTTTAAGAAAATTGAAGAAGGTGATATTCTTACAGGAACTGTAATCAGTGTAGATGAAAAAGAAGTGGTACTTGACCTGAAATATTACGCAGAGGGAATTATTCCGGTGGAGGATTACAGCAGAGAGCCGGGCTTTAATGTAAAAGAGGAAGTACATGTAGGAGACGAAGTTTCTGCTACTGTCGTAAGAAAAGACGACGGACACGGAAACATTCTTTTATCCAGAACAGAGGCGAATGATGTGCTTGCATGGGACAGATTAAAAGAATTAAAAGAGTCTGGGGAAGTGTTTGATGTAGTGGTAAAGGGAATTGTAAACGGCGGCGTAATCGCATATGTAGAAGACGTTCGCGGATTTATTCCGGCTTCCAAGCTGGCGCTTAATTATGTTGAAGACACAAATGAATATCTGAACAGACATATTCAGGTGCAGGTGTTTGACGTAGATAAGGAGAGCGACAGACTGATTCTTTCCGCAAAAGAGATTTTAAGAGAAAAAGCAGAAGAGGAGAGAAAGAATAAGGTTTCCAATCTGGAGGTTGGCCTTGTGACAGAGGGAACAGTAGAAAGTCTTCAGACATATGGAGCTTTCGTAAATCTTGGAAACGGACTTTCCGGTCTTGTTCATATTTCCCAGATTTGTGAAAAAAGAATAAAGAAACCATCAGAAGTTCTTGCTGTCGGAGATAAGGTAAAAGTAAAAGTTACTGCTGTAAAAGACGGAAAAATCAGTCTCAGCATAAAAGAAGCTTCTGACGTTATGGCAAAAGAAATAGAAGAAGAAATCATTGAGCTTCCGGATGCGGGAGAGGAAGCAACGACTTCTCTCGGCTCTTTATTTGCAGGAATCAAATTGGATTAAAATAAAGTGAAAAAGGAAATGTTTTCATGAAAAATCAGGAAAAAATATACGTACTTGGACATAAGAATCCGGATACAGATTCTATTTGTTCAGCTATTGCGTATGCAGATATAAAAAACAGAACAGGACAGGGCAATACCAGATATATTCCGAAGCGTGCAGGACAGCTTAATGAGGAAACAGAGTATGTTCTCAACAGGTTCGGAGTTCGTCCGCCCGGATACCTTTCCAATATCGGAACCCAGGTAAAGGATATGGACATCCGTATCAGCCCGGAGGCGGATAAGAGTATGTCTCTGAAGAATGCATGGGATCTCATGCAGGAAAAAAGCATAGTTTCTCTTCCAATCCGTGATAAAGACGGCATACTGGAAGGGATGATTACTGTGGGAGATATTGCTCAGACCTATATGGATACAACAGACAGTTATCTTCTGTCCAATGCGAGAACCCAGTATAAGCGAATTGCAGAAACTTTGGAAGGAATCGTAATAGAAGGAAATGAGCATGGGTATTTCGTAAAAGGAAAGGTTCTTGTGGGAACTGCGAATCCGGAAATGATGAAGGCGTATATCGAAGAAGACGACCTTATCATCATGGGAGACCGTGAAGAGGATCATCTTGAGGCGATTGAACAGAATGTAAGCTGTATCATTGTCAGCATGGGGGTGGAAGTTTCCGAGAAAGTAATCAAGCTTGCCCATGAAAAAGATATTGTGATCATTATGTCGCCCCATGATACTTTTACGATTGCGAGACTGATCAATCAGAGTATTCCTGTGAAATACATTATGCAGACAGAAAATCTGATTACGTTCAGCACTGAGGACTTCACAGACGATATTCAGGAAATTATGATCAAACACCGCCATCGCGCATTCCCTGTCATTAACAAAAAGGGAAAATGTGTGGGAACGATTTCCAGACGAAATTTTCTGGATATTTCGAAAAAAAGGGTGGCTCTTGTAGACCATAATGAGAGGACTCAGGCTGTTGATAATATCGAAAAAGCAGAGATTGTGGAAATCATCGATCACCATAAACTGGGCTCTCTTGAGACGATGAAGCCGATTTCTTTCCGCAACCAGCCTGTGGGCTGTACTGCTACGATTCTGTATCAGATGTACGGAGAGCAGAGAATAGAAATTTCTCCTACGATTGCAGGGCTTCTCTGTGCTGCGATTATTTCGGATACACTTATGTTCCGTTCACCGACCTGTACCCTTGCGGACAAAATGGCAGCAGGAGCGCTGGCGCTGATTGCAGATATCAATATTGAGCAGTTTGCAAGAGAAATGTTTAAAGCAGGAAGCAACCTGAAAGATAAATCACCGGAAGAGATTTTTTATCAGGATTACAAGAAATTTATTGCAGAAGGCGATGTAACCTTCGGAGTCGGACAGATCAGCTCTATGGATAATTCAGAGCTTCTGGACATCAAAGAGCGCCTGCTGCCGTTTATGGTAAGCGAATGCGGACGTCACGGAGTTACAAGAGTTTACTTTATGCTTACAAATATCATAGAAGAATCAACGGAACTTCTCTATTATGGTGAGGGAAGTGAAGAAATGGCGAAAACTGCCTTTAATATTGAGCCGGAGAATGAGGCATTCTATCTGAAAGGAATTGTCTCCAGAAAGAAACAGTTGATTCCGGCTCTGATGGAAGCTGCGGTTATGAGCCAGAACGATTACAATTAAGGACGGTAAAAAATGTCAAAAAAATTATGGAAGGCAGGAAACATGCTCTATCCGCTTCCGGCAGTTATGGTAAGCGTATCTGACGGAAAAGGAAATGATAATATCATTACTGTGGCATGGGCCGGAACTGTCTGTACAAATCCGCCGATGGTTTCTATTTCCGTGAGACCATCCCGGTATTCGTATCAGATGATAAAAGATACAGGAGAATTTGTCATCAATCTTACGACAGAGGAACTGGCGTATGCTACAGATTATTGCGGCGTGCGCTCAGGAAGAGACGTAGATAAGTTTGCGGAAATGAATCTTACAAAAGAAAAGGCGGAGTATGTTAAAGTACCGCTTATTAAAGAGTCTCCGGTTTCGATTGAGTGCAGGGTGAAAGAAGTAAAGGAATTGGGTTCTCATCATATGTTTCTTGCAGAGGTGCTTGCAGTTCATGCAGATGAGGCATATATGGATGAAAAGGAGAAATTTCACCTGAATAAAGCCCGCCCCCTTGTATATTCTCACGGGGAATATCTTGGAACAGGGAAGAAGCTGGGAACCTTTGGATACAGTGTGAAAAAGAAAAGGAAAGCCCGCAGAAAAGCTTGAAGAAGCAATTAAAATTATGCTAAAATGAAAGGACACAGGGATGAACAATGTGACATTGATCGGAATGCCGGGAGCTGGAAAAAGCACTCTCGGCGTTGTCCTTGCCAAGATACTTGGATATGAATTTCTGGATTCTGATCTCCTGATCCAGAAACAGGAAAAAAAGCGTCTTTCCCGCATTATTGAAGAAAAAGGGACAGAAGGCTTCATGGCTGTAGAGAATCGTGTGAATGCGTCCATAGAGGCGGAAAATACAGTGATTGCTACCGGCGGAAGTGTGGTATACTGCGACGAGGCAATGCAGCATCTGAAGTCAATTGGCAGGGTCGTATATCTGAAGTTATCTCTCGAGGCAGTTTCCAGACGGCTCGGTAATCTGAAAGGACGGGGCGTTGTATTAAAGGATGGCCAGACCTTAAAGGAGTTATACGAGGAAAGAACTCCTTTATATGAAAAATATGCGGACATTGTGATAGATGAAGAAGGGAAAGATTTGGAAGCAAGTCTGCAGGCAGTTTTGGAGATACTGAATAGTGAAAAAGTAACTGTTGACACAGGAAGAGCCTGAACGAGTTTTTGCGAAAGAAATAATTTTTGTTTACAAATGGTGAAACTATGTTATAATATACAACTGATTTCCAAGAAAGAACTGTATACAGTACGGAGCTTTCATTTTCAGTAAAAATTTCGTTATCGCTCGTGGAGTGTAAATAATCATAGAGGTGTATTATGGAACAGTATGTTATAAAAGGTGGCAACCCTTTAGTCGGTGAAGTTGAGATTGGCGGCGCGAAAAATGCGGCTTTGGCAATTTTGGCAGCAGCGATTATGACAGATGAAACTATTTTAATTGAAAATCTGCCGGATGTAAGAGACATCAATGTACTGCTTGAAGCAATTGCCGGTATCGGCGCGCAGGTAGAAAGAATCAATCATTCTACAGTAAAGATTAATGGTTCAACTATCGGCGATGTCAGTGTAGACTATGAATATATCAAAAAAATCCGTGCTTCCTACTATCTTCTGGGAGCGCTGCTTGGCAAATACAAACATGCAGAAGTTCCGCTTCCAGGCGGATGCAACATCGGAAGCCGTCCGATTGACCAGCATCTGAAGGGATTCCGTGCGCTTGGCGCAGATGTGGATATCCTTCACGGAGCGATTGTGGCTAAAGCGAAAAATCTTCACGGAAGTCATATCTTTTTGGACGTGGTATCTGTAGGCGCTACAATCAATATTATGATGGCGGCAGCTATGGCGCCGGGACGTACGATTATCGAGAATGCGGCAAGAGAGCCTCATGTAGTTGATGTTGCCAATTTCCTGAACAGTATGGGCGCTAATATTAAAGGCGCAGGTACAGACGTGATTCGTATTAAAGGTGTGGAGAAGCTTCATCGCACAGAGTATTCTATTATTCCGGACCAGATTGAAGCAGGTACTTTTATGTTTGCGGCAGCGGCTACAGGCGGAGATATTACAGTTAAAAACGTAATTCCGAAGCATCTGGAAGCTACCACAGCGAAACTGGAAGAAATCGGATGTGAAGTACAGGAATTTGATGATGCAGTACGTGTCCGCGCTACAGGAAAGCTTCGCCGTACTCATGTAAAGACACTTCCATATCCGGGATATCCGACAGATATGCAGCCTCAGATCGGTGTAACGCTGACACTTGCGGAAGGTACCAGTATCGTTACAGAAAGTATTTTTGAAAATCGTTTCAAATATGCGGACGAGCTTGCACGCATGGGCGCTCATATCAAGGTAGAAGGCAATTCTGCAATCATTGACGGCGTGAAGAAGCTCACAGGCGCCAGAGTCAGCGCTCCTGATTTACGTGCAGGCGCAGCTCTTGTTATTGCAGGTCTGGCAGCAGAGGGCGTGACGATTGTAGATGATATTGTCTATATCCAGAGAGGATATGAGAATTTCGAGGAGAAGCTTCGTTCTCTGGGAGCGCAGATTGAGAAAGTTTCCAGTGAAAAGGAGATTCAGAAATTCCGTCTTCGCGTAGGATGATCCTGTTTTGGGACGTTTATAAATATTTGATAAAAAACAAAAAAAATGTTGACAATCCGAAGCAATGAGTATATTGTATGGGATGCAGCAATCAATAAAAGATAAAAATAGCCTTTTATTCAGAGTGGTGGAGATACAAAGGATCTGTGAAGCCACGGCAACCCCTGAAAACAGGAAGGTGCCAGCCTGAGCGAGTAATCGAACAATAAGAGGATTGTTTATGAGATAGAACAGTCCGATTAGTTCGGGCTGTTTTTACTTATTCTGAAAAAATAAAGGAGAATACAATGGAGAAAATTTTATTTACATCTGAATCTGTAACAGAAGGCCATCCGGATAAAATGTGCGACGCTATTTCCGACGCCATTCTCGACGCTCTTATGGAGCAGGACCCGATGAGCCGTGTAGCATGTGAGACTGCTACAACAACAGGTCTTGTACTTGTTATGGGTGAAATTACTACAAACGCTTACGTGGATATTCAGAAAATCGTAAGAGATACTGTTCGTGAAATCGGTTATACACGCGGTAAATTCGGTTTTGATGCAGATACCTGCGGTGTTATCACAGCTATCGACGAGCAGTCAGCCGACATCGCGCTTGGCGTAGATAAAGCTCTGGAAGCAAAAATGGGCGAGGATGAGATTGATGCAATCGGCGCAGGCGATCAGGGTATGATGTTCGGTTACGCTACAAACGAGACAGAAGAGTATATGCCATATGCAATCAATCTGGCACATAAGCTTGCTTATCAGCTTACAAAGGTTCGTAAAGACGGCACATTAAGCTACTTAAGACCTGATGGAAAGACTCAGGTTACAGTAGAGTACAATGAAGAAGGTAAACCATTCCGTCTTGATGCAGTTGTATGCTCCACACAGCATGATCCGGAGGTAACTCAGGAACAGATTCATGAAGACATTAAAAAATATGTATTTGATGCAATCATTCCGGCGGATATGGTTGATGAAAACACGAAATATTTCATTAATCCGACAGGACGTTTCGTAATCGGCGGACCTCACGGCGACAGCGGTCTTACAGGAAGAAAGATTATCGTAGATACTTACGGTGGAATGGGACGTCACGGCGGCGGCGCTTTCTCCGGAAAGGACTGTACAAAGGTTGACCGTTCTGCAGCATATGCAGCCCGCTACGTTGCAAAGAATATTGTAGCGGCAGGACTTGCAGATAAATGTGAAATCCAGCTTTCTTACGCAATCGGTGTAGCGCAGCCTACATCCATTAATGTTCAGACATTTGGAACAGGTAAATTGTCCGATACAAAGCTGGTAGAGATTATCCGTGAAAATTTCGACCTTCGTCCGGCAGGAATTATCAAGATGCTTGACCTTCGCCGTCCAATCTACAAACAGACAGCGGCATATGGACATTTCGGAAGAACTGACGTAGAGCTTCCATGGGAAAAACTGGACAAAGTTGAAGATTTAAAGAAATACTTATAATTTTTTCGGAATTATAAAAAAATAAAAACATACAGAGCCCTTCGTAATTTTCAGACTGAGATTGCGGAGGGCTTTTCTTTTTATAAAAAATTTAGAGATGGTCCGGAGGCTTTATGATATAATAGCTTTACAGAACGAAATAATGTTGTACGTGATTATTTTGACATTAAATCAGAAATTCTAAGAAAGAACGGAGCATTTTTTATGAAAATGAAAACAAGGATTATTGTCGGCTTTGTGATGATTATTCTGGTTCCGCTTCTGCTTTTTTCCGCGACTCTGTATGGTTTCAGTCAGTCTCGGGCGAAACAGATTCTGGAGGAAAGAAGCGGCGATTCACAGGAAATTGTTTATGACATCATCACGGAAATAAACAATAGTCAGATGCAGGTAAGACTAATGACGAAGGATCTGTTGTTTACAGCGTTGGTTATTTTGCTGTTTACAGCACTGTCTGTAGGTTTATGGATTTACAGAAGTATAGCTGCCCCCCTTTTGAATCTGAAAAAAGCTACCCATAATATCAAAGAAGGCAATCTTGACTTCGTGCTGGAAGTGGAGGGGAACGATGAATTTTCGGAGCTTTGTCAGGACTTCGAGGAAATGCGCCGCAGGCTGAAGGAATCTGCTGAGGAAAAGGTACTGCTTGACAGAGAAAATAAAGAACTGATCAGCAATATTTCCCATGATTTAAAGACTCCTATCACAGCGGTAAAGGGATATGTGGAGGGCATTATGGACGGTGTTGCCGACACACCGGAAAAGATGGAGCGCTACATTAAAACAATTTATAACAAGACAAATGAGATGGACCATCTCATTAATGAACTGACCTTTTATTCCAAAATTGACACGAACAGGATACCGTATACGTTCAGTAAACTGAATGTTGAGGATTATTTCGGAGACTGTGCAGAGGAAATTGGTCTGGAACTGGAAACAAGAAACATAGAGCTTGTCTATGCAAATTATGTAGAACAAAATGTTCTTATAATAGCGGACGGAGAACAGATTCGCCGTGTAATACACAATATTATCAGCAATGCCATCAAATATATGGAAAAGGACAGAAAGATTATCCAGATTCGTGTAAAGGATGTAGGTGATTTTATTCAGGTGGAGATTGAAGATAACGGCAAGGGAATCGCTTCCAAGGATCTGACGCACGTATTTGACCGTTTTTACCGCACAGATGTATCCAGAAACTCATCAAAGGGCGGAAGCGGAATAGGGCTTTCCATCGTGAAAAAAATTATCGAAGATCACGGAGGGAAAGTGTGGGCTACAAGCAGGCTTGGAATTGGAACTATTATGTATTTTGTACTTAGAAAATATCAGGAGGTACCGGCAGAATGAGCAGGATTTTAATTATAGAAGACGAAGAAGCAATTGCAGATTTGGAGAAGGATTATCTGGAGCTGTCCGGCTTTGATGTAGAAATCTGTAATCGCGGAGACAAAGGACTGGAACGGGCATTGAGCGAGGAATTCGATCTGATTATTCTGGATTTGATGCTTCCTGAGGTTGACGGTTTTGAAATATGCAGACAGGTTCGTCAGGAAAAGAATACCCCGATTATCATGGTATCTGCCAAGAGGGATGATATTGATAAAATCAGAGGGCTTGGCCTTGGGGCAGACGATTATATGACGAAGCCATTCAGTCCCAGCGAGCTTGTGGCAAGAGTAAAAGCGCATATGGAGCGTTATAATCGTCTTATCGGTTCACAGGTGCAGAAGAATGATATCGTGGAAATCCGTGGAATCAAGATTGATAAAACTGCCCGAAGAGTGTGGATTAACGGAGAGGAAACAACCTTTACGTCTAAAGAGTATGACCTTTTAACCTTCCTCGCGCAGAATCCGAACAGAGTATTTACGAAAGAAGAGCTGTTTCGGGAAATCTGGGATATGGAGTCTGTGGGAGATATCGCGACAGTTACCGTGCATATCAAGAAGCTCCGTGAAAAAATAGAAGTAAACACAGCGAAGCCTCAGTACATTGAGACGATCTGGGGCGTAGGCTACCGATTCAAGGTGTGATTCAGATTGTATAAACTGGTTGAAAGGGATGTCTTATGGAAAGACTTTATAAGGAATTAGAAGCTTATGGCAGAAGTGATTTTTATCCGTTTCACATGCCTGGGCATAAACGGAATCCGGAATCTGTAGATGGAGTATTCCCCTTTGAAAGGGATATTACAGAAATTGGCGGATTTGATAATCTGCATCATCCGGAAGGAATCATCAGAGATGCGCAGGAAGCTGCTGCCCGTCTGTACGGAACAAAGAAGTGCCTGTTTAGTGTAAATGGAAGCACAGCCGCGCTTCAGGCTGCTATCAGCGCCTGTGTACAAAAAGGCGGTAAAATTCTAATGGCAAGAAACTGTCATAAGGCAGTTTATCATACATTGTATCTGCGAGATATACAGCCGGTTTATATTTATCCACAGTCAGACCCCAAACTGGGGATAAACGGCGGAATTTCACCGACCCGTGTGGAAAGATATCTGGAGGAGAATCAGGATGTGGAAGCAGTCCTTATCACATCTCCTACTTATGACGGGGTAGTTTCTGATGTGAAGAACATTGCACATGCAGCGCATAAATTCGGAATTCCTCTGATTGTGGATGAGGCGCACGGAGCGCATTTGAGGTTTTCTGATTATTTTCCTGATTCTGCGGCAGAGCTTGGGGCAGATATTGTGGTACAGAGTTTTCATAAGACCCTGCCGTCCATGACGCAGACTGCGGTGCTTCATGTTTGCAGCAGCCTGCCGGACACAGAGAAGATAAGAAGGTTTATGGATATTTACCAGACCAGCAGTCCCTCCTATATTCTCATGGCAAGTATTGACGCCTGCATAGATAAATTAAGCCGTGACGGCAGCAGGATGTTTGAAGAGTTTACGAAGAATCTGGAGGCGGTAAGGCGCAGGCTGTGCGAATGTAAGCATATTGTTCTTATAAATCCTGATTTAAGACCGGAAACCCTCAAATGTACGGGAGTTTATGATTTTGACCGTTCGAAATTCCTTTTTTCTACAGTTGGAACTTCATTGAACGGAAAGACGCTTCATGGAATCCTGAGAGAGGAATTTCATATCGAGATGGAGATGGAATCGGAGAACTATGTTCTGGGAATCGCTTCTGTTGGCGATACAAAAGAAGGTATGGAGCGTCTTGTGGCTGCCATCGAGGAAATTGACAGAAGAGAAGCGTTAAAAGATATAAAAGAAACGGAAGAGAAGGAAGCGTGTGCTTATGCCAAGATGGCGCAGATGACCAGTATTTCGCAGGCTATGGATTCGCCTCAGAAGCGTTGTCATCTCGATGAAAGCATTGGCCGTATTTCAGGGGAATTCGCTTATCTTTATCCGCCGGGAATTCCGATCATTGTGCCGGGAGAACAGATTACTGGACATTTCGTGAGAAATGTGAGAAGATACCTTGAGCAGGGATTTGAACTGCAGGGATTAAGCGACAGCACGAATCAGACAATCTGCGTAGTCGCCCGATAGGTGGATAAGGATAAATGGGAAAAATATTTTACATTATGGGAAAGAGCGCATCCGGAAAGGATAAGATTTATTCTCTTCTGGGAGCGAATGAGAAGCTTGGTTTAAACAGGCTTGTTTTATATACAACCCGTCCGATAAGGGCAGGGGAGGAAGAAGGAAAGAATTATTTTTTTACAGACGAAAAGAAGTTAAAGGAATTTCGGAGAAAGGGCTGCCTTATTGAGGCGAGAAATTATAATACGGTTCACGGAATCTGGACTTATTTCACAGCAGATGACGGTCAGGTAGATCTGGACAGAGCAGATTATCTGGGAATCGGAACTCTGGAATCTTTTATTAAAATGCGTAAATATTACGGCAGAGATGCAGTCTGCCCGATTTATATTCAGGTAGAGGATGGAGAACGTCTTTCCAGAGCGCTGAAGAGAGAACGGGAACAGGCAAATCCGAAATATGAGGAAATGTGCCGCAGATTTCTGGCAGACCAGCTTGATTTTTCAGAGGAGAATGTGGCGAAAGCGGGAATCTGGAAACGATTTGTAAACGATGATCTGGAAACCTGTGTTTCTGAAATTGTCAGTTATATCGAAGAAGTACGAAAATGAATGTGGGTTGTACTATGCAATAAATCCGGTTTATGGTATAATCAACAGGAAAACAAAAAAGCGGGGTGATTCTTATGATGGGATTTAACAACATTATTGGACATGAGGAAATTATCAGACACTTAAAAAATGCAATTTCCACGGGAAAGGTATCCCATTCCTATATTTTTACAGGAGAACAGGGATCCGGGAAAAAGCTCCTTGCGGGGACTTTTGCGGCTACGCTCCAATGCGAGAAGGGCGGCACAGAACCTTGCCAGAAATGTGATTCCTGTAAGAAGGCAGCAGGAAAGAATCATCCGGATATCATTTTTGTGACCCATGAGAAGCCGGGAATCATTTCGATTGATGAAATCCGTGAGCAGGTAATCCACGATGTGGCAATCAAGCCATATTGTAGCCCTCATAAGATTTATGTGATTCCGGATGCGGATATGATGAATCCGCAGGCACAGAATGCGCTTTTAAAGACAATAGAGGAGCCGCCGGAGTATGCGGTGATTATGCTTTTGACAAACAATATAGACGGTCTTCTTCCGACAATCCGTTCCAGATGTGTGAGACTGGATTTAAAGGTAGTTGACGACGGTCTTGTAAAAAAATATCTGATGGAGAGGCTTCATGTTCCGGACTATCAGGCAGAGATTGATACATCCTTTGCCCAGGGAAGCATCGGTAAAGCACAAAGAGCTGCGACATCAGAGGAATTTGCGGAAATGACCGGAAATGCGCTGAAGATTTTGAAATATGCCAATACTATGGAAGTTTATGAATTGGCAGACGCAATCAAGAGTCTTTCCGGAGAGAAACAGAATATCAACGACTATCTGGATCTGTTCCAGTTCTGGTTCAGAGATGTGCTGATGTTTAAGGCGACGAAGGAGATTGATAATCTGGTATTTAAACAGGAAATAAATTATATCAGGGAGCAGGCGAACCAGCGCTCATATGAGAATATCGAGAAGATTCTCGATGCGCTGCAAAAAACAAAGGTACGTTTGAGAGCAAACGTAAACTTCGAACTTGCACTGGAGCTTCTGTTCCTGACAATCAGGGAGAAATAGAAACATGACGAAAGTAGTAGGCGTAAGATTTCGCAATGTAGGAAAGATTTATTATTTCAGTCCTAAAGAATACGAAATTAAGGCTGGCGACCATGTAATCGTGGAGACTGCCCGCGGCGTGGAATACGGAAAAGTGGTGCTTGCACCGAGAGAAGTAGGAGATGAGGACGTTGTACATCCTCTGAAAGAAGTTCTCCGCGTAGCAGACGAGGAAGATGATGAGAGAGAAGCACAGAACCGTGTAAAGGAGCGGGAAGCGTTTAAAATCTGTCAGAAGAAGATTCGGGAACACGGTCTTGAGATGAAACTCATTGATGCAGAATATACGTTTGACAACAATAAGGTTTTATTTTACTTTACGGCGGACGGGAGAATTGACTTCCGTCAGCTTGTAAAGGATCTGGCTGCAATCTTTAAGACAAGGATTGAACTGCGTCAGATAGGTGTAAGGGATGAGACGAAAATTCTCGGCGGAATCGGTATCTGCGGAAGATGTCTCTGCTGCCACACTTATCTTTCGGAATTTGCGCCTGTATCTATTAAGATGGCGAAAGAACAGAATCTTTCCCTGAATCAGACGAAGATTTCAGGCGTATGCGGACGACTGATGTGCTGTCTTAAGAATGAGCAGGAAACTTATGAGGAACTGAACAAGAAGCTTCCGGGTATCGGCGATACGGTGACAACTCCGGACGGACTGCAGGGAACGGTTCACAGTGTGAACGTACTGCGCCAGAGAGTAAAGGTTATCGTGGAAATCAACGATGAAAAGGAAATTCAGGAATTCCTTGTAGATGAACTGAAATTCCGTCCGAAGAAAAAGAAGGTTAAGATTTCTGAGAAGGAATTAAAAGAACTGGAAGGTCTTGAGGATAAAAGAGGAGATTCCAAATTAGATGACTGAGAATCTGATTAAGGAGCGGGAACGCCTGGACGATTTGCAGAACGGCTGTTTCATTATACAGGATCCGGAGAAATTCTGTTTCGGTATGGATGCTGTTCTGCTGTCAGGCTTTGCAAAAATCAAAAAGAATGAAAATGTACTGGATATGGGGACAGGTACGGGAATTATTCCGATTCTTCTGAAGTCGAAGACTGCAGGAAGACATTTCACCGGTCTGGAAATCCAGGAAGAATGTGCACAGATGGCGGAAAGAAGTGTGAGATATAATCACATGGAAGAAGATGTCAGCATTGTACAGGGAGATATAAAAGAGGCGGCTGGAATTTTCGGGGCGGCTTCTTTTCATGTTGTTACGTGTAATCCGCCTTATATGATAGGGCAGCATGGACTTACAAATCCCCATATGCCAAAGGCGATTGCGCGCCATGAAGTTCTCTGTACGCTGGAAGATGTGGTGAGTCAGGCATCGAAGCTTCTTACAGACAGGGGCAGATTTTATATGGTACACAGACCCTTCAGGCTGGCTGAAATTATGAATGTGCTGACGAAATACCATCTGGAGCCCAAAAGGATGCAGCTTGTTTACCCATACATAGACAGAGAGCCGAATATGGTTCTTATTGAGGCGCTGAAAGGCGGAAATTCCAGAATTACTGTGGAGCCTCCGCTGATTGTCTATGAGAAACCGGGAGTTTATACGAAGAACATTCTGGATATTTACGGAATGGTCTGAGAAGGAGTCAGGATATGAGCGGAAAATTATATTTATGTGCAACGCCCATAGGTAATCTGGAGGATATTACTTTCAGGGTTTTGAGAACCTTGAAGGAGGTGGATCTGATTGCTGCGGAGGATACCAGAAACAGCATTAAGCTATTGAACCACTTTGACATAAAGACGCCTATGACCAGCTATCACGAATATAACAAGATAGATAAGGCTTATGTATTGATCAGAAAAATGCAGGAAGGACAGAATATTGCCCTTATTACAGATGCAGGTACGCCGGGGATTTCAGATCCGGGAGAAGAACTGGCTGCCATGTGCTATGATGCAGGGATTGAAGTGACGTCTCTTCCCGGACCCGCTGCCTGTATCACGGCTTTGACCTTATCCGGGCTTCCTACCAGAAGATTTGCGTTTGAGGCTTTTTTGCCTATGGATAAAAAAGAGCGCAGGGCGGTTCTTGAAGAGCTGGTAAATGAGACGAGGACGATTATCCTCTATGAAGCGCCTCATAAGCTGGTGCGTACTCTGGAGGATTTACTGGAGACTCTGGGAAACCGCAGAATGACACTTTGCAGAGAGCTTACCAAGAAACATGAGACTGCTTTTCGCACAACAATACAGGATTTAATTACTTATTACTCCACAGAAAAGCCTCTTGGGGAATGTGTTCTTGTGATTGAAGGACGGAGCCGTCAGGAGATAGCGGAGGAAGAACAGGCTTCATGGGAGCAGATATCTGTTGAAGAACATATGGAAATCTATGAAAGCAAAGGAGTATCCCATAAAGAGGCAATGAAGCTTGTCGCGAAGGACAGAGGCGTTACGAAAAGAGATATTTATCAATATCTGATTAACAGGGAATAATTGAATACTTGCAAAAAAAGACTGTCGGGAGGCAGTCTTTTGTGTTATAATAGAGTGGTATTAGTGCGTCTTTTTACAGGCCATAAGGCTGTTATCAAATATAAAAAATAGAAGCAGGAGGAATAACATGGGCGGAGAGAATACAGAATACGGCGCCGACCAGATCCAGATTCTGGAGGGGCTGGAAGCCGTAAGGAAAAGACCGGGTATGTACATTGGAAGTACATCCAGCAGAGGTCTTCATCATCTTGTATACGAAATTGTAGACAATGCAGTTGATGAAGCTCTGGCGGGCTTTTGTACAGAAATTCAGGTAATTATCAATCCTGACAATTCAATTACAGTTATCGATAACGGACGTGGTATTCCGGTAGGTATTAATCATAAAGCAGGAATTCCGGCAGTAGAGGTAGTATTTACAATTCTTCACGCAGGCGGCAAATTCGGCGGCGGAGGGTACAAGGTATCCGGCGGTCTTCACGGAGTTGGAGCGTCTGTTGTAAATGCGCTTTCCACCTGGCTGGAAGTAACAATCTACAAAGAGGGTAAAGTATATAAACAAAGATATGAGCGCGGAAAGACAATGTATCCGCTGAAAGTAGTAGGCGAGTGTGAACCTGAGAAATCGGGAACAACCGTTGATTTCCTTCCGGATAAAGAAATATTTGAAGAAACCGTATATGATTATGATGTTCTGAAACAGCGTCTCAGAGAAATGGCGTTCCTTACCAAGGGATTAAAGATTGTCCTTAAGGATACCAGAGAAGATATGGAAAGAGAAAAAACTTTCCATTATGAGGGAGGAATACGCGAATTTGTAAGTTATCTTAACAGAAGCAAGGAACCGCTGTATCCGGAAATCATTTACTGTGAGGGAGAAATGAACGGCGTGGCAGTGGAGGTTGCCATGCAGCACAACGATTCCTATACAGAAAACAGCTATGGTTTTGTAAATAATATTAATACGCCTGAGGGCGGAACCCATATTACAGGTTTCAGAAATGCCATTACAAATACGTTTAATGATTATGCACGAAAGAATAAGCTTTTAAAAGAGAATGAAAATAATCTGAGCGGCGATGATATCCGTGAGGGTCTGACCGCTATTGTAAGTGTAAAGATTGGAAATCCGCAGTTCGAGGGTCAGACGAAACAGAAACTTGGAAACAGCGAAGCAAGAGGCGCTGTTGACGGTATTGTGAGCAAACAGTTGGAGCTTTTCCTGGAACAGAACCCGACAGTTGCGAAAACAATCGTAGAAAAGTCTGTTCTTGCGCAGAGAGCCCGTGAGGCAGCCCGTAAGGCGCGTGACCTGACACGCCGTAAGTCTGCGCTTGACAGTATGGCGCTTCCGGGTAAGCTTGCAGATTGTTCAGATAAGGATCCGAAAAACTGCGAGATTTACATTGTAGAGGGAGATTCCGCCGGCGGTTCTGCGAAAACTGCGAGAAATCGTGCGACACAGGCAATTCTTCCACTTCGAGGAAAGATTCTGAACGTAGAAAAAGCCCGTCTGGATAAAATTTATTCCAATGCAGAAATCAAGGCTATGATTACTGCGTTTGGAACAGGTATCCATGAGGATTTTGATATTACCAAGCTCCGTTATCATAAGATTATCATTATGACGGATGCCGATGTTGACGGCGCGCATATTGCGACGCTTCTTTTGACTTTCCTGTATCGCTTTATGCCGGATTTAATTAAAGAGGGATATGTCTATCTGGCGCAGCCGCCTCTTTATAAGGTGGAAAAGAATAAAAAAGTCTGGTATGCATATGACAATGAAGAACTGGATCAGATACTCACGGAAATCGGACGTGACGGAAATAATAAAATCCAGCGTTATAAAGGTCTGGGAGAGATGGATGCAGATCAGCTTTGGGAGACTACCATGGATCCGGAAAAAAGGGTTCTTCTCCGTGTAACTATGGATGAAGCGGCAACATCTGAGATTGATCTGACTTTTACAACTCTTATGGGAGACAAGGTAGAGCCAAGACGTGAATTTATCGAAGAAAATGCAAGATTTGTTAAGAATCTGGATATTTAGGAGAATAGAAAATGGAAGATAATATTTTTGACAAAGTCCACGAGGTGGATTTGGAAAAGACCATGAAGGAATCTTACATTGACTATGCCATGAGCGTTATTGCGTCCAGGGCGCTGCCAGATGTAAGAGATGGTCTGAAACCGGTACAGCGCCGTGTTCTGTATTCCATGATCGAGCTGAATAACGGGCCTGACAAGCCGCATCGTAAATGTGCGCGTATTGTCGGTGATACAATGGGTAAATACCATCCGCATGGAGACAGCTCTATCTATGGCGCGCTGGTTAATATGGCGCAGGAATGGTCTACCAGATATCCTCTCGTAGACGGCCACGGAAACTTCGGTTCTGTGGATGGTGACGGCGCGGCTGCCATGCGATATACAGAGGCTCGTCTGAGTAAGATTTCTATGGAAATGCTCGCTGATATCAATAAAGATACTGTAGATTTCACACCTAACTTTGATGAAACCGAGCGGGAGCCGTCTGTGCTTCCGGCACGTTATCCGAATCTTCTGGTGAACGGAACCTCAGGTATTGCAGTAGGTATGGCTACGAATATTCCGCCTCACAATCTTCGTGAGGTTATTTCTGCTGTCGTAAAAATTATCGACAACATTATAGAAGAAGACCGTGATACAGATATGGAAGAGCTTCTTGAAATTGTAAAAGGGCCGGATTTCCCGACAGGAGCGACGATTCTTGGAAAAAGAGGGATTGAGGAAGCCTACCGAACCGGAAGGGGAAAAATCCGTGTACGTGCGGTGACAAATATAGAGACACTGCCTAACGGCAAGTCCAGAATCATTGTCACAGAGCTTCCGTATCTGGTAAACAAGGCCCGTCTTATTGCAAAGATTGCCGAGCTGGTAAGAGATAAAAAGATTGACGGAATCACGGATTTAAACGACCATTCAAGCCGTGAGGGAATGCGTATCTGTATTGACCTTCGTAAAGATGCCAATGCAAATGTCATTCTCAATCAGCTTTATAAGCATACACAGCTTCAGGATACTTTTGGCGTAATTATGCTTTCCCTTGTTCCGCGTAACGGAAGTCTGGAGCCGAAGGTTCTGAATCTGAAGGAAATGCTGGAATACTATCTGGCACATCAGGAAGAAGTTGTAACAAGAAGAACGAAATACGATCTGAATAAGGCGAGAGAACGCGCGCATATTTTGGAAGGTCTGTTAAAGGCGCTGGATAATATTGACGAAGTTATCCGGATTATCCGTGCTGCCCAGAATGTACAGACTGCGAAACAGAATTTGATTGAGCGTTTCGAACTGACAGAGGTACAGGCGCAGGCTATCGTAGATATGCGTCTTCGTGCTCTGACAGGTTTGGAAAGAGAGAAGCTGGAAGCGGAATATGCAGAATTAATGGAAAAAATCCGTAAATATGAAGCGATTCTTGCTGACAGGAATTTACTTCTGCGTGTAATTCGCGAAGAGATTCTCGGAATTTCCGAAAAATACGGAGATGACAGAAGAACTTCCATTGGCTACGATGTATATGATATTTCAACAGAAGACCTGATTCCGAATGAAAACACAGTGATTACAATGACGAAGCTTGGCTATATCAAGAGAATGACTGTGGATAATTTCAGAAGCCAGAACCGTGGCGGACGTGGAATTAAGGGTATGCAGACAATAGAGGATGATTACATTGAAGAACTCCTCATGACGACGACGCACCATTATCTGATGTTCTTTACGAATACAGGGCGTGTATACAGGCTGAAAGTCTACGAGATTCCGGAAGCAAGCCGTACAGCAAGAGGAACTGCAATCGTGAATCTTTTGCAGCTTATGCCGGATGAACGTATTACAGCGGTAATTCCAATCAACCAGTTTGAAGAAGGCAGTTATCTTATGATGGCAACTAAGAAGGGACTTGTGAAAAAGACCCCGATTCTGGAATATGCCAATGTTCGTAAAACAGGGCTTGCCGCTATTTCACTTCGCGACGATGACGAGCTTATTGAAGTTAAATCGACCAATGATAAGAAAGATATTATCCTTGTGACGAAATATGGTCAGTGTATTCGTTTTAACGAGACAGATGTAAGAAGTACAGGGCGTGTTTCTATGGGTGTACGCGGAATGAATCTTGCAGATGATGATGAAGTTGTGGCAATGCAGCTCAATTCACAGGGAGACTGTCTTCTGATCGTCTCTGCCAACGGTATGGGTAAACGTACCTCTATTGGTGAGTTCACCTGTCAGAATCGTGGCGGAAAAGGTGTTAAATGTTACAAGATTACTGAAAAAACAGGCTGTGTTGTAGGCGCAAAGGCTGTCAACGAAGATAATGAAGTTATGATGATCACAACAGAAGGTATCATTATCCGTCTGCAGTGCTCCGATATTACAACGCTTGGAAGAATTACTTCAGGTGTGAAGCTTATTAATCTGGATGACGGCGTAACTGTGGCAAGCCTTGCCAAAGTAAGAGAGAAAAAAGAAGACAAGGCAGCAGGTGAAAACACAGAAGAAACTGAAACAACCGCAGAAGAGGAAGAAGTAAAAGGGGAAACTGAGCAGCCATGATGAAATGGAAAAAATATGCAGCAGCATTTGTGGCGGCGTCTCTCATGCTGGGGATGACCGGCTGCGGCGTCAGCCACAAATCCCCGGAGAGTGTGACGGAATCTTTGATAGAGGCATATGTAGACGGAAAAGAAAAGAGAGTCAAAGACTGCTATGGACAGAAGAAAGATACAGAAGCCAGTCTTCAGGCAGAAATTGACGCGACAATTGCCTATTTCAAGGCGCACAATGTAAAAAAACTGGAAATCAGGGATTGTGATACGCTTTCCGAGAACAAGGACTATACCTATGTGTATATTACATATGACCTTGAACTGGAAAATGAACAGAAATATCCATGTGTGGGAACGTATATGGTAGGAAAGAAGGAAAAAGATTATAATATTCTTCCTCCTTCTAAGATTACAGATGATATGCGTACTCAGGCAGCATCCGATTATGTGAAATTTATGACTACGGATACTTATAAGCAGTATAATAAGGATTATGATACGTTTATCAAAAAAAATCCGGGATACGAAGATAAGATAGCCGGTAAACTTCTCACAAAATAAGCTGCGGCGCGGGGGATAAGATGAAAAGAATTTTATTAATGGTATTTAGAAATCTGCTTTTTGTTCCCTATGGCTGGATTAAACTGAACTGGTATGCCAGCCATGTGGAGAATTATACAGAAGAGCAGAGATGGAAGCTTATCAAATATATTGACAGAAGAGCCATAAAGGGAGGAAATATCCATATTGATGCTCATGGAGTAGAAAATATACCGAAGGAGAACGGCTTTATGTTCTACCCGAATCATCAGGGATTGTTTGATGTACTCGCAATTGCACATGTATGTCCTGTACCTTTTTCAGTTGTGGCAAAGAAGGAAGTAGAGACTGTACCTTTTCTGAAACAGGTATTTGCCTGTATGAAAGCGTTCTGTATTGACCGTGACGATCTGAAACAGTCTATGGAAGTAATCGTTAATGTGATTAAAGAAGTAAAGGCAGGACGCAACTACCTGATATTTCCGGAGGGAACCAGAAGCAAACAGGGAAACAAGCCGCAGGAGTTCAAAGGCGGAAGCTTTAAGGTGGCGACAAAGACAAAATGTCCGATCGTACCTGTTGCTCTGATAGATTCGTTTAAGGCGTTTGATACCGGTTCTATTGATAAGCTGGTCGTTCAGGTGCATTTTCTGGAGCCGATGTTGTATGAAGAATATAAGGATATGAAGACTACAGAGATAGCGGCAGAAGTAAAAAGACGCATTGAAGCGACCATTCAAAAAAATATTTAAAAAAAATGAAAAAACCTGTTGACAAGACAGGTTTTTTTGTATATAATCGGTAATGCGCTTCGAGTTAGAAGCACACTTCAAATTGAATAAAAAATTTCAGTTCGGAGTCTGGAGAAGTACTCAAGAGGCCGAAGAGGTGCCCCTGCTAAGGGTATAGGTCGCTAACGCGGCGCGAGGGTTCAAATCCCTCCTTCTCCGTTTTCATTTTTTTGAAATGCGAAAGCGAAATAAAAAATGAAAAAAGGTGTTGACAAACAGCAAAAGACATGATAAGATGTCAGAGTTGCTGAAAACAACAACACAAAATGCTTCAAAAAACATTTTGAAAAAAGTTGAAAAAAGTACTTGACAAGATGAAAACGAAGTGTTAAAATAAACAAGCTGTCGCAAGACAGACAACCTTGATAACTAAACAGTGAAACACATACGATTCTCGAAAATTCTTTACATTATTTCATTTTTATAAAATGAACGGTTTTCGAACCAAACAGTAAAAACGCGAGAGATAACTAAGCTAGTTGGTTGTCTTGAGCAAATCAAACACCTCTTGAGCCGTTGGCTCATTCGGTGATGAGCAATTGAGCTGATGCGAGCATCGCTGAATTGCATACACACTTTATCAGAGAGTTTGATCCTGGCTCAGGATGAACGCTGGCGGCGTGCT
>CATXEA010000026.1 GCA_958367245.1 uncultured Blautia sp.
TACGGTCTCAAAGCAGCTCGTAGAGCACCACAGTTCTCCAAACGATAATTTTATTATCAGAAGAATTATTATTAAACAGCAAAATTATAACCCTCTCAGGAAGTTTCCTGAGAGGGTTTTTTCATGTGGTTGTTATTTTCGGGGCGTTTTTATTGTGTATTTTTAAAAGCAAATGTGATAAAATAACTGTATTATAAAATGTTGGAGGGAAAATTATGGAACAAACTTTTTTGACGGATATAGAAATAAAAAAAGTTCGTCATTTAGAGAACATATCAATTCCTTTAGATAAAGCAAAAAGAAAACATTTGATTTTAACAGGTAAAAATGGAAGTGGAAAAACAAGTCTTTTAGAAGCCTTAGTTAAATATTTTGTGTATATTACATCCGATGGCTATTATCCAATTGAAAAAGTGAATGGTTACTATGAAAAATATAAGGAAGAACTAAGTGACTTAAAAAAACAGAAAGATTCTGATGAAAAATTTATGAAAATAAACGCCATAGAAAAATCTATGGTTACATGGAAAAAAGATTTTGATATATGGAATAATGGTGTAATAGCTAATATTAACTCGATTTCTTGTTTGCAAAATAAGTTTAAACAGGGAAATTTTATTTTGGCATATTATGAAGCTGAAAGAGAGTTTCAAGTAGAAGAATATAAAAATATTGAAAAAATACAATTTAAAGATAAGTATAGCATTAATGATAATGCAGGAGTAAAACTTACAAAATATCTTGTGGATTTGAAAGCTACTCAGGCTTTTACAAAGGATAAGGGAAAATCCGAAAAGATAGATAAATGGTTTCAGGCATTCGAGGATATTTTAAAGAAAATTTTTGAAGATAAAAATCTTCAGTTAAATTTCAATGATGAAACATTTCAGTTTTCTATCTGCGAGACAGACAGAGAGCCCTTTGATTTTAATACAATGTCCAGTGGTTATGCAGCGATATTTGAGATTATTAATGATCTGATTATAAGAATGGAGGCAAAGTCGGGATTACGAACAGAGTTTGATATAGAAGGAATTGTATTGGTTGATGAAATTGAAACACATTTGCATTTAGATTTACAGAAAAAGATACTTCCTATCCTAACAACTCTTTTTCCTAATATTCAATTTATTATTACAACACATTCTCCGTTTATTTTGAGTTCCTTAGATAATGCGGTTATTTATGATTTGCAGAACAGAACTTTGGTAGAAAATGGTCTGGAAAATTTACCATATGAGGGAATTGTAGAAGGATATTTTAATGCTGATACATTATCAGCAGAGTTAAGGGGTAAATTTGAAAGATACAAAGATTTGGTTTCTAAAGATGAGCTATCAGACGAAGAATATGAAGAAATAGATAAACTGGAATTCTATTTGGATGAAATCCCGGATTATCTTGCAAAAGAACTGACATCAGAATATAGTCGATTAAAATTAGAATTTTCAAATAGGGGGTAAGGACCGTGATTAAGATAGAGAGAAATCCTGTTCCGCCTCCATCACTGGCTGTTGAAGAACAAAAGGCGAAAGGGGTTTATAATAAGCCAGATGTCATACAGAGATTAAAAGAAGATTCACATGACAAGTGCTATATTTGTGAATTGGGAGGGCTGTCTGATCCGGAAGTAGAACATTTAAAACCCCATCATGGACGGACGATACCGGAGAGAATTTTTGATTGGAATAATTTATTTTATGTGTGTCCTCATTGCAACAATATTAAAAAAGAATCAAAATATGACGATAAAATTATAGATTGTTGCAAAGAAGATCCAGAAAAAATGTTAGAGCAATGCTATGAAGAGGGGCATGTAAATGTATATAATACTGTGAATGAAGAGCGGGCTATTATGACTGCTGAGTTAATACAGGAATGTTTTGAGAAACGAAATACAGGGATTCGAGAAGCAGCATGTCAACACAGAATTAATCGTTTGGCAGATGAGATGAATATTTTATATAAAGTATTGGAAAAATATAAGAAAAATCCAGAATTATTGCGTTATAAAAGAAGTTTGAAATCTACATTAAGTAGAAGTAGTATATTTGCGGCATTTAAAAGAAATTATGTGAGAAAACATATTTCAGATTATCCGGGATTAGAAGAATTCTTAGTGTAGACTCTAAGATGCAGCGTGGAGTAATGAAAAGCCCTGTGTTTGTAATGTGTTTGCAACACCACATTCCAGGAATCCGGTAAAACCAAGCCCCCCTATCAAAAACTATATCTTCTCGGAATTCTAAGCCTTGATTTTTCAAGGCTTTTTCTTTGTTCATAACTAAAATCCCCCATTTTTTTCTAAAAAGTACTTGACAAATTCCTCCAAAAATGTGGCGTTTCACGCCTTGATCAATAAGAAATATCTCTTACGGCTCTGCCGATTATATTATTTTTGAAATGGAGGCATTATCATGTTACCTGTTTATTCACCTGAATCACATTCCCTTTATCAGGACTTCCTTATCTCTAATTTTTTACTTTATTATCCAGATCCTTTTTCTATATCCAGACAGACATGGAAGATCATCGTACAGTTCTGGCATCTGGATCTTTCCCAGACTACAAGCATCCTTTTGGGTTCTTATTCTAAATTCGGACCTGCTCCACGAGATCCAGTTTCCATGCTGCGTTCTTACCTGCTTTCTATTAAACTCAAGATTACTTCCATTACTGATTGGGTATCCAGACTCAAAGAATGTCCTTTATATGCGATCATCAGTGGATTCTCCCCTGATGATGTGCCAGGCATCGGTACCTTTTACGATTTCTTCCGGCATATCTGGAACTCTGAACAGAAACATCTTTCCGTCCAGCTCAGACATAAAAAGAAGAAAACCCCAAAAGGGAAAAAACACGGGGAAAAAACTCCCAATATCAAGAGTACTTCTGCGGCATGGTTTCTGGATTTTTACAAAAAGCATCCTCTTCCAGACCCTTCCCTCAGTCCCCTTTCCCTGATCTTCCGTTTATACAAGCAGCAGTTCCTGGATGTTTCTGTATCGCATGGATTCATCCAGCCTTCTGCCATCTCCCTTGCCGGTGATGGTTCTCCTATAAGGACTTCTGCAAGACTCCGCTATAAGAAAGTATGCAGCTGCTCTGAAAATGGTATTTCCCACTGTAACTGCAAACGTCTCTTTTCTCAACCTGACTGTAATATCGGCTGGGATTCCTCAAGGGACTGCTATTTTAGCGGCTACCATCTCTACATGTTTGTAGCATCAGATTCCGCAAATGACCTTCCTGTTTTTCCTATTCTGGAACGGGCATCCAGACACGATATGCTTTCTTTCCTGCATACCTTTTTTACCATGAAAACATGGCTTCCGGAATACAGGGTCACGAAGCTTCTTCTGGATGCAGCACATGATGCTGATGCTGTCTACCGGTACTGCCAGGAATCAGGCATCCAGCCTTTTATAGATCTTAATTCCGGTAACACTGGTAACTTTATCTATAAGGATACTTTCACAATCAATAACGATGGTGTCCCTGTCTGTAAATTGGGCTTACATATGAAACCAGACGGCGTAGAACGGAACAGGAACCGCTGCAAATGGCGCTGTACAAAAGCAGACAGATCCGGTTGTCACTGCGAAACTCCCTGTTCAGATTCCTCTTATGGGCGTGTGGTACATACACCTGTCAAAGACAATCCACGCCTCTTTAACATACCGCCAAGAAACAGTTTAGAATGGGATAAGGAATATGATAGAAGAACTTCTGTAGAACGCTCCAACAAGCGGGAAAAAGAAGATTATAAATTAGAAGACGGCAAACACCGTTCATCTATGATGTGGTACTGCCGCCTCTACTGCACCATGATGCTGCAACATCTGGATGCATGGGAAATGCCATCTATTGAGGCATTCCAGTCATTATTAAGTTTAGACGCTTAATAATGATAGTTTACGTCATACCATACTTTTTTTCAAGACATAGTTTCAGCTATGTCTAAAAGTCATGCCCATTGAAATGTTATACTTTCAATAAAAGCAGATTTCTTCTATCAAAATGCTATATTTAGTTTTATTTGGCTTGGTATTTACTCACCTTAATTGATTCCGAGAAGTTATAAACTTTCCTGATAGGGGGGCTTAGTAAATTCAAAAACTATTTCTCCAGCAGGCTTTCTGCTCTTTTCAGTGCAGCAGCAATATTTTTGCAGAAGTTTTCTTTGCCGATTTTGCGTATAAATCCGGTTTTTTCCATTACGCGCATAGGCTGTTCGCTGACATGGGAAAAAATCAGAGTAATATTATTTTCCAGACATTTGTCAGCAAGCTCGTCAAGTGCGTTCATGGCTGTAATGTCAAGCGCCGGAACGCTTCTCATACGAAGAATCAGGCATTTGGTGAAATCCTTAAAGAGGATTTTTTCAATGGCATCGGCAGCGCCGAAGAACAGAGGACCTGTAATCTCATAAACACGGATTTCCCGGGGCAATTCTCTTAAATGTCTGTTGATTTCTTTACTGTCATCGTCGATATAAGTCCAGCCTTTAACCTGAGTTTCATCACTCATTCGTTTGATGAACAGGAGACAGGCAAGAATCATACCAACCTCGATAGCTACAACAAGGTCAAATACAACGGTCAGAACAAAGGTAATGACCAGAACAGCAATATCGCTTTTGGGCGCTGTCTGAACAAGACGTTTGAAAGTTCTCCACTGGCACATATTATAAGCAACCATAAACAAAATAGCTGCAATTGTAGGCATTGGAATCATTCCGGCATAAGGCATGAGTACAACGAGAACAATTACAAGAGTAATGGAGTGAACCATACCTGCGACAGGAGAACGTCCGCCGTTTTTGATATTTGCGGCTGTTCTTGCAATTGCTCCGGTAGCAGGAATGCCGCCAAACAGAGCGGAAGCCACGTTTCCGGCGCCCTGCGCTATAAGCTCCATATCGGAACGATGTTTCGTACCTGTCATGCCGTCTGCGACAACGCAGGACAAAAGGGACTCGATAGCTGCCAGAATTGCAATGGTAAAAGCGTTTGGCAGAGCCTGTTCAACCATATGGAAACTGAATTCCGGAAGGTGGAAGGATGGCAGGTCATTGCTGATGGTATAAAGTTTTCCGATGGTTGCAACCTCCAGTGGAAGGAACTGTACCATCAGGATTCCGGCGATAACTGCAATGAGAGACCCCGGAATTTTTTTGAAAATATAAGGCGAAATAATTAAAATTGCAAGGCTGACGCCGCCGACAATCAATGCATCTGTGTTAAGTGTAGAAATATTTTCTATGAAAGCAGAAAGCTTCTCAGTAGTTTCAATAGCAACAGTGCCCTTCGGATAGGTAATTCCAAAGAAATCCTTAAACTGGCCGATAACAATTGTAACCGCAATACCTGAGGTAAAACCTGTGGTAATGGTATAGGGGATGTATTTAATCAGTCCTCCGAAGCGGCAAAATCCCATAATAACAAGAATAATACCTGCAAGAATAGTTGACATAACAAGACCATCCATGCCGTCTGTAGCAATAATTCCGGCGACAATCGTGGCAAATGCGGCAGTAGGACCGGCAATCTGTACGGTGCTTCCGCCAAGTGCAGAAATCACGAAACCTGCTACGATCGCTGTATAGATACCGGCTTCAGGTCCTACACCGGAAGCAAGTGCAAGCGCGATAGACAGTGGAAGCGCGATTACCGCAACAATAATTCCCGCAATAACATCACGGGTAAACTGTGACGCTGAATAATTCTTCAGAGAAGTAAGCAGCATCGGTTTAAAAGTGTTTTTGGTTTTCATTTCTCTTTTTCTCTCCCTCCAAAATTTGGCGGACAAAATACCTGTAAAATCAGGCTTTTTGACCGCAATCCATAAAAGTATATCATAGGAAAATTGCGGGGTAAACAATAAAAGCGGAAGTTTCTGAGAAAGAACAAAAATAGAAAAACAAATTTCAGAGTGTATGCCGGAAGTGTTTTTTGTGGTATGATAAAAGCCAGTGAGCTGAGAGCATTTCTAATATGCTATGGCAAAACGGGGAGATTAAATTGTGAAAGAAAATACACACGGGAGAAAAATATGAAGAAACTGGTTATTGGCATTCTCGCCCACGTAGATGCGGGAAAAACAACTCTGTCAGAGGGGCTGCTTTATCTGAGCGGAAAAATCAGAAAGCTTGGAAGAGTAGATCACAGGGATGCTTATCTGGATACATTTGAGCTTGAAAGAGAAAGAGGAATTACCATTTTCTCGAAACAGGCGGTTTTAAATATGGGAGATACACAGGTGACGCTTCTGGATACGCCGGGACATGTGGATTTTTCGGCAGAGATGGAGAGAACCCTGCAGGTGCTGGATTATGCGATTCTTGTCATAAACGGAGCGGACGGCGTTCAGGGGCATACTATGACCCTGTGGCGTCTTCTGGCGCGCTATGGAATTCCGACTTTTCTGTTTGTAAATAAGATGGATCAGGAGGGAACGGATAGGGCGGCTCTTCTGGCAGAATTAAAAAAACGACTTGATGAAAACTGCATCGACTTCGATGAAACACAGGATTCTGATGAATTTATGGAAAATCTGTCCATGTGCGACGAAGAACTTCTGGAAAAATATCTGGAGCAGGGAGAGCTTACGCAGGAGGACATTACAGAACTCATCTGCACAAGAAAAGTGTTTCCCTGCTACTTCGGCTCAGCTCTGAAGCTGGAAGGTGTGGAGGAGTTTATCAAAGGTGTGGAAAAATATACGGTTTCGCCTGCATATAATGTGGATTTCGGAGCAAAAGTCTACAAGATTGCACGAGATGAACAGGGAAACCGTCTGACATATATGAAAATCACGGGAGGCTCGCTGAAAGTAAAATCTCTTCTGACAAATCAGACTCTGCACCACAGCAGAGAGGAGGAAATCTGGGAAGAAAAGGCAGACCAGATTCGCATTTATTCGGGAGCCAAATATGAGATGATTAAAGAGGCGGAGGCAGGAACCGTCTGTGCGGTCACAGGACTGACCAGAACCTATCCGGGTCAGGGACTTGGATGTGAAGGAGAATCTGAACTTCCGGTTCTGGAACCTGTACTCAATTATCAGATTAAGCTGCCTTTGGACTGTGATGTTCATCAGATGCTTAAGAAATTAAAAGAATTGGAGGAAGAGGAGCCGCAGCTCCACATCGTCTGGGACGAACAGCTTCAGGAAATTCATGCCATGCTCATGGGAGAAGTGCAGATTGATATTCTCAAGCATCTCATATGGGAAAGATTTCATGTGGCTGTTGAATTTGGAACAGGAAGTATCGTTTATAAAGAAACCATTGCCGGACCTGTGGAGGGAGTCGGACACTTTGAGCCGCTGCGCCATTATGCTGAGGTGCATCTTATGCTGGAGCCGGCAGAACTGGGAAGCGGTCTGCAGTTTTTTACAGCATGCAGTGAGGACGTACTGGATAAAAACTGGCAGAGGCTGATTCTGACCCATCTGGAGGAGAAGGAGCATAAAGGCGTTCTCACAGGTTCTCCGATTACGGATATGCAGATTACCCTTCTCACAGGACGCGCCCACCTGAAACATACAGAAGGGGGAGACTTCCGTCAGGCGACTTACCGCGCTGTACGTCAGGGGCTGAAAAAAGCAGAAAGTATTCTTCTGGAACCGTATTATGAGTTCCGGCTGGAAGTACCGGCAGAGATGATTGGAAGGGCAATGGCAGATATCCAGAAAATGCAGGGAAGCTTCCTGCCGCCGGAAACAGAGGAAGAAATGACAGTTCTTCGGGGAACAGCTCCTGTTTCAAGGATGCGGGATTACCAGAGAGAAGTAGTTTCCTATACAAAAGGGCGCGGACGTCTGTTCTGTTCGCTGAAAGGTTATGCGCCCTGTCAGAATCAGGATGAGGTTGTAGCCTCTATCGGGTACGATTCCGAGCGGGATATGGAAAATCCCACAGGTTCTGTCTTTTGCGCTCACGGCGCAGGTTTCGTGGTGCCGTGGAATGAGGTAACAGATTATATGCATCTGGAAGGCGTTGATTTTGACGACGAAATTGAAGAAGAAGAGGAAATTCCCGCCTATGTTCCGCCTCGCTCTGCCTATGCAGGAAGCTATGAAGATGACAAAGAACTTCAGGAAATCTTTGAGCGTACTTTCGGACCTGTGAAAGAAAAAAGAGCTATGGCGGGAAAAAGAACTGTTTCTGCACAGCCGAGCCGTTCTTATTACACGCCAAAGAAAAAGTCAGGAGAAGAATATCTGCTTGTTGACGGCTATAATGTGATTTTTGCATGGGAGGAACTGCGGGAACTGGCAGAGGTGAATCTCCACGCTGCTCAGGATAAACTGATGGACATTCTCAGCAATTATCAGGGATATAAGAAATGTACACTGATTCTTGTGTTTGACGCCTATAAGGTAGAAGGGCACAATGAAGAAGTTTTAAAATATCATAATATTTATGTTGTTTACACAAAAGAAGCTGAAACTGCGGATCAGTACATCGAAAAAACAGTACACAAAATAGGTCGTCAGCATCAGGTGACGGTGGCAACCTCAGATGGACTGGAACAGATTATCATTATGGGACAGGGCGCGCAGCGGTTGTCTGCCAAGGGGCTTAAAGAAGAAATCGACGAGGCAAACAGGCAGTTGCGTCTGGACTGGCATCAGCACAGGCAGAGCAGTAAAAACTATCTTTTCGACCATATTTCCGAGGAACTTGCACAGGAGATGGAACAGGTGAGGCTGGGAAAAAAGAAGCTGTAAAGCAAAATCATAAACAGACAGGAAGGAAGCGGACTTTAATGAAAATAATGATTGTGGAGGATGATACAGGACTTTGCAGAGGGATTTCCCTTGCTCTGGCAGAACAGGAAAATGAGTTTGTGTGCTGCCATTGTCTGAAAGAAGCGAGAAGTCTTTTTGACAAAGAAAAACCGGAGCTGATGATTCTTGACATCAATCTTCCGGATGGGAGCGGATATGAGCTGCTTCAGGAAATTCGGGAAAAATCAGAAATACCCATCCTTCTTCTGACTGCAAATGACCTTGAGATGGATGAGGTGACAGGGCTCTCTCTGGGAGCGGATGATTATGTGACGAAGCCCTTCAGCCTTGCGGTGCTCAGAGCCCGTGTGGAAGCGCTGAAACGCCGCGCAAAAAGGACAGTTCCGGAAGTGTACACAATAGACGGCTTTACCTTTGACTTTCACAGGCTTCTCTTTTACAGAGGAAAAGAGGAAATGCAGTTAAGCAGAAATGAACAAAAGCTTCTGCAGCTTTTTCTGGAAAATCAGGGGCGTGTTCTCACCCGTGAGATGCTGGTGGAGCGCCTGTGGACGGACGGCGCGGAATATGTAGATGAAAATGCGCTTTCCGTTACTGTAAACCGGTTAAGAAAAAAACTGGGAAGCGGTGGGGAGAGTTATATTCACACAGTATACGGGCAGGGATATACATGGAAGAAAGAATAAACATGTCCGTCAGGAGCGTTTTTTTAATATTTTACTTATGTTTTCTATAAGAAATTGTTATGAACATATGCTAAGAAAGATATTGACATATGTTCATAAAAGGAGTAAATTAAGGGTGTCAAAAACAGAAGAGAAAACATTGCGTCAAAGGCGGGAGATGCCAAAAAACGCAAGAGTTTATGGGAGCCATAGAGAGGAGGAGTCATGGCAAGACCGCAAAAATGCAGATGTATCTGTTCGAAGCCGAAAATTACGGAATATATTCCTGAGGGAGCATCCAGAGAGGATTGTATAAACATCACCTACGATGAATATGAGACAGTACGACTTCTGGACTTTGTAAAGCTTACCCAGCAGCAGTGTGCTGTAAAAATGGATATTTCCCGTCCGACAGTGACACGAATATATAATGAAGCAAGGCATAAGCTGGCAGATGCGCTGGTGAATGGACGCGGCATCACCATCAGTGGCGGAGACGTGATTGTGTGTGAGAAGCTACGCCCGGAATGTATCAATGAGAAGTATTGTTGTCACAGAAATCAGGAAGATTGAAATTCCATCAGAATAGGAGAAAAAACATGAAAGTATTGATCATTGGAGGCGTTGCTGCAGGAACAAAGACAGCAGCCAAATTAAAAAGAGAAGACAGAAGTGCAGAAGTTGTTCTAATCACGAAAGATAAAGACATTTCTTATGCAGGTTGTGGACTGCCATATTATGTGGGCGGTCTTATTGAAAGCCGTGACGAGCTGATCGTAAACACTCCTCAGAAATATGCAGCTCTTACAGGGGGAGAGGTTCGTACCGGAAAGGAAGCCGTTGCCCTTGATGCAGATAAAAAAGAAGTTACAGTAAGAGATACAGAAACAGGCGCAGAAGAAATCTGTTCTTATGATAAGCTGGTTCTGACTGTAGGAGCTTCTCCTGCAGCCCTCCCGATTGAAGGAACAGACAAACAGGGCGTATTTAAAATGCGTACACCGGACGACGCAATTGCCATCCGTTCTTATGTAGAAGAAAAAGGTGTAAAAAAAGCAGTAGTAATCGGCGCAGGCTTCATTGGTCTGGAAGCAGCAGAAAACCTGAAAGCAAAAGGCGTACAGGTAACAGTTATTGATTTTGCAGCGCAGGTTCTTCCGAATATTGTGGATCCTGAGATGGCTGCATATGCCAAGAAACACCTTCTCAGAGAAGGAATCCGCGTTATCACAGGAACAAAGGCAGAAGAGATTCTGGGCGCAGAGGCAGTGACAGGAGTGAAAACAACAGCAGGAATGCTTGGCTGTGACCTTCTGATCATGGCAGCGGGAATCCGTCCGAATACTGATTTCCTTGAAGGCAGCGGAATTGAAATGTTCAAAGGAACAATCCTTGTGGACAATACCATGAAGACAAATAAAGAGGACGTTTATGCAGCAGGCGACTGTGTGATGGTGACAAACCGAATCACAGGCAAACCGCAGTGGTCCCCAATGGGCTCTTCCGCAAATATGGAAGGCAGAACACTGGCACAGGTTCTTGCAGGCAAAAATAAAACATATCCGGGCGTTCTGGGAACAGGAGTTGTGAAGCTTCCGGGAATGAACATCGGACGTACCGGTCTTACAGAAGAGCAGGCAAAAGCAGCAGGCTACGAGGTTGTGACTGTTGTAGCTCCTACAGACGATAAGGCGCATTATTATCCGGATTCCAGCTTCTTCATTACAAAGATGATTGCGGACAAAGAGAGCCACAAGCTTCTTGGCGTACAGGTATTCGGCCCCGGAGCTGTTGATAAAATGGTAGATATCGCAGTTATGGGAATCAATATGGGAGCTGTTCTGGAAGATTTCGAGAATGCGGATTTCGCATACGCACCGCCATTCTCCACTGCAATTCATCCGTTTGTACAGGTTGCTTATATCCTGCTCAACAAGATAAATGGAACTTTAGTCAGCATGACTCCTGCAGAATATGCAGCAGGCAAGGCGAAAGATTATAAAGTAATCGACGTAAGTCCTGTACCGACTATCCACGGAGCTACTTATGTGGAGCTTGGAAAGGTAAACGGCGAAATTGAGGGACTTTCCAAAGAAGACAAGCTGCTCCTTGTCTGCGCAAAAGGAAAGAGAAGCTATTTCCTCCAGAACCGTCTCAGCTACTACGGATACAAAAATACCGTTGTACTGGAAGGCGCACAGTTTGTAAATGATGTGAAAGTTCCGCGCACAGAAGCAGCAGTATCTCCGGAAGAAGAAAAAAGAGTAAAAGCTCTGGGATTCCTGAAAGATAAAAATACAGCGGATAAATTCAACGGCCGTGTTATTACAAGAAACGGAAAAATCACAGCAGAAGAAGCGAAAGCAATTGCAGATGCAGCGGAAATCTTCGGAAGCGGTGAAGTGACAATGACATCCCGTCTGACAATGGAGATTCAGGGAGTTCCGTTCGACAATATCGAGCCTCTTCGTGAATACCTGATGCAGGCAGGGCTTGAAATGGGCGGAACAGGCTCCAAGGTAAGACCTGTAGTATCCTGTAAAGGAACAACCTGCCAGTACGGTCTGATTGATACCTTCAGTCTTTCTGAAGAAATCCATGAGAGATTCTTCCACGGCTACGCAGATGTGAAGCTTCCTCATAAATTCAAAATCGCAGTAGGCGGATGTCCGAACAACTGTGTGAAACCGGATCTTAACGACCTTGGAATCATTGGTCAGCGTATTCCGCACATTGACTACGAAAAATGCCGCGGATGCAAAATCTGCCGCATTGAGAAAAACTGTCCGATTAAGGTGGCTAAGGTGGAAAACGGCAAGCTCATCATCGACGAGAATGCCTGCAACCACTGCGGACGCTGCGTAGGCAACTGTCCGTTCCATGCAATCGAGGACTACACCAACGGTTACCGCATTTACATTGGCGGACGCTGGGGCAAGAAGGTAGCTCAGGGACGTTATCTTGACAAGGTATTTACAGACAGAGAAGAGGTACTTGCAATTGTGGAAAAAGCAATCCTTCTCTTCCGTGAGCAGGGAAATACAGGAGAGCGTTTCGCAGATACTGTAGCCCGTCTTGGCTTCGAAAACGTACAGGAGCAGCTTCTTGCAAACGACCTGATGGACAGAAAAAGTGAAAACATCAAAGCGCAGAAGCATCTGACAGGCGGCGCAACCTGCTGATAGAGCTGCACAGAATATAAGTTTTTAACCGTAAACAGTCAGAAGCTATCCGAAAGAAAGGCTTGCTATGTGGAGACGTAAAAACTGGAACAGGCTTAACGAGATGCTTGACGAGGGTATCCGAGGGGAATTTACAGAAAGCAGATATGACGAGACAGAGCTTTCCAGAGTGGAGGCGAAGTGGAAGCATTTTCTGGAAGCTTCGGTGATTTCAAAAAAGAATCTGGAAGCGGAAAAGGAGAGCATGAAAAGTCTGATTTCCGATATTTCTCATCAGACCAGAACGCCGATTGCCAATATCAGGCTGTATGGAGAGCTTCTGGAGGAGCGTCTGAAAGAACCGGAAGAGGCAGAGATGATTCGTCAGATTCGCGCTCAGACGGAAAAGCTGGACTTCCTTCTCCAGTCTCTGACAAAGATGTCGAGGCTGGAGAGCGGAATCCTTGGAATGATGCCTGCAGAAGGAGCTGTGTCAGAGCTTCTTGATGCGGCAGTATCGGAGATTCGCCCGAAAGCAGCGCAAAAGAGAATTAAAGTAAGGGCGGTTTGTCCAAATTCCTTCCCTCTCCTTTTTGATAAAAAATGGACGGCGGAAGCCCTTTACAATATTCTTGATAACGCAGTGAAATACAGCCCTCCGGATTCGGAAATCACCCTTTCGGCGCGAGCCTATGAAATGTATGGGGCTGTCAGCGTGAAAGATTGCGGAATCGGCATATCCGAAGATGAGATTCCGAAAATTTTCCAGAGATTTTACCGCTCCGAAAAGGTGCGGGAGGAAGAAGGAGTAGGAATCGGGCTTTATCTTGCAAGGGAAATCCTCAGGAAACAGGACGGATATATAAAGGTGACCTCCTGTACCGACGAGGGCAGCACCTTTACCATGTATCTTCCAAGACCGTAAAAAAGAGAAAAATTCCCGAATCTTTCAAAACTGTTAGATTTCAGAAAGATTGTGGAAAGAAGAGGATGTTATACTAAGGACAGTGGAAAAAACAATTCCCTGTCCTTTTTTCTTTACTGTGGCAGGGGGAAAGGATATTATATGGAGATTTTAAAAACAGAAAACCTTAAAAAATATTATGGAAAAGATGAAAATATGGTAAAGGCTCTTGACGGAGTGAGCATGTCTGTAAAAAAAGGAGAGTTTGTAGCAGTAGTAGGTTCCTCCGGCTCCGGCAAATCCACCCTTCTTCACATGCTGGGAGGGCTTGACTATCCCACTGCCGGGAAAGTCTATGTAGACGGAAAAGATATTTACAGCCTGAAAAAGGATGAACTGTGCGTATTTCGCAGGAGAAAAATAGGATTTGTCTTCCAGAGCTACAATCTGGTTCCTGTCCTGAATGTATATGAAAACATTGTCCTTCCGGTACAGCTTGACGGAGGAGTTGTAGATAAAACCTATATTAAAGAAATCATTCGCCTTCTTGGGCTGGAAAAGAAGCTGAACAATCTTCCAAGTCAGCTTTCAGGCGGTCAGCAGCAGCGTGTCGCCATTGCCCGCGCCCTTGCAGCCAAGCCGGCAATTATCCTCGCTGACGAGCCTACCGGAAATCTGGATTCATCCACAAGTCAGGACGTTCTGGGGCTTTTGAAGGTCACCAGTGAGAAATTCAGCCAGACCACCGTTATGATTACCCACAACGAGGAAATCGCCCAGCTTGCAGACAGAATCGTTCGTATTGAGGACGGCAGAATTCTGGAAAGGCGGTGAGAAAAATGCGTAAAGTAAAAAATAAAAAAACTGTGACAAAGATTGCTCTTCGCTCTCTCAAGGCAAGAGGCAGCAGAAACCTGATTGCAGTCTGCGCCATTATCCTTACCTCTGTGCTTTTTACTGCCCTTTTTACCATCGGCGGAAGCCTTGTGGAAAAAAGTCAGGAATCTACTTTTCGTCAGGTAGGAGGAAGCGCCCACGCAGGATATAAGTATCTCACAAAGGAAGAAGCAGAAAAGGTAATGGCAGACAAAGAAATTAAGGAGTCTTCTTTTCGCATTGCCTTTGCAGATGCCACTAACGGGCCGCTTAAAAAGGTTCGTACAGAAATGGGATATTACGAGGAACTGGAAGCAAAAATGTCCTTCTGCTATCCGGAAGAAGGAACCCTTCCAAAAGAAAAATATGATTTCGCAGCAAGTACGCTCACTCTCGAGGCGCTTGGCGTCCCTTGCAAACTGGGTGAAAAGGCAGTTATCACATTTACTCTGGACGGTAAAGAATATGAGCAGGAATTTACTCTGTCCGGATGGTTTACAGGAGATCCCGTCTCCATGTCCCAGGTGCTCTGCCTTTCTAAAGAGTACGTAGAGGAGCTGGCGCCGTCCCCCACAACTCCCTATGGAGAAGGAGAGAGCATGGATGAGGGATTTGCAGGGCGCTACAATGTGGATGTGATGTTTAAAAGCAGCATTGACATCGAGGGACAGCTTGATAAGCTGAGTGAGCGTCTTGGATTCGAGAATAAGCCGACGGGAGTGAACTGGGCGTACGCCACAAGCAACGTGGACAGCGAGACAGTTGTCATGGGAATTGTGATGCTTGCTGTGATTCTCCTTGCAGGCTATCTTATTATTTACAATATTTTTTATATCAATGTTTTCAGTGACATTCGTTTTTACGGACTTTTGAAAACAATAGGAACAACAGAGAGGCAGCTTCGTCAGATTGTCCGCAGACAGGCGTATTTCCTCTGCGCAGTGGGAATCCCTCTGGGGCTTCTTGCAGGGTACGGGGCAGGAGCAGGACTTCTCCCGGTCGTAATGAGTAATCTGACCTACAATGAGGCAGTGACCTCCAGCGCCTCTGTAAATCTGTGGATTTTTGTGGGAGCGGCAGTTTTTTCCTTTATCACTGTTTATATCAGTTGTATCCGACCCTGCAGAATCGCGGCGAAGGTGTCCCCTGTGGAGGCTGTGCGCTTCACAGAAGGCGCTTCTGTTGTAAAGGCGAAGAAAAAGGGCAAAAAAACAAGAAAGATTTCCATGCATTCCTTTGCGCTGGAAAACCTGAAGAGAAATAAAAAGAAAACAGTTCTTGTAGTGCTTTCCCTGTCTGTCAGCCTGATTCTTCTGAATAGCGTATATTCTATCTTAAAGGGCTTTGACATGGATAAATATGTGGCAAGCCGCAGTGTCAGCGATTTCATGGTGGCAGACGCCACAGTGGACAATCCTGCCATTTACGAGAATGTAATCGACGGGGTTACGAAAGAAATTTACGATTCCATTGCAGCAATGCCGGAAGTCGAAGAAATGGGAAGCGTGTATCTGTCCTACAGGATGCAGGAATTTACAGAGGAGGAATACGCGCCCTTTGACGAGAGAATCTGGAGCAGAAAAGAAGAGATTTTCAGTGCGGATATTGCAGCATGGGGGGATTCCATTTTGCAGGATCTGGAAAGGTATGAAAAAAATAATATTGTAGACGGAAAGGTCTACGGCATAGACAGGATTATCTTTGACAAGCTGGAGTTTGTAAAAGGAGAGCTTGACTGGGAAAAATTTGCAACAGGAAAGTATGTGGTAGTAAACAACCTTGAATGGAGAGAGGATGACCAAAGTCAGGCTTGCTTCTATGAGCCGGGAGAAAAGGTGCGCCTTACCGGACAAAACGGAGAGGATAAGGAGTACGAGGTTCTGGCAGTGGCAAATATGCCTTATGCGGCAGAAATGCAGAGCTATGCATTGCTCGAGGTAAATTACATGCTTCCGCCTGAGGAGTTTTTCTGGTACGAGGGAGAGAAGCAGCCGATGAAAACTATGTTTAACGTAAAAGACGAAACAGAGGAAAGGGTGGAAAGCTTTCTGGAGGAATATACCACGACTGTAAATCCGGACCTTACCTACACCTCGAAGGAAAGTCTTCTGAAAGAGTTTCAGTCTTTAAGCAATATGATGGTTATTGTCGGCGGTCTTCTTACAGGAGTCCTTGCCCTGATCGGAATTTTGAACTTTGTCAACACGATTATCACAGGAATCCTTTCCAGAAAGCAGGAGTTTGCCATGCTGGAGGCTGTGGGAATGACAGGAAAGCAGCTTCAGCAGATGCTGATGTGGGAAGGCGCTTACCACGCGTTCTTTACCGTGGCGCTGTCTGTTCTTGCAGGTAGCATCATAAGCATTGCGGGGCTGCGTCCGGTAGGCTCAAACTTCTTTTTCTTCACATGGAAGTTTACTGTCAGCCCGATTATTCTCTGTACACCTGTTATCTTTCTGGTAGTGCTTCTTGTCCCTGTTCTTGGATACCGCAGGCTGTGCCGTACCAGCGTTGTGGAGAGAATCCGCACAGCAGAATAAGATTGCAGGAGGCGGGAACCCTATTTGACAAATCTTCCCCTGTCTGCTATGGTAATACGCAGAAAAAGTAAGAATGTATAGCAACAGGAACGTGTATTTTTGAAAGGAAGATTTGTCATGCGTGAAAAGCTTACAAAAAGAGACGTAGAAAAAATTGAACAGGAAATCGAGCATCGCAAGCTTGTAATCCGCAAGGAAGCCATTGCAGCAGTACAGGAAGCCCGCGCTCAGGGGGATTTGAGTGAAAATTTCGAGTATTATGCAGCGAAGAAACACAAAAATCAGAATGAGAGCCGTATCCGCTATCTGGAAAACATGTTGAAAACAGCTACCATCGTATCGGAAGATTCCAAAGATGACGAGGTGGGAATGGACGATATCGTAGAGGTATACTTCGAGGAGGAGGATGAAATCGAGAAGTATAAGCTTGTCACCTCCATTCGCGGAAATTCTATGGAAAACCGCATCAGCATCGAGTCTCCTATTGGAAAAGCGCTGAAGGGACATAAGGTGGGAGACAGAGTGGAGGTTAAGGTAAATGACAATTACAGTTATTTTCTGGAAATCCGCTCTATAGACAAGACGGGCTCCGAGGACGAGGCAATCAGAGGATTCTAAAGAATGAAATCCATACTTTTTCTTGAAACTTTACATAGATTTAACATTGCATTGGGGATGATTTTACAAAGATTTCTTAATATGGAATCATCAACAGACATAAAAACGGAAACAGAAATGAAATTTGAGCTGTTTTTCGATGCAATGTACCATGTAAAGGAGAGAAAGTATGGATTTTTTCAGTATACTTACATTATTAGGAGGCCTTGCATTATTCCTCTACGGAATGCAGGTCATGGGAGACGGACTTGCCAAAGTGTCCGGCGGTAAATTAGAACAGATTCTTGAGAATCTTACATCCAACCCGGTGAAAGCCGTTCTTCTCGGAGCAGGCGTTACCGCTGTTATCCAGTCGTCTTCAGCTACAACCGTTATGGTTGTCGGCTTCGTAAACTCAGGTATTATGAAGCTGTCACAGGCTGTAGGCGTTATTATGGGTGCGAATATCGGTACTACAGCAACCTCATGGATTCTGAGTCTTGCAGGAATTGAGAGCGAGAACTTCTTTATCCGTCTGCTGAAGCCGACCTCATTTGCGCCTGTCCTTGCGCTGATCGGCGTTGTATTTATTGTATTTCTTAACAATGCAAAGAAAAAAGACATCGGAACCATTCTCATTGGATTTGCAGTGCTGATGTTCGGTATGGAAAGTATGAGCGGCGCTGTAAAGCCTCTGGCAAATGTGCCTGAATTTACAAGCATTCTGACTGCATTTTCCAATCCTCTGCTTGGTGTTCTGGCAGGTACTGTCCTTACAGCGGTGATTCAGTCCTCCTCTGCATCAGTAGGTATTCTGCAGGCATTGTGCGTTACAGGAGCAGTGCGTTTCAGTGTGGCTCTTCCTATTATTATGGGACAGAACATCGGTACCTGTGTAACTGCCCTTCTTTCAGCAGTAGGAGCAAACAAAAACGCGAAACGTGCAGCTATGGTACACCTTTACTTTAACCTGATAGGCACTGTTATTTTTATGTGCGGTTTCTATGCGGTTAATGCTGTGATCGGCTTCAGCTTCTTTAATGAAGCGGCCAACCCTGCCGGAATCGCAGTGCTTCACAGTGCGTTTAACATTACGGCAACTCTGATTCTTCTTCCGTTCTCAAGAGTGCTGGAGAAGCTTGCATGTATGACAATCCGTGACAAAAATACAGAGGTTGCTGTTTCAGCAGAAGATAAAGAATTTATGATTCTTGAGTCACGTTTTCTTGAGAAACCGGCTTTCGCTGTAGAGCAGAGCCGTAATGCAGCCAGAAATATGGCGCACGACTCCCATTCTGCGCTGTTTACCGCTTTAAGCCTTGTGGATAAATACGACGAGGAAAAAGCGCAGTATGTAGTTGATATGGAAGGCAAGGTAGACCGTTACGAGGACGAACTCGGTACGTATCTTGTAAAGCTTGGCCATAAAGACCTGACAGAGCGCGACAGCCACAGTCTTTCCATTATGCTTCACTGTATCGGTGATTTCGAGCGAATTTCCGACCATGCCGTAAACATTATGGAAGCTGCGCAGGAACTCTATAATAAGGGCGTGCATTTCTCAGAGAGCGCCATCAAAGAGCTGAAAGTTCTGGAAAAAGCAGTAGAAGATATTGTAGATACCGCGTATGAGGTATTTGACAAACAGGATGTACATCTTGCTCAGTCTATTGAACCTCTGGAAGAAGTAATCGATGAACTCAGCAAAGAACTGAAAAGACGCCATGTACAGCGTCTGCGTAAAGGAGACTGTACCATTGAGATGGGCTTCATCCTTTCTGATATTACCACAAGTCTGGAGCGTATTGCAGATCACTGTTCCAACATCGGCGTCTGTGTGACTCAGGTGCGTGAGGACCTTTACGATACTCACAGCTATCTGGAAACTGTGAAGCATGACAATGCGGCATCCTTCCTCCATGAGCTGGAGGATGTTCGTGAAAAATATCTTCTTCCGTAAAAAATACTTTTCTCTGACAGGAGAAAAAGGTATACTTGGGAAAAAGGAAAGGGGCGGAAGATATGATTTATTGTGTGGAGGATGAACGCAATATCCGGGAGCTTCTGGTATATACGCTGGAAACTACCGGATTTCAGGCCAGAGGTTTTGCGCAGGGCAAAGAACTCAGAGAGGCGCTGAAGGAGGAAATTCCGGAGCTTATCCTTCTTGATATTATGCTTCCCGGCGAGGATGGCTATGAAATTCTGGAGCGTCTGAAAAAATCCTCAGACACCAGAAATATTCCGGTTATCATGGTCACAGCCAAGGAAGCGGAGTTTGATAAGGTCCGCGGACTGGAAGCAGGGGCAGACGATTATATCACCAAACCTTTTGGAATGATGGAATTTGTTGCCCGTGTGAAAGCCGTGTTAAGACGATGCAGCCGTCAGAGTGAGGACAGGGAGCTTCACTGCGGCAGCTTAAGCGTCAAAGTGGGAAAGCATGAAGTGCGGTACGGGGAAAGTAAGATTGAGCTTACCCGTAAGGAATTTGAATTATTACAGTATTTACTGGAAAATAAAGGACTTGTCATGACCAGAAATCAGATTCTCTGTCAGGTATGGGGATATGATTTTGACGGAGAGACAAGAACTGTGGACGTACATGTGCGTACACTGCGCCAGAAGCTTGGCGAAGCGGGGAATATGATAGAGACAATTCGTGGCGTTGGCTACAGAATAGGAGCGTAAGCCATGAAAAAGCGTATTCTCAGCCATACCAGTATACTGATCGTGCTGTCTGTGTTTTTTACTTTTCTGGCTGCAAGCGTAATTATGTACGGGAAATTCAATGCCTATATCAATCAGGGGATTCACAATGAAGCTCAATATATAAGAATTGGAATTGAGCAGATGGGAGATGAATTTCTCACAAAAGAGGTGGGAGATGTTACCAGCAGCAGAGTTACATTGACAGATAAAGACGGAACCGTTCTTTTTGACAGTGTGGCAGACCCTGCGAAGCTTCCCAACCACAGTGACCGTCCGGAATTTATAGAGGCTGTAAAACAGGGCGAGGGGGAGAGCTTCCGTTTCTCGGAGACTCTTTCCAGCCAGACGTTTTATTATGCGGTGCGTCTGGAATCAGGAGATATTTTACGTGTAGCGAAGACTACGGACAGCTTTTTTAATATGCTGCTTTCCAGCTTTACTCTTCTGGGAGGACTGGTGATTCTTATTCTGTTTGCAGAGTTTTTCCTTGTACAGAAGAGAACGGACAAGCTGATAGAGCCTATCAATAAGCTTGATCTGGAACATCCTTTGCAGAATGTGTGCTATGAAGAGCTGCGTCCCCTTCTTGTGCGGGTGGACAATCAGAATAAGCAGATTGCCCAGCAGGTAGAAGAACTGAAAAACGCAGACGCCATGAGAAAGGAATTTTCCGCCAATGTTTCCCATGAACTCAAAACGCCGCTGATGTCCATTTCCGGCTATGCGGAGCTGATGATGAACGGGATGGTTCCGGCAGATAAGGTGCAGGAGTTCTCAGGAAGGATTTACCATGAATCTGAGCGTCTGTCCAATCTGGTTGCAGATATTATTCAGTTGTCCAGACTGGATGAAAAAAACAGCGAGATGATGTTTGAAGCTGTAGATATCGGCGAGCTTGGAGAAGATGTGGTGAACAATCTCAGGGAGCGCGCTTCCAAAAAAAATATCAGATTTGAATTTACAGGGGAGAGCGCAGGTGTGCGCGGTGTGCGCCATGTACTCTATGAGATGTTTTATAACATTACGGACAATGCTATCCGTTATACGCAGGAAGGCGGTTACGTAAAAGTCTTTGCGGGCAAAAGGGACGGCGTTCCTTACTACCGTGTGGAGGACAATGGAATCGGTATTCCAAAAGCGGAGCAGTCAAGGATTTTTGAGCGTTTTTACAGAGTGGACAAAAGCCATTCAAGAGAAACAGGGGGAACAGGGCTTGGGCTTTCTATTGTAAAGCACGGCGTCCTTCTCCATCATGCAAAAATAATACTGGAAAGTGAACCCGGTAAGGGAACAAAAATGGAGCTGCTTTTTAAGTAAAGCAGCTCCATTTTTAGCGGTCGCGTTCAGACAGCGCCTTGATGGAGGTCGCATATTCTGAAGGCGTCATGCCTGATATTTTTTTGAACTGTCTCGAAAAATAGTGGATAGAAGAGTAGCCGAGAAATTCTGAAATCTGGGTGAAGTTCATCTGATTCTCTCTGATAAGCTGTTTGGCAAGGTCTATTTTCATCTGGGAGAAGAAGTCGATGACTCCGCACTGATGCTGTTCCCGAAACATCTTCTGGAGCTGGGAGCGTCCGATCAGATTGTCGTGGCAAATCTGAGGGATGGTCACGCTTTCACGGATATGCTCCTCCAGATAAAACATTACTTTATTATATGCGGCAGAATCATTTTTGAGATTCGCAAACTTGCTGATGGGAACAGAAAGCTGAGGATAGGAATGCCTGCGTATCATGTAAATCAGCATCTGTTCCAGATAAAGCTTTATCAACTGCTGGGAGCCGAAAAGAGAATCTTTTTTTTTCTCCATTTTTTGGAGGTACGGGTCGTCGAGAGGAGTGGAAATGCATCTTCTTGCCTCTGCGATCAGCATACCGATCAGACTGCGCTCTGTATCGGAAAGATTGAGAATCTTATTTTCGAAGAAGGACATACAGGGGGAGCTGGTCTCAAAAGAGACTACCACAATATTCGGGGCGCTTTTTCCCACTGCTGTAAGCGTATGGAATTCGTTGGGTTTATGGAAAATAAGCTGTCCGCTGTGCAGGATGTGCGTTTCCTTATCGGTCTTTACTTCTGCAGTTCCCTTGTCTACACACTGAAATTCCCAGAAGTTATGACGTTCTCCTGCGAAATGAAAGTCGCTGCGGTATTCAAAATAGTGTACAGTATAGATAGAATCTATATGCAAATCTTCATCCAGCATAAATTTCTCGTAAGCCATAATCGTAATCCCTTTCTTGTATGCGAATGATTTTTCGAAATTGATATGTAGTAAGTATAACGTAAATTGTGCAAAAAAAAAAGAGTTTTCTGTATTGACAGACAAAGAAGAGGGATGGAAAATAATGTAAAACATCTGATTATGCCGGATTGTTCGTCATTTTGCCTAGGTGTTTCGTGCAAAGTGTCAATAAAAATACTCTTTGTGCAAAAGTAATGAACGATTGTGTAAATACAAAATGTGCAAAAGTGCTAAAATCATAAATATAAACAAGCGGAATTAGTCAAAACGACTAAACAACGCAGGACGACAGTGAAACCAGTTTATTGAAGGAGGAAAAGAAACTATGGGATTAAAAAAGAAACTTCTTAGCGCTGCATTATGTGCTGCAATGGTAGGTACAATGGTTGCTCCGGCTGCAACAGTTCAGGCAGCACCGGACGACACAATCGTTTACTGGTCCATGTGGGAATCCACAGAACCTCAGGGACAGGCTATTCAGGAAGCAGTTGATGCTTACATGGCAGAGACAGGTGTAAAAGTAGACCTTCAGTTCAAAGGACGTACAGGAAACCGTGAAGCTCTTCAGCCGGCTCTTGACGGCGGCACACAGATTGATATGTTCGACGAAGATATCGACCGTGTAAACGGAATGTATGCAGATTACCTGATGGATCTGGAAGAACTTGCAAAAGGCAATGACTACGAAGCAACTGCAAACGCAGCATTAATGGCAGCCTGCAGAGAAGCTGGCGGCGGCACATTAAAGACAATTCCTTATCAGCCAAACATCTTCGCATTCTTCTACAATAAAGCTCTGTTTGAGCAGGCCGGAATCGAAAAAGAACCTACAACATGGGCTGAGTTCCTTGATGTTTGCCAGAAATTAAAAGACGCTGGTATCACACCAATGACAATGGACGATGCATACGCTACATGTGTAATCGGATATCACCTTGCAAGACTTGTAGGCGAGGAAAGAGTTGTTGAAATCGTTAAGAACGGCGAGTGGGATGACCCGGCAGTTCTTCAGATGGCAAAAGACATCGAAGACCTTGCAACAAAAGGCTATTTCTCAGAAATGGTTGGCTCCAACGTATGGCCGGCAGGTCAGAACTCCGAGCTGGCAGTTGGTACAGCAGCTATGTACCTCAATGGTTCCTGGTTACCAAACGAAGTTAAAGCTATGACAGGTCCTGACTTCCAGTGGGGCTGCTTCGCTTACCCGGCAGTAGAGAACGGCGTAAACGGACCGGAAACAAACAACTTCGGCGCACAGGTATTTGCTATCAACAAAGATTCCAAGATGTCTAAAGAAGCGTTCGACCTTATTACATATATCACAAAAGGCGAATATGACAAGAAACTTGCAGATCTGTCCGTAGGTATCCCTGCTGATACTACAAACACAGAGTGGCCGGAAATGGTTGCATGTGCAAAACCTGCAATGGACGCTTCCACAGCTCGTTTCACATGGGCATGCGGCGTTGAGACAAACGTAGATATGACTCCTGTTATCAAAGAAAACTTCATCAAATTAATGGCTGGTTCCATGACAGCAGACGATTTCGTAGCTGCTATGCAGGAAGCTTCCAAATAATTTGAAATTCTGCTGAAAAGCAGTAAAGTGGATTGCGAAATTCCACTGATTTAAGACTAAGTCAGAGATGGTGGCATCGTTCATACGCTGCCGCCATCTCTTTTTAAACGGGAAAGGGAGGGAAAACTATTGAAAAAAAATAAAACAATGATAGTTGTTTTTCTGACTCCTGCTGTTCTTCTGTTTTTGGGTGTATTCCTTTATCCGATTGTCAGAACAGTCATCATGAGTCTTTTCAGAATCGAAGGTGTTACAGACCCGATGAGCAAGTGGTCTTTTGTAGGACTGGAGAACTATATCAAGCTCTTTAATACCAGCCTTTTCAGAACTTCGTTTTATAACCTGTTCCGTATCTGGCTGATTGGCGGCCTTATCGTGCTGTCTCTGTCACTTCTTTTTGCAGTAATCCTTACAAGCGGTATCCGCGGAAAGAAACTGTTCCGTGCCATCATTTACATGCCGAATATCGTAAGTGCAGTTGCTCTTGCAACTATGTGGCTGCAGTATGTATACAGCCCGCAGTTCGGTCTTGTAAAGAATGTTCTCAAGGCTCTTGGTCTTGAGGAGCTTTCCAGAGTCCAGCTTCTTGATACAGACCATAAATTCTGGTCCCTGCTGATTGCTTACTGCTTCGGTATGGTAGGTTATCATATGCTGATCTGGCTTTCCGGTATTGAGCGCATCAGTCCGGAATTCTATGAGGCTGCAACGATTGACGGAGCAAATAAATTCAATCAGTTCCGTTATATGACACTGCCTCTTCTGAAGGGCGTATTTAAGACAAACCTGACTATGTGGTCTGTAAGCTCAGTCGGCTTCTTCGTATGGTCGCAGCTCTTCTCCAATGTTACGGCAGATACGCAGACGATTACGCCGTACGTTTATATGTACATGCAGATCTTTGGCGGTGGTAATACCGTTACAGAGCGTAATTCCGGTCTGGGCGCTGCCATCGGTGTTCTTTTAAGTATCTGCGTAGTTGTTGTATTTACAGTTTGTAACAAGGCCATCAGAGACGATGATCTTGAATTCTAAAGGAGGGATGAGCTATGGCAAAAGAAAAAGAACCACGTAAACCGTTTAACTTGAAAAAAGAGCTGAAGCTCGCTCCCGGTTACATTATCCTGCTGATCTGGGTTATTTTTACAATTATGCTCCTTGGATGGGTGCTCTGCGCCAGCTTTTCCACAACTCCGGATATTTTCCAGGGTAAGGCGCTTAAATTCGAAACAGGTCTTCATTTTGAGAACTATGCGAAAGCATGGAACGGCTCCGGTGTTGCAGGTTTCTTCGGAAACTCCCTGCTGTACTCTGTTGTTTCCTGTACAGCCCTGATTCTTATTTGTGCTCCTGCAGCTTATGTGCTTTCACGTTTTGACTTTATTGCAAACAAATTCATCCAGACCGGATTCGTTTCTGCGATGGGTGTTCCGGCTATCATGGTAGTGCTTCCGCTGTTCAGCTTTATTTCCGGTATGGGAATCCTTAACAATGTTCCCCTTGCCAAGACAACGCTGATCGTGCTCTATGTAGGTATTAACGTACCGTATACCACAATTTTCCTGCTTACCTTCTTCAGTAATATTTCCAAAACATACGAGGAAGCGGCAGCGATTGACGGATGTCCTCCAATGCGTACTTTCTGGAAAATTATGTTCCCGATGGCGCAGTCCGGTATTGTAACTGTTACAATCTTCAACTTTATTAATATCTGGAATGAATATTTCCTGTCCTTGATTTTTGCAAGTTCAGACAAACTGAAACCGGTAGCTCCTGGTCTTTATGGTATGATTAACTCCATGAAATACACAGGTGACTGGGCTGGTATGTTTGCGGCAGTTATCATCGTATTCCTGCCTACTTTCATTCTGTATGTATTCCTTTCTGAGAAAATTATCGGCGGCGTTACCGGCGGTATCAAAGGGTGACATTTTAAGAGGTGCCTGCCGGTCAGGTACCTCTTTTTGTAAAAAAACACAGAAACAGCATGGAAAACTCCTATATGTGCAAAAAATCGGACAATTAGGAAAAGAAAAATTGTTTTGACAGGAATATAATAGGATTAATGTAAGTCATTTGAAAAAAGAAGAATCGCTCAGCGCGATTGTGAAAAAAGAAAGAAAAGAGGAAAAAATTATGAGCAAGCCGGTATTAGTAGTTATGGCAGCAGGTATGGGAAGCCGTTACGGCGGTCTGAAACAGATTGACCCGATTGACAAGGCAGGTCACATTATCATTGATTTTTCTATCTATGATGCGGTAAAAGCAGGATTCGAAAAAGTTGTCTTTATCATTAAGAAAGAGAATGAGGCAGATTTCCGCGCTGCTATCGGCGACCGTCTGAGCAAACAGATTGAGGTTGCTTATGTATTCCAGGATTTACATAATCTTCCGGAGGGTTATGAGGTTCCGGAAGGACGAGTGAAACCGTGGGGAACCGGACATGCAGTATTGAGCTGTATTGACGAAATTGACGGACCTTTCGCTGTAATCAACGCAGACGATTACTACGGAAGCCATGCGTTTAAGATGGCATATGACTTCCTGTCTGAGAATACAGACACAGAAGATACCTACCAGTATATGATGGTTGGCTACAAGCTTGAAAACACCCTTACAGACAATGGTCATGTAGCGCGCGGCGTGTGCGTGACAGATGAGAACGGATATCTTCAGACTATTAATGAGCGTACCCGCATTGAGAAAAAAGACGGCGGCGCAGCTTATACGGAGGATGACGGAGCTACATGGACAATGCTTCCTGAGGGATGCACAGTATCTATGAATATGTGGGGATTCTCTGCAAGTATCCTCAAAGAGCTCAAAGACAGATTTGCGAAATTCCTGGATGAGAATGTAGAGAAGAATCCGCTGAAGTGCGAATACTTCCTTCCATTCGTTGTAGACGAGCTTCTCGGCGAAAAGAAAGCAACTGTAAAGGTACTCAAATCTATGGATAAGTGGTATGGAGTTACCTACAAAGAGGACAAGCCGGTTGTTGTTGCAGCTATTCAGAAACTGAAAGACGACGGATTATATCCTGAGAAATTATGGGAGGAAAAATAAGTGGAATTAAAAGAGAATATGAAAGAAGTTATCAGCGCATATGATTTCGAGGGAGAACTGGTGGAATGTATCCCTTACGGAAGCGGACATATCAACGATACGTTCCGTCTTACATATAAAACAGAAGCAGGAGAGAAACGCTTCATTCTTCAGAGAATGAACAAGAGTATTTTTACAAAGCCTGTTGAACTGATGGAGAATGTCAGCGGAGTTACTTCCTGGCTGAAAAAGAAAATTATCGAGAACGGCGGAGATGTGGAGCGTGAGACTCTGAATCTCGTAGAATCAAAAGAAGGCAAAAATTACTTTGTAGATTCTGAAGGAGAATATTGGAGAGTATATCTCTTTATCGAAGGAGCTACTTCCTACGATGCGGTAAAAGATGAAAACGATTTTTACCAGAGTGCAGTTGCGTTCGGTCATTTCCAGAGACTTCTGGCTGATTATCCCGCAGAAACTCTCCATGAGACAATCGTAAACTTCCATAATACCGTAGACCGTTTCAATAATTTCAAAAAGGCAGTAGAAGCTGATGTTGTGGGACGGGCAGCGTCTGTTCAGGAAGAAATCAAATTTGTGCAGGACAGAGAGGCTCTGGCTCATGTACTTGTCGATATGCAGGCAGAAGGCAAGCTTCCGCTGCGTGTTACTCACAATGATACAAAGCTTAATAACATTATGATTGACGATGAGACAGGTAAGGCAATCTGCGTAATCGACCTTGACACAGTTATGCCGGGGCTTGCAGTAAACGATTTCGGTGATTCCATCCGTTTCGGCGCAAGTACAGGCGCTGAGGATGAACAGGATCTTTCCAAGATTTCCTGTGACTTAAATCTTTATGAGATTTATGTAAAAGGATTTATCGAAGGCTGCGGCGGCGCTCTGACTGAGACAGAAATCGACATGCTCCCAATGGGCGCGATTATGATGACATTTGAATGCGGTATGCGTTTCCTGACAGACCATCTGGACGGTGACAACTACTTCAAGATTCACAGAGAGAATCATAACCTTGACAGATGCAGAACACAGTTTAAGCTGGTTGCCGATATGGAAAGCAAGCTTGAGCAGATGAAAGCTATTGTAGAAAAATATAAATAATGATACAATAAAACAGTAATCCGAACAGAACGGGTTTCGAGGAAATGTTTGGTTACAGGAACGTGTTGATATACAGAAATCCGTGACATCATTTAAGCGCAGGAAAGATACAGCGCGGAAATTAGGAGGAAAATGACATGGCAATTTTAGTTACAGGCGGTGCTGGTTATATCGGAAGCCATACAGTAGTAGAACTGCAGAATGCAGGCTATGAAGTAGTAGTTGTCGATAACTTATGTAATTCCAGTGAAAAATCCCTTGAGAGAGTATCCAAGATCACAGGAAAACCGGTGAAATTCTATAAAGCCGACATCCTTGACAGAGATGCCCTGAATGACATTTTTGAAAAAGAAGACATTGATTCCTGTATTCATTTCGCAGGCCTGAAGGCAGTAGGCGAATCTGTTGCGAAACCGTGGGAATATTATGAGAATAATATTGCGGGAACATTAACTCTTGTTGATGTTATGAGACAGCATGGCGTGAAGAATATTATCTTCTCATCATCTGCAACTGTTTACGGAGACCCGGCAATCATCCCGATTACAGAAGAGTGCCCGAAAGGACAGTGTACCAACCCATACGGTTGGACGAAATCCATGCTGGAGCAGATTCTGTCCGATATTCAGAAGGCAGACCCGGAATGGAACGTAGTTCTTCTCCGTTACTTTAACCCGATCGGCGCCCATGAGAGCGGAACTATCGGTGAGAATCCAAACGGAATCCCGAATAACCTGATGCCGTATATTACACAGGTTGCAGTAGGCAAGCTTAAAGAGCTGGGCGTATTCGGAAACGATTACGACACGCATGACGGTACAGGCGTAAGAGATTATATTCATGTAGTTGACCTTGCAAGAGGTCATGTAAAAGCTCTGAAAAAGATTGAAGAAAAAGCAGGATTAAATATCTACAATCTTGGTACAGGAAACGGCTACAGCGTTCTCGACATCGTAAAGAACTTCGAGAAAGCTAACGGCGTAAAAATCCCGTACACAATCAAACCTCGTCGTCCCGGCGACATTGCTACTTGCTATGCAGACCCTGCAAAGGCAGAAAAAGAACTGGGCTGGAAAGCAGAATTCGGTATTCTTGAAATGTGCCGTGATTCCTGGAAATGGCAGAGCAACAACCCGAATGGCTACGATGAATAATAAAGGATATTCGCAGACAATGAATATCAGTAAATAATGAAATCCCCTGTTTCACATTGAATTGAATGGTGTGGAACAGGGGATTTTTACAGTAGTTCAATCTTAGTATTTTTTTGTTTTTTCGAATTTGGGTTCGCAGGTAAGCTCAATTCCAAGCTTGCGGAATTCCTGAATATCTACCATGGACAGAAGGACGGAAATATGCGCCTGACAGCCTTTCAGCTTCGGAAGCTGCATAAGAGCCTGACGGGCGTGTTCGCTGTTTGCTGCGCTTATGGAAAGGGCAATCAGGGTTTCGTCTGTGTGGAGGCGTGGATTTTTGCTTCCAAGGTATCGAATCTTTAACTCCTGAATCGGACGGATTGCATCAGGGGAAATTACATGTTCCTTATGGTCGATGCCTGCCAGATCCTTCAGTGCATTGAGCAGGAGAGCTGAGGAAGCGCCAAGGAGGTCGGAGGTTTTTCCGTAGACAAGTCTTCCGTCTGCAAGCTCAAGGGCTGCCGCAGGCGCGCCTGTTTCTTTTTCAAGCTCCAGACTTGCCGGAACTACGCGGCGGTCTTCTAAAGAGGCGTGAGCCTGTCGAAGAAGAAGTTCAATCTTGTAAACCTCGTTTTCGCGTCCGCTTCCTTCTACAAGAGCGCCTTTGCTCTTATAATATCTGCGGATGATTTCCTGTCTGGAGGCTTCGCGGCAGACTTCGTCATCAACGATGCAGTTTCCAACCATGTTTACACCCATATCTGTAGGAGATTTGTAAGGGCATTCCCCGATGATTTTCTCAAACATGGTCTGGAGAACAGGGAAGATTTCCACATCGCGGTTATAATTAACCGTTGTTTCGCCGTAAGCTTCCAGATGGAACGGGTCGATCATATTTACGTCATTTAAGTCTGCGGTAGCAGCTTCATAGGCGAGATTCACAGGATGCTTCAGCGGAATATTCCAGATAGGGAAAGTCTCGAATTTCGCATATCCTGCGCTGATGCCGCGTTTATACTCGTGATAGAGCTGAGAGAGACAAACAGCCATTTTGCCGCTTCCGGGTCCCGGGGCGGTAATGACAACCAGAGGTCTGGACGTTTCGATATAATCGTTTTTTCCGTAGCCTTCATCGCTTACGATGAGGGCTGTGTTGCTTGGATAGCCCGGAATCAGATAATTTACATATACGCGGATTCCAAGCTTCTCCAGACGCCTGCGAAATGCGTCGGCGCTTTCCTGACCTGCATACTGGGTGATGCATACGCTTCCTACAAGAAGTCCTTTTTCTGTAAAAACGTCCATCAGACGGAGCACATCCTCGTCATAGGTGATGCCAAGGTCGCCGCGGACTTTATTTTTATCAATATCTCCGGCGCTGATAACAATGACGATTTCAGCCTGATCGGAAAGCTGCATAAGCATACGGAGCTTGCTGTCCGGTTCAAAGCCGGGCAGAACTCTGGAGGCGTGGTAATCGTCGAAAAGCTTGCCTCCGAATTCCAGATAAAGTTTATTGTCAAATTTACTGATACGTTCACGTATGTGTTCGGACTGCATTTTCAAATATTTGTCATTGTCAAATCCTATTTTCATTTGTTCAGATTCCTGTCCTTTCCTTTGATTTCAGAATTAATTTGAAAATAAAAAGTAACTGTTCATAATAACAATGTGGCTATAAAGATACTGAACAGCTACGATAAAAACACTTTGCCATCAGTATACTACAAAACATGGGATTTGTAACATGGAATTTTAATATATTTTGTGGTTTTTTTCGGATTTAGTAGAAATAACGGAAAAATCAAAGGAATTTCACAATCTGGCAGTTGATTTATACATGTTTTATCCTTATAATAAAAAAGATAATGATAGGAGGATAAAAATGGATAATATGGACAACAACCAAAACGGCAATCGTCCTGATAACAGAGACCCGAATAAAAAGGAACCGAACAAAAACCGTCAGTCGATTCTGGCTTTCCTTATATGCCTTCTTGTCACTCTGGTATGTTTCAGCCTTTTCACAAATATGCTGAAGGATAGTTCCAGTGAGATTTCCTATGACAAGTTTATTGATATGGTAGAAAAAGAACAGATAAGGGAAGTTACCATACAGTCAGGCGGAACCCTGACCATTGTCCCGAAGAAACAGGAATCCCGTTTTTCAGAGATGAGTTATTACACAAATCAGGTGGAGGATGAGAATGCCCTGACCCAGCGTCTGGAAGGGACAGGAATTGAATTCCACAGAGAACCGCCGGATGCTTTTGGCGAACTGGTGGCAATGCTGGTGAGCGTACTTCTTCCAACTCTTCTCCTTTTCGGCCTTCTGACAATTTTTATGCGCCGTATGAACAAAGGCGGAGGAATGATGGGCGTGGGCAAAAGCCGCGCCAAGGCTTACATCCAGAAAGAAACAGGTATTACCTTTAAGGATGTGGCAGGACAGGACGAGGCGAAAGAATCCCTTCAGGAAGTGGTAGACTTCCTTCATAATCCGGGCAAATACACAACAATCGGAGCCAAACTTCCCAAGGGAGCTCTTCTTGTGGGACCTCCGGGAACAGGTAAAACCCTTCTTGCAAAAGCTGTTGCAGGAGAGGCGCATGTACCGTTCTTCTCTCTTTCCGGTTCTGAATTTGTGGAAATGTTTGTTGGTGTGGGCGCATCCCGTGTCCGTGACCTTTTTGAGGAAGCGAAAAAGAACGCGCCCTGTATCGTGTTTATTGATGAGATTGACGCTATCGGAAAGAGCCGTGATTCCCGTTACGGAGGCGGCAATGATGAGCGCGAGCAGACTCTGAACCAGCTTCTGGCAGAGATGGACGGCTTTGATACATCCAAGGGACTTCTCATACTGGCTGCAACGAACCGTCCGGAGGTTCTTGACCCTGCGCTTCTGCGTCCGGGACGTTTCGACAGAAGAGTTATCGTAGACCGCCCTGATCTCAAAGGCCGTGTGGATATTTTGAAGGTTCACGCAAAAAATGTAATGCTCGATGAGACGGTTGACTTCGACGCAGTTGCGCTTGCAACCTCAGGAGCAGTCGGTTCTGACCTTGCAAATATGATTAACGAAGCGGCGATTCTTGCAGTCAAAAACGGCCGCCGCGCAGTTTCCCAGAAAGATTTGCTGGAATCTGTGGAAGTCGTGCTTGTAGGTAAAGAAAAGAAAGACCGCATTTTAAGCGAGCAGGAGAGAAAGATTGTTTCCTATCACGAAGTCGGACACGCTCTTGTGAGCGCGCTTCAGAAAGATGCGGAACCTGTACAGAAAATTACGATTGTACCGCGTACTATGGGAGCCCTTGGTTACGTTATGCAGGTGCCTGAGGAGGAGAAATACCTCAATACGAAGAAAGAACTGGAAGCTATGCTGGTGGGATATCTCGGAGGCCGTGCCGCTGAAGAGCTTGTATTTGACACTGTGACGACAGGAGCTGCCAATGACATTGAGCAGGCGACCAAAGTTGCCAAAGCAATGATCACCCAGTACGGTATGTCTGAGAAGTTTGGACTGATGGGACTTGCAACCGTAGAGAATCAGTATTTGAGCGGTCGCGCAGTTCTGGACTGCGGTGACAATACGGCGACAGAGGTTGACCATGAGGTGATGATGCTTCTCCATAAATCTTATGAGGAAGCGAAGGAACTGATCGGCGCTCACATGGATGCGCTTCACAAGATTGCAGATTTCCTTATCCGAAAAGAAACCATCACAGGTAAGGAATTTATGAAGATTTTCCGTGCGGTAGAGCAGGGAATGGATATTCCGGAGAATCTGGATGAACTTGACCAGCCGGATAAAAAGGAAGAGCATAAAGAAGAGCATTTGGAAGAACTTTTAGAAGAACATAAAGAAGATTTAGAAGAAACCGGGAATTAAAATTCTCGGTTTTCTTTATGCCTGAAAGCGTGTATAATGTGGATAAGTAATTCCATACACTGGATTTCCGGAGGAAAACTTATGTTTCAGATAGAAGAAGAACTGAAGAAACTGCCTGCGAAACCGGGCGTTTACATTATGCACGATGAGAAAGACGAGATTATTTATGTGGGGAAGGCAGTAAGCCTGAAAAACCGTGTCCGTCAGTATTTCCAGAGCAGCAGGAATAAGGGTGCGAAGATTGAGCAGATGGTCACCCATATTTCCAGATTTGAGTATATTATCACAGATTCCGAGCTGGAAGCCCTTGTTCTGGAATGTAATTTGATAAAAGAACACCGTCCGAAATATAATACCATGCTGAAGGACGATAAAAGTTATCCGTTTATCAAGGTAACTGTGAATGAAGCATATCCCAGAGTTCTCTTTGCCCGCAGAATGAAAAAGGATAAGGCAAAATATTTCGGCCCTTACACCAGCAATACGGCGGTTAAGGATGTGATCGAACTGCTCAGGAAGCTGTATCAGGTGCGTTCCTGCAGCCGTAATCTGCCCAGAGACTGCGGGAAAGACCGTCCATGTCTGTATTATCACATGAAGCAGTGCGCAGCGCCCTGTCAGGGAAATATCAGCCCTGAGGAGTACAAAAAAAATATAGATAAGGTGCTGCGTTTCCTGAACGGAGATTTTAAAGACACGATTGAGGAGCTGACGGATAAAATGATGGCTGCATCTGAAGAAATGCGGTTTGAAGACGCTGTGGAGTACAGAGATTTGATTGCCAGTATCCGAAAAATCGGGGAACGTCAGAAAATCACCAGCTATGGAGAAGAGGATAAGGATATCATTGCCGTGGCTATGGATGAAAGTCCTGATTTAAGAGAGCAGGACGCTGTTGTGCAGGTCTTTTTTGTCAGAGGCGGAAAACTGATAGGCAGAGAGCATTTCTTTCTCCGCGTGGCAAGGGGAGATACGAAAGCGCAGGTTTTGTCCAGCTTCATCAAGCAGTTTTATGCAGGAACACCGTTTATCCCCAGAGAAATCATGCTTCAGAAAGAAATTGAGGATGCTCAGATTATTGAAGAATGGCTCACTGCAAGAAGGACACAGCGCGTATATCTTCGCGTACCGAAAAAAGGGACGAAAGAGAAGCTGGTGGAGCTTGCTGCCGAAAATGCCGAAATGGTCTTAAATAAAGACAGAGAGCGAATCAAACGAGAGGAAGGAAGAACTCTGGGAGCTGTCCGTGAAGTAGAGAAGTGGCTGAACCTTTCCGGAATAACAAGAATGGAGGCATATGATATTTCCAATATCAGCGGTTTCGAGTCGGTAGGTTCTATGGTGGTTTATGAAAAAGGAAAACCGAAACGCAGCGATTACCGTAAATTCAGGATTAAATGGGTGCAGGGGCCGAACGATTACGCCAGCATGGAGGAAGTGCTGACAAGACGGTTTACCCACGAAAGCAAGGGGGAATTTGACAGCTTTTCTCTGATGCCGGATCTGATTCTTATGGACGGTGGAAGAGGGCAGGTGAATATTGCGCTTAAAGTGCTGGAAAAGCTGGGGCTTAAGATTCCCGTGTGCGGTATGGTAAAGGACGACCATCACAGAACAAGAGGGCTTTATTTTGACAATGAGGAGATTCCGGTTGATACGTCAAGCGAAGGCTTCCGTTTGATTACAAGGATTCAGGACGAGGCGCACCGCTTCGCAATAGAATACCACCGTTCTCTTCGGAGTAAGGAGCAGGTGCATTCCCTGCTCGATGATATTCCGGGCATTGGCGAATCAAGGAGAAAAGCCCTGATGCGCAGATTTAAGTCTCTGGAAAACATCAGAGACGCATCGGAAGAAGAATTGGCGCAGACAGAATCCATGAATAAGCGAAGCGCCAGACAGGTATATGAATTTTTCCACAAACCATGATTTTGAAGGAAGATTTTTTGTATTTGGGATTTCCTATATGGATTGAAGTTATGGGGAATAATGTGGTATAATAAAAATAATTCTGAAAACTGAAAAGGAGAAAATTATGAAGGGTGTACAATTGACGAAATTAGCGCAGGAAATGGACTTGACAAACCTGACTCCTGAAATTGATCTGTCAGAAATTCAGATTAAGACGACAGAAATTAACAGACCGGCGCTCCAGTTGACCGGATATCTGGAGCATTTTGCAAATGAACGTGTGCAGATTATCGGTTATGTAGAATACACATATCTGATGCAGCTCAGTGAGGAGGAGCGCAGATTTAAGTACGAAAGATTTATCTCCAGCGAGATTCCGTGCGTAATTTTCAGTACCATGACAAGACCGTCACAGGATATGCTGGAACTTGCGATTAAATATAATGTGCCGACGTTTGTGACAGAGAGAACCACATCCAGCTTTATGGCAGAAATTATCCGTTGGCTGGGCGTACAGCTTGCACCTTGTATTTCCATTCATGGCGTACTTGTGGACGTATACGGCGAGGGTGTTCTGATTACGGGAGAGAGCGGTATCGGTAAGAGTGAGGCGGCTCTGGAGCTTCTCAAGAGAGGTCACCGTCTTGTAAGCGATGACGTTGTAGAGCTGAGAAAGGTAAGCGATGTGACTCTGGTAGGCTCTGCGCCTGATATCACCAGACATTTCATTGAGCTTCGCGGTATCGGTATTATTGATGTTAAGACTCTGTTCGGTGTTGAGAGTGTAAAGGATACACAGGCAGTAGACCTTGTTATCAAACTGGAGGAATGGGACAGAGACAAAGAGTACGACCGTCTTGGTCTTCACGAAGAATATACGGAATATCTCGGAAACAAGATTGTATGTCATTCACTTCCGATTCGTCCGGGCCGAAATCTGGCGATTATCGTGGAATCTGCAGCAGTTAACCACAGACAGAAGAAGATGGGATACAATGCGGCAGAAGAGCTGTATAAGCGTGTACAGGCTAATATTGCAAAGAAACGTGAAGGATGATTTTACTTTGCGGGGATGACATTATTCCGTAAGGGTTACTGGTTTCAGAAACGCGAATGCGTTTTGGGAACCGGAGCATTTTAATATGCTCCGGCGCATATACAAAATTATATTGCGGCGAATGAAACGCTGCAGAACAGGAGAGAGATATGGGATTATATTGTTTTGGAATTGACGTAGGGGGAACATCGGTAAAATGCGGGCTTTTCCGTACAGACGGAACTCTGATCGACAAATGGGAAATTCCAACCCGTACAGAGAACAATGGTTCAGAAATTCTTCCGGATGTGGCGAAGACCATCGAAGAAAAGATTCAGGAGAAAAATCTGGATAAAGCAGACATCGACGGTGTTGGAATCGGTATTCCGGGACCTGTAAACAGCAAAGGAGAGGTTGCCTGTGCGGTAAATCTTTACTGGGGATTCAAGGCTGTAGCGAAAGAACTCAGCGAGCTTACCGGACTTCCGGCGAAGGCCGGCAATGATGCCAATGTGGCAGCCCTTGGTGAAGCATGGAAGGGCGCGGCAGCAGGCGCACAGAATGTTATCATGGTGACTCTCGGAACAGGCGTAGGCGGCGGAATCATCGTAGACGGTAAAATTGTGGCAGGAAGCCACGGCGCAGGCGGAGAGGTAGGACACGCATGTATCGTGCACGATGAAGAGGAAGCCTGCAACTGCGGAAATACAGGATGTCTGGAACAGTATACTTCTGCTACAGGTATTGTACGTGTGGCAAACAGAGTTCTTGCATCCACAACAAAAGACAGTGTTCTTCGCAAAAACAGCAAATTTTCAGCCAAAAGTGTTCTCGATGCCTATAAAGCCGGAGATGAGGTTGCTGTTCAGATTATGGATGAGGTTGGCGATAAATTAGGCGGCGCTCTTGCTATTTTTGCATCTGTTATCGACCCTGAGGCGATTGTGGTAGGCGGAGGCGTATCTAAGGCAGGACAGCCTCTTGTGGACTGTATTCAGAAATACTACAAGAAATATGCGTTCTCCCTTTGCAAGGATGTACCGATTGTGATTGCAAATCTTGGAAACGATGCAGGTATTTACGGTTCAGCCCGTATGGTATTAAACTGAAAATAAAAAACCGCAGTTCTGATTTATTTCAGAATCTGCGGTTTTTTATTTTTAGAGTTTAAATTGAAAAGGTTTTGAGTGATAAAAAGCGGGAATTAATAATAGTCAACCTGGTAATCGCCATTGTCTCCTTCCCAGCCTTCATCCCATTCTCCTTCGTCGCCGCCGCCGCTGTTGTCGCCGCCGTTGTTTTCACCATCGCCGTTACCGTCGCCGCCGCTATTGTCGCCGCCGCTGCCGTCTCCATTACCTTCACCGTCCCATGAGCCTTCGTTGTCATCGTTTCCTTCCGGCGGTGTATCAGGAATACCGTCGCCGTCAAGGTCTTCTCCTTCCGGTGTAGGAGTAGGTGATAATTCAGGTTCTTCATAGTAGCACTGGTCGCAGTAATCTACCGGCATAGTTCCGACATCGAAGTATTCTGTGATAATATCCTGACAGTATTCTCCGGGGAGAAGTCCGCTGATTGCGCAGATGCTTCCCATTTCAATACTGGATGGCTGTTCGAATTCTTTATATTCAAGTCCCTGATGGATTCGGTTCATAACGCGTCTCCAGAGATTCTTGTGGAAGTTACGGGCATAGTCTGGAAGCTTTTCGTTATTGTCGTAACCGGACCATACTGCACAGGTGTAATATGGAGTATATCCGACGAACCATAAGTCGTTGTAAGCCTCTGTTGTACCGGTTTTGCCTGCAACAGGCATGTTATCAAGCTGACATGCAGTACCTGTACCGTATCTGACAACATCCTCCATTGCATTGGTGAGAAGGAAAGCAGTGCTGTCTTTGATTACGGAGCGTTCTGCGGATGTATTCTCGATAAGAACATTGCCGTCGTGGTCAAGGATTTTTGTGTAATATACAGGTTTGATATAATTACCATTATTTGCAATTGATGCGAAAGCTGCACAAAGCTCTACGTTTGTGACGCCGTGGGTGATACCGCCCAGAGCAGTGGAGAGGTTTGCGTCGCTCCACACGTTTCCGTCTGCGTCTATGTCGGCTTCCGTTCCGTGCGCAAGGGTAGTAAATCCGAAATTATCCAGATATTTCAGACCAAGCTCAGGAGTGACATCCTCAAGACACTGTACTGCCACTGTGTTGATGGAGTTCTGGATAGCCTGACGAATCGTAGTAGTTCCGTTGTAGGTACGGGATGCGTTGTTTACAGGTGAGCCGTCCGGATAGTTGTACGGTTCATCCTCATAAGTTGTCGCAAGAGACATACCTTTTTCGTTAAGGGCAGGAGCATAGGTAGAAACAATCTTATATGTGGAACCCGGCTGACGGGTGGTGTCAGCAGCGCGGTTCAGAGTAAGACTGGCAGTCTTTTTGCCTCTTCCGCCAATGATTGCTTTTACATATCCTGTGTGCTGGTCGATAACGCTCATGGAAGACTGAGGCTGAGGCGCGAAGTTTGCGCGCTCTGCAACAACTTTGCTTCCGTTTGCGAGGATACTTTCTTTGTATCGGTCAATGAATGTCCGGCCTTCTTCCGGTGAATCAAACAGAAGGTCGAAGTTTGGATCTTCATTCTGGAAATGGAGTTTCATCATTTCCTTGCTGTAGTTTACCTCATTGCCGTCAGGATCTGTGACAGTAAGAGCGTAATCAAGGTCATACTGCACGGTGTCAGGATAATTCTCAGGGTTGGAATATTCTTCGTCAAGAATTGCCTGGATCGTAGGATCCTGAGTGGTCATAATCTTAAGACCGCCGCTGAAAAGCATATTCTGTGCCTGTGTCTTGGTATAACCTTTAATATTCATCAGGTCGTTAATGATCTGGTCGATCAACTCGTCTTCAAAGTAAGTATAAATCGTATTTCTGCTGTTGGATGTAATCTCCTGAGCAGCCTGAATTCTGGAATAAACATCGTCATTGAGAGCCTCATCGTACTGAGCCTGATCAATGTATTTCTGGTCAAGCATGTGCCGGAGAACTTCTTTCCTTCTCTTGGCATTGTCTTTGGGGTTCTGAATAGGATTGAACTTACTCGGGTTCTGAGTAATGCCTGCCAGAGTTGCACATTCGGAAAGATTCAGATCCCATACGTCTTTATTGAAATACTGACGGGCTGCAGCCTGTACGCCGTAAGCGCCGGCGCCGAGGTTAATGGTGTTCAGGTAATTCTCAAGAATTACGTTTTTATCATTAATTTTTTTCTCGACTTCGATTGCCAGATACTGTTCCTGAAATTTACGTGTAAAACGCTCAATCCATGAGGACTCTTTTGTCCAGTTGGTAAATACGTTATTTTTCAGAAGCTGCTGCGTAATGGTACTGGCTCCTTCTGAGATATCGCCGTCAGAAATATTTTTTACAAGGGCACGGAGCATACCTTTTACGTCGATACCATTATGCTCATAAAAACGCTCATCCTCAATTGCGACAACCGCATGCTGAAGGTCTACAGGAATCTGGTCGATAGAGACCGGAAGCCTGTTGGAACTGGGGGCTGCAAGTTTACGAATCTGATTGCCTTGATCGTCGTAGAGGAATGATGCATAACCCAGAGGCATGATGTCCACACTGTCCACATCGGGAGCATTGTCAATGATACCTTTGTAAGAACCCAGGCCAAGGGAAACGCCGACAACACACAGGGCGATCAGCGATATAAATAAAACTCTTATCAAAGATACATGAGCTCTTTTACCCATCATGGAAGTACGGGAGATAAGTGCATTACGTTTCTTTGAGGCCGATTTTTTTCCGTAGTTCATGTTAAACCTCCTTTATAATCCGTTCTATTATACCAAATTAAAATAAGTAAATAAACCCCAAATTGGAAAAATATTTAGAGCTGCGTTTTACCATTATTATGGTGTTTCACGCAGTTAGTATACAACAAGGCTGGCGTATTTCTGTAATTCATGGTAAACTGGAGTGAAGATTGCAGCGGGAGGCTAAAAAAATGTTGGAAAGATATAAGACCGTATATGAGGGCGGAGAAGGAGAAATCGTGGAGAAAAAATCCCGTTTCATAGCAACTGTGCGTCCTGTTAAGACGGAAGAGGAAGCGCTTGCCTTTATAGAAGAGATGCGTAAGAAATACTGGGATGCCAGACACAACTGCTTTGTGTATTCAGTGGGGAAAAACCGTGAGGTTACCCGCTGCAGCGACGACGGTGAGCCGTCGGGAACAGCAGGAAGACCCATGCTTGATGTGATTCTCGGAGAAGATATCTACAATGTTGCAGTTGTGGTTACCCGTTATTTCGGCGGTGTACTCCTTGGGACCGGCGGTCTTGTGCGGGCATATTCAAAAGCCGTTCAGGAGGGGCTCGCACAGAGCACGATTATTGAGAAAATCTATGGGATTTCGCTTGAAGTTATCACAGATTATACAGGAATCGGGAAGATTCAGTATATTGCCGGTGAAAGGGGTCTTCCGATTCTGGACAGTGAATATACGGATAAAGTAACTTTGCATCTGATGATTCCGGCTGATGAGGCGGAGAGTGTACAGAAGGCAGTGACAGAGGGGACAAACGGGCGCGCCCGTATGAAAAAAGAAAAAGATCTGTATTTTGCGAAAGTAAACGGAGAGATTGAACTTTTTGACGATTGATTTAAGAACGGGGCGCATACAGCAGTATGCAGCCCCGTTATGCAGATTCTGGGATTTATAATTTCTCAGGTTCCGGATAATTCACACCAAAAGTTTCAACAGTCATGGATTTGATTTTCTGCTCGTCAAGAGGTCTGTCCTGATAGTCTGTATCTTCTTCTGCAATGCGGTTTACCACATCCATACCTTCGATAACTTTTCCGAAAGCAGCATAGGAGCCGTCCAGATGCGGAGAAGTCTGATGCATGATAAAGAACTGGCTTCCTGCGGAATCAGGGTGCATTGCGCGTGCCATAGACAGAACGCCAGGTGTATGCTTCAGATCGTTTGTAAATCTGTTCTGGGAAAATTCACCCTTAATTGTGTATCCCGGGCCGCCCATTCCTGTTCCGTCCGGGCATCCTCCCTGAATCATGAAGCCATTGATAACGCGGTGGAAAATAAGACCGTCATAAAAGCCTTTGTTTACAAGACTGATGAAATTATTTACTGTATTAGGCGCGATTTCCGGATATAATTCCGCTTTCATTACATCGCCGTTGTCCATTGTAATGGTAACTACTGGATTTGCCATAGTTTTATTCTCCTTTTCAAAAAGTATTGTATTTCCCTGTTCGCTCTATTATAATATGCAGAGAATGATTGTGCAAGAGGTGACGACAATGATTATAGAGACAAGAACGCCGGAGGAAACCTTTGCTCTGGGCAAAAAAATAGGAGAACAGGCATGTCCGGGACAGATTTATACTCTTAACGGAGACCTTGGCGTGGGCAAGACCGTATTCACACAGGGAGTCGCTGCAGGACTGGGAATTCAGGAACCAATCTGCAGTCCTACCTTTACGATTATTCAGGAATATGAGAGCGGCCGTCTTCCTTTTTACCATTTCGATGTATATCGTATCGGAGATATTGAGGAAATGGAAGAAATTGGCTATGACGACTATTTCTTCGGACAGGGAATATGTCTGATTGAGTGGGCAGAACTGATTGAAGAAATTTTGCCGGACAGGTTAATCCGTGTTAAAATTGAAAAGAATCTGGAAGAAGGTTTTGACTACCGGAAAATTACGGTAGAAGGAATAGAAGAGTAATTGATAAGGCTGCTGCAGATGCAGGTATCAGCCGTTTGATGGCGCAGGAGTGCGCCGGGAGGACAATAATGAAGATATTAGGACTTGACAGCTCCGGTATCGTGGCATCCGTGGCAATTGTGGAGGATGATACGCTGCTGGCGGAATATACTGTAAATTATAAGAAAACACATTCACAGACTCTCCTTCCCATGCTGGATGAGCTTGTGAAGATGACAGAACTTGATATGGAAACGATTGACGCGATTGCTGTGGCAGCAGGACCGGGTTCTTTTACAGGACTTAGAATTGGCTCGGCTACTGCCAAAGGGCTTGGACTGGCGCTGAAGAAACCGCTGATTGCAGTACCTACAGTGGATGCGCTGGCTTTTAATCTGTACGACGCCGAAGGTCTGATATGCCCGATTATGGATGCCAGAAGAAATCAGGTATATACGGGAATTTATAAATTTGAAAACCATGAACTGGTTACTGTGAGGGAACAGTGGGCTGATGCTGTCACAGAACTGATTCGCATATTGAATGAGATGGGGCAGCCGGTTACTTTTCTCGGGGATGGCGTACCTGTGTTCAGAGAACTTCTTGAACAGGAACTCAAGGTGCCGTATTCTTTTGCGCCGGCTCATGTGAATAAACAAAGAGCGGCGGCTGTTGCGGCTCTTGGAATGAAATATTATAAAGAAGGTGAAATCCAGACTGCAGCTTTTCACAGCCCGCAGTATCTCCGCGTATCTCAGGCAGAGCGTGAGCGCGCTCAAAGAGAAGAGAGTATACAGCCCGAAGGGGAAGACTGTCCGGTGCGTTCTATGGACAGACTGGAAACAACAGGGGGAGCTGTATGATTCTCCGGGAAATGCTGGTAGATGACCTGGAACAGGTTATGGAAATAGAAACTGCACTGTTTCATGTGCCCTGGACAAAGGAAGGCTTTTTTACATTTCTTACCAGAGATGACGCCATGTTTCTTGTAGTGGAAGAAAAAGGGCGGATTCTGGGATATTGCGGTCTTCTTATGGTTCTTGATGAAGGCGATATTACGAATGTAGCCGTAGCGGCAGACCGTCAGAGGGAAGGAATCGGACATTTTCTGATGGAGAGTCTGATTCGCCTTGCTGCTGAGAGAGGGGTTACGACAATACATCTGGAAGTGCGTGTAGGAAACGGGACTGCAGTCCGCCTTTATGAGAGAATGGGATTTCAGCGTGATGGAATCCGTAAGGGATATTATCAGGATCCTGTAGAAGATGCGCTTCTTATGACAAGAACAGGATGAGCAGAGCAGGAGGAATATATGTTAGATGTTTGTTTAGTAGGAACCGGAGGGATGATGCCGCTGCCGAAAAGATGGCTGACAGCGCTTATGACCCGGTATAACGGGAGCAGTCTCCTTATTGACTGCGGAGAGGGAACTCAGGTGGCAATCAAAGAAAAAGGCTGGAGTTTCAAGCCGATTGATGTAATTTGCTTTACACACTATCATGGGGACCACATCAGCGGTCTTCCGGGGCTTCTTCTTACTATGGGAAATGCAGATCGCACAGAACCATTGACGCTTGTAGGACCGAAGGGGCTGGAAAGAGTGGTAAACGCACTTCGCGTGATTGCCCCTGAACTGCCTTTTGAGATTAAATTTATAGAGATTACCCAGCCGGAACAGGTTCTGGAGCTTAACGGATACAGAATTACGGCGTTTAAAGTAAATCATAACGTACTCTGTTACGGCTATACTCTGGAGATTCTCCGTCAGGGAAAATTTTCCGCAGAACGAGCCAGAGAGCAGGAAATTCCGCTTAAGTTCTGGAATCCGCTTCAGAAAGGGCAGACAATCGAGGCGGACGGAGTAACTTATACACCTGATATGGTGCTTGGCCCGGAACGAAAAGGAATCAAGCTCACATACACAACAGATACCAGACCTACGGATTCTATTCTGAGGAATGCCAAAGGCTCGGATTTGTTTATCTGTGAAGGAATGTACGGGGAAGAGGACAAGGCTGATAAAGCCAGAGGCTATAAGCATATGACTTTCCGTGAAGCTGCAACTATTGCCCGCGATGCCCAGGTGGGAGAACTCTGGCTGACGCATTACAGCCCGTCGCTGGTAAGACCTGACGAATATATGGATAAAGTCAGAGGGATTTTCCCCAGGGCTTATCCCGGTAAAGATGGAAAAAGTGTAGAGCTAAACTTTGATGAGGAATGATAAGGATGAAAGATACATTAATTCTTGCAATTGAGAGCTCCTGTGATGAGACGGCGGCTTCTGTTGTAAAAAACGGCAGAACCATATTGTCAAACGTGATTTCTTCACAGATAGAGCTTCATAAATTATATGGGGGTGTTGTGCCGGAAATCGCATCCCGTAAGCATATCGAAAAAATTAATCAGGTTATTGAGCAGGCTCTTGCAGATGCGGAGGTAACGCTGGATGATCTGGATGCTATTGGTGTAACCTATGGACCGGGACTGGTCGGAGCGCTTCTGGTCGGAGTGGCAGAGGCGAAGGCGATTGCCTATGCAAAAAAGCTTCCTCTTGTGGGAGTGCATCATATTGAAGGGCATGTATCTGCCAACTACATTGAGCATCCGGATCTGGAACCGCCGTTTCTCTGTCTCATTGTATCCGGCGGGCATACCCACCTTGTTATCGTGAAAGATTACGGGGAATTTGAAATTCTTGGACGTACCAGAGACGATGCGGCAGGAGAAGCTTTTGACAAAGTAGCCAGAGCAATTGGTCTGGGGTATCCCGGAGGTCCGAAGATTGATAAACTTTCAAAAGAAGGAAATCCGGATGCCATTGATTTTCCGCGGGCAAAAATTGACGGCTGTCCTTATGACTTCAGCTTCAGCGGCGTGAAATCGGCAGTTCTTAATTATCTTAACAATGCCCGGATGAAAGGGGAAGCGGTGAATCGTGCAGATTTGGCAGCTTCTTTCCAGAAAGCAGTGGTAGATGTTCTTGTGGAGCATACAATGCTTGCGGCGAGAGATTATAATATTGATAAAATAGCGATTGCCGGAGGTGTGGCATCGAATGGAACGCTTCGCGAGGCGATGGAAAAAGCCTGCAAAAAGAACGGGTACAGCTTCTTTCGCCCTTCTCCTGTGTTCTGTACAGATAATGCAGCTATGATCGGTGTTGCTGCGTACTATGAATATATGAAAGGAACACGCCACGGCTGGGACCTGAATGCAGTTCCTAACTTAAAGCTGGGGGAAAGATGATGAATACAGGGAAAAATACAGCCATTGTTCTGGCAGCAGGACAGGGGAAACGAATGAATTCCAAAATACAGAAACAGTTTCTGGAAATACAGGGCCATCCGGTGCTGTATTATTCCCTGCGCTGTTTTCAGGACAGTTCTCTGATTAGAGATATTATTCTGGTAACGGGAGAAGATATGGTCTCCTATTGCCGGGAAGAAATTGTGGAAAAATATAATCTTACGAAGGTAAGGTGTGTGATTGCCGGAGGTAAAGAACGGTATGATTCTGTTTATGCCGGACTTCTTGCGTGTGAAGATTGCGAGTATGTGTTTATCCACGATGGAGCGCGGCCGTTTGTAACTGAAGAAATACTGGAACGTGGATTTTCAGGGGCTTTGAAAACCGGTGCGTGTGTAATTGGTATGCCGTCGAAAGATACGGTGAAGCTTGCGGATACACAGGGATTTGTTTCGGAAACGCCTGAAAGAAGCAGGGTGTGGACAGTTCAGACACCGCAGATTTTTGCTTATCCGCTGATTCGAAGCGCGCACGAAAGTATCAGAAAGAAGGACATGAGCGCAGTGACGGACGATGCAATGGTAGTGGAGCAGGAAACAGGGAACCGTATTGTTCTGGCGCAGGGCTCATATCAGAACATTAAAATTACCACACCGGAAGACCTGGATATAGCAGAGGCTTTTCTGCGTACACGTTGACTTTTTCGCAGGTTCATTCATGGAAATCGAAAAATTTGAAAAAAACTCAAATTCTGTATTGACATGGCGAAAATTTAATGATAGAATACTTCTTGCGTTGGCAAACAGCGCAGAAGTAAATACGGAGAGATATCGAAGTGGTCATAACGAGGCGGTCTTGAAAACCGTTTGTCCGCAAGGGCGCGTGGGTTCGAATCCCACTCTCTCCGCTTGTTAAGCAAAATCGAGTAAAAAAATAAAATAAAAAACTTGAAAAAAGTGCTTGACAAAACAAAAACAACGCGATATAATAACAAAGCTTTCGAACGGCGGATGAGTCGAAAAGAAAGAAAAGGTTATTGTAGGGCAATTTGGAGAAGTACCCAAGCTGGCCGAAGGGGCTCCCCTGGAAAGGGAGTAGGTC
>CATXEA010000027.1 GCA_958367245.1 uncultured Blautia sp.
AGTTATTTTTATTTTTCTGAAAAACTTTTGAATTGTGTTTTTCAGATAAACAATTCATCTCCGACAGCCGTATTAGAATACCACTGCTGCCGGAGATTGTCAATACCCATTTTCACTTTTTTCATTTTTGAAATACTCCGCCTCAGGCTGCCACTGTCAATTGCTGAATACTCTTCCCGTTATTCCACATGCGCATGTATACATCTGTACACTTTTTAAGTCTTCCAAAAGTTTTTCTCGTTTCTTCCAGATTCCCGTATACCTTCCACAAACCCGATAGAAGGAAGTTTTTACCTTCATTATGAATGAAACCGACAACATCCTCCAGAGGATATCCGAGAAAGATTCCAATTTCATGAGGAAAACCCTCCTGCTCCATTAGTCTGCCTTGCAGTCTTTCTATAGAACTTCCCAAATCCAGCCCATCATATCCATATTTGTTCAGAAACATCCTGATACTATCATTCTCAAGTATTCTTTTTAATTCTGATTCTCTATACACATAAATCAGAGCTTTTTTATTTCTATTTCTCATAATCGCCAGACAAATTCCTTTTGCCTGCATCTGATGATTCCAATAATTTAAACATTCATCCAAATCTTCATCTTTTTCATAATGAAAGCTAAATAAATTTGCAGTTTTTATCGATGCCAGAGTCGGCGAGCAATGAAGAATCAGTAATTTTTCAAATGACATCTCTGTTCCTCCTTTTTATCATCTGCAGCAACATTCCAGAATTTCTACCAATGCATTTTTACTGCTCGAATGGCTTCGAAAAATATCTGTCTGACTGCCGTCTACTTCATCAAGCGCTGTTTTTACCATTTTATGCGATACTGTGCTTGTAAACAGAACCAGTACATCGGGACACCCAATCTGTTTATTGAGATCCGCTCTCATTTGTGTAAATACTTTCACTTTACATTTATAGTTCTTACATATTTTTTTATATTGCGCTACCATACGGTCATGACCGCCGACAATCACCACACTCATTACAATGCCTCCTTGTAGGTCAATTTTGGGTTAGTCATCTGTAACTTCATGCGGTTAGTATACACTAACTATCTTTACTTGTCAATAGGCTCAGAGAAAAAGAGACTGTGAAATCTTTTCATCGCCTCTGCTGTATTTTCATGTGTTCCGAATGATGTGAGACGGAAATATTTTCTTCCATTTTCACCGAACCCTCCTCCCGGAGTTCCCACAACCTGAATCTTATTCAGCAGAAAATCGAAAAACTCCCAGGAATCCATGTTATTTGGGCATTTCAGCCAGATATATGGAGAATTTACACCGCCAAAGAAGGGAATTCCAAGATCTGTCAGGGTATCCATGATTATTTTTGCATTCTCCCTATAGTATTCCAGATTTTCTCTGCACTCCCGCTCCCCCTGCTCGGTAAATACGGCTGCTGCCGCTTTCTGTACAACATAGGAGGTTCCGTTATATTTTGTGCTTTGTCTTCTGTTCCACATAGCGTTTAACGACATTTTTTTGCCTGTGGAGCTTTCGAATACAAGTTCCTTTGGGACAATGGTGTAGCCGCAGCGTGTTCCTGTAAATCCCGCCGTTTTTGAAAGAGAACAAAATTCTATCGCACAGCGTTTTGCTCCCTCACACTGGTAAATGCTCCGGGGAAGTCCGGGCCGGGAAATGAAGGCCTCATATGCGGCATCAAACAAAATCACTGCTTTGTTTTTCAGTGCGTAATCTACCCATTCCTGAAGCTGTTCTTTGCTGTAGCATGCTCCCGTAGGGTTGTTGGGAGAACAGATATAAATAATATCTGCAGCCACACTCCAATCCGGCATCGGCAGAAACGCATTTTCTTCATTTCCTTCTATATAAGTTACTGCGTTTCCACACATAATATTAGAATCTACATAAACAGGATATACAGGATCCGGAATCAGAATCCTGTTTCCCTTTCCGAACAGCTCAGTGATATTTCCCGTGTCACTTTTTGCCCCATCGGAGATAAATATAGATTCTATATCCACTACTGCGCCATGTCTTTTATAATAGTCTGATATTGCCTGACGAATCTGTACATATCCCTGCTCCGGACCATATCCCCGGAATGTCTCCGTTTTTCCCATTTCTTCTGCCCCTTCATGCAGAGCCTTTACCACACACTCGCACAGAGGCCGGGTCACATCACCGATTCCAAGACGGATCAAAGGTTTATCCGGATTTTCTTTTATATAGGAAGCTGTTCTGTGCGCAATCTCGGAAAAAAGATAGCTTTCTTTTAAGTTCAGATAGTTTTCATTTAATTTCGGCATAATTCTTTCCTCTCTTATCCTTCATCAAACAGAAGCATCAGGATCATCTGAGCTGTCTCCACCATATTCGTGCCATTGTCCATGCTGCATTTCTGCACATAGCGATGGGCTTCTTCCTCCGTAAGATGATTTCTTTCCATAAGAAGAAGCTTGGCATTACGAATATAATTCTGCTCTTTCTCACTTCTCACCTTTGGCTTTCTGTTCTTTTTATAGCGGCGTTCCGTCTGGTTCAGAATCATTTCCACTGTATTTACCAGATCATATACCTTCAGGGGCATGGTCAGGGACAAGATTCCCGAACCTGCGTCTGCCACCACCGTGGCAGAACCGATCAGCAGAAGTTCAAATCCGGAGGGCAGGTTCCGGGCAAGCTCCAGATAATACATATCCTTGAGATGATAGCCGCTGATCACTACCCCACAGTCATTTTCACAGGCTGTCTGAAGAGCCAGCGAAGCTACATTGCAGGCAAACACATTCTGAAACCCGTGTTCCTGTAGTATTCGTTTTATTTTTTTTGCATTATCAATATTAGGCAATACTACAACTATTACACTCATCTGCGGCCTCCGTAGACTTTCAGATCAGATACAGATACTGATCGATTTCCCACTGCGTAATCTGTTCCAGATATTTTTTCCATTCTCTTCTTTTGGATTTTCCGTAGACAAAGGTATAGGCTTCTCCCAGAACCTCTGTTATCAGTTTGTCATCCTTCATGGCTGCAAGAGCTTCTCCCAGATTTTCCGGAAGACTCTTCAGACCAAGCTCCCTTTTCTCCTCACAGGACAGCCTGCGGATATCGTTTTTCAGTTCTTCCGGAGCCTCCATTCCTTTCTCGATTCCTTCCAGTCCGGCCTCCAGACAGAGGGCAAAAACAAGATAGGGATTGGCGGAGGCATCCGGGCTTCGAAGCTCCAGACTCACATCCTCTCCCCGTTTTTTACACACGCGGATCAGGGAATTTCTCTGTCTGTGGGACCAGGTAATATCCGACGGAGCCTCGAATCCCGGTACAAGACGCTTGTAGGAATTTACCAGCGGGTTGAAAATGGCAGTCATTCCTTCGATATGGGCGAAAATTCCGGCAATGAACGCTTCCCCTTCCCGGCTCAGACAGCCGTTTTCATCCGCGAAAATATTTCTTCCGTCTTTTTGGAGTATCATTTTCAGATGCATTCCGGAACCGTTCTGTTCCTTTTTCGGCTTGGGCATAAAGGTTGCGTGAAGCCCGTATCTCTTTGCAATCGTTCGGACAGCTACCTTCAACGTCATTACCTTGTCAGCAGTTGCCAGCGCATCCTCAAAGGTAAAGTCAATCTCATGCTGTGCGGAGGCGATTTCATGATGAGAGGAGGTAATTTCATATCCCATCTCTTCAAGAGTCAGGATAATATCTCTTCTTGTATTTTCTCCCAGGTCAATGGGGGACGTATCCAGATAACCGCCTTTTTCGTGAGATAGGGTGGTGGGCATTCCATTGTCATCTGTGTGGAACAAAAAGAATTCACATTCCGGGTTCACCTGAAAGGTATAACCCTTTGCAGCGGCTTTTTCCACTGCGTTTTTCAAAATCCGGCGGGGACTTATATCATATTCTGTTCCGTCTTCTCTGCAGATATCGCAGAGGAAACGGGCAACCTTTCCATTCTGAGGTCTCCAGGGAAGGATTGCAAAGGTATCAAGATCCGGTTTCAGGTACAGATCCTCTTCCTCCCCTCCGGCAAATCCATCCAGAGATGCAAGGTCTATTGTGCAGCGATTCTCCATGGCTTTTACAAGCTGACTGGAGGGGACTGCAATATTTTTCAAAATTCCATACATATCCGTAAACTGCAGGCGGATGAACTCCACACCTTCCTCCTCCACAGTTTCCAGTATTGCGGCTTTACTATATTTTTCCATGCAGGCTTCTCCTTTTACACACATTTTGATGGGAGCAACAGGGACAGTTCCTCCCGGCTCCCATTTTCGGTACTAATAAACGAAAAAGGGCAGTCTCTACCCGGAAGCTCCGGATAAAGACGCCCTTGTCTTTTATAATCCGCATTATATCAGCCTTGAACTAGATTGTCAATAAATTCTGCTCTGCGGTTAACTGCATTGCTTTTCTGTACTCATGGGGAATCACCTTTTTAAATTTCGAAAGATATTCCTGAAAGTTGTCAAGAATCTGCGCAGCTCTTTCCGATCTTGTATATCTTTCATGCTCCTCTATGAGAGTTTTAAGCTCCAGAATATCGGATGCAAGCTCCACTTTCTCCATGGAAACCATGTCTTTATTCAGGTTCCGGTAAAGATGATTTTCCTCATCCAGCACATATGCGATGCCGCCGCTCATCCCTGCTGCAAAATTTTTTCCTGTATTTCCCAGGATGACGACTCTCCCCCCTGTCATATACTCACAGCCATGTTCGCCAACACCTTCCACCACCGCGCAGGCGCCGGAGTTTCTCACTGCAAAACGCTCTCCCGCTCTGCCGTTGAGATAGACCTTTCCTCCTGTGGCTCCGTAGAGAACCACATTTCCGGCGATCAGATTACCCGCTGCCATGTAGCCGCGTTTCTTTGGAGGATATACGATCAGCTTTCCTCCCGAAAGACCTTTGCCCAGATAATCGTTACAATCTCCGCAAAGCGAGATCGTAAGTCCTTTCGGTATAAATGCACCGAAGCTCTGACCTCCTGTTCCCGTACAGCGAATGCTGATAGTGTCCTCCTGAAGTCCGTCTTTATGGCAGCGTGTGATTTCTGAGCCGAGAATTGCGGCAAAGGCCCTGTCTGTATTCTTTACTTTGACAGACAGCTCTGCCTTTTCTCCCTTTTGTACCGCTTCCCCCAGTTCTTTGAGAAGCACACGTTCGTCGATGGTTTTTTCCAACTGGAAATCATATGCATCAGACGGCCGGCAGGTAACTTTGTCCGCCTTTTCTGCAAATGGATTGTCGAGGATCTCTCTTAAATCGATTTTTCTCGCCATAGGAAGCTCTGCAGTTTCTTTTACCTTTAAGAGATCGCTTCTTCCTACCATTTCCTCAACTGTCCTCAGGCCAAGCCGCGCCATGTATTCCCGAAGCTCTCTGGCAATAAAGCGCATAAAATTTTCCACATATTCCGGTTTACCCTTAAAGCGTTTGCGATGCTCCGGATTCTGTGTTGCGATTCCCACCGGACAGGTGTCAAGATTACATACCCTTGCCATTACACAGCCCAGAACTACAAGGGGCGCTGTTCCAAAACCAAATTCCTCAGCTCCCAGAAGTGCGGCAACAGCTACGTCGCGACCTGTCATCAGTTTTCCGTCTGTTTCCAGGCGGACACGGCTTCGCAGATTGTTTTTCAGCAGAGTCTGGTGAGTCTCTGCAAGTCCCAGCTCCCAGGGAAGTCCTGCATTGTGGATAGAGCTTTCCGGCGCAGCACCCGTACCTCCGTCACAGCCGGAGATCAGAATTGTCTGCGCCCCTGCCTTGGCAACACCTGCGGCAACCGTACCCACTCCCGTTTCCGCAACCAGTTTCACAGAAATATCTGCATATTTATTTGCATTTTTCAGATCATAAATCAGTTCAGCCAGATCCTCGATGGAATAGATATCGTGATGAGGCGGCGGTGAGATCAGGCTGACATTTGGAGTGGAATGTCTTGTCTTTGCAATCCACGGGGTCACCTTTCCCGCCGGAAGATGGCCTCCCTCTCCGGGCTTTGCTCCCTGAGCCATTTTAATCTGGATTTCCTTTGCGCTGACAAGATAACGGCTGGTCACGCCAAACCTCCCGGAAGCTACCTGTTTCACTGCAGAGCAGCAGTCTCTGTCTGTTCCTTCTGAATCAAGACGCTCCTCGCTTTCTCCTCCCTCGCCGCAGTTGGATTTGCCGTGGAGACGGTTCATGGCAAGAGCCAGTGTCTCATGGGCTTCTGCCGAAAGAGAACCGTAGGACATGGCGCCGGTCTTAAACCGTCTGAGAATGTCCTCTTCACTTTCCACCTCTTCCATGGGAATTCCCTCCTCCGGATATCGAAATTCCATCAGGCTTCGGAGATAGCCGTGCTGTTCCTGATCAGCCATAGCGGAATATTCTTTAAACATCTCATAATTTCCGGTCCATGCAGACTGTTGAAGAAGATGGATGGTCTTCGGATCATAACGGTGCTCTTCCCCGCCTTTTTTTCTCTTATGTTTTCCAAGACGTTCCAGGGTGATTTCCTTTTCAATTCCCAGAGGATCAAAGGCCTCGGAATGAAGGGCGTCTACCTGACGCTGGATGTCTTCCAGCGTAATGCCTCCCACCCTGCTCACGGTTCCGCCGAAATACTGTTCCATCACTTCCTTTGAAATTCCCACTGCCTCGAAGAGTCTGGAACCCTGATATGACTGGATTGTGGAAATCCCCATTTTTGATGCGATTTTTACGATGCCATTCAAAATACCGCGGCAGTAGTCCTCAGATGCCGCATAATAATCCTTTTCCAGACTTCCTTCCTCAATCAGCTCATGAATGGAGTCCAGCGCAAGGTATGGATTGACTGCGCATGCTCCATATCCCAGAAGGGCAGCAAAATGATGAACCTCTCTTGGCTCCGCGGATTCCAGAATCAGTGTCAGAGAGGTCTGTTTCTTCGTCCTTACAAGGTACTGATGGACAGCGGACACAGCCAGAAGGGACGGAATCGCCAGATGGTTTTCATCAACGCCCCTGTCGGAAAGCACCAGAATATTCGCTCCGTTTTTATACGCTTTATCCACTTCCACATAAAGCCGTTCAATCGCCCGGTTCAGCTTGGTGCTCTTATAATAAGTAACGGGAACTGTCGCCACTTTCAGGCCGTCCTTTTTCAGTTCCCTGATCTTCAGCATATCAATATTGGTGAGAATCGGATTATTGATTTTCAGGATTCTGCAGTTTTCTGCTGCTTCCTCCAGAAGATTGCCGTTTTTTCCGGCATATACTGTGGAACAGGTGACGATTTCTTCCCGGATCGCATCGATGGGCGGATTTGTTACCTGGGCAAAAAGCTGCTTGAAATAATCGAACAGAGGTCTTGGTTTTTCCGAGAGAACGGCAAGGGGTACGTCGGCTCCCATTGCTGCAATTCCCTCGCCTGCATTAAGCGCCATATTTCTGATCGAATCCCTATACTCCTCATAGGTGTAACCGAAAGCCTTCTGAAGCTTTCTTCTTTTTGCCGGGTCATATTCTTCTACGCGGAGATTCGGAATCTTTATATCGTGGAGCTCCACCATATTCCCGTCAATCCACTCTCCATAAGGCTGGTTATGAATATATTTTTCCTTCACCTCTTTGTCAGTCAGGATTTTTCCCTCAACTGTGTCCACAAGGAGAAGCTTTCCGGGATGGAGACATTCCTTTTCCACGATTTCCTTCTCCGGAACATCGAGAACCCCCACCTCTGAAGCAAGGATCAAATCACCGTTCTTCATTACATAGTATCTGGAAGGGCGCAGTCCGTTTCTGTCAAGAACCGCCCCCATGAGATCACCGTCGGAAAACACAATGGATGCCGGACCATCCCAAGGTTCCATCATCGTCGCATAATACTGATAGAAATCCCTTTCATCCTGGGAAAGGGTTCTGTTGTTACTCCAGGGCTCAGGGATAGTGATCATCACCGCCAGAGGCAGCTCCATCCCGCTCATCATAAGAAATTCCAAAGTATTGTCAAGCATTGCCGAATCGGAACCGTTGATGTCCACCACCGGAAGCACCTTGTCCATTTTCCCCTTTAAAAGTGCTGATTCCATACTTTCTTCCCTGGCAAGCATTTTGTCTGCATTTCCCCGGATGGTATTGATTTCTCCGTTATGTACCATCAGTCTGTTAGGATGCGCTCTTTCCCAGCTTGGATTTGTGTTTGTGCTGAATCTGGAATGGACAAGAGCAATGGCGGAATCATAATCCTCATCCTGCAGATCCGTAAAGAACTTTCTCAACTGACTCACAAGGAACATTCCCTTATATACAATGGTGCGGCTTGACATGGATACCACATAGGTATTGTCATTGCTCTGTTCAAATTCTCTGCGGGCAATATAAAGCTTTCTGTCAAAAGCAAGACCTTTTGAGGTTTTCTCCGGCTTCCTGATAAAAATCTGCTCAATACAGGGCATACAGTCTCTGGCTCTTGCCCCCAGGATTTCCGGGCATACAGGAACTCTGCGGCAGCCCAGAATCTCCATTCCTTCTTTTTTGACAATAAGTTCAAACATCTTTTTCGCCTGTTTTCTCAGGAGGTCATCCCGTGGAAAAAACATCTGCGCAATTCCGTAGCTTCTTTCCTCTCCAAGGTCAATACCTGCTTCCTGACATACTCTGGAGAAAAATCTGTGGGAGATCTGAAGAAGAATCCCCACACCGTCTCCGGTTTCTCCGGTTGCGTCCTTTCCTGCTCTGTGCTCCAGATTTTCTACGATCTTCAGGGCATTTTCCACAGTCTGGCGGCTTTTTATGCCTCTGGAATTGACAACAGCCCCGATTCCGCAGTTATCATGTTCAAATTCTTTTCTGTATAATCCCTGATATTCTCTCATCTATGAATCCTCCCGTTCTTTGCAGGCTATGGCTGCCGCTATCAGTCCCCGGAATAAAGGATGGGCACGGTTCGGCCTTGATTTAAGTTCCGGATGACCCTGTGTTCCGATAAAAAAGTGTTTTCCCGGAAGTTCCGCCATCTCAACGATATTTCCGTCAGGAGAAAGTCCGGAAAGAACCATTCCATTTTCCTCCAGCACATTGCGGTAGGCATTATTGACCTCATATCTGTGTCTGTGACGTTCGCTGATTTCTTTTGTTCCGTAAAGGCTCATCGCAAGACTTCCTTCTTTCAGAATGCAGGGATAGGCTCCCAGCCTTAAGGTTCCCCCGATATTTTTTACCTTGTTCTGCTCAGGCATCAGATCTATGACCGGATGACAGGTATTGGGAGCAAGCTCTGCGCTGTTTGCGTCTCTGAGTCCAAGAACATGACGGGCAAACTCAACGATGGCCATCTGCATTCCAAGGCAGATTCCCAAAAACGGGATATCCTGCTCCCGCGCGTACTGGATTGCCAGAATCTTCCCCTCTGTTCCTCTGTTTCCGAAACCTCCGGGAACCAGAATCCCGTCTGCATCTTTTAGGAGAACTTCCGCTCCCTTTTCCTCGATTTCTTCAGAGTCCACCCAGATGAGCTTTACGCTTGCATGCTCTGCAGTCCCGCCATGTTTGAGCGCTTCCGCAACACTGAGATAAGCGTCGTGAAGCTGGATATATTTTCCCACAATTGCTATTTTTACTTCTTTTTGAGGATGCCGGAGACTGTATACCATATCTTCCCAGTCTGTAAGCTCCGGCATAGGACAGTCTATGCGAAGAGATTCGCACACTACCTGGGCAAGACGTTCCTTTTCCATTGCAAGAGGCGCCTCGTACAGATATTCCACATCCATGTTCTGGAGCACATGACTCTGGGGCACGTTGCAAAACAATGCAATCTTACTCTTTAATTCCTCCGGAATTTCCAACTCGCTGCGGCACACCAGAATATCCGGCTGCAAACCCATAGACTGCAGTTCCTTTACACTTTGCTGGGTCGGCTTGCTCTTCAGCTCCCCGGATGCCTTCAGATAGGGAATCAGGGTTACATGAAGAAGAATCGCATTTTCATGGCCTGCCTCATGCTGGAACTGACGGATTGCTTCCAGAAAAGGCTGGCTTTCAATGTCTCCCGCTGTTCCCCCTATCTCAATAATGGCAATCCTCGTTTTTCCGTCATCCTCCGCATGGTAAAAGCGGCTTTTGATCTCGTTGGTGATATGGGGAATTACCTGGACAGTTCCACCGCCGTAATCGCCCCTGCGTTCCTTTTGAAGGACAGACCAGTAAATTTTTCCTGTTGTCACGTTTGAATTTCTGTCCAGACACTCGTCAATAAATCTTTCGTAATGTCCAAGGTCAAGATCCGTCTCTGTGCCGTCGTCTGTCACGAACACCTCCCCGTGCTGGATGGGGTTCATCGTACCCGGGTCCACATTGATATAAGGGTCAAATTTCTGCATGGTCACCTGATAGCCTCTCGCTTTCAGAAGTCTTCCCAGGGATGCGGCAGTAATGCCCTTCCCCAGTCCGGAAACTACGCCGCCGGTGACAAATACATACTTTACTCCCATGCCTTTCCCCTCCTTTCAAATTCCTCCCCCGCTATGTCAACAAGGGTAAGCTTTCTTTCCCCGCTATGCTCTAAACTGGCAGCAAGCGCTTTGGCCGTATCGATGGCAGTCAGAACATTCACACCTGTCTCAATTGCATTTCTGCGGATTACAAAACCGTCGCGGGAATGCTCCACACCCTGCCCGGGTGTATCGATGACCAGATCGATTCTGTGACCGAGGATCAGATCGAGAAGATTCGGAGATTCTTCCTCAAGCTTTCTTGCCATACGAACCGGAACTCCCGCTTTTGCCAGAGCTCTGGACGTTCCTCTTGTGGCGTAGATGGTATATCCCATATCCGCAAATTTCCTTCCGATTTCCACAGCCTCTTCCTTATCCTCGTCGCGGACGGACAGAATCATGTTGTGATACTTCGGAAGCCGTACCCCGGCGCCGAGAAAAGCTTTGTAAAGAGCCTCGTCAAAAGATCTGGAGATTCCAAGGCATTCTCCTGTTGATTTCATTTCCGGTCCCAGACTGATATCTGCGCCGCGAATTTTTTCAAAGGAGAATACGGGCATTTTGACAGCAAAGTAATCTGCCTCCGGCTGCAGTCCAGGCTCGTATCCCAGATCCCGGATTTTCTCCCCTGTGATAACCATTGCGGCAAGGGGAACGATGGGGATTCCTGTTACCTTGCTGATATACGGAACCGTTCTGCTGGAGCGGGGATTGACCTCGATAACAAAAACCTCTTCCCCGCAGACAATAAACTGAATATTGATCAGTCCCACAACATGAAGGGCTTTCGCCAGACGTCCGGTATAGGTCTCAATGGTTTTCTTTGTTTTCTCTGAAATATTCCGGCTTGGATAGATGGATACGCTGTCCCCTGAGTGGATTCCCGCCCGCTCAATATGCTCCATGATTCCGGGGATTAGAATTTCCTCTCCGTCACAGACTGCGTCCACCTCGATTTCCCTGCCGTTTAAATATTTATCTACAAGAATCGGATGATCCTGGGCAATCCGGTTGATGATTCCCATAAACTCATCCACATCCTTATCATTGATGGCAATCTGCATTCCCTGGCCGCCCAATACATAGGAAGGCCGTACAAGAACAGGATAACCGAGACGGTTTGCCACTTTTTTTGCTTCCTCTGCAGTAAACACGGTTTCTCCCTTGGGACGGGGAATCCCGCACTCCTCCAGTATCCTGTCGAAAAGCTCTCTGTCCTCCGCAGCGTCCACATCCTCAGGAGCGGTTCCGAGGATCGGTACTCCCATTTTTTCCAGACTCTCTGTGAGCTTGATTGCTGTCTGTCCGCCAAACTGCACTACAGCTCCGTCCGGTTTTTCGAAGTTTACGATATTTTCCACATCCTCAGGAGTAAGAGGTTCAAAATAAAGCTTATCTGCAATGTCAAAGTCTGTGCTGACAGTTTCCGGATTGTTATTGACGATAATCGTCTCATAGCCCTGTTCTTTAAACGCCCAGGTACAGTGAACGGAACAGAAGTCAAATTCAATTCCCTGACCAATCCGGATAGGACCGGAACCAAGAACCAGAACTTTTTTCCGGCCTGCTGTCACCTTTGCCTCGTTCTTTCCGTCATAGACAGAATAATAATACGGTGTCTCAGCGGCAAATTCTGCAGCGCAGGTATCAACCATCTTATAGGCAGCCTCGATCTGGTAAGCTTTTCTCAGCTCCCTGATCCTGCTTTCCTCTGTTTTGGAAAGCTTCGCAATCAAAACATCCGGAAATTCCATTCGTTTGGCTTCTCTGAGGGTTTCCTGATCCAGACTCCCCTTTTCAAGACGGGTCTCCATATTTGTAATATTTGCAATTTTATGAATAAACCACAGATCGATTTTCGTAACTGCATGGATTTCTTCAAAGGGGATTTTTCTTCTTACTGCCTCTGCAATCCTGAAAATCCTGCGGTCATCCACTTTTTTCAGTTCCTTTCTGAGCTCCTCGTCGGACAGAGTCGAATAATCGTAGGATTTCAGACTGTCCACATGCTGCTCCAGAGAACGAAGCGCCTTCATCAGCGCACCCTCGAAATTGCTGCAGATGCTCATGACCTCTCCCGTAGCCTTCATCTGTGTTGTCAGCGTATGCTTTGCGCTCAGAAATTTGTCAAAAGGAAGTCTTGGTATTTTTACCACACAATAGTCAAGCATGGGTTCGAAGCAGGCGCAGGTCTTTCCCGTCACCGCGTTTTTTATTTCGTCAAGAGTATAGCCCAGAGCAATCTTAGCAGCAACTCTTGCAATGGGATAACCTGTTGCCTTGGATGCCAGCGCCGAAGAACGGCTGACACGGGGATTTACTTCAATAACACAATATTCAAAGGTATCCGGATTCAGCGCATACTGGACGTTACATCCTCCTGTAATGGCAAGCTCCCCTATGATTTTCAGAGCGGAGCTTCTGAGCATCTGATATTCTTTATCTCCCAGCGTCTGGGAGGGAGCTGTTACAATGCTGTCTCCTGTGTGTACTCCTACAGGGTCGATGTTCTCCATGTTGCAGACTGTAATACAGTTGCCTGCCTGATCCCGCATCACCTCATATTCGATTTCCTTCCATCCTGCAATACAGCGTTCCACAAGAACCTGCCCCACCCTGGAAAGACGGAGACCGTTTTCCAGAATTTCCGTAAGCTGCTGTCTGTTCTCTGCAATCCCCCCGCCGCTTCCCCCAAGGGTGTAGGCGGGACGAAGGACAACGGGGTAGCCTATTTTTTCGGCAAAGCATATACCGTCCTCCACGTTTTCTACCACAAGGGAGGCAGCGCAGGGTTCCCCGATTTTTTCCATGGTTTCCTTAAATTCCAGGCGGTCTTCCGCCTTTTTGATCGTCTGAGCCGTAGTACCGATCAGACGGACTCCATGCTCTTTCAGATATCCTCTTTCCTCCAGCTCCATGGCAAGATTCAGAGCAGCCTGCCCTCCCAGCGTGGGAAGCAGGCTGTCCGGCTGTTCCTTTTCAATGAGAGCTTCCACCACTTCTGTGGTAAGGGGTTCTATATATACGTGATCAGCGATATCTCTGTCTGTCATGATCGTTGCAGGATTTGAATTAAGGAGCACCACCTCAATTCCCTCTTCTTTCAGGGAACGGCATGCCTGAGTTCCCGCATAATCAAATTCTGCTGCCTGTCCGATAACAATGGGGCCGGAGCCGATGACTAATACTTTTTTAATTTCCGTATTTCTTGGCATCACTTTTCTCCTTTCATCATATCCAGAAAACGTTCAAACAAAAACGCCAGATCCTGCGGACCCGGGCAGGCTTCCGGATGAAACTGCACTGTAAAAATATTTTTTCCCGTATAGGAAAGTCCCTCATTTGTACCGTCATTGACATTGACAAAGGCCTCCGATGCAATATCCTCTCCGAGAGTAGAGGCATCTACAGCATAGCCGTGATTCTGTGAAGAGATATATACTCTGCCTGTCTTCATGTCCCGCACAGGATGGTTTCCGCCCCGGTGACCGTATTTCAGCCTGTAGGTTTTCGCCCCGTTTGCAAGCGCCATCAACTGATGACCAAGGCAGATGGCAAAAATCGGCACCTCGCTTTCATAAAGCTTTTTGATTTCCTTCATAAGTCCCACACATTCCGCCGGATCTCCGGGGCCGTTGGAAAGCATAATTCCATCCGGATGATTCCCCAGAATCTCCTCTGCCTTTGTACCTGCAGGATATACCGTAACTCTGCATCCTCTTTTCCTCAGAGATCTCGCAATATTATCCTTTGCCCCCAGATCAAGAAGCGCTACCTGATATAGCATTTCTCCTGCAGTACTTTCCAGAACATAAGCTTCCCTGCAGGTGGCTCTGGAAACTGCATCCCCTACCTTATAGGCTCTGAGCCGGCTAATCACCCTGTCAAGATCGTATCCGCTGTCTGTTGTGATCATCCCGTTCATGGTTCCTCTGTCTCTGAGATGTCTTGTAAGCGCCCTGGTATCTACTCCGGTAATCGCAGTCACCCCCTGTTTCTCCAGAAAATCCTGAATTTTACCCTCACAGCGGAAGTTACTTGGCAATGCGGAAAGCTCCCGGACAATGAGACCGTCTGTCCATGCTCTCCCGGATTCCATGTCCGGTGTGATTCCGTAATTTCCTATTAGAGGATAGGTCATCACAACAGCCTGTCCTGCATAGGAAGGATCTGTCATAACCTCCAGATACCCTGTCATGGAAGTATTAAATACTATCTCGCTGACAACTTCTTTTTTTGAACCTGCACTGCTTCCTTCAAAAACAGTTCCATCTTCCAATATCAGAAATGCTTTCATATATTCTCCTTTAAGCAAAAAAAGAGTCAGAAACCCCGTTGCTGGGTTCCTGACTCCCTTGTCAGTTGTTTTTATTGCACCCTATTATGGGACTATCTTTTTCATTTGTCAAATACTTTTTTCAGAAGTTTTTTTAATTCAGGGATTGACAGGCAAAAAAAAACGTGTATACTACAGAACATAAGCAAAGGCGCTTGTGGTGCATACCATAGGTGCCTTTGCTTTTTTATTTGTTAGATTCCTGTTCAAAGAAAGGAGACAGATTTATGAGTAAAGGTATTCCCGAATTATATGGAAGCATGACCTTCAGCGACAGAGTCATGCGCGATAAGCTTCCAAAGGATATGTACAAAGCACTGAGAAAAACCATCGAAAACGGTACGCATCTGGAGCTGGATGTAGCCAACTCCGTTGCAGTTGCCATGAAGGAATGGGCTGTGGAAAACGGAGCTACCCATTTCACACACTGGTTTCAGCCTATGACAGGTTTTACTGCTGAAAAACATGACAGCTTCATCTCCCCTTCCGGAGACGGCGAGGTTATTATGGATTTTTCCGGCAAAGAGCTGGTAAAGGGCGAACCTGACGCCTCCTCTTTTCCATCCGGAGGTCTTCGCGCCACCTTTGAGGCAAGAGGCTACACAGCATGGGATCCAACTTCTCCTGCTTTTATCAAGGATAAAACCTTGTACATTCCCACTGCCTTCTGCTCCTACAGCGGAGAGGCTCTTGACAAAAAAACGCCTCTTCTGCGTTCCATGGAAACACTGAATCACGAGGCAGTCCGCATGCTCCATCTCCTTGGAAATACCGGTGTGCAGAGAGTTTCCGCCACAATCGGACCGGAACAGGAATATTTCCTTGTAGATCAGAATTTATATAATAAACGAAAAGACCTTATTTTCTGCGGAAGAACTCTGTTCGGAGCCCCTGCCCCCAAAGGACAGGAAATGGAGGATCACTACTTCGGCGCCTTAAAGCCAAGAGTTTCCGCATACATGCACGAACTGGATATGGAATTGTGGAAGCTTGGCATCCCTGCCAAGACCAAGCACAATGAAGTGGCTCCTGCCCAACATGAGCTTGCTCCTGTTTTTGACACTGCAAACATTGCCGTAGACCATAACCAGCTCACCATGGAGATTATGAAAAAGGTTGCCAGGAAACACGGACTTGTATGTCTTCTTCATGAAAAGCCCTTCGAGGGAATCAACGGAAGCGGCAAGCATAACAACTGGTCCCTGATTACCGATGACGGGGTAAATCTCCTGAATCCGGGCCGCACTCCTGCCCAGAATACTCAGTTTCTCGTATTTCTGATGGCTGTTATCAAGGCAGTGGATGACTACGCAGAGCTTATGCGCATCTCCGCTGCAAGCGCAGGAAACGACCACCGCCTTGGCGGAAACGAAGCGCCTCCTGCAATTGTATCCATCTTTCTCGGAGACGAACTGAGTCAGGTACTTGATTCTATTGAAAACGACACCTATTTCGGCAAGCAGGAAAAAATCCAGCTTGAGACAGGCGCTCATGTCCTTCCTCATTTCGTCAAAGATAATACAGACCGCAACCGTACCTCCCCCTTCGCCTTCACAGGCAATAAATTTGAGTTCCGTATGCTTGGCTCATCGGCCTCTGTGGCAACTCCGAATATTGTTCTCAACACAGCTGTGGCAGAGTCGTTGAACCAGTTTTATCATGAACTTAAAGATACCAGGCCGGAGGATATGGAACAGGCTGTCCATGAACTTCTGAAACGGGCGATTCATAAACATAAACGGGTGATTTTTAACGGAAACGGTTATTCCTCCCAGTGGGTAGAGGAAGCCCAAAAACGAGGTCTTCCGAACCTTACCTCTACACCGGAGTGTCTGCCCGCTTTTATTTCCCCAAAGAGCATCGCTCTCTTTACAGACCACCGGATCTTCACAAAGGAAGAGATTCTGTCACGTTATGAGATTCTTCTGGAGAACTATTATAAGACAATCTGCATTGAGGCCCGCACAATGGCAGAAATGCTCACCAAGGATTTCCTCAGCGCAGTCAGCGCTTACGCAGGACAGATTGCCAAAGATGTCTCCACCAAAACTGCCCTCCTTCCGGAGCTTCAGGTTTCCGGAGAAAAGGCTCTTATCAGAAAATTGACTCTGTCCTATGATACGGTCAGCAGCAAGACCCAGGAGCTTCTGGCTCTTATATCAGAGGTTGAAACCTTCGCGGATATGCAGAGTGCTGCAGATTTCTGCCACAGAAGGGTCCTTCCGAAAATGGAAGAGCTCCGCTGTGCTGCCAATGAAGCTGAGGTTCTAATCCCGGATTCTCTTCTTCCTTATCCGACCTTTGACAAACTCTTATTTTCTGTATAATGGTACAAAAATATGTGTAATCATTCAGATAATCAGGAATTTCTTTCTCCTGAAGAAAGAATCAGGGAAGCCTGCGGGGTATTCGGAATTTATGCCCCTCAGGGGGAAGATGTGGCCGGCACAATTTATTACGGTCTTTCCTCTCTCCAGCACAGAGGCCAGGAATCCTGTGGAATCGCAGTTTCCGATACCTGTGGTTCCCTGGGAAATATATGCGTACACAAAGGCATGGGACTTGTAAGCGAGGTTTTTTCCAGTGACCGGCTCCGGCTTTTAAAGGGAAATCTCGGCATCGGGCATGTGCGTTATTCCACTACAGGAGCAGCCACGATCAACAATGCCCAGCCTCTTGTAATGACTTATGTCAAGGGAACCCTTTCCCTGGCACATAATGGAAATCTTGTCAATACAGAGGAGCTGCGCAGGGAGCTTGCCCTTAACGGGGCGATTTTCCAGACAACCACAGATTCCGAGGTTATTGCCCATCACATTGCAAGGGAACGTGTTCGAAGCCGTACCGTGGAGGAGGCTGTTCTGAAAACAGCTCTGAAGCTTAAGGGCGCCTATGCCCTGGTGATCACCAGTCCCAGAAAGCTTATCGGTATGCGCGACCCTCAGGGCCTCAAGCCCCTCTGTCTGGGAAGACGGGGTTCCTCCTACCTTCTTGCCTCGGAAAGCTGCGCCCTCTCGGCAGTCGGTGCACAGTTCGTCAGGGACATTCTGCCGGGTGAGATCGTTACCATTTCCAAAAACGGGATTTCTTCCAATCAGGAGCTCTGCAATCAGAAGCAGGCTCACTGTATTTTCGAATATATTTACTTTGCAAGACTGGACAGCCGTATTGACGGTATTTCCGTCCACGCGTCCCGTCTTCAGGCAGGCGCCGCTCTCGCCAGGGCATACCCGGCCCGGGCAGACCTCGTTACCGGAGTTCCTGACTCCGGTATCACAGCGGCCCAGGGCTTCGCATCTGCGTCCGGCATTCCTTTCAGTATAGCATTTTATAAAAACAGCTATGTGGGAAGGACATTCATAAAACCTACGCAAAAAGAACGCGAATCCAGCGTGCGGCTGAAATTAAGCGTTCTGGAAGGCGCTGTAAAGGACAAAAGGATTGTTCTGGTGGATGATTCCATTGTACGGGGAACCACCATGGCCAACCTGATTCGCCTTTTAAAGCAGGCCGGAGCTCTGGAGGTTCATGTGCGCATCAGCTCCCCTCCTTTTCTCTATCCATGTTTTTATGGGACTGATGTGCCCTCCAACAAGCAGCTTCTTGCCGCCTCCCACACAGCGGAGGAAATCTGCCGGATCATTGGAGCAGATTCTCTTGGCTATTTGAAAATCGATGATCTCCCCTCTCTTGCAGGGAATCTGCCCCTTTGCAAAGCCTGTTTTGACAATCACTATCCTATCGATGTTTCAAATACATTCTAAATCGCAAAGATACCCGCAACCGCCGTTTCCGGCAGGTACGGGTATCTTTGTGTCTCTCTTTATTATTTCCCGCTGTCTCCATAGTTTGCAAGGACACGGGCGGAAGGATCGTCCACATCACAGCCCTCCCATTCCCTGTTTGGCATCCAGAAGTCTGTAACCATCTGACTCTGTCCCGGATAATATTTCTCAAACAGCTCCCGGTACAGAAGGGATTCCTTTGTAAAAGGCTTTGCGTGGGTGTATTTCCTGCGCTTTTCCCCGTACTCGCTGTCCGTGTAATATGTATTTGCATATTCCTTCAGATAGTCTACCATAGAGTGTCCCACTGCATCGGAAAAGGCTGCTTTTTCTCTCCACAGAATTTCCTCCGGAAGGTAATCTCCCTTTTCAAAGGCATGGCGCAGAAGATATTTTCCCTTGTGATAGGTGTTCAGCTTTTTACGGGGATCAACAGACATGACGTAACGCACGAAATCAAGATCTCCAAAGGGTACTCTCGCCTCTAAGGAGTTGACTGAGATACAGCGGTCTGCGCGGAGAACATCGTACATATGAAGCTCTCGGATTCTTTTTTCCGCCTCTTTCTGAAAAGCCTCTGCCGAAGGTGCGAAATCTGTATATTTGTAGCCGAAAAGCTCATCTGAGATCTCGCCTGTGAGAAGCACACGGATATCCGTTTCCTCGTGGATTGCCTTACAAACAAGATACATTCCGATGCTGGCGCGGATCGTGGTGATATCATAGGTTCCCAGAAGATGAACGACCTCAGGCAGTGCGTCAAGCACCTCCTCCTTTGTGATGATCACCTCCATGTGATCGCTTCCGATGTAGTCCGCTGCCTGTCTGGCATATTTCAGGTCAATGGCGTCTTCGCTCATACCTATGGCAAAGGTTCTGATCGGCCGTGCACTTTTCTTTGCCGCAACTGCACATACAAGAGAGGAATCCAGCCCGCCGGAGAGAAGGAATCCCACTCCGGCATCTGCCACAAGGCGCTTTTCTATTCCCTTAACCAGCTTATCATGAATTTTCTCACATACGGTTTCCAGATCGTCTTCACAGATTTTTTCCGTCTTTGCAATATCGCAGTAGCAGATAAATTTACCGCCCTTATAATAATGTCCCGGAGGGAACGGCATGATCCTGCTGCAGAGTCCCGTAAGATTTTTGGCCTCGCTTGCAAATACGATCACACCCTTTTCATCATATCCATAGTAAAGGGGGCGTATTCCGATGGGATCCCGCGCCGCTATATACTCTCCGGCAGCGCCGTCGTAGATGATACAGGCAAACTCCGCATCCAGTCCGGTAAACATATCTGTCCCGTATTTTTCGTACAGGGGAAGAAGAATCTCACAGTCGGAGTCACTGTAAAAATTATATTCTTTTTTCAGCTCTTCCCTTATTTTTTCAAATCCGTAAATCTCTCCGTTGCATACCACGCTGTTTCCGTTCAGACAGAAGGGCTGCATTCCGGTGGATGTCAGTCCCATGATGGCAAGCCTGTGAAAACCCAAAAGCCCCTTTCCCGTATCTGTGATCCGCGTATCGTCAGGTCCTCTGGAAACCGTCCTGTCAAAGTATTTTCTGAACTCCTCTTTTTTTATTCCTTCACCGCAATATCCCATTATCGAACACATATATTTTTTCCTCCTCTATTCTACTGTCACGGATTTCGCAAGGTTTCTCGGCTTATCCACATCGCATCCTTTTCCCACGGCTACATAGTAGCTCAGAAGCTGCAGGGGAATGATCGCCAGAGAATTGGTGAAATACGGATTTGTTTCCGGCAAATAGATTACATAATCGGCAGCTTTTTCCGCCTCTGTGTTATCCTCATTTGTTACAAGCAGAACGAAAGCGCCTCTTGTGCGTACCTCCGTGATATTGCTGATCATCTTCCGGTACAGTTCTTTCTGGGTAGAAACCGCAGCAACGAGAGTTCCCTCCTCGATCAGGGAAATTGTTCCGTGCTTCAGCTCTCCTGCCGCATAGGCCTCCGAATGGATATAGGAAATCTCCTTCAGCTTCAGAGAACCCTCCATGGAAATAGCATAGTCTATTCCCCTTCCTATGAAATAAACGTCTCTGGCAGCAAGGTATCGGTTGGCAAACCGTTGGATCTTTTCCCTATTGTTCAGAAGCATCTCTATCTGAACGGGAAGCTTCTTCAAATCCCCAAGCATTCCTGCAAGCTCCTCTCCCGTAAGAATGCCCTTTGCGAAGGCAAATTTCATTGCCAGAAGGTAAATAGCAATAAGTTGGGCAGAATAAGCCTTAGTTGTCGCCACTGCGATCTCCGGTCCTGCCCAGGTATACATCACGCTGTCCGCCTCCCTGGCAATGGAACTTCCCACCGCATTGACGATTCCCAGAACTCTGGCGCCTTTACTCTTCGCTTCCCTGAGAGCTGCCAGGGTATCGGCGGTCTCACCGGACTGGCTGATAACCGCCACAAGCGTTCCCTCCTCCAGAATTGGGTTTCTGTATCGGAATTCTGAGGCAAGCTCCGTCTCTGTGGGAATCCGCGCAAGCCCTTCAAAAATATATTTTGCAGTCACTCCCGCATGGTAGGCGGAACCGCAGGCAACGATCACCAGCTTCTTTACCTTGAGAAGCTCCTCCGTGCTCATTCCCAGTTCACCGATATCAATTCCCCCCTCCTTCAGTCTCGGGGAAAATGTATCTGCCACAGCCCTGGGCTGCTCGTACATTTCCTTGAGCATGAAATGCTCAAAGCCTCCCTTTTCCGCTGCCTTCACATCCCAGTCGATGTGTACGGAGATTTTTTCCACCGGCTCCTGATCTGCATTGAAAAATTCCATTCCCTCTTTTGTCATCCGGATGATTTCTCCGTTTTCCACAAAGGTCACATCTCTCGTATATCTCAGAATTGCCGGAACATCTGATGCGATCATACAGCCGTCTTCTGTTTTTCCGACAATCAGGGGACTGTCTTTACGAACAGCGTAAAGCTCATCCGGATGGTCGCCGAAAAGAATTCCCAGTGCATAGGAGCCTTCCATTCTGTGCATGACCTTTGTGATTGCTTGAAGGGGATTGCCCTGATAATACTCATCCAGAAGGTGAGCGATAACCTCTGTATCTGTCTCAGAAACAAATTTATAATTTTTTCCTTCCAGCTTTTTCTTCAGCTTCAGATAATTTTCGATAATCCCGTTATGAACGACCACAATACTTCCATCCTTATTGTGATGGGGATGGGCGTTTATATCCGACGGTGAACCGTGAGTCGCCCATCTCGTATGACCAATCCCCACAGTTCCCGAAAGCGTCTCTCCGCCGTGAGTCAGCTCATTTAAGATTTTTAGCCTTCCCCTGGACTTTACTTTCCTGATTTCCTGACCGTCATATACTGCGATTCCTGCAGAATCATATCCTCTGTATTCCAGCTTTGCCAGTCCGTCCAGAAGAATGGGGGCAGCCTGACTTTTTCCGATATAACCTACAATTCCACACATTTTATAATCCTCCATATATCTGAAAATATAACATTTTTGACAAAACGGAAGAAAAATATCCCGTTTTACCCAAAAAAGGCGTCTTTCGTGCATATTTACACGAAAGACGCCTTTGTCTGTCATACTGGTATCATACGCTTGTGAATGGGATTTGTCAATAATTATTAACCGGAATAGCGCAAAGCGTCTATGGTTTTCTTTCCCGCTGCTTTTCCTGCGGGATAAAGTCCGAAAACCACCCCTGTGACCAGTGAAAACACAACTGCAGCTGTCGTTACCAAAGGGTTCATTTCAAAACTCATAGAACTTCTCAGGATTCCTCCCAGAATTCGAAGAAGACAGAAGGAAACACCAATGCCTGCCCCGCAGCCCATCATGCTCACCAGAAGGGCTTCCAGTAAAAACTGGAGCATGATTTCTCCTCTCCCTGCTCCGATTGCCTTTCGGATTCCGATTTCCCTTGTTCTTTCCGTAACGGATACAAGCATGATATTCATGATTCCGATTCCTCCTACAAGGAGGGAGATTGCCGCAATTCCTCCAAGCATAAGGGCCATTGTATTATCTACGCTTTCCATTGCGCTCATAATCTCTGACTGGTTCTGGATTGTAAACGCTTCCTCATCCTGTCCGAAGCGCTCCAGCATAATTTTCTCAACTGCAAGCTCCGCCTGATCCATGGAGTTTTCATCAGAGGAGGAAACATAGAAGCTTGTGATATCCAGAACATTATCCGCTATCCTTGTGAGAGTAGAATAAGGAATATATCCCTCCAGAGTCACTGTCTCGGACTCTTCCTCTGAATCTGACAACAGAATGCTCTGCCCTGCAGTCAGGGAGGTGTTATCATCTGAAAGCACCCCTGCAACGAGAAAACTTTTCCCGTCCAGAGCCAAGGTTTCCCCTGCCGCATCTTCTCTGCCGAAAAATTCCACTGCCGTGTCTGCGCTGATTACGATCACCAGGGAATTGTTGTCTATATCCGTCTGCATAAGCCTTCTGCCGGATACCAGCTCCAAATCCATAATATCGAAATAGTCTCCTGTCGTCCCTGTTACGCTCATGGTTCCGCTGGTATAACCGCTTTTTGCCGTAACGCCTGTTCTTGCGAAAGGCGCAGAGCTCAGGATTGCCTCATCCTCCAGAAGCTCTGTAAATTCCCCTAGTCTGAGAGGATTTTCCTTGTCATCGTTGATCCGCACAGTAAGATAGCTGGAACCCATATCGGAAATCTGCTCAGATACAGATGACGACGCCCCCTGGGCTATGGAAACCAGAACAATGAGGGATGCAACTCCGATTATGATTCCCAGCATGGTCAGAAAGGTTCTCAGCTTATTGGCGCAGACTGCAGACCAGGACATTTTAAACGTCTGCCATATCATGCCGTCACCTCTTCTACATGACCGTCGCAGATACGGATTATGCGCTCCGCCTCCGCAGCCACCTCATTGTCATGAGTGATCAGCACAATGGTATTCCCTTTTTCATGAAGCCGGTGAAAAAGGCGCATGATATCCCGTCCAGTTGCTGAGTCAAGATTTCCTGTTGGCTCGTCTGCCAGAAAGAGCGACGGCTTTGTCACAAGGGCTCTGGCAATGGCGACACGCTGCTGCTGGCCGCCGGAAAGCTCGGAAGGACAGTGATGCATTCTGTGTGAAAGCTCTACCTGTTCCAACGCCTCCTTCACTCTCCTTTTGCGTTCAGAAGCCTTTATCCTCTGATACAACAGAGGCAGCTCCACATTCTCCTCTGCTGTCAGCCTGGGGAGAAGGTTGAAATTCTGAAAAATAAAACCAAGCTTTCTGTTGCGGATTCTTGCCAGTTCCCGTTCCGAATACTGTTCAATGGATATCCCGTCCAGAATATATTCTCCCTCGTCCGCCATGTCCAGACAGCCGATTATGTTCATCATTGTGGACTTTCCGCTTCCTGAAGGCCCCACAATGCTGACAAATTCGCCTTCTTCAATTCTCATATTGGCATGACTGAGGGCATAGACTGCTTCGCTGCCCACTGTGTAAACCTTTGAAACGTCTTTCAATTCGATCACAAAGCTTCACCTACCTTTCCGGCGGGGTTCCCATTCCTCCGCCTGTACTGCTGTTTCTTCTGCTTCCGCCCGGACCTCCGGTTCCAAAGCTGCCTCCCGGCATTTCACCGGAATCCTTCGGCGTCATAGTTCCCGCTACTCCTCCGGAAGCGCTGCTCTGCCCTCCTTTTTTCTGGTAATACACTGCGTCTCCCTCTGAAAGTCCTTCTGTAATTTCTACATTTTCCCCGTCGGACAGACCTGTCGAAACCTTCTGCTCACCTGTAAGAATTCCGTCTTCACCCTTCTGCGTATAGACGAAAACCTCGTCTCCCCGCTCCTGAAGGGCATTGACAGGAATTGTAACAATGTTCTCTTTTTCTTCAATTACAATGGTTGCAGAAGCATTCATTCCCTGCTTCATTTCCGCCTCTTTGGGGACGGCAATCTCCACAGTGTACTTGGCCACTCCGCCGCTTGCCGAAGCCGTATTCCCCACCTTTGTCACAGTTCCCTCAAAGGTTTTTCCATCGATAGCATCAAAGATGACCTCCGCTTTTTGTCCTGCTGTAACGGAATTGATGTCCAGCTCATCCACACTTACGGAAAGAAGCATCTTTTCATCTCCTGAAATAGTAAAAGCCGTAGTATCCGTGCTGTACTGGGAGCTGTTCTCTGTAGTTTCCTCTGTAGTTTTTTCGCTGCCTGCCGAGGAAGCTGCATTTCCTCCTGAGTAACTTCCTGCTCCACCGCCTGACGAACCTGACTGCGCGCTTCCTCCCTGAGAAGCCCCTCCTCCGCTTGGGGTCTGGCCTGAGGTTTTTTCTCCGCTGCTGTTTGCGTCTTCCTGTTCTCCGTTATTTTCCTGACTGTCCGCTGCGCCCTGATTTTTTCCATTGTTTTCTTCTTCCGGATTCATTCCTCCGTCATTTCCTTCTCCGGTGTTTCCATCCGGATCTGCCTCCTCTTCTGGAGAGGGTTCTTCCCCGGACAGAGCCTGTGTTTCCGGAAAAGTAACGGTAAAACTCACCGTGCCTGCATCCTCAGACACGGATACTCCGGACAAAACCCCCGATGTAGAAGAAATGCTGTCTGTTTCAAAGCAATATCCCTCTGACGCATAAAGCGTCACATTTGCCTGATAGGTAACTCCCGGCAAAAAGGAACTGTCCTGGGGATTCCAGACAATTGTTCCCGTATAGCTTCCATCCTGGGAATCACATCTGACCATCCCTGTTTCCCCTGTTCTGGGAGACAAAATTCCAAGGAGTCCCGAAGTACTGGCTGAAGAATCCTGCACGCTCAGGTGCAGAGGCTGAGCAAGGGGCGCCTGTTCCGTTTCGCCTGTATCTTCCGGAAGATTTTCTTCCGGAACTTCTTCCTCTTCCACTGCCGTTTCCTGCACAGGAGTCTGTGCACTTAACCTGACTGTTTGCACTGCACCAAGGGTCTGAAGTCTTACAGAATTCCCTGACACACTGCCTCCTGTGTAGGACATCTTCACTGCCGATACCGGTGTGCTTTGAGAAGATTCCCCTTCTGAAGAGCTTTCTTCCTGGGACACATAGATTTCCGCTATTGTCCCGTCCATATCTGCCTGAATGGTTCCTTCCCGGGAAAGGGTCAGAAGCTCCTTCAATGTCTCTGTCAGAGCTTCTCTTTGTGCATAAAAGAGGGCATACTGTGTACTTTCCCTGTCATCTGCAAGAGTCAGAAGTGTATCTCCACTTTTCACCTCTTCGTTTTCAGATACATTTACAGCAGAGACTGTTCCCATTGTCCCAGTCACCTCCAGCGGCTGATGGATATAAATACCTCCGCTGCCAAGAAGCTTTCCTTCACTGTCTGAAACAGAAGCTTCCGCGTCTGCCTCAATTCCGTTATCCGTGATAAGAACTGTGCAGCGTCCCTGGGAGATATTTTCTACCGTTCCTTCTGTCTGTGTTCCGTCCGGAAGAGAAACTGTCACTGTGTCGTCTTCCTGAACTGCGCCGGACTCCACTTCCAGATTCAGCGCCATATATCCGTCAAGAGAAAGCACCATCAGCGCGCTGTTTTTCAGCATACACTCCGAAATATCCCCCTCCTCCTGAATATAGATTTTTTTTACACGCCCATCTACCCCGGCTACAATCGTTTCCTCTTCCCCCTCTTCCTGGTTCAGGGCAATCTGTTCATCCAAAGCATCTATTTCCTCCTGCACCTCTGCCATAGCATCCAATACAGAGGTTTCATCCACAACAGCCAGCACATCTCCGCTGGAAACATGATCGCCGCTTTCAACCTTAACCTCTGAAACTGTAATCCCGGAGGGGATTTTTAAAGCTACCGGCGTATCTGTCTCCAAATTTCCTGTTCCAACAATTGTATTGGAAATGGAGCCCATCTGTGCAGTGGCTTCCGTAGCTGCCGTGGTTATCCGTTTTTTTTCGGATTCCCCTGTGTTTCTGTACAACAAAAGGCTTCCCCCTGCTGCTGTCACTGCAACTGCAGTGGCTGCTGCGATTGCTGCCTTTCTTTTTTTTGAGTGTTTCCTTTTTTTATAGTTCTCTTTTGGAACCTTTATCTCTGAAATTTTCTGTTCTGAAAAGTCTGTTCCTTCCGGAATCCGTACCATGTCCTCAGTGTTCCTTCTGCCTCTCATTGTTATCCTCCCTGCCGGCTTTTTCTTACAACTCTGTCGGCTTTTCTACTTCTGCACTGCTCCACTGTGTTGTCTGAGAAGCACCGGAAAGATCTGTCGTATCTTCATAATAATCTACCGTAATGGTATATTCTCCATCGCCCTCTTCATAGACAGTTCCATCTGTTCCCTTAATGGTTACAGTTTTTCCCTCTGTATCTGTGATTGTTCCTGCACAGTAAAGCTCTCCTGCCGTACTGTCCCCGGTCACTGTCCACTGGGAATCCTCGCTGATAAAGATTTTTGCTGTTCCCTCTCCTCCTGTTCCGGCACAGGTTTCATCCATTACGATCGCACCTTCCAGAGTACTTCCCTGTGTCAGATAAAAATCCAGTCTGCTGATGCTGTCCCAGAGGATGTCTCCCATCATATCTTGAGAAACTGCGGTAAACAGGCAGTCCGCTCCGTTGGCTCCGCTTGTTCCCCATCCTCTTTCATTGTCATTTCCCGTACACTTCAAAAAGTAATCGCATTCCTCCGGATAGGTAATGTCTACGTCAGAAAGAGTAATGGTGCTTTCCGTGTTTGTTGTATAAAACATTCCTCCGTTTTTGCCTGTGAGAGTGCCGCCGTTCATCTCAAAGGTGCTGTTTCCAACCTCTGAATCCCCGGACATACTCTGATAAAGAATCACATTCCAGGTACAGTCGTTTCGGGAGTCATCACTCATATTCCCTGACAGTTCGGAATCGTAAAGGTGAAGTGAATTCAGCCCTTCGATGCAGACCGCTTCCGATCCATCGGCAGTAAGCTCTGCGTTATTGACAAAAATATCAGCTGTGCAGTAGACAGCCGGAGATCCTGTTCCTTTGGAGGTATAGTTTCCTCCGTTGATCACCATGGTTCCGCCTCCCCTGTCACTACGGATCGCTGCGGAAGATTCTCCCTTTGTCTCAACATTCAGATTCCACGCATACAGAGTTCCGCCTCCTGCGGCATGGATTCCTCCGGAAGTATCCTGCTCTGTAGTAATGTCTGTATCTGCTGCGTAAACCACTCCTTCGCCATAGGCAAAAAGCCCGGTACCTCCTGCGGCGTCTGTTGTGATCGTGCTGTTACTGACATAAGCTTCTCCTTCGCTTGCAAGAAGAGCTGCTCCCACTCCGTAAAAGCTGGATGTATCTCCCCCTGTGCTCTCTTCTGAGCTCCTTTCAATCTGCGCATCTTTCATTACCACCTTTGCGTCCTCAAGAACATGGACTGCATTTTCGTCCGTTCCAGAAGAGAGATAGCTTTCACCTTCTGTCTGCGTATCCTCTGTATATTCCGTCACAGCCGCAGATTCCTCCGGCTCCTGGGACTGTCCATCGCCGGGCTTGCCCATTCCCATGGTAATCAGGGTGATTTCCGCCGCTGTTCCGTCTTCAGCCAGAGTAATTTTTACGGTGTCCCCTTCTGAAATATCTTCCCAGGTAATTGTCTCTTCCGGATCTGCCTCTTCTGTGTCCTTAACTTCTTTATCCGGCGCTTCCTCCGGCTTCTGTGGAGCATCTCCTCCAGGTTCTCCCATACTCTTTTTTGAAAAAACAGTCTCTTCTGTAAAGCTGATCGTCTGTTCCTCCCCTGTCAGTTCAAGCATGGACGGCTGTTCCGGTTCTTCAGGCGGCTGCTCCAGGGGTTCCTCCGGTTTCTCCTGGGATTCTTCCGGCTTTTCCTCTCCGTTTTCTCCAGGCTCCCTCTTTGCCATAGTGCCTGTTTTTACGGTAACGGACTCTTCAGAGACAGAAACAACCTCTCCGTAAATCTTTTCCTGCGCCTCTTCCTCCACCGCGTCCGTTCCTTCTGTTTTCTCAATTTCTGTTTCTTTATTTTCTGCTTCCTGATTTTCTGCTGACTCTGCTTTTATATCTATACTGTACGTATTCATCGATGCTCCGCATAACGCCATTCCCAACAACACTGCTACATATTTTTTCTTCATAATGATATATCTCCTTTCAATGCTTTACGCCTGTTAACTATAAGAAATTAACCTTAAGTCAACTTAAAAAAGCCTATGAAGATTTTGTGATTTTCTCCCTTAGCTCAGATAGTAGAAACAGAAACGTAAAAAGCCATAACTGTCTGAACAGACAGCTATGACTTTTTACAGAATCATTTACTTTTTTCGTTCTTTTTTTTAAGCATTGTGGAAATAGTCTTATAAAGCAGCTTCATATCTACGGGCTTCGCAATATGCCCATTCATCCCCGCCTCCAGAGATGCCTGCACATCCTCCGCAAATGCATTCGCTGTCATTGCAAGAATAATCACGGACTTCGCGTCCGGGCGGTCAAGCTTACGAATTTCTCTGGTTGCCTCGTATCCATTCATCACAGGCATCTGTATATCCATAAAAATCGCATCATAGGTTTCCGGTTCCGCGCGCTTAAATTCATTTACTGCCTGTAAACCATCTGTCATTACCGTGAAGGTTGCTCCCCTCATCTGAAGGAGTTCTCCCAGAATTTCCGAATTTATTTCATTGTCCTCCACAAGAAGGAAATGACAGCCTGATAAACTTTCTTCTTCCACAGATTCCGCTGCTTCACCTGAAGCCTTATCCTCTTCCTGTTCCACTATTTCAAATTCCAGTTCCACCTGAAATTCCGTACCTTTCATTCTTTCGCTGTTTACCCTGATTTCGCCCCCCATCAGATCAACAAGGCCTTTGGTAATACTTAAGCCCAATCCGCTTCCTTCTACTTTAGACACCTTTTCACTTCGGATAAACGGTTCAAACAGCCGTTTCATAAACTCTTCACTCATTCCAATTCCGCTGTCACGGACTGTAAAGCAATATCTGACATGGTTCTTCTTTTCTGATGCAATCTCTTCTGTGCGGAACAAAACGTCTCCGCCTTCCATAGTAAATTTAAACGCATTGCTCAGCAAATTAATCAGTATCTGCTTAATTCTTAACGCATCCCCCAGAAAATGGGAATGTTCAAATGTTCCTGTCTCAATCCGGAATCGCAGCCCTACATTCTCAGCCTGCGCTGTCATAATCGAAGAAATATGATTCACAAGCTCTTCAATCTGTATCGTCTGGCAGTTTAAATGAATCTTTGACTGCTCAATCTGACTCATATCAAGAATATCGTTAATCAAACTAAGCAAATGCTGAGAAGAAACAGCAATTTTGTGAAGATAATCCTCAACCTTATCCCTGTTATCCATATTTGCAAGAGCAAGCGTCGTCATCCCCACAATTGCATTCATCGGAGTCCGAATATCATGGCTCATGGAAGAGAGAAAATCACTCTTCACACGATTTGCTTTTTTTGCTTCTGTCAGCGCTCTTTCTACCTCTTCCTTTGCCTTTCTTTCCGCAGTCACAACATCCGTCACATCTGTCCGGATATAACACACTCTTCCAAGACGCAGATCAATCGCTGAAACAGTCATATTTTTGGTTCGCATTTCTCCATCCGCATTATAAATTGTATAGATAAAAGAATAGCTTTTTTCTCTTTTCAAACGCTCCAGCATAGTTTTCGGCTCCAGCATCTCTGCCACATGCCTTTTTTCCCGCTCACTGTCAATCACAGTTTCTTCAATCACTCTCCGGATTCGTCTGGAATTTATCCCTTTCTCTTCACTGATGTTTTCATCTCCGCCGCTTACAATTTCATAGGTATCAGAAAACAGATTGACATTTGCTACCAGATCGTAATTTGTGGTAGAAAGCTGCATAAATATCTTTTCACGGATTGTTTTCTCCGTAATATCTGTAACAGTAAGGATTCCCGTCACATCTCCGGTATCCGGCGTCTCTACCAGTATCACTTTAAACTGAACATATCTTCCGGCTTTTTGCCCGGGCAAATTGATAAAGCATGGCATAACCACTTCTTTTATCCCTGAATCGTATGCCTTTTGCGACGGTTCGTTAAGATATTTCGAATAAAACTCCTTACGCTCCTTTTCATCCGCAATCAAGGTGCCGATTCCTGTAAAAAAATCTTCGCGTACATCTCCAAAGGTTTCCAGAAGTCCGGAGTCTGTATGGTCTACAATCTCGTAAATTTTATTCCGGGTAATGTTACAGTGCCCAAGAATCAATGCATCCGGCCCTGCCATCATATAATGCTGGTGAATCTGCTCCCTATACTGCTGACGGAGCTGCTCCTGCATTTTTTTCTCCGCAGTAATATCGTGATAATCTGCATAAACTCTCGCATCTCCATCTTCGCATTTGATTACGGAAAATTTAGTGTTCACCCACATATAATCGCCATTTCCCTTTTTCAGACGATACTGCAGCTCATATTTTTCTTTTTTTTCCCTGATACACCGATCCAGATTCTCTCTTACATATTCCCTGTCATCAGGATGCACCCCGGACAATGCATTCTCTTCATACATTTTCCATGCGTCTTCCTTTGACATGCCCATCATTTCCGAGAAACCATCCGACAGGTATTCCGGCTTCAGTTCGCCTCCCACCTTATGATGCACTACCGCCATACCGCCGGGAAGATATTTCACAACCGTCTGGAAATACTGCTCCAGACGTTCCTTCTGTCTGTTGCTTATAACTTCCTCTGTTACGTCGCGCACATACTTTACATAGGCAGGAACACCGTTCCAGTCCGTTTCCCGAAATCTTGTCGTGTAAAACCTGCCATTATTTTCAATCGTCACTTCATTCTTTTCACCTGAAGATTCCCTACAGTCCAATGTACAGAATTCACAGGGTTCTGATTTCCCGTGAAGAATCTGATAACATGTTTCTCCTTCCCTGTCTTCCTCTATACAGTAAGGTTTTTTTAATTCGTTGGCATATAACAGGTGATAATTTTCCTTTTCTATGACATATATATCATCGGCGTTTTCTTCTGCAATATTCTGGAACAACTGTATCTCCGGCGACATTCCGGAAAATAATACATAATAGTCCTCCCCGCTTGCCCAACTGTCCAGTTGACACCATTTCGTATGATTTCCTTTGGTTTTTATACGAAAATATGCATTAAGTCCGGCTCTCTTTTTCATTGCATTTCTCAGCGCCAGTTCCACCTGTGCCCTGTCACACTGACAAACCAGTTCCAGCGCATTTCCATCGCTCTTCCTGCCGGATTTTTTATCCTGACAGTCAGTCATATACAGGATACTTTCTGAACAATACTGAAAGACAAACTGATTTGAAGCCTCTTCATATTTTGCAATCCCGCCATGAAGCGCGTCAATTATCTTTTTTAAATTTCTTGACATTTCATTTCCTTTCTGTCAGATATGGTTCTCTTCGTATCTGGAAATTGCATAGCAATGTTTTTTATAACATTTATCCAGCTCCGGCAGTAACTGTGCAGCCCTGCCGAGATTTCCCTCTCTTAAAAATTCTGTAATTTCACTTGAAATCTGATAGAGACTGTCAAAACTCAAATTCATACAGACTCCCTTAAGAGTGTGGACTGCGCGGAACGCCTCCTGCGTATTCCCCTGTTCCAGCCCATGCAGAAAAGTCTGGTAACTGGTATCTTTCAAAAAAAGCAACACAAACTTTCGGATTCGTTCTTCTGTGCGCAGACGTTCCATAATCTCCTGATAATTTCCGCCTGTTTCCTGATATAATTTTTCCAACGTCATAATTTCACGCCTCCCCGATATCCTCGATTTTTCCGATAACACCGCTGTAATCTACCTTCTCTCCATGCTGCCAGACAGTCCGGCAGATAATGCGGCTTTTCCTGATTTCTCCGTCAATCCTTACCTGTGCTTCACATTGTACAATTGGACTGTCCGGCGTTGTGTTGCGCAGTAAACCAGCTATTTTGCGCATATCATCCCGGCTCATTACAGATAACAGTTCCTTATTATCTACCGGGTCTGTGAGCACACGGGGCAGTCCCAGTTTTTCTGCGCCCCAGTCAGATACTGTCAGCATTGGAGGAACCGCTGTGTATTCAAACTGAATTTCGGATGTCATGGATGCAAAAAATTCAAACTTGACCATTTCTTCTTCCAGCATACTCAATGTCCTGTTTGATTCTGCCAGTTCATTATAAGAAAGCAGACGGTCAACAATATTGTACATTTCTTTTCTGCTTATTCGATTCAGGGAATTGATGGTAAGCTCCTCCTGAATATGCTCCGAAACATCGCAAAGACATTCCAGAAGAAGAGGATTAAATTTACCGCACTCCCCATTCAGAATCATTGTCATCGCCTTTTCATGGGAAAATGCTTTTTTATAAACACGTTCGCTAATCAGCGCATCATATGCGTCGGCAAGCGATACGACCTGTGCAGATATCGGAATCTCTTCTCCCTTCAGACCGTCAGGATATCCGCTTCCGTCATACCGTTCATGGTGCCAGCGACAGATTTCATATGCAATTTTAACAAGAGGTTCGTCTTTATGTAAGGGTAAATTTGCCAGCATATCTGCGCCTACTGCAGAATGGGTCTTAATTACTTCGAATTCTTCTTTTGTCAGACGGCCGGGTTTATTTAATATCTCCTCTGAAATTGATATTTTTCCGATATCATGGAATGCCGCCGCCTTACTGATCATGGATATTTTGGCAGAATCAAGATTATAGGCATTTGTTTTCTCCCTAAGCCGCTTCAGAAGCAGCTCCGTCATGGTTCCTATGTGAAGCACATGAAGACCGCTCTCTCCATTACGGAATTCTACAATATGGCTCAAAATAGATACCATTAATGTATTTCCCTTTTCACTCTCATACATCTGGTCTGCAACCATGGAAACAAGGCGTTTTTGTTTGGAATACAGCATAATTGTATTAATTACTCTTCTACGGACAATCACCTCGTCAAACGGTCTGCTGATATAATCCGTAGCGCCAAGTTCATACGCCCGTTCCACAACAGAATGAGCGCTTTCCGATGAAATCATGATTACCGGTATTTCCTCAATCCAGTGGTATCTGTTCATCAGAGCCAAAACTTCAAAGCCGTCCAGTTTCGGCATAACGATATCAAGGAGAACAAGTGAAATTTCTGTTCCGTGGGCATGAAGCAGTTCTATTGCTGCTGCCCCGTCTTCCGCTTCAAGAACCTCATACTGGCTTTCCAGCATATCTGTAAGAATCGCGCGATTCATAAATGAGTCATCTACGATCAGAATTTTATTGATTTTTCTTTTATTGTACATTTTCTTTTATACCCTCTCCAAAAGACAACCATTTACATACAAATTTATATATTGAGTGTAACATATATTATGTAAAAAGTATATAGCCTCCGGCTTGTTTAAAAAATACTTTCCCTGTACTCAAAATCAACTGTTCTTTCATTATACCTTGCATAACTGCTGCAAATAGGATAAAATAGTAGGGACATCAGAAAAATATGGAGGTAATGTAATATGAAATATGTATGTGACGTATGTGGATGGGAATATGATGAGGAAGCCGGATATCCGGAAGGCGGAATCGAGCCGGGAACTAAATGGGAAGACGTTCCGGAAGATTTCGAATGCCCTCTTTGCTCTGTAGGCAAGGACGAATTTTCTGAAGTATAATCCACTTGCAAATCATCAGACAAAAACCGGTATTGTATTCACAGTGAAGAATACAATACCGGCTTTTCTTTTACAAAGCCTTATGCTTTAGTCAAAAAGAATCATTCCGAAAAATGTCAGAAGTCCCGCTCCGCAGTCATATTCCATATTGCATTTTTCTGTCACCTTCCGTACAAAAATACAATATGCCGACATACAGGAATATTGAAGTTCCGGAAATCTGCACGGCTCGTTATTCGCAAGCGCGCAGGGAGTGCACAGCGCGCATCCGCTGGCGCCTATCATAAACGCATCTCCAGCTTCTTCTCTGACTTTTTTTGTCAGTCTCAAAGCAGCAGCATTATGAGCGCTTTTCGCTTTTTTAATCGCCTCTTTGTCTGTATAATCAGAAATTTCCCAGGTACTCTGCAAAAGCAGCGCTTTTTTATGACTGAGGATTTTCGCCCGCATTTCTTCCGGCGTACCGCAGACAGGCGGACAGGAATAATTTACTCCGTACTGTCCGCACAAATTCTCTTCACAATACGGCCGGAAAGAATCGTCAAATACAAGTTCATCTGTTCCCAATACTTTCGCATCTGTAAAATTTTCTTCTATTGCATACTGAATAAGCTGTTCCGTATCCATAACATCCTCCTCTGTTTTTCTTTTTATTATATATTACCTGCAAAAAAACAGCAAGAAATTCTGAAATCCTTCTGTTTTTCTTCTTGACATTTTCCCTTCTCTCCTTTATACTGAACGCAGTTCATTTTGAGGAAGCCGAATTACGGTATTTCCTTTTGATAACCTTCCCTAAAACGGGAATTTTTTTCAAAGCAAAATGAACATTGTTCAGAGTGGGTTATGAATGCTCTGTCATACAAAAAATACACAAAGAAAGGATTTTTATTATGCAGGCTATTGTAGAAACACTTTTTGATGCCGTATATTTATTCTCTGTAATTGCAATCGGTATCACAATGATCAGAAAGAGTAACGGGAACCAGGAGTACAAACTTTTTGGAATCATGGCTGTTGTTCTTGGCGCAGGAGACGCCTTCCATCTCGTTCCACGTGCGCTCGCCCTTTGCACAACGGGGCTTGAAAACTTTACCGTGGCTCTTGGCACAGGTAAGCTTATCACCTCCATTACCATGACTGTTTTTTATATTCTTTTATATTATGTATGGAGAATCCGCTATAAAATCAACGGTCAGAAAAATATTACTTATGCAGTTTACCTGTTATCTGCCCTGCGCGTGATTCTGTGTCTCTTCCCTCAGAATGACTGGCTGAGCGCTAAAGCTCCGCTTTCCTGGGGAATTTACAGAAACATTCCTTTTGCGCTTCTCGGTCTTTTGATTATTATTCTTTTTTACAAAAGTGCAAAGGAGCACAGTGACACAGAGTTTAAGTATATGTGGCTGACCATCGTCCTGAGCTTCGGATTTTATATTCCGGTTGTTCTCTGGGCAGATACCATCCCTATGATTGGTATGCTTATGATTCCGAAAACCTGCGCTTACGTATGGACTGTTCTCATTGGTTTCAATGCAATGAGAAAAGAAACCCTCAAATAAGAAAGCAGACGAAATGCATATACGCCGACTTGTTTTTGTATAATATAACAGTTTTTCTCTTATAACAAACATTATTATTGATATTTCTTACAATTTAATGTACAATTATACTGTATTTTAATTACACTGTTATTAAACAAAATAATCTAAAGGAAGGTGGGAATGCATTATGAAAATTCAAAAAAATATCTTTCTAAAGTTAACACCAATAGTAATCGTCGCTTTCGTAATTTGTGGCTGCAATAATACTTCTGAAAAACAAAACTCGAAAAATTCCAGGCTTGAAATAAATGATATTACATGGGGAATGACCGTAGAGGATACTCTTGATGCTTTTAATGCCACCCGTGAAACAGCCTCTTCATTTTACGAAAACAGCACCGGAGCAGTGGCTCAGATAGAAAACGGATACGAGATGTTCGGGGAAAAGACAGAACAAATAATTTTACAGTTTCTCGATTTTAAAAAGGGTAACGGTATAAAAAAACTTTGTCAAGTAGACATTGTTTATCCTGAAAACGCAGATATGAAAAATGTTTTAAACAAAATGAAGGAAGCTTATGGCGATACCGAAAATAAAATAACAATTTATGGTATGTTCCAAGCCCTAAGCGATGAACAACTGCCACAATATGATTATCAGGAATCTGATAACTTAAAATTATGGGGCGATTCCCCCATTGAATCAATTATCCCTAAAGAAAATTTTGAGGAATATGAAGTATTATGGGAAGGTTTCCAACCTGGCTTAAACAAAGAAAAATGGCCGGAATTTTCCAAAAATGCAAGACTGGCTACTGCCGTTTATGCAAGTGGAAAAAATGCTTACCCATCATTCAAAAAAAATGGCGTCAGTTTTAATGCTTATAATTTACTTGTTCTTGAAGAAATAAAATCTCAAATATCCAAACAGGAAAATTAAACTCAACTGTTCCGGCATCTGATTTGAAGAGGGGGCTCTATATAACATAGAGTCCCCCTTTTTACGCTTTCTCTCTCCATATCCGGCAGAAAATATCGGTTATTTCATCAACGCTTTCTTTTTTTCCGTCCTGAAGCCACACCATCGCCGTATTATAAAAAGCTCCCATATAAATATACAGCCTGTAGCGTTCAATTGATTTACAGGGCATGGAACCTGCAATCTCTTCATGGAACTGATTCAGCATCCCCAGAATAGTAGAGCCATATCCAAAGCGGTGAAGATCTATTGCCTGTTTCCCATACCTGCTGAAAAACTCAAAACCTCTGTGTATATTCTCATAGGTATAATAATCCTCCCCGCAGTCTGTAAGAGTTTCCCGATACTGCTCCAGAATATCCGCAATCAGGGTAATGATCACGTTCTCTTTCGTTGCATAGTTTCTGTAAAAGGAAGCGCGCGCCACCCCTGCTTTTCGAATGATTTCAGAAACGGAAATTTCAGAAATGCTCTTTTCCTCCAGCAGATTCAGAAGAGCTGCTGTAATGTTTTTTTTGACGCGCAAATTCTCTGCCCTGCGTTTATCCATTCGGAACGTCCTTTCTTCATCTCTCTATCTGATATAAAATCAGTTTTTTTGTATCATATCAACTTCTTGCAATATTCCCCGGAAACTGATACACTTGTTCCTTGCTATTATACAGAAATTTGACAATCTCTGTCAATCAGATTACAGACGGAAGTCAGCAGAGAAAGGATTTAATTTATGAAAATTGCAATTATGACGGATACAAACAGCGGAATTACACAGGATGAGGCAAAAAAAGAAGGAATCTTTCTTCTCCCCATGCCCATTGATATTGATGATAAATGTTTTCTGGAGGGAATCGACCTTCAGGCAGACCAATTATATGAAGCCCTTGAAAATGACTGCCGGATTTCAACCTCCCAGCCTTCACCCGGAAGCATTATGGACCTCTGGGATTCCATTCTGGCGCAGGGCTATGATGAAATCATCCATATCCCCATGACAAGCGGTCTCAGCGGAAGCTGCCAGAGCGCAGCCATGCTTGCAGAGGAATATGATTCAAAGGTTTATGTAGTTGATAACCACAGAATTTCTGCCACACAGAGAATTTCTGTTCTGGAAGCAAAAAAAATGGCGGACACAGGATGTTCTGCTCAGGAAATCAAAGATTATCTGGAGGAGACCGCCTTTTCTTCCAGCATTTATCTCACTGTAGAATCCCTGAAATATCTGCAAAAAGGAGGACGCTTAAGCTCTTCTGCAGCTGTCCTCGGTACTCTTTTAAACATCAAACCGATTCTTTCTCTTCAGGGACATCAGATTGATGCCTATGCCAAGGTAAGAGGAATGAAAAAATGTGAGAAAAAAATGATTGACGCCATCCGTGAGGATATTTCTTCCCGCTTTGCAGACATTCCGCAGGACAGGCTTCAGGTAGATACTGCCGGAACCCTTCGCACTCCGGAGGAAATTGAACACTGGAGAACTACTGTACAGGAAGCATTTCCTGACACTTATGTGAATTATTCTCCTCTGCCCTGCAGCATTGCCAGCCATGTTGGTCCCGGCTGCATCGGAATCGGCGTTTCGCTGCTTCGTTAATTTTGGCAAAACAACATCCCCGTCACCGGCTGAGTATCAGTCAATGGCGGGGATATCTCTTTCTTCTGTTATTCAAATGTACGGTACATAAATCTGTTTTTCAGATTATCAAGAAAATCATCATATAACTCTCTGCTGATAACCTCCGGATATGTCATAATGAGCAAAGGACACTCTTTATCTTCTCTGTGGTATGGGAGCTGGTAATACTCGTAGGGATTCTCCACAAAGCCTGCTCTTTCATAAAAGCCCTTTCTTCGTATGGAAATCTCATCCTCCGGCGGGTCAATTTCCAGAATCACAGTCTTGTTCTTCTCTTTAATCAGTTCCAGCGTCTTCCTTCCATATTGATGATTCCTCATCTCCGGGCGAATACAGATGTGCTCTATATAGATGTACTCTTCTGCCTCCCAGTACAGGACAATTCCTACAAAACTGTCTTCGTCATAAACCAGACTGAAATGATAAGTATCGTCCTTTAAAATCCTTTCCTGAGAAGCCTCCTCTCTCCTTTCGTGATAAGGAAAGCTGACTCTGTACAGTTCCCGCGCTTTCTCATACATTGGATGGTCTGCGTTTGTGATACGTTCTAAAATCATTTTTTCCTCCGATAAATATTTACTTTATTCTTTCTTTCAGAAATTGATATTATTGTATCACAATCCCTCTGTTTTCGCAAGCAACGCTCCTTTTTCATCAAACTTTCTTTTACTGCCCCAACGTATTACTGTCTTTCGCCACAGCTTTTGCATTTATGGTGTTAGTTGATTCGTAAAGTGAATTGGTAGGAGCAACCGGGCTCATCAGCACTCTTCCTGTTCCGCGGTATACATTGACGAGTCCCTCTCCACTGACAGCGGAACCTACCAGTGTTTTTGTAGTACGTTCTACAGTGAAATCAAGATTTGAGGACCAGCAGACGGCAAGGTTTCCGTCAATTTTAAGCTCGTCATTTTCCAGTTCGATTTCGATAAGCTCATCTTCCGGAACATTACACTCCATAGCTACAACTCCGCTTCCGGAAAGGCTGAGATTGAAAAGTCCCTCGCCTCCCAGAGCTACAGAGGAAATGGATTTCCTTGCAACAACCTTACTTCTCACAGAAGAATCACAGGCAAGAAACAACCCATCCTCCATAGTCATTCCCGCAGGTCCCCACTTCGCCATATCTTCCAGAATAATATATTTATATGTAGGTTCCAGAACCAGATATCCTTCTCCCATATACTCCGGTTTTACTACAGACTCCTTCGTCATTGCACCTTTAATCGCCTTGCCGAAAAAGTCACCGATTCCTTTTACTCCGGTAGTTGCCTGCACATGACCTGCCATCCACTGCATGGAGCCAGCCTGAATAATGGCAGAGTGATTCTTATTTACCTCTATAACCACCTGTCTTCTTCTCACATTCATCCTGCTCATAAAATATTCGTTTACTGCATTCATCGGAGAAACGCTGGCGTCCTGCGTATATTCCAGAACATGAAAATTGTCAACGCTCTTGATAAACTTTCTGTTTTCATTCTGTAAATTTATAATCCTCATACTGTCATCCTTTCCTGAAAAAAATTCATGTAATTTTTTATAGTCAAAGTATAGCACAGGATATTTTGAGGTTAAACCATTATATTGGAGAAATAAAACGTCCTATTCCTCTCTTTTAGATGAGGAAAATATTCCTCTTATGCGGTTTGTTTCTTCGACAATTCTCGAACTTCTTCCAGAGATAAATCCGTCATCTCCGAAATCTCTTCCATAGAGTCACGACCTCTTGCCAGCATTTTCAGAGCCATGCATACTGCTTTTTCGTGATTTCCTTCTAATTTTCCTTCTTTCCTTGCCTTTGCTGCGGCTTCTGCTGCTGCCTCAGCTCTCATCTCTTCTAAAAGTTTACACATCCGACCTCGACCTCCTTCTATTTCCTTTAGATATCTGACTTCTTCTGCAAGCAGCGGATTCACAATGTCTTCTGCATTTTTGCAGTTAAAATCATGCATCAGGCAGCCTACAGGGTGTTCCATGTTTCTATATTCTCCATTTACATACAGGATATGCGCTCCGTCTCCAAATAACGCATAATCCATCTCCTCGATTCTTCTTTCAACATGATAAAGCGGAATCCCCATGCCAAATTTATCATTCTCCGTAATGAAAATCACGTATGTATCCACCAGATCTTCAAAATCCTCTCCCTTACTGAGCAATGGCCGGTCAATCATACTGCTGTGAAAACGCGCTCTTTTCACACCTGAGCCCCGGTCGGAACGCTGAATTTCTATATCCATGATCTTTCCGCTTACATCTTCTGCCTGGATATCCAGTCTTATAGAACGCTTTACTGCACTTTTATATTCTACCTGCGCCTTTGTGGACTTTACTTTTATGTCATCGCGCTCCAAAATAGTTTTCAGGATATACTCAACTGCTTCGATTTTCCCGTCCAGCGCTTCCGAAAAGAAGTCATCGTCCATCAGGCGGAGTTCTTTTATCATCTGTAAATTATTTTCATTTATTACAGTCTGTTCGGTTTCCTGCACATTAACACCTCGCTTTTTTGAAATTGAAAGCTTATCGTAATCGTAACTGATTACGCGGCATCTTATGTACTTTGTAACACTTCTTCTATTTGTACTTTCTTTCACAATGTTTTAGCATCTGCGAAAGTTTCGCTTCTGTGGAAATGAATTCTTTTTTCAGAATCACCTTCCCTTATCTCTTACCCTTGTACAATGTTTCTATGAATTCATTATAAAAGACTTTCCCTTGAAGAATCAACCCTGATTTTTTGTCTGGATGAAAATTTAATAGTTCGTCTAATATGTAATTTATTCATTGATAATAATGGATGCTTCAAATTCATCCGCATCGTATTGAAACATGACAGAACCGTTGTACTTATCTACAATGTGTCTTACACTT
>CATXEA010000028.1 GCA_958367245.1 uncultured Blautia sp.
GGAATTTTAGTTCTCAAGGAATTGTCAACATGTATGTAGTTTTAAAGGTATAAATCAGTGAACAGTAGCCAGATAAGCTGCTGTTTTTGTTTTTAAAAAGAGTGTTTATGACATTATTTTGAACCGAAAAATATGCAAAATTTGATAATAAAATGTTGACAAAGCAAAAAAGTATGTTATAATATTGCTTGTGTCTGAAACAAATAGGGGATTGGTCAAATGGTATGATAGGGGTCTCCAAAACCTTTGGTGGGAGTTCGATTCTCTCATCCCCTGCTCGAAACCCTTGAAAATAAAGGCTTTTGCGCGTTTTCAATTCCAAGGGTAATCATAGGAGTAATCAAAGAAATACTATATGAGTCTATTACAATGGATTCTATAGTATTTTTTTTGTTCAAAAACAAAGCTGTCAAGAATTTTACACTTTACAAAGGAAGAAAATACTTGACAGCTTGTACGTTTCTGTTCCTCATAATAAAAAGAAAGGGCTTGAAGGATAAATCCGTCAAGTCCTCTTGATTACCACATATATCTTCTGATCTGAAATAACAACTCCTGATAATTCAATTACTTTGAATAAAGACAACAAGTTAAAGTCCCATATGGGAGACGGGCATAGGGGATTTAGGGGTGAAGGAATGGTACAAAAATAAAAATTCCGATGTCGGATTACCCCCATCATCCGCATCTATACTAATACCTGAATCTGATGTGTCCGGGGATATGTCTGCTGCTACAACTGGCAGTGCTGTTGTACCCGTACTTAACATTAGACTCGAAATTAGTAATAACGCTCTAAATGACCTTGCCTTCATCTCTTGACAACTCCTTCCTTAATTATATCTTTACTACTACTTTACCCTGAAGTACCCTGAGTTAAATAAAATAACAGGTAGGGTGTTACTCCTACCTGTACTTGAAATGTATGTTAGAATTGGAAAGGTGTGTATTGGGTCTACCGAGGATGTGAGCTAAGGCAAAAAGAAAGGACAGGCTTTTCGCCTGTCCTAACTTGATTAGATTTGATTACCATTTAGTCCAACGTGTATGTTTGAATAATTCTCTACTAGGACTGTATTCACTAAGGTCATAACCCCAGAGTCCAAGTGTCTGTGTCTCATAATGTTCCTTATCCCCATAACCATCGACATACCCTATACTATAAACACTGTTACACTTTGGGTCACCTGACATACCAGTCTTAGAAAAAGCTGAAGCAGAGGAGTTTAAATAATTTATTATAATATATCCATGTCTATCACGCTGTTTCTTGGACATCTTAAACCACTTATCAATGTCCTTGTTCCATGCATCAAGACGCTTTTTGTTGAATTTCTTCAACTCACCTGCTAACTTACCATTGTACTTAGCATTCTTTGAAATGTATGCGTTAACCTTGTTATAGGTCTGCTTTGCTCTCGCCCTGTAACTAGATGCAGAATTTTTCGGTGACTTTGTACCATCATATATATCAGTATAACTGTACATATAATCTGACCATGTTTTCCAGTAATAGTTTAACATCTTTTGAGAAATGTAGGACTTCTTCCATAAGCTGGCTGCTTTCTTCATGTCCGCTTTCTGCTCTTCGGTGATACCCTTAGTGTTCTGGAGAAGAACTGTCATCTTATATGCCTCATAACTATAGGATTCATGGTCTCCGTCCTCCGCAATACCTGGAACGTATCTGTCTGGTCGGAATGTGTATGCGTATGTGATTTCGTTGAAGTAATCTACATACTCCGTAATCTCTGCCTTACTGTGCGACTTCTTCGGCTTTAATGCCGCTGCACCGACTGGAACGGACGCTGTTACTACCGTTGCAACTGTGAGTGCTAATGCCAAGGTTCGTTTTAAAACTTTCTTTAACATATCTTTTTCCTCCTCATTTTTTGGATTAAAATAATAAAAGTTTTTCTTATTCCAGTATACATTCAATTTCCATAAATTACAAGAGATTTACACAAATACATGCGACATTTATCGCATATGCAACTTTTATTTTTTCTTCTAAAATTGTTTCCATAAGGAGACATAGGTTTATGAAGGATATTAGGATAAAGATCAATTATACTCCACTGTTAAATATTATCAAGGAGCAGAATCTCTCAGAGAATGAAATTTTTAAACAATGGGGCATTCCCAGAAAAACATTTTATAATATTCGTAATGAACGTGGCATTACTGTTGATACTTTAGCACGTCTGTCAATCATTTTGAACAAAGAAATCAATCAGCTTGTCACTATCACCTATGATATAATTGAAAAGCCAGAATAGAAAAGACCTACCAAATGAAGGTAGGTCTTTTTTTCCGACATCGGAATTTTTCAATCACATATTTTCAATTTTTTGTGATAAATACCAAAACGCACTAGTGATGATATCATGGTAATATTCTTCCATTTTATAGTTTTCATAAGGGAGGCACATCTCTAACCTATCATACAAATATGCGAGGAGGACTTTTCTTGCTGTCAGTTTCATATATTCTGATGCATTAGAAACTTGTAAGTTTTTTAGAATCGGATTAAAGCCTGCTTTACCATTCTGTTCATAACCTGAAAGAAATCCATAGAAACTTGTTAAGGCATAATCAATCATCTCTGGTATGTTTTTTCCATATGATTTTGCCAATTTTTCAATTTCACTATGAACCATATCATTGACAGTTAATACAAATGGAATTTCTGTTATTGCTTCTGTTTGAGGGTCATAAAATGGGTATTTGATTTCGTGCATTTTTTCTGGATCAATTGTTATTTTTTTGTTCCTTGCAATTTTAAGACCATCCTGTTTATCAATACAGTCTTTATATAAAAGCTCAATGTACTGTCTTGAAGTCAACTCAGTGTGATTATGCGAATTATAGTTTTCTGTACCGACTATTAGTCTATGATATAATGCTTCAGGAATTGACATATATACATCTGCATAGTATTGGTAAAAGCTAAAAGCTTTCCCATATCGCTTACTTAATGTGTCCAAAAGCCATTTATATGCTTCCATGGTACAACAAACATTGTAATCGTTATAATCCCGAAGCTTGTTATCATAATTACATTCATCTTTTGTAGGCTTTTTTGGGATGTTCTGTCCATTATCTTTGTATTCCTTATCTAAAGCTGCTTTGCTTTTCTGTTTTATATTACGTAGTTCCTCGATAAGTGATTCTAATTCCTGAACCAGAAACATATAAATAATTTCTTCATTTGTTATCTTAAAAGAAGCGTCAATGTCCGCAATTTCTTTTCGTGCTATACTTAAGAAGCCTGGATTCTTTTTTCCTTTGCTTAATGTGTTAGAAGTAAATCTAATTTTCACACGGTCAGAAATATTTTTGTCAAAAGTATCCAGATAATATGTTATATCCGAGAATTCATTGATTTTCACTTCATTTTTCTTTTTATTCAGATTTATGAATAAAATGTTAAGGAATCTTTCTATGCATTCTTCTTTACTAAATGATAGTTCATTGATTTCGGTAAAACCAGAGTATTTACCAACAATTCCGCGACTTTCTGTTAGCATCTGACTGTCGTATAGATTTCCATTCAATAGAATTTGATCCACGGTTTTATCCTTTTTTCCTTTATTCATCTTAAGAACGCAATCTCTCCATGCAATTATAATGTCAGAAACTATATCATAGTATTCTCCATATAACTGCTTAATATTATCTGTAAGGGGAATTTCTACATAGGGATCGTCAGAAATTTTTTCAAAACCGTTATTGGCATTTCTGGTTAATCCAAATTCCAAAAAAAGACGCCATCCAGATGTAGGTTCTAATCCCCACGCTTTAGTACGTCGGTTTATAGATTCTTTCTCATTCTGTTTTAATGTGAATCCTTGTCCAATAACTGCGTTGCCGACCAGTTCTCCTGTTTCCTCTGTGGTTATATTGTTCATCACCTCACCTGCGTATAATTTGTTCTCCTGATAATCAGGAATTAATAATGTTGTTGCTGTACTCATGTTTTTTCTCCTTTCCTATATTTTTTCTGAATATAACAGCAATTTCACTCTAATCGGGTGCTCATTACATCTCCATTTTATAAGTTTATAATACAAGTATGGATAGGAAAAATCCACAAAATCTATTATAGAAAGGAGACTGATAACATGACATTGTTACAAAATAAAGCAATCCCTTTGGAGAGCATTTTTCCGAAGTCAAGGTTTTTTGTTGTGAGCATCAATCCTGTTAAGGATTTTGATGAAGAAACAAAAAAAGCAACCGATAAGATCATCGGGTACAAGTACCTTGTCGTCGAAACTTATCAGTACACCCGTTTTCAGATTAAGGTAATACAAGATAAACCTTTGATGAAAGCGGATGAACTGGAGCGTTGTATGGATCGCGGCGAAAATGTGTTTGTTGTTTTCAAAAACGCAACTGTGAAACCATATTACAGCTCACGAACCAAACAGCTCGAAGACAGCATTGTCGCTGATGAGATCATTGTAGCAGATGATAGCGAAGATGACCTAGTACTCGATTAAAATTAAGCGGAGGTTTTTTCCTCCGCAAAGAAAAAAGGAGGTTTTATGTTGTTATTAAAATTAATATTATTTTTTTTGGTGTTTTCTGCAATTGCCGTTTTGATTCTTATGGGGCTTGGACGAAATGTTCATCAGGCAATCAAAATTGTAGTCAGCTTTTGGAAATCCATCTTCATCGATGTTTTTAATGAACTTTTCGGAGTGGAAAAAACGAACTTTTACTACCCATTGGTTTTCGGAACTGGACAAGACGGACTGATTTATCCAGAGCTTGTTGATTCTGCATTTGAAGGTTTGTACAAACTTTTTGGAGGAGATAATATCTTTTTTTACAGCTTCTACTATCCCTGCGAAGACATAATTTCCTATATTTTTAGTGTTTATGTTGAAGCAGAATCAAATGAGTGTACTGACATTCTGAAAAAGCGAATAAAGAAACGTCTCGAAGTTATGGTCAATCGTCAGTTAAAAGATTACGCAATTTACAATGTTCTTCCAGAACCATTTATCTATTTTGAATTGGACAATGATGAAAACCCTACATTATTGCGAGTCTCTTTTGCCAGAACCCAAAAAGGTGTTTTACTCATCAGTGAGCAGAAACATAGGATGTCTTTGGAACATCTGAACAAGAAACGTAATTCTTCTTTCAGCCTTAACGCTGATTGGGAGTCAGACGAGGTAGATGACTAAGTGTGTCCGAACTCTTTGGGGGTTTGATAGAAAAACTCTGGTAAATGATGGCATCCCCGATCCTGTTTTCTTGGGGTCGGAGAGCCATACACACGCTTTAATAACAGGCAGTAGTGGCTCTGGCAAGAGTCAAGCGTTACTGTTTATCACCGGGCGGATGATCCAGAAATTTTATGAACGGGATGAAGAGATTGATTTCAGATTCTGTGATTTCAAAAATTCTGATGATTATAAATTTTTGGAAGAACTTTCCTATCCAAAATATTACAGCGGTCTAGATTGCTATAGTGGAATCATGGAATTTTATAAAGATTTTTCAGAAACCCGTAGCAAAAAGGGCATTTCTAAAAAGAAGCATCACTTTTTGGTCATCGATGAATACCAAGCCTGCGTTACGTATTATAGCCAAAAAGATAAAATGGATAAAACGAAATATTCTTCAGAAATTTTATCTGCTATTTCAGAAATACTTATGTTGGGAAGAAATACCCCTTCCGGTGTATGGCATATCTGGGTAGTTACGCAGGTAGCATCTGCTACTCTTTTTGCAAATGGAACACGTGAAAACTTTATGGTTACACTTGGGATGGGAAACCTTTCAAAAGAGCAAAAATCCATGATTTTTCCGGGACAGGAGATTCCTGATCGGCGTTTTAAGCCCGGGGAAGGCATGTTACTTGCGGATGGTTTTGAAATTAAAGAAGTTGTTTTTCCATTAATTCGGGATGTTGCGGATTGGAAAAGAAATCTTGGAAAACTTCTCATGCCTGACGGAACAGCGTTTACGCTGTGACAAAAGGCATGAGTGGAGGGTGGTGGGTACTATTACCCACCACCCGCCAAACATCGAACACAATCCGCAACTTCCCTCAATTTAAAAGGGGTTCCGGTGTTCACACCTTAGCGAACACATCGAACACTCAAGAAAATTACAATAAATTTTCCGACGTCGGAAATTAGAAAGGTACATTTTATGGCGCAAAAAAAGGACATCCAAAGAAATAAATATTTTTTAACAATTAATTCTCCAATTAATTACGGTTATTCCCATGAAAAAATAAAAGAAATTTCATCAGGTTTTAGAACATTTCAGTATGCTGCTGTAGTTGATGAAAAAGGAAGCAACTTACACACTCATGTTCTTTTGGTATTTAAGTCTCGTGTACGTTGGTCTACTATTCAGGATAAATTCCCTCATGCACATATTGAGGAAGGGAAAGGGGATATCAGTCAAATTATCCAATACATGCGTAAGGATGGAAAATGGTTACTGGATGAAAAAAAACAGGAACAGAAAATAGAGGGTTCATTTGAAGAATGGGGAACTCGTCCGGCAGACACCAAAGAAAAAGTTTCTGAATTTTCTGAGTTATATGATCTTGTTTATGATGAAACGCCTACGGGCGAAATTATAAAACTCAATCCGAAATATATCCGTTATATTGACAAAATAGCTCCGATGAGAATCGAAATTATGAACGAAAAATATAGGGGCAAACGTCGATTAGACCTGAAAGTAGTTTATGTTTATGGGCTATCTGGAACAGGCAAAACAAGAATGGTTCTTGACCGTCATGGTGATGAAAATGTATTCCGCGTGACCGATTATGTGCATCCATTTGACAGCTATAACATGCAGCAAGTTTTATGCTTGGAGGAATTTAGGGATAGTTTGACGATTACACAATGTCTAAATTTGTTGGACATTTATACAGTTGAACTTCCTGCACGTTACGCAAACAAATTAGGGATTTATAAGGTTCTTTATGTCATCTCAAACTGGAGCATTGATCAGCAATTTAAAAATGTACAGGTGGAGCATAAGGAAACATACCGTGCTTTCAGACGCCGTTTTCACTATGTATTGAATTTTCAATATCACAGTGTATTTGCATGGAATCACAAGGATTATTCTATGGGATTTCCTGCACGAATGAGTGTTAAGTGTGAATTTACTAAAAAAGATATTGCAGAGAAAGACTGGCAACATTTAGTTGACCTGATGTGTATTGATACCATGCAAAAAATTGTAAATGGTGAACTTAATGAACAGGAAGTCTTTGAACAAATTGAAGAAGCTGTAAATGAAATGGAAAATCCAGAATCTTTTAAACAATCTATTGCAGATCGTAGAAGTTGGGTTAACAAATGTAAAGATGAAAAACTGGATATTAGATTCCACATCTTTCATTCATACATGTCAGATTTAGAAAATGACAATGTTATGTTTCCTAATTCTATGGATACGTGTGTAATACCTGAAAATCCTAAAAAAGGAACTTCGCAGATAACTGAATAAATTCGTTTTTAATGGGGGTATATTCAGCTATTAAACTATTTCATATAAGATGAAATCATAAAATGAAAGGAGCAATACATATGGAAAATCTAAAAAACACAGTATCATTGGAAGAAATTAAAAATAAGGAGGAGAAAAAAACGGAGTCCCTGCCAGAAAATGCTAAACAGGACAACAAAAAGAAAACGACAAAAAAAGGAACTGGGTCAATGGCTTTGCCGAAAGAATCTAAAGGAAGGGCAAGCAAAAAAACAATCAGTCAAAATCTTCCTGCAAAAACAGATGATAATTTTATTGAGCCTCTGTTAAGTTCAGACAGTGATGAGGAATTTCTAACAAAATTCAAACGTGGTATTGATATTGGTTTTAAAAAACTGAAGGGCGGATTTGAAGGACGTATTATCATCGGGGCTTTATTTAACCAACTTGCCGATAGAAAACAAATTCTTGAGCAATACAAGTGTTCAGATATTTATGAGTTCGGGAAGAAGAATTATGATATGTCACATACGGTAGTCTTTGATTACATGAAAATTGCTGATAAATTCGGAAAAACTGACCCTGAAACTCAGGGATATGGTTTGAGAGAAGAAGTGCAAAATTATAGTTACTCTGCCCTGAAAGAGCTTTATTCTGTAGATGAGGAAGATCTGAAACATTTTATTGGTGAGAATCTAACTATAAATGAAATCCGAAATCGGAAAAAAAAGTTAAAGAAAACCAAAAAAGGAAAAAAACAGGATAACTATCAAGCAATAACTTCATGTGAGCAGGAATGTGGGATTTATAGCAACGAAGAAGCTATAGATAACGTTGATCCAGATTATGCAGACAGTAAAGAGACAGATATAGAAGCTGAATATAAAGACCTTTCAGAAAATCTTTTATATGAAAAAGAAATAAAAATAACTCAAAAGGTCACCGACAATAACAAAGCATTAAAAGAATGTCTGAATGATTTTAAAAAGAATAATCCTGAGTATACCGGATACATAAAGCTGGCTTTTTATAAATGCGAAACTCAGGATGAAACATAATTGGTTTGGGATTTTACACTATTTTGATAAATGGCATGAAAATGAATCATGCGGCATAGCGAGGTGATATTGTATGTTTTCGATTATTTTCCATAATCTTCCACCGTAGTAAACTTGGCTATTATCACAATATTTACTTGAGATGAAAGGAGAATACATTATATGACAGATATAATGAATACATTTGATGAAGATGAAAATGAAAGTATTCCAGAGTCTTCTACTCTTGAAAATGATGCGTACCTGAATTACTTATTGAGTAATTATCCGATGGACGTTGACTATCTTGATAGAGTTCGTGAGAGCTTAAAAAAGCCAAAAGTCAGGGAAACATATACTGTACAGATTGGTGATTGGACGATAGAAGTCAAGCCATATACCATTCATAGGATTAGACGGATTCTTAAAAAGTATTTCGGAAATTCAGAAAAGGGTGGATATGGTCTTGAAAGAATCTATGAGTACAAATATGGCAGATATCCGGGACAGGAAGTACATTATAAAATTGTAGATAATGAAACGAATAAGGTTGTGATTCCTTGTACAACTTTAAGAACTATCAGAGTTATTCTCTCTGGAATTGCAAGAACAGGCTTTCCACTTGAAGATATGTATGACCAGATTTTTGAGTTCCGACTGATGTCATGGCAGGAACACGGTTTTCCGCTATTTCCTGCTGAGAAGGACTTATTCAAATATTAAGTATTAAGCGCAAATCTGTACAGAAAAGGGGATATTTCAAGGCAAAACGCGCATGCGATGTGATGTAATGTACAGTAAAGTTTTTGCTAATATCCCTATCAATCAAAAATAAAACTGTCTTGAATTAATATAGAAATGAGTGAGAACACTTGTTCAAAAGACTTGAAACTTATTTGTGAAAATGGTAAAATTGACATAGGTATTGAAAACGTGCAAGAGCGGATGAAGGAGTTACAAACCATTATGGATGCTCAAACATACCTCTCAAAGCACAACTATAAAATCTGGCAGGGGAATAATGGATTCTACTATACATATCTCCCCGATATCGTCAAAGAAAGGATTCTATTAAAACGGAAATCAGAATCTGATCTAATGAAGGCTATCATCGACTTTTACAAGTGTCATAACACAGTTTGTATGCTGTTTGAGGAATGGCTGGATTATAAAAAGTTGTACCGCCTGATTAAAGAGCCATCGGTGATCCGGTACGAAAATGATTACAGACGTTTTATTTATGGCACGGATTTCGGAAATACAGAGGTTGCAAACGTAACCGAGGAAATGTTGGAAAAATTTATTATCTCCGCAATTTTTGATAATAACTTAACTGCAAAAGCATTTTCAGGTCTGCGGACAATCCTCATCGGAATGTTTAAATACGCAAAAAAACGAAAATATACAACAATCAGTGTAACGAATTTTTTTGGTGATCTTGAACTTTCCCCGAATATGTTCCGGCATGTAGTAAAGAATGATGGAGATGAAATCTTTACAGATTTTGAAGTCCGGCAGATTTCAAACTATGTTAAGGAACATCCTACCATCCGAAATTTGGGAGTGCTTCTAGCCTTCCATACGGGGCTTAGAGTCGGTGAACTGACCGCACTTACCCCAGACGATATTGACTGGGAAAACCATATCCTGCTGATTAATAAAACAGAAATTAAAATCAAAGACAAAGAAACAGGAAAATACACCTATGCGGTTTCTGATCAGGGCAAGACAGAAAACAGCACAAGAAATGTTGTTTTTACAGCTTCTGCGGAATGGGTCTTACACCAGATATTAAAGATCAACCCACATGGTACATACCTCTTTGAGAACCCAGAGGGCAAACGGATTAGGGGTACAACCATGAACAAACGTTTACACGGGATTTGCCGGGCATTGGGAATCAAAGAAAGGTCTATCCATAAATCCAGAAAAAGCTATGCTACACAGCTTCTGGATGCAGGTGTAGGTGATGCATTGATAATTTCCCAATTAGGTCATAGTGACATTCTGACAACCAGAAAACACTATTACCGGAACAGTCATACGCTTGCAGAAACCAGAAACAAACTGGAATCAGCTTTAGCATTAGGGTAAGATACCTGTTATCCGTAACTGAACATTAAAAAAGGTGATTGATTACCTGAGTAATCAAAGTAATCATTATGAAACCTATGAAACCCTTATAAATACGGGATTTTCGGGGGATTGTTGCTGAGTTCGATTCTCTCATCCCCTGCTAAAAAAAGCCTTAAAAACCGCGTAAAATCGCTGTTTTAAGGCTTTTTTTCTTTTTAGTAAAAATGAAAAGTAATCATAAAGGTAATCACTCATACCGCCAATCAGGAAGTTTTGAATTTACTGATCGATTTCAAAAATTAAATCCATTTTTGTTAATTGTCCGGAGCAGGTGATATCCGTGGGAATATAGCCAACATACCTATAACCTTTGGCGGCATATTCATCAATAATTCGACGATGTTCTTCTGAGCCAGAACCCAAGATTTTTAAGATACTGATATTTACATATTCGTATTTTTTCATATTGCAATTTCCTTTCCAAATTTAGATTTTTGTATGCTTCCAATCTCTCCAAAAGACTGAAATTTTCTTATAACTCTTTATGTTTCCGTATCATCTGAAAAGTAAAATAATTCCTCAACTGTTGTTTCAAATATTTTAGCAATATCAAGGGCAAGCTTCAATGAAGGATTATACTTTCCGTTTTCTAAATTTCCAATAGTTTCTCTTCGTACATTTACCAGAAAAGCCAAGTCACCTTGGCTCATATTGTATTTGGCACGATACTCTTTTAACTTCGTATGAAGCATAGTTCACACCTCACTTTCCTACTTTTCCAGCATTTTCTTTTCTTGTCTTCGAAATTTGAACATGCTGATAGAAAAAACGGAAATCATCAATGTCATAGATACGATCATAAGGAAAAATACGATTATATACTGTTTATATGAAAAGATATCCATGGTTGTAGTGGTTCCCTGTATTACGACTCGCTGGATTGCATATCCAAACCAGGATTGACGGATTCCTCGTATCAACAGCCATAACATTGTAACTGCTGTTACTGTAAAAGTTGTCCAAAAACCTCGCGTACTTGCTCTGCGCACATTTTCCCAAAACAATTCGTCTGCTTTCATCTTAGAATAAGAAAAAAATGTAAAAAATAATAAAAATGGTGTAAATATCGGAGCAAAAAATATTCCGATAATTCCCAGGACGCCTAGCCAGCCCAGGTATGATAATGGATTTGAAGGAAACCATTTCTTTAATCTGTTTTTTAAACAACACGTATTCTTCATATCGTTACCTCCTTTTTGTGTGCGAAATACCTATCATCTTGTTATAAATATACCACATGATTGAAGGAATGTCAATCTGATAACCTTTATAATAAAGATATTTTCACAATATGAAGAAGGTGTTCGTTTTCCTGAAGAATTTCTTCCTGCAGTTCTTTTTGAGCAGGAGAGAGAGGTTCTTCGGATAGAAGAGCAGTATAGAGATGAATTGTGTTTGCGGACTGCAAAAGTGGTTCTGTCAGGAGCTTTGATTCTGAAACAGTGGAAGTAAGAGAGTCAAGACGTTCTCTGAGGGTATCATGTTCCTGCTGTAGGGATTTAAGTTGGACGTTTCGCAGATGAAGCTGTCGGGTGAGTAGCAGGATAATAATTATAAAAATTAATGAAATTATGTATATCATGGTTTCACCTCCTGGTTTTAAAGAAATTTTCTGACTGTACTGCGGAGTATTTCCGGATAAACAGGAGTCAGAAGAACGGTTACGTTTGGGGAATTGGCTTCCTCAACAGACTGACAGAATATAATGTGCTTTGTGATTTTCTGGAGAATAAGAGTCAATCCTTTAGAATAAGCATAATCGGGACAGATTACGCAGACCAGTTTATCAGCCGGAAGAGGTTTGGAAAACTGGATGAAATCAAGTACAGGAGTATTATAAAGCTCAAAATTTTTTTCATCATTCTCTTTTCCGGGATCAAACTGGCAGACAGAAGTCCCGCAGTTTACTCCAAGATGAAAACGAACGGAAGAACTATCCTCATCATTCAGAAAACCTTTGTTTTGATGGAGATATTCGCAGCGAAGCTGCCAGCATCGTTCACCGCAGATATAAGGTTTGGCGGAATCGGCAGAAGTTTTGAAAAAAGCTGCAGCGAATTCGTCAAACCACCGGATATACTGATTTCCTACGTCACGGGTGGGATTTTTTTGCCAGTCAAGCATAATGCGTCCATCCCTGTATCGTTTTACAAGTTCCGGAAAAGCAATTCCTCCGCAAATATCCGGAATGGTCAGAGCCAGAGCAAGCGCAGACTGCCATCGTCCGTCACGGATATTAAGTTCAATCTCTTCCACACGGTGAAGAAAGGTAAAGCTGGCATTTTCTCTATTCATAGCGGCCTCCTGTAAAAAAAGCCTGCCGGAGTTCTCCGACAGGCGATAAAAGAATCTCTTATACAAAGTATATCACAGAAGTCAGCTTCTTGCCATTCCGTCTACACTCAGGACAACACCGGTGATATAAGAAGCCTCGTCAGAAGCAAGAAATACGAACGCATTGGCAATATCTTCCGGCTGACCAAGGCGGCGCAGAGGAATCTGCTGAATCATCGGCTCAATGACTTCTCTTGGAACTGCGCGCATCATATCAGTTTCAGTAATACCGGGAGCGACAGCATTTACCCGGATTCCATTTGGTCCAAGTTCACGGGCAAGTGATACAGTCAGACCGTTTACTGCAAATTTAGATGCAGGATAAGCAAAACCGCTTGGCTGACCGGAAATACTGACCATAGAGGAGGTAGAAAGGATAACGCCTTTTCCCCGTGCAATCATACATTCAGATGCGGCTCTTGTTGCATTAAAAACACCTTTTACGTTCAAGTCCATAACCTTGTCAAAGGTTTCTTCGGTGTATTCCGTAAACGGGGTACTTTCAGATACTCCGGCATTGTTTACAAGGATATCCACACAGCCATATTTCTCAGTTGCTTCGCGGAAACTGCTGCGGACAGATTCGAGCTTTGATAAATCAGGGCTGATTCCGGCTATGGTTGATTCCGGATATTTTTCTTTTAACTGTGCCACTGCTTTGTCTGCAGAAGCCTGTGTGCTTGCAGAAAGGATTACAGTAGCTCCTTCTTTCAAAAATTTATCTGCGGTGGCAAAACCGATGCCGCGGCTGCCGCCGGTAATAATCGCAACTTTATCTTTAAGTCTCATAACGAGTACCTCCTGTTCTTTTCCTGATATTAATATAACCCGAAATCAAAAAAAGTTCCGTGATAAAATTACAAAAAGCCATACAGGAGTCACATAGCTCCTGCATGGCTGAGTAAGATGGAAAAAGCATGTCCGAAGTTCAGGCAATTGCTGCTTTTCCGTAAATGATTTTGGTAAGGATATAATGTAAGGGTTTAAACAATACCAGGCAAATGAAAATATTGCCGACAGAATGGGTAATATCGCTTGGAATTCCCGCAATCCAGTAGGCAAAGGCTCCGGTGGGACCGCTGATAAAAAAGTATGGAAGGCTGCACAGGGCGCCGAACCCCATTCCGAAGAGGCCGGATATTACGCTCCAGAAAACAAAAGAGGTCTGTTTTCGAAATAAAAGAGTTATCAGGCAAAGAACCGTCCATACATAAAGGTAATTAATCCACCACAGTCCGAAGCCGTAAGTGATGCCTTCCAGAAAAACAAAGGCATACACAACGCCAAAAACTTTTTTTCCTATTACAAGGGTGTATAAGATAAATAAAAGTGTTACAAGTTCAATGTTTGGCAGAAAACTTAAGACTACCTGGCTGAGGTAGGCAATTGCAGCCATTACGCCCATGATAGCCAAATCTTTTGCTTTCAGTTTTGTGTTCATTAATATCCCTCTGTTAATGTAAGTTCAAACTGGTCGCCATCCTGAATCGGAGTCTGGTCTGCGGAGGTGTTTACCTGCTCGCCGCCCTTGGTGATGCACCACCACTGCTGTTTGGAATCGTCAGCTTTGACTCCGTTTGCAGTTGTAATGAATAAACCATACTGTCCGCTTTCGCCTTCAATCAGCTTGTTTGCGGTGAGGACTTCACCGAGATATTCGGCATCTGTCTGATAAGTGAATGATTCTTCGCCGTTTTCAAGTGCGGATACCTTAACTGTGATTTCTTTTTCTCCTGCAGTTGTACCGGGTTTAAATTTCATGTACAGAAGTCCGGCTGCAGCAAGAACGACAACAAGAACAATGACAGCGATAAGATTCGTTTTTTTATTCTTCATACGTTTCTCCTTTCGTAAAATAACCATAAAAAATAGACATCCGTTTTCATCCACCGGATGGTCTTATTTCACGCAGATAAAAAGTATTCTGACTTAAGCCGAAATCTTTTCCTACTAAAAGCCCCTTCCCGAAATTCTTCAGTGGCACAGCTTTGTTCGTTGCTCTTACAGCAGGGATAAAACTGTTCCGGATTCTCACCGGATTCACATTTTATCAGCGTGTTTCAGATATCTTATTTCCTATGAAAAACTCAGAACACAGACGTGTTCCGGATAGTTTCATCATAGCATAAGGATTTTTGACTGTCAATGGAAAAACTCTGCCTCAAAAGCGTATCTATGGATATGGAAATATCTTCTGCAGTATTACATTCTATCGTATATGACACATCAGGCATATCGCCGAAATGCTTGAGAATTTCGTCCAGAGGTACGGTTCCCCTTCCAAGAGCAAGGTGACGGTCTTTGTCGCCGGAGTTGTCGTGAAGGTGAAGATGGCGGATATGGGGCAAAAGCATCTCTGCCCATTCCCTGCCGGAAATTTCGGAGAAGCAGTTGGCATGTCCAATATCAAGGCAGAGACCGAAGGCAGGATGAGAAAGCCTCTCTGCCACATCTTTTAAAGGAGAGGGGAACGGGTCCATAACATTTTCCATAAGAATTTCGACAGAATCATCCTTATTATCAAGAAAACGGTTATAAAAATCTGCCATACGCTCTGCCCAGCCTGTGAGAAAATAGACAGAAGGGATAAATCCGCTGTGCAGAATCAGTTTTTTGGCGCCAAGTTCTTTTGCTGCCTGATATGCCTGCTCATACCGTGTTTTTGTAGCCTGCACAACCAGACTGTCATATGCCATGGGATTCAAATCAAGGAAGGGACCGTGGAGAATGAGATTTTGGCAATTCATGAACTCCAGCCGTTTCCGGTAATTTTTAAGAGTACGGGAAAAATGATCCAGATTTTCTGCAACAGAAAATTCGATGCTTTCTATGCCTGCTCCGGTACTGGCAATGATTTCTTTCATTTCTTTGTCGTCTATAAGATGGCTTATATAAATCATAGCTTCCTCACTTTGCTTTTTTCTACTATTATACAGGATATTTCAGAAGATGGATTTTTTATTTGAAAAATTTTATTTGGAAAAAATGAAACTTTTTTCTTGTTATTTTTATCTAATAAGTGTAAAAGGAAAAAGAAAGCTTCATTCGAATGAAACACAATGACTCTGAAAAAGGAGGATAACATGATACAACTGGTAAAAAGCGCCATGGCAGGAAATGCAGATGCTTTTCTCGAATTGATGGAAAGAAATTCTCTGGCAATGTATAAAGTTGCCAGAGGAATTCTGAACAATGATGAGGATGCTGCAGATGCAATTCAGGATACGATTCTGACCTGTTTTGAAAAAATACATACCCTGCGTAAACCGGAATATTTTAAAACATGGATGATTCGTATTCTGATTAATGAATGCAGCAGGGTGCTGAAGCATTATAAGAATCTTAACATGGGAGAGGAACTGTGGGACGTACCTGACAGGGATATGTCTATTGCAGAATTTGAGTTTAAGGAGATGCTGGAGAAGGTAGAGGAGAAATACAGGGTTATTCTGATTCTCTATTATGTAGAGGGCTTTAAGCTGTCGGAGATAGCAGATATTTTGAACTTAAATGAAAATACAGTAAAAACAAGGCTTGCCAGAGCAAGAGTACAGATAAAGAGAGAGTATGAGGACAGACCTGAAATGAAGGGAATCGTAAGTCCGGCAGTTTCTGTGAGAAAGGGATGATTACATGAAAAAAATAATAGATTTCAACCAGACAGGGGAAGACAAGTCTGTAAAAGACGAGTACATGAATGAAAAAATAGAGAGTACATTGAACGCGCAGTTTGAGATTCCGAAGACAGTAAATGCGGCAAAGGAAGAGGCATTTGCAAAGATTCGCGAAAAAGCAGCGCAGAAAACAACAGGAAGGAGCAGAGTGACAATGGAAAAATCAAATAAAAGAAAGAAGAAAACAGGAAAAATTTTCCGCGCAGCTATGGGAATGACCGCAGCAGCGGCAGCTTTTTCGGCAGTGTGCATTGTGAATCCGGCATTTGCATCCAATATTCCGCTGATTGGAAACGTATTTGCGCAGATTGGAAGTTCTCTTGGATTTGCGGGAGACTACAGTGAATATGCGAAGCCTTTGGAGCAGGAAAATACTTCAGAAACTCCGGCGCAGAATGATGAAGAGGTGAAAAAGCCGGATTCCGGGGAGAAAAAGGATGGTGCCTACAGTAAAACAGTAGATGGAACTACAGTGACTCTTTCTGAAGTTTACTGTAATGATGCTGCTCTTTACCTGTCCATGATCATTGAGACAGAGGAAGAGTTTCCACAGACAGGAACATGGCAGGATGGAACACCTGTTATAAATATTGATAATTCTTCTCTGAATTTCAGCTACAATCCATCCTACAGTACAGCCTGGGGAAGTCATATTAATGGAGTGCTTGACGGCAAAATGCTGGATGAACACAGGTTTGCAGGAGTTCTCAGGGTAGATTTGGCAGAGACAACCTATGATTATGAAGGCTCAGAAAAACTCTATGCAGACAGGAATGCAATCCTTCTGGAGCAGGGAATTGACCTTATGGAGGAAGGCGGTTATGAAAAACTGGCAGCAGCTATGGGAGCAGAAAATCCTACAGATCAAATGATAGAAGAGTATTGTGGTCTGAATTCGGAGGATTATATGAAAGAAATTACAGTTCCTGATAAATTTGACGTATCACTGAATATTCGGAAAATCATTGGAAGACTTCCGGAAGACCAGATCAGCGTACCGGAAATGCCTCAGGAATTTAGGGATGAGTACGAGGCTGCAATGGCAGAACATGGGCTTGACGAAGCGAATTATGAAAACTTTACAGAGGAAGAAAAAGAAATTGAGCATCAGCTTTTCACGGAAATGCACCGTAAATACGACGAGAAATATCCGGATGCAATGATAGATGGAAGTTCCTACACAAGCTGGACAAAAGAGGGAGGTTGGGATTTCACTTTCGAGGTTGAAAAGAATACAGATAAAAATATTGTGAAAGAAATCAATCTTCTGGATGAAAACGGAGAAGGTATTGTTTCCCTTACAAAGACGCCTTTTGAGATTTATTTAGAGTGTAAAGACAGCGAATGTAAATATTTCCCTGTTGTGCTGGATGCAGATGGAAACCTTCTGGATGTCGGTAAGTCGGGAGGAAGTGCGGAAATGCTTGCAATTGCCAATAAAGATGTGTCTACGGTGTATGTATATCTCTGTGATTATATAGAATACATGGATGAACTGAAGGGCTATTACTGGTCGCCGGACTATGAAGAGAAAGCAAAAACAAAGACCTTTAAGCAGCTTCTGGACGAGAATGCCATCCTGAAGACAGAAGTTACTTTTGACGAATAATCGGGCTCAGAGTGTGTTAGAAACATACTTTGACGGAAACGGGCGGGAGATGCGAAAACTCCCGCCCGAAATTTTTATACAGTAAGGTCATGGAGAGATTTAAAGGAATATCCCATTTCCTCCCATCTGGTCAGCAGCTCATCCAGAATTTCAGCGTTTGTGGAGGAGGTGCTGTGAAGAAGGACAATGGCTCCGGGGTGGACGCGTGACAGGAGTTTATCAAAAGCTTCCTCACGGGAGGGCTGCCGATCCTGTATCCAGTCCACATAGGCAAGGCTCCAGAAGAAGGTGTGATAACCCATTTCTTTTGCCATGGAAAGGTTGGTCAGATTATAGATTCCCTGAGGAGGACGATAAAATTTTTCCATTTTTTCACCGGTGATTTCTTCATAGAGGGATTCTACGCCGCTTAATTCTTTTTCGAAGTCTTTCCGGGAAGAAATCGAGGACATATTTGGATGGGTCATAGTGTGATTTCCTATAATATGCCCGTCTGCAACGATTTGTCTGATGAGGTCGGGATGGTCTTTTAAGACGTTTCCAACCATGAAGAATGCTGCGGGGGCATGGTGTTTTTTCAGGGCATTGAGAATTGCAGGCATATTTCCGTTTTCATAGCCTGTGTCGAAGGTGAGATAAAGGACTTTTTCTTCTGTATCGGCTGCATAACAGGCATTATATTTCTTTAATTCCTCTATGGTAGCATTTCCGACAGGACGTTTCCCTTTTTCCTGAAAGCTTAAGCCCCAGTTTGTACCGGCAGAGGATGTCTGCACAGATTCAGGTTCTGATTTCAAAACAGGAAACAGTTTTCCGGCAGCAGCTCCCAGCAGAAAGGCTGCTGTAAAGAAAGCGGAGATTTTTACAAGGGGTATGTATCCGGAAAGAGATTTCATGTAGACCTCAAGGGAAGAAGTTTTGTCATAATATATGAGGAGGGGATAGGGGATATGCGAAAAAGAAGGCAGAGAGAGCGGGAAAAAGGCAATATATAAGAGCCACAAGCTTATCGTTCATCGCTGTGGCTCTTACTTAAATTCAGTATCCAATGGTTTTTACCTGCCTTTCTTTTAGATTATGCGTATAAATTAAAAGTAGGATTTTTAGGATTTTAGGTTTTACCGTTCTTAATTCAGTTGTAGGAAGTTTTTTTGAGGTAATTCATCATGTTTTCATTGGAGTTTACCGTCCGTATTAAATTTTAAAAGTTAAGGTAAATCATAAATGTTTCATTGGTCCTTACCGTTCCTTATTCAATTTTTAAAGATGGGGTAAATCGTTAATGTTTCATTGGTCTTTACCATCCTTATTAATTTTAGAAGATGAGGTAAATCGTTAATGTTTCATTGGTCCTTACCGTCCTTATTAATTTTAAAAGATGAGGTAAATCGTTAATGTTTCATTGGTCCTTACCGTCCTTATTAATATTTAATAGATGAGGTAAATCGTTATGTTCTCATTGGTCCTTACCGTTCTTTCTTTATTTTGGGTGTTTATAAAACATTTTTGGAATTTAAAAGTTTAAGTTCTTGGTGGTCTGTACCTGCCTTTCTTTGTATTATTCAGGATAACCTTTGAAACTTATTATGCTTCTGGTGGTCTGTACCTTCCTTTCATAAATTATGGATTAAAACTTATGTTTTCGGTGGTCTCACTCCTTTGCTTTTTATTTTTTCGTTCCCTTTTGTTTTATGAGCTTACTATAACAGATAAAAAATGAAATGTCAAGTATAAAAATAGAAAATTTATGAAATAAATAAAAAGAAAAAAATAAAAGTGTGAAAAATATAAAATATTCAGAAAATATAACGTGGGAAACAGAAAGGTTTTCTGCATAGAATGCGATGGCTGCGGAAAAACTACTCCATATAAAATGTTAATCGAAAGCGACAGGAGGCGTTCATATGTTACGATATCTGCCAATCAGAAAGGTTCACGCAAGACAAGTACTGGACTCCAGAGGAAACCCTACAGTAGAAGCAGAAGTAACGGTAGGGGAAGGAATCATAGGAGTAAATGGATATACAGCAAGAGCCATTGTTCCATCAGGGGCATCTACAGGGAAATTTGAGGCAGTGGAGCTTCGTGATGGGGAAAAGGGATGCTATACAGGGTTAAGTGTAAAAAAAGCAGTGGAAAATGTGAATACTAAAATCGCAGATGCGATTCTTGGTGAAAATGCCCTGAACCAGTCAAATATTGACAGAATTCTGAAGGAGACAGACGGTACGGATAATAAGGGAAATCTCGGGGCAAACGCAACATTGGGAGTTTCTATGGCAGTAGCGCGGGCAGCAACTATGGCGCTTCGTCTTCCTCTCTATCAGTATATGGGAGGCGTCCATACGACAAGGATGCCGGTTCCGATGATGAATATTTTAAACGGGGGAAAACATGCGGATAATACCGTGGATCTTCAGGAATTTATGATTATGCCTCTCGGCGCGGCGAATATGGAGGAAGCAATCCGTATGTGTGCGGAGGTGTATACTTCTCTCAGAACGATTCTGAAGAAGAAAAATCTTTCTACAGCGGTGGGCGATGAAGGAGGATTTGCTCCTGATGTGGAAGATGCCCGCGAAGTGTTAAGTCTTATGGCGCAGGCAGTGGAGCGCGCCGGTTATCGGGTTGGGGAGGATATAGCATTTGCTGTTGATGCGGCTGCAAGCGAACTTTACGACGAAGAACGCGGCGTATATGTTTTCCCTGGGGAAAGCCGGATGAAAGGGGAAGAAGTGCAGAGAAGTTCGCAGGAAATGATAGAATATTACGAAAAGCTGACAGAAGAATTCCCTATTGTTTCTTTGGAGGACGGACTTCAGGAAGATGACTGGGAGGGCTGGAAGGCGCTTACAGAAAGGCTGGGCAAAAAAATTCAGCTTGTGGGAGACGACCTTTTTGTTACAAATATTAAGCGGCTTGGATGTGGGATTCGACTTGGAGCGGGAAATGCGATTTTGGTGAAAGTAAATCAGATCGGGACTTTATCCGAAGCTCTGGATGCTGTGGAGATGGCTCAGAGAGCCGGATATCATGCGGTGATTTCTCACAGGTCGGGAGAAACGGAGGATGCGTTTATTGCCGATTTAGCGGTAGCCTGCGGAGCGGGGCAGATTAAGACAGGAGCGCCCTGCCGTTCAGACAGAAACGCGAAATATAATCAGCTCCTTCGAATTTATGAACAGCTTGGCAGTCTTTCTGTTTATGAAAATCCGTTTAAAGATGTTTCAGAGGGCTGCGGGAAATGCGTTTCAGAAGCAGGGAGGGAGCAGCGGAAGCTGTGATTTATTAGCAAAAATAAAGAAATGTGGTTGAAATCCGCTTTTACGTATGTTACAATGAACTCTAGTTGATTAGGAGGTGTAACAGCGTGGAAATTTTAAGAATTGTACTGACAGTTATTTTTGCGATAGATTGTATTGGACTTACCATTATCGTTCTGATGCAGGAAGGCAAGAGCCAGGGTCTTGGAGCTATTGCCGGCGCAGCAGACACATACTGGGGCAAGAACAAAGGACGCTCTATGGAAGGCGGTCTTGTTAAGGCTACGACAGTAATGGCAGTCCTGTTCTTTGTATTAGCTGCAGTTTTAAACATGAATTTCTAAGGAAAAGATGGGGAACACTCTTGTTGACGGCAAGAGTGTTTTTTCATCTTTAAAAAACAAGAATAGAGGATTAAAAGTGAAGAAAAGAAAAGAACTGGAAAAAAGAAAAAAGTTTATCATGGAGCTTTTGGGAGATCCGGTTTATAAACCGATGAGACTTCGTGAGATTTCCTCTCTTTTAAGACTGGATAAGGCGCAGAGGAAGGATTTATACGAGGTGTTGGATGAGCTTTCCGCAGAGGGAAAGGTTGTCATGGACAATAAAGGAAGGTATGAAAAAAGGAGCCCGAAAAAGAAGCGTGATAATCGTTCCTACGATGACCGCAGAGACGAATACGGAAAGCCGGGCAGACGGAGAAATGCCCGCAAGGCTGATATTCCGGAGGGAGTACAGGCAGAGGGAATTTTCATCGGACATCCCAAAGGGTTCGGCTTTGTGGAAATAGAAGGAGAAGAGGAAGATATTTTTATCCCTGAAGAAGATACAGGTACGGCCATGCATCAGGATACTGTCCGTATTGTAATTAAAAATGGTCAGAAAGAGGGAAAACGCAGAGAAGGCGTTGTGCTTAAGGTTCTGGAACGGGGAATGAAGGAGATTGTGGGAACGTATCAGCTTAACCGCGATTTTGGCTTTGTCCTTTGTGATAATCCGAAGGTTTCCAAGGATATTTTTATTCCGATGAAGGAAGCAAAGGGAGTAAAAAACGGCGACAAGGTTGTTGCCGAGATTACAGATTATGGCTCCAAGAATAAGAATCCGGAAGGACGGATTAAAGAGAATCTGGGAAGCTGTCGTGCTCCGGGAACAGACATTCTGGCTATTGTGAAAAGCTTTAATATCCCAAGTGAATTTCCTGAAAAAGTTATTCGTCAGGCAGACAGAGTACCGGATCATGTGTTGGATGCAGACAGGGAAGGACGCCTTGATCTGACCCATTTGCAGACTGTCACCATAGACGGGGAGGATGCCAAGGATTTAGATGACGCTATTTCTCTTTCCAAAGAAGGAAATATTTATCATCTGGGTGTTCATATTGCAGATGTAAGCAATTATGTTCAGGGAGGAAGCGCTCTTGACAGAGAGGCGCTGAAGCGCGGAACCAGCGTTTATTTGGCAGACCGTGTGATTCCCATGCTTCCTGTGAAGCTTTCCAATGGAATCTGTTCTCTTAATCAGGGAGAGGACAGGCTGGCATTAAGCTGTCTTATGGATATTGATGAAAATGGAAAAGTGGTTTCCCATGAAATTGCGGAAACGGTTATCTGCGTAGATGAGCGAATGAATTACACAGATGTGAAAAACATTCTGGAAAATACAGACGATGAGGCGAAAAAGCGTTATGAAAATCTGGTTCCTATGTTTGAACTGATGAAGGAGCTTTCCGCGCTGCTCAGGGAGAGCCGTCATCACAGAGGTTCCATAGACTTTGATTTCCCGGAGAGTAAGATTATTTTAAATGCAGCGGGAAGGGCTATTGATGTGAAGCCTTATGAGGCAAATGTTGCAACCAGAATCATTGAAGACTTCATGCTTATGGCAAATGAGACAGTAGCGCAGGAATATTGTAAAGAGGGGCTGCCCTTTGTTTACAGAACTCACGAAAATCCCGATCCGGAACGTGTAGAAAGCCTTTTGACTCTGCTGCATAATCAGGGAATTAAGATACAGAAGGCAAAGGAGGAAATCACCCCGAAAGAGATTCAGACCATTCTGGAAAGTATCGAGGGATTGCCCAATGAACCTCAGATCAGCCGGCTGACCCTTCGCACTATGAAGCAGGCGAAATATACAACGGAATGCAGCGGGCATTTTGGTCTGGCTGCAAGATATTACTGTCATTTTACTTCGCCAATCCGTCGTTATCCGGATTTGCAGATTCACAGGATCATCAAGGATAATCTGCGGGGAAGACTTGTGCGTCAGGGAAAGACAGAACATTATAACGAGATTCTTGACGAAGTTGCCAGACAGTCCAGCGCCTGTGAGCGCAGAGCGGAGGAAGCAGAGAGAGAATCTGATAAGCTGAAAAAAGCAGAATATATGTCCTATCATTTGGGTGAGGAATTTGAAGGGATTATTTCCGGCGTAACAGGCTGGGGATTTTATGTGGAGCTGCCCAATACAGTGGAAGGACTTGTCCATGTGAATACTTTAAGAGATGATTATTATACCTTTGACCAGGATGCATATGAGCTTCGGGGAGATATGCTGGGGAAGGTCTACAGATTAGGACAGAAGGTGCGTGTCCGTGTGGCAGATGCAGATACGATGCTGAAAGCCGTAGATTTCGTTCTGGCAGAGGAGCAGGGAGGATATGATGGCGAAGAAGATTGGAACAAAACTGATTGCCAATAATAAAAAAGCGTTTCACGATTATTTTATTGAGGATACTTATGAGGCAGGCATTGCCCTTGCAGGAACAGAAGTGAAATCTCTGCGCATGGGCAAATGCAGCATAAAGGAAGCTTTTGTAAGGATTGAGAACGGAGAAGTCTGGATTTACGGAATGAATATCAGTCCGTATGAGAAGGGAAATATTTTTAACAAAGATCCTTTGAGAGTGCGGAAGCTTTTGCTGCACAGCTATGAGATAAACAAACTGGATGCGAAGCTTAAAGAAAAGGGACTGACTCTGGTGCCGCTGAAGGTTTACTTTAAGGATAGCCTTGTAAAGGTGGAAATCGGAGTTGCCAGAGGTAAAAAGCTTTACGACAAACGTCAGGATATTGCGAAAAAAGACCAGAGGCGTGAGGCGGAGAGAGATTTCAAGGTGAAAAACCTGTAGAGGGAGCAAAGGCAAATATATAAAAATGGTTGATTTTTTTTCCTTTTTAGCATATAATTTAGACAGCTAAGAAATGAGATTATTAGCCATCAAGAAAAACGAAAACCCCAGAAGTGCTGTTCTGGGGTTTTCTGTTCCATTTATGTAAGGCGGCTTATACCTTTAGGCTGTCACTGCCTGTCGTTCCTGTCCAGCCATTTGCAGATGAAGCAGCTAACTACGCCTGCTGCGACAGAAACAAGAAATGAAATTATCAATTCTACCATCAAGATGCACCTCCTTTCTGCTGGAGGTTCGGCAGCTCTTATAGAATATCACAGATTTTGAACATTCGCCAGATTATCCATAAAAAAGTTTTCGACAAAACAAACTTTATTCTTTATATTGCAATATTGTCAGAAAACTTCTATAATGGAGTTGGATAAAACTGTTAGGATTTTAACAGTGAGAAAGGAGCATTGCATATGAAGACAATTACAATCAGCAGACAATACGGCAGCGGCGGCCGCCGCGTGGCATCCATGCTTTCTGAAAAGCTTGGAATTAATTTTTATGATAATAATTTATTGTTGATTGCAGGTGAAAAATACGGAATCAGCCCCGGATTGATGAATGAATACGATGAGAAGAAAAACAGCAGTTTTCTCTATGGAATCGGGATGTTGGCAGACGGTTACACCAATGAAGAAAGAATCATGCTTCCGTACAAGCTTTTTCAGGCGCAGAAAGAGGCAATCCTTCGTCTTATGGGAGAAGAGGGAGCCTGTATCTTCGTAGGCAGATGCGCCGATCAGATTCTGAAAGACAAAAAAGATGTTCTTAAGGTGTTTATTTACGCATCGGAAATGGAAGACAGAGTAAATCGGATTAAAGGTCTTGATAACATTTCACAGAGACAGGCCCTTGACAGGATTGCAGTGAAGGATAAACAGCGAAAAGATTATTATCATTTCCACACAGGTCAGGAATGGGGCAAAAAAGAAAACTATGACCTTTGCCTGAATACTTCGACGCTGGGATACGAAACCTGTGTAGATATTATTGCCGCTTTGGCAGTAAAGGAAGATGATGATTGAAGAGAAGAATAAAGATATAAAACCTCCTATGACAGATTCTGTATAAAGATGAAGTTATAGGAGGTTTTGGGGTTTAAATACGTCTGCGGATTTATTGAAAAATAGTCTCATATACATGAAGAAATCCTGTGGTAAATGAATGAAATATCTTAAAAAATATAAAAATTGTATGAAATAAAAGGACGTTTAGTTGACAAGTACGGTTTCCTCTGCAATAATAGAGTATTGATAATTAAGGTGAAAAAGATTCCATGAGGTATATGGGAGGAATTTTTAATGAAGAGACGTTACATGATACTTGGTGGTCTGCTGGCGCTTACCGTATTTGCAGCAGGCTGCGGAAAAGATAAAGAAGAAAAACCAAAAGTAGAAATAACCGTTACGCCGACACCGCAGGAGAAGAATACCGAGCTTGTAGATATGCAGAAATCAACGAATGACATTGATGCAATTACCAATGTGATTGGAACGAAGACTGCAACCGCATCCCGATTTGTAATCCTGAACAAGACAGGGGATGATATTGCATCCATCAATATCCGCCCTCATACAGAGGATGAAGATGCGGGATGGGGAGATGAGCTGATAAACAGCAAGTTTGTTCTTAAGAACAATGACAAGGCTGTTTACTATTATGACAAGAATGCCAAGGATGAAGAGGGAAAAGCGGTTACATCTTATGATATCCGTATTTTCTATACAGATACAGACAGATATGAGTGCTATTTCCGCGACCTTCCATTTTCAAAGATTACACAGCTTACGCTTCGCATGGACGGAACCGGGGAAAATGCGCTTCCGTTTGCTACTTATTTAAGCGAGGGAAGTACGAAGGAATTTTCTACACTCAACGATGTAAAGAGAAGAGTTGGAATGACAGATTCTCAGGATGAAGAGGATTCAGACTCTGAGAACACAGATTCTCAGGATAATAGTTCTGACAACAGCAGTCAGTCAACACCGACACCGGCTCCGGATGACGGAGCGTCAGATGAGCCGGGAGATGAAAACAATGGCGGAGATGACGGAAGCTCAGGAGAAGACCCGATTGCCACGGCAGAGAGCTATATCGGACAGTCTCTCGACGCACTGAAAGGCGCCTGTGGGGAACCTTCCGGAAGCGATTATCAGGATGAGCCGGAGACCGGCAAGACAGGATATCATTATTATACAATCGGAGACAGCACTTTTACAGTTTCTACTACAGTTGATGAAAATGGTAATGAAATTGTAGCCGGAGTGTGGTAAAATATAAAAAATAAACCTTAGGAGAACCATAAATATGAAAAGAGTGTTACTGAAATTAAGCGGAGAAGCTCTTGCCGGGGAGAAAAAAACCGGATTCCATGAGGAGACAGTCATCGGTGTTGCGAAACAGATTAAGACGATTGTAGACGAAGGTCTGGAAGTCGGCATCGTAATCGGCGGCGGTAATTTCTGGAGAGGACGCACAAGCGGCGCTATGGACAGAAATAAAGCAGACCAGATTGGTATGCTGGCAACGATTATGAACTGTATTTATGTATCTGATATCTGCAGATATGTGGGATTAAAGACAGAAATTTTCACACCGTTTACCTGCGGCGCTTTTACAAGTCTTTACTCCAAAGATGCAGCAGAAGAGAGTTTTGCACAGGGCAAGGTTGTATTCTTCGCAGGAGGAACCGGTCATCCGTACTTCTCAACAGATACAGCGACTGTACTGCGCGCAGTAGAGATTGAGGCAGAAGCAATCCTTCTTGCAAAGGCAGTTGACGGTATCTATGACAGCGATCCGAAGACGAATCCGAATGCTGTGAAGTATGATGAAATCAGCATTGACGAGGTAGTTGCGAAGAAGCTTGCGGCTATGGATCTGACTGCATCTATTATGTGTATGGAGCAGAAGATGCCGATGCTTGTGTTCGCACTGGAAGAGGAGAACAGCATTGTAAATACAGTACACGGCAAATTCTCCGGCACAAGAGTTACAGTATAAGGCGCATACGTGAGCCTGAAGCGTTCATGGGATGAACAAAAAATAAGAACATGAGAGGGAGATTTTTAACATGGATGAAAGAATTCAGAAGTATGAAGACAAAATGAAAAAAACACTGCACAGTCTGGAGAGCGATTTGGTGACAATCCGTGCAGGACGTGCAAACCCGCATATTCTTGACAAATTAACAGTAGACTATTACGGAAGCCCTACACCTCTTCAGCAGGTGGCGAACATTACAGTTCCGGAAGCGCGTCTGATTCAGATTCAGCCATGGGAATCCAGTCTGATAAAGGGTATTGAAAAAGCAATCCTTACATCTGATTTAGGTCTGAACCCAAGCAACGACGGCAAGGTAATCCGCCTTGTTTTCCCGGAGCTTACCGAGGAACGCCGTAAAGAACTGGTAAAAGATGTAAAGAAAAAAGGTGAGGCTGCAAAGGTTGCTGTACGTAACATCCGTCGTGATGCAAATGATTCTTTCAAGAAGCTTGCAAAACAGGACGTATCTGAGGACGAGATTAAGGAATTAGAAGAAAAAATCCAGAAATCCACAGATAAATATATCAAAGAAGTAGATGCGGCAGTAGATGCGAAATCCAAAGAAATCCTGACCGTGTAAGAAGGATCCAAAGAGAGCTCGTCCTGTGGGCTCTCTTTTTCGCTTACATACAGAATTTATAAGGGAGGAGAAACCATGAAAGTACCGAATCATATAGCGATTATCCTTGATGGAAACGGAAGATGGGCGAAAGCGAAGGGAATGCCCAGAAGCTACGGTCATGTGAAAGGATGCGCCAATCTGGAGACAATCTGCGATGATATGAAAGAGCTGGGCGTCAAGTATCTGACGGTTTATGCTTTTTCTACAGAGAACTGGAAGCGTTCCAGAGAGGAAGTGGAAGGGCTGATGAAGCTTTTCCGCAATTACCTCAAAAAATGTATCAAAATATCCGAAAAGAACAGGATGAAAGTAAAGGTCATCGGAGACATAACAGCTTTTGACGATGACATTCAGAAAAAAATTGTGGAGCTGGAAGAGTTTTCCAAAGATTACGATGAACTTCATTTCCAGATTGCGCTCAATTACGGAAGCCGCGACGAGATTCTGCGCGGAGTGAGAAAGCTTGCCCAGGATGCAGTCGATGGAAAAGTGAAGCCTTCGGAAATCGACGAGGCAGTTTTTGAGAGTTATCTGGACACGGCGGGAATTCCGGATCCGGATCTTATGATCCGCACAAGCGGCGAGCTGCGTCTTTCCAATTATCTGCTGTGGCAGATGGCTTATACGGAATTTTATTTTACAGATGTAGCATGGCCGGATTTCCACAAACCGGAACTCATTAAGGCGATTGAGAAATATAATGAAAGAGACCGGAGATACGGAGGAGTAAAGGAGGAATAAACGAATGTTTAAGACGAGACTCTTAAGCGGAATCCTGCTGGTGGCAATTGCCCTTCTTACGATATGCAGCGGCAGCTATATACTGTTTTTTACCCTGCTGGGTGTGTCGCTGATCGGAATGCAGGAATTATATAAAGTGATGGGCGTCCATCAGGAAAAAATGAATCTTTTGGGGATTACAGGATTTGTGGGAGCAGCCGTTTATTATGCGGCAATGCTTCTTGATTTTGAAAGATACGGCATGATGGCTGTAATTTTTGCGCTTGTGATGATTATGTTCGTCTATGTGTTCCGCTATCCGGCATATAAGGCAGAACAGGTAATGGCAACATTTTTCGGAATCATTTATGTTGCGGTGATGCTGTCCTTTATTTACCTTACCAGAAATCTTCCGGACGGCAAGTTTATCGTGTGGCTGATTTTCTTATGTTCATGGGGATGTGATACCTGTGCGTATTGTGTAGGCGTATTAATCGGCAAGCATAAAATGGCTCCGGTATTAAGTCCGAAGAAATCAGTGGAGGGCGCAGTAGGCGGAGTTGCCGGAGCAGCTCTTCTGGGAAGTATCTACGCATGGGCAACACAGGGGCAGATACTGGAGTATGCGGTAATCTGCGCAGTGGGCGCTCTGATTTCTATGGTTGGAGATCTTGCTGCATCAGCGATTAAGCGAAATCAGGGAATCAAGGATTACGGAAAGCTGATTCCCGGACATGGAGGAATTCTGGACCGTTTTGACAGTGTAATCTTTACAGCTCCTGTCATTTATTTCCTTTCCGTGTTAATTCTTAGACTTTAAGAACAGGGAGGTCTGGTGATTTATGAAAAAAATAGCAATTTTGGGTTCTACAGGTTCTATCGGCACACAGACTCTGGATGTAGTACGTTTAAACGGCGATATCGAGGTGCTTGGAATCAGTGCGGGAAGCAATGTGGAGCTTTTGGAGAAGCAGGTAAGGGAGTTTCGTCCAAGGCTTGCGGCAGTGTGGAAGGAAGAGGCTGCCAGAGAGCTTGCTGTGCGGATTGCAGATACAGAAACGAAAGTGGTGTCCGGTATGGACGGACTTCTGGAGCTTGCCCGTATGCCTGAAACGGAAATTCTTGTGACAGCTATTGTAGGGATGATTGGAATCCGTCCGACTATGGAGGCTATCAGGGCAGGAAAGGATATTGCTCTGGCAAATAAAGAAACTCTTGTGACAGCAGGCCATTTAATCATGCCTATGGCAAAAGAGTACGGAGTAAAAATTCTTCCGGTGGACAGTGAACATAGCGCTATTTTTCAGGCGCTTCACGGAGAAAATCCAAAAGAAATAGAAAAACTTTTGATTACAGCCTCAGGCGGTCCTTTTCGTGGAAAGAAAACGGAAGAGCTTGCCCACGTAACGCTTGCAGATACGCTGAAGCATCCAAACTGGGTGATGGGGCAGAAGATTACCGTGGATTCTGCGACTCTGGTAAATAAAGGGCTGGAGGTAATGGAAGCGAAGTGGCTGTTTGATGTGGATTTAGACCATATTGAGGTGGTTGTCCAGCCGAAGAGTATCATTCATTCTATGGTGGAATTTAAAGACGGCGCTGTGATGGCGCAGCTTGGAACACCGGATATGAGACTGCCGATTCAGTATGCGCTTTATTATCCGGAGCGCAGATATCTGGATGGGGAGAGACTGGATTTCAGGACTCTTACCCAAATTACCTTTGAGGAGCCGGATATGGAGACCTTTAAAGGGCTTCCTATGGCAATGGAAGCCTCACGGTGCGGAGGAAGTATGCCTACTGTATTTAATGCGGCAAACGAGCTTGCAGTCCATAAATTTTTACATGAAAAGATTGGTTTTCTGGATATTTATGAGATTATCGGGCAGTCTATGTCAAGACATAAGGTTATCCCTCATCCTAATCTGGAAGAGATTCTGGAAGTAGAAAAAGAGACTTATCAGTGGATTGAAAGCAGGTGGTAGATTGAAAATCATTATTGCAATTATCATATTCAGCGCAATTATTCTTTTTCACGAGCTGGGGCATTTCCTTCTTGCAAAAAAGAATAAAATTGTGGTGACAGAGTTTTCCCTTGGAATGGGACCGCGACTTCTGAGTACGGAAAAAAACGGAACAAGGTATTCCCTGAAGCTTTTTCCTATCGGAGGTTCCTGCGCCATGCTGGGGGAAGATATGGAGGCAGGAGACGCGCCGGGAACTTTTCAGGCTGCGCCGGTGTGGGGCAGGATTTCTGTTGTTGCCGCAGGACCGATTTTTAATTTTATTCTTGCCTTTGTGCTGTCTGTGATCATTGTGGGAGCGCTGGGATATGAACCGGCTACCGTGCTGTCTGTGGAGAAAGGCTCTGCGGCTGCGGCAGCAGGTCTTCAGGAAGGAGATTTGATTACAAAGTATCAGGATTATTCCATTGATCTGGGAAAAGATATTTACGTGTATTCTTTCCTGAATGAACTGAAGGCAGATGACACCATCCGCCTGACTGTAAAGCGTGACGGGGAGAAAAAAGAAATTGTCTATAAACCGGATGTTGAGATAAGGTATCTTCTGGGATTTAACAGGACAGATGTAAATTCTATGGAAGTGGAATCCCTGATTCCGGGAATGCCTCTTGAAGATGCAGGTGTGAAGCCGGGAGATGTGATTACTTCTGTGAATGGAATCAAGGTTCCGGACGGAGAGGCTTATCAGAATTATATTAATGAGAATCCGTTAAATGGAGAAAAAATCCATATCACATATATGCGAAACGGTCTGGAATATGAAACGGATATTATCCCGAAAGAATACCGTACTCCGAAATCCGGTTTTGTATATAATCTTTACAGTGAAAAGGCAAAAGGCTTCGAGGTATTTAAGTATGCGGCCCTTGAAGTGAAATATATGATTCGTACCACTCTTCTGAGTCTGAAGGAGCTGTTTACAGGAGGGCTTGGAATGAAGGATTTAAGCGGACCTGTAGGTGTGGTGGATGCCATCGGCGATACCTATGAACAGAGTAAGAGCGAGGGTAATCTGTTTCTGTGGATGAATATGCTTAATATGGCAGTTCTTCTTTCTGCCAATCTGGGCGTTATGAACCTGATTCCTTTCCCTGCTCTGGACGGCGGCAGACTGGTATTTCTGCTTGTGGAATCTATCAGGAAGAAACCGATTAACCGGAATGTGGAAGGTATGATTCACTTTACAGGTCTTATGTTCCTGATGATTTTGATGGTAGTGGTCATGTATAATGATATTTTGAAGATTTTTTAATTAGGTGGAAGGCGTCCGGGCGGGCGCCTTTTTCTACGATATTTTTTCTGTTTTTATCATAATTTTAGTTATATAATCTTTTTCATCTGAAATAGCAAATTCGTTTAAGCCGATTTCGTAGGCAAAACCGGTCAGCTTTAAGCTGTTATTTTCCGCAAAAGAAATTATTTTCTGATAGGCAAGTGGAAGAGTGCTCCATGTTCCTCTGTGATAACAGCAAATATAAGTTCCTGCAGGCTTACGAAAGATATTTTTTGCAGGTGTCTGACTTAAGGCAGGGGTGTAAAGCCCGTCGTAAATGGAGAAATCATTTTTTAATACCTTTTCCACAGATATGATTCCGCCGACTCCCATGCGTATCTGTTCTACGTCCCATGTTTCTTTCATATAATAAAAAACATTGGAAACATCGTTATCATAGAAATCATAGGGCAAAACAAGCAGCTTTTCTTCTTTGCATTCCATAAGCTCAATTTTAAAGCCATCCAGAGTTTTGCAGAGCTCAATCTGCTCTCTCTTTGTCTGGATTGCTTTTTTGATATTTTTCAGGCGCTTTATCTCGCGGTCTATTTCCTGTTCCTTTGTGGTGGAGAGATTGATGAATTTATCAGGAGCGGGATTGCCGAGATAGTCTTCGATTTCTTCAATGCTCATGTTTAATTCTTTCAGCATGAGAATGGATTCAAAATCAATACTCTGGGACAGGTCGTAATAGCGATAGCCGTTTTCTCCCTTTGTATTAGGGGAAAAAAGCCCGATACTGTCGTAATAGTGAAGCGTTCTCTTGTTGATATTATGCAGTCTGGCAAACTGCGCTGTCGTTAGTTTTATAGTATTTTTTTTCATGTAAATCCCCCTATTGACATTACAGTAGATGTATAGTTTATGATACAGGAGAAAGGAGAGGAAAGTCAAGTTGTTCTGTAGAGATTTGTCAGAGGAGGGAGTATGAAGGAAGATATATTGAGGATAGAGAAGCAGAAAAAATTTATTATACAGTTTTTATACTGGGGAATCATAATCGGAGCCTGTATCCTGCTTGGAAAATATCTGATTCCGGTTTTAGTTCCATTTATTATAGCTTTTATCATAGCAGGGGCATTAAATAAACCAATTCAGTACATTTCGGAAAAAACAAGGATAAAAAGAAAAATCGTTTCAGTAATAGTCCTGCTTTTGTTTTTGTTTTGCTCGAGTATAATAGTCAGCTATTTCTGCTCATTGTGTTTCGGAATAGTAGAAAGGGTCGTTTCGTTTTTGCCCACATTATTTGAGAGCTTTATCATTCCGTTTACGGAACAGGCATTTGAAAAGGTGGAGGAGCTGTTTCATCATGCGGATTTATCTGTATTGGATGTTTTGCAGGCAAATGCGTCCACTGTTCTGGAAAGTATGAATCATGCTGTCAGGGAGTTTTCAAACGGTATCCTGTCCTCTCTTGCCAATGTGATTTCTGCTGTTCCCACATTGTTTATGCAGACTATCATTACGATAATCGCAATGTTTTTTATTACCATTGATTTTAATAAAATTGTGGGATTTATAAAAAGGCAGATACCGGAAACAAAAAAGAAGATTGTTTCAGAAGCAAAGAGCTATTTTATCAATACCCTGCCGAAGATTATTTTATCCTATGGCGCAGTGTTAGGACTGACTTTTTTAGAATTGTGGACAGGTTTTCTTTTATTGAAAATACCTTATGCAAGTTTACTGGCGTTTCTGATTGCAGTTTTGGATATTCTTCCGATTCTTGGAACAGGTACGATTTTAATACCCTGGGGAATCCTTAATCTTGTGACCGGAAAGTATACGCTGGCAGCAGGTATCTTTATTCTGTATGTTGTAATTACGATTATCAGAAATATTGTGGAGCCGAAGCTGATTGGAAAGCAAATGGAGCTTCATCCTGTTTTGACGCTTGCCAGTATGCTCACAGGTTTAAAGCTTTTTGGTATATGGGGACTGTTTGGTCTTCCTGTTGCAGTTTCGTTTTTGAAAAAGATGAATACGAATGGTACAATCCATATTTTTAAATAAGTAAAGGAGAGAATTGTGATGGAGATTACATTAAGAGAATATCAGAAAGAGGATTTCAAAGTTTTACAGAATATTATCAGAAAAACATGGCACTACGATGACCTGAGCAGTCCCGAAACAGCTCAAAAACTGGCGAGGGTATTTCTGAGCAGTTGCCTGACAAACTATACCTTCTCCCGGGTGGCTCTTGATAATGGGGTTCCGGTAGGAATTATACTTATCAATCATAAGGCGAAACATAAATGTCCTTTCGGACTGAAGGTACAGCAGGTGAAAGCAATTACTTCTTTATTCCTCTCCAAAGAGGGAAGGAAGGTATCTAAGATTTTTGAAAGCGTAAGCGGGATTGACAAGGAACTTCTTAAAGAATGCAAAACGCCGTATCCGGCAGAGCTTTCCCTCTTTGCTGTGGATGAATCCTGCCGCGGTAAGGGAATCGGAAAAATGCTGTTTCAGTCAGCCCTTGATTATGCGAAAGAAGAAAAACTGGATAAATTCTATTTATTTACAGATACAAGCTGTAATTTTGGATTTTATGAACATCAGGGAATGGTAAGGCGAAAGGAAAAAGAACACAGATTTGACATTAAGGGGCAGTCTGCAAAAATGAATTTCTTTATTTACGATTATACAATATAAGGCAGAATCAAAAACGCTCCGGCATTTTCACCGGAGCGTTCTTTTGGCTATCTTTCAGGCAGAAGTGGTTTGGAGGGAAATCTGCCGTTATTCCTTTGATTCCTGCTGCATTTTTTGTAAAGATTCATTTAATTTCCGGACATTGTGTCTGGAAATCAGATACAGTATAATCCAGAAAAAGGCAAAGAGCAGTGCAAAAAATCCAAAGTAAGATAAAACCCCTTTTATGCTGTGTTCCATCCAGCAGGCAATATAAGCGGATGGCATCATAATCAGTGAGACAGCAAGGAAGTAAATTCCTGTCTGCTTTGCAAGCCCCCATTTATCTATCTGCCATATGAAAGAGGCTGCGGAAAAACCTGCTCCTATGATTCCGCACAAAAATGTCTGGAGCAGAACAGCGTTTATTTCACTGCCCATTGTGACAGCCAACTGCGGGATGCAGGGATAGTAATGACCGTCGCCCAGGAGCAGGGAAATGACCAGCGTTATCAGATAACCATATGCAATTCCAAGAAAGAAACCATTTATACTGCGGAAAATTATTCTTTTTTTCATATCTGCCACCTCATATTCCCAATATTTTTTTGATTTTTGAAACATACCGCCTTGAAACATAGGTAACGGTATTATTTATCAGCTCTACACAAATAGTTCCGGTAAAACTCAGATCAAAGTTTTTTACCTTTTTCAGATTGACAATTTCGGAATTGGAAATGCGGACAAAGCGCTGTGGGTCCAACCGTTTTTCAATCTCATATAAGCGCAGTTTTATGGAGTATTCTCCATGATCGGTTACTGCAAAAACCTTACCATTACCGGCATATATCTTTATCAGATTGTCTTCTTCCAGTATGGTGATCATTCCGTCTCTGATGCCGGAAATAACAGATGGATTTTTTTCTGATAATTTTTCCACAAGGGAATGAACTTCCTCTGTCATTGAAGCTGTCAGGACGACTACTTTTGGCTCATCATATAAAGGGTCTATTTTTATTTCTATTTGCATGAGAACCACCTCCTATCTGTGCCTTATTATAAAAAAGAGGATATTGGTTTTCAACGGTTTTGCGATAGGTGGTCGGTTTGAGGATACAGGTGGCAGCAGCTATATTATTTTTATCATTCAGAAGCAGATACCTGGTTATATATCATATCTACAACTGTTTCAAGGCTCAAATCTTTATGAAAAACCTGCTCTGAAATTATAGGAAGGAAATCTTTTTCTCTCCACCATCGTCTCATATCCTGCTCACCAAAATCATTTCGATTAGGTTTTGTACTGTGTCTGCGCAGGGTTTCTTCAAATGGTAAATCATAGTAATAGGCAAAAATATTCTGTCCGTATTCTTCCAAAGCTGTTTCAAATAACTTGCAAAATGCCTCTGCCGGAAGTACGCCTTCCATGATGGTGATTTCTGAATGCGCTTTTCCGTATTTGAGGAGTTCAATCATTAAGGGTTCTGATTTCAGGATTCCTTCCTGACCCCATACATGTAAAACCTCCATACGAATGGTATCATGTGAAAGCAGCATGGTATTTGGACCGAATTTTTCCTGAAGCGCTTTTGCCACGGAGGTTTTCCCGCTGCCGGAATTTCCCCGCAGGATAATTAATTTATGCATTATGTAAAATCTCCAAATTAAATTTTAAATTTTCGAAAGGTTTCCAAAGTACAGAGCGCTTACTGCGCCAGAATCAGGGAACAAGAATCAGTTCACAGGTACATTCCTGAAACTGTTCCTGTATTTTTTCGTTTATGGCTTTCAGGGCGTTTGAAAAATCCTTTACAGCCAGATTTTCTGATTCAATTTTAAAATAAACTGCAATCCACAGATGACGTCCCGTTTTTGTAATATCGAAAAAAACAGGAGAAAAGTGATACTGTTCCAAAATAGGATTACAGATGTTTTTTGCCTCGTCCATGAATTCTTTATCTGGAGAAAACAGGAAGAGTTCTTTCACTGCGCCCCATAATACCCTGATGCTTTCCGGAAGCATAAACACCATGACAAGAACTGCCACAATCTGGTCAAAATACGGGGAGATGAATCCCAGAGATGTTTTTTCCAGATATTTTGATACGAAGAAGGCAAGGGACATTCCCAAACTGTAAAGAATATCCAGTTTCCATCCTAACAGCTCGGCATTTATGGTCGGAGAGGATAAGTTACGGCTCAGACGCTTCATCAACAGGAAAATCAGGATACTGGCGGCTCCAAGACAAAACTGAAACATGGAAACCTGCGTATTGTTTACCGGATTACCGCCGGACAGGGCAGAGTCCAGCACTTCTGCGGACACGCCCATGGTAACGGATAACATCATAACACCCTTGATGATGACAAATATGGATTCGACCTGAAAATACCCGTAGGGATGTTTTTCTGATACAGGCTTATGAAATAACGGGGTCAGAAACAGGAGCAGGGCGATAAAGACCAGCTCCGAGGCGTCATAGACAGCGTCCGTCAATGCAGACTGGGAGTGGCTGTATATGGAAAAAATAAACTCGACAACAGCAAATGCAAGTCCTGATAAAAAGGACATCATTAAAATCTGTTTTTCTCTTTTTTCGGTTATCATTTCACACCTCTTTTTCTCCGAATACCTGTTCACGGAGCCGTTTTCCGGTAGGTGTGGCAGCCAGTCCGCCTTCGGCTGTTTCTTTCAGGGAAGAAGGCATGGTGTCGCCCACTTTTTTCATGGTGAGGATGACCTCATCTGCCGGGATGGCGCTTTTTATGCCGGCAAGTGCAAGCTCTGCGGCTACGAAAGCGCCTGCTACGCCGGAGGCGTTTCTCTTAATGCAGGGGATTTCTACAAGTCCGGCGATAGGGTCGCATACAAGTCCCAGAATATTTTTAAGCGCAGTGGAAACAGCCGAGTCTATCATCTGCGGCGTTCCTCCTGCAAGTTCAACAATGGCTGCTGCTGCCATGGCTGCCGCTGAACCGCATTCTGCCTGACATCCGCCCTGAGCTCCTGCAAGTGAGGCGTTGTTGGCGATTACCATGCCTACTGCGGAAGCTGTGAAAAGGGACATGACGCACTGGCGTTCAGAAAGATTTCGTTCCTCCTGCATGGTAAGAACGGCAGCAGGAACGATTCCGCAGCTTCCGGCAGTGGGAGCTGCAACGATTCGTCCCATGGAAGCATTTAGCTCTGATACTGCAAGAGCGCGGTAGAGCGCGCTGCCCATGAGAGAGCCTGTGAGGTTTTTACCCTCTTTTGTGGCTTTGCGCATTTTGTAAGCGTCGCCTCCGGTGAGGCCGCTGGTACTTCTAAGGTCAGGGGAACACCCCGGTTCAATGCATTCAGCCATGACCTGATAGCTTTTTCGCATTCTTTCATAAACTTCCTCTTCCGGAAGTTCAAGCTGTTCTGCCTGCTGTGCAAGTACAAGGGAAGACAGAGTGCAGCCCTCTTCGGAAGCTGTATTCAATAAATCTTTAAGGGAAAAATAATTTAATTCCACTGAAATTCCTCCTGTGACAGCGGATATTGTATCCGCGTTATTTTTTTCAAAATCAAATGGGCTGAATCATGGTGCTTGAAAAAATATTCGGCAATTTACTAATGGCATCGTTTAATTCCGGTCCGAAATTACCGTCAATTTCAATCGTCATAACAGCCTGTCCGCCTTTTGTTTTTCTGGAAAGACGGAAGTTGCAGATATTGACGCCGTGTCCAGCCATCAGTTCCGTTACCGAAGCGATGGTACCGGGAGCGTCTCTGTGCAGTACGATTAAAGTAGTGTGCTGGCCGGTAAGAGAAACTTCCATACCGTTTACGCGGGTAACGACAATATTACCGCCCCCGATACTGCTTCCGCGAAGGGTAACGGTATGTCCGTCTGCTGCAGTAAGTGTGATTTCTGCGGTGTTGGGATGGGCGTCTTCCAGTTCGCCTGTTTCAATTTCGATTTCCAGTCCTTCTTCTTTCGCGACATCCAGAGAAAAGCGGATGCGCTCGTCATCGGTTTTCATGCCGAGGATTCCTGCTACAAGAGCTTTGTCCGTACCGTGCCCCTTGTAAGTTTTGGCAAAGGAGCCATGAAGAAAGATGTGGGCTTTTACAGCCGGCTGACCAAGGAGCGCTCTCGTGATCAGTCCAATACGGGCAGCGCCGGCAGTGTGAGAGCTGGAAGGACCGATCATGACAGGTCCTAAAATATCAAAAACATTCATAGTTTTTATCATTCCTTTCGCTTCGCTCAAGGCACAAACAAGTTATGAAA
>CATXEA010000029.1 GCA_958367245.1 uncultured Blautia sp.
TGACCAATGAGGTTTACATTGGAAACATGGTACAGGGCAAGCAGGAACGAATCAGTTATAAGGTAAAGCAACGTCTGGATAAGCCAGAATCAGAGTGGGTGAAAGTGGAAAATACACATCCGGCAATAATTAGGCAGAATGATTTTGATGTGGTTCAGAAGCTACTTCAATATGATGGCAGAGCATCGACAACATCAGACAGTGCCAACTTCTTTTCGGGCTTTGTATTTTGTGGAGATTGCACCAGGCACAGTATTCCGGAAGAGGTGTTGAAAAGAATTGTATTGAAAGAGATTCAGGCATATACAGCACTTTTGGTAGACTATCAGATGATTATGGAAGAACTTTGCGAGATGAAAGTCAGTTACGATCAGGTGATCGGTTATGATACGCAGATTAGTAAGTTGCAGGAAGAATATAACCGTTATTACAGCCTGAAAGCGTCTTTAAGTGATGACTTGAAAGAGGGACTGATCAGTAAAGAGGAGTTCGATGATTTTCGGGAAAGTTACGGAAGAAAATGTGAAGAACTGGAGCAGATGATTGAAAATCAGAAAAAGCTGGTAAAGCAAATGTTTGAGAATGGAGTGGCTGCAACCGTTCAGTTGGAGGATAGGAAGAAATCACTGGAAATCAAAGAATTGGATCGCACATTGCTGGCACTGACCGTAGATAAAATCTATATTTATGAAAACAAACAGATTAAAATTCATATTCGTTATCAGGATATGATTGAGAAAATGAAAGTCATAAGACGGTTTTATGCGGAACACAGGACAGAGTGCAGGAAAGAGGTGGGATAAATGGCAAGAACAGCAAAAAGATATAAGAAAAACACAGAGAAGAAGATTCCTGGTATTCCGGTATGTATGGCTGCAATTTATGCCAGATTATCCGTAGACAGTGATGAAAAAAAGTCAGAATCTATTGAAACACAGGTGGCGTTGATAAAAGAATTTATCCAGAAGCACAATGAAAATCCAGGCAGAGAGTATGAGATTGCTGTATATGATATTTATTCTGATTTGGGAAAAACTGGAACAAATTTTGAAAGACCGGGATTTGAACGGATGGTGAATGATGTCAGGGCAGGTAAAATAAATGGTATTCTGGTAAAGGATTTTTCACGATTTGGAAGAAATTATATTGAAACCGGAAATTATCTGGAAAAGATACTTCCCTTTATGAAAGTGCGGTTTATTTCTGTATGTGACAACTACGATTCCTTTGCATCAAATGCCAAAAATCAGGAATTATCTATGAATATCAAGAATCTGGTGAATGACGCCTATGCGAAAGACATTTCTGCAAAAGAACGGGCTGCGAAACGTATTGCACAGAAAAATGGTGAGTATGTGGGATCTACAGCTCCATACGGATATTGTGTGGAAAAGGTAAATGGAATTTATAAGCTGATTGTGGAACCGGAAGCGGCAAAGATAGTCCGCAGGATTTTCGAAGAGTATGCTTTGGGAGATGGCATACAGAGCATTAGTGATGGGCTGTTTGAGGATGGGGTACATCGGATTTCAGATTATAACCAATATCATCATGTGTATTGTAAGGATGGAGAGAAACTTCATCAGTGGGGGAATTCTTCGATACGTGCGGTGTTGAACCGAAACAATTATTATGGTGATCTGGTTCAGAGAAAATATGAATCCAGATTTCAAAGAGGGGAAAACAGGGCAACCGCATAAAAATATCCATCAAGGGATTTCATTCCCCAGATGGATATTTTTATGCGGTTGCCCTGGAGGTAGAACTTAAATTACTTGACAAGTTTAGATATTATGATAATATGTACCATATATGGAACATTCGGAAGGTGGACAAAAGGAGGAAGCAAATGCCATTTGATATTGTAAGAGGAAAAATAACTAAACCAGAACAAAGCAATCAATTGATTGCGGCAGTTAAAGAGTATATGGAAAAAAATACTACTGATGGTACCTTATATTTAGGATATCCTTTGACAGCTAATGCAGACGAGGCAATTACGGTAGAAGCATTATGGGTAACAGAAAGTAAAGGAATGGTTGCGTTTATTCTTGGAAATTCACAGGATTCTATAGAGCAGTTAAAAGAGCAACAGGATTCTTTATATTATAACTTGGATTTCTATTTGAAGAAGTATTCAACACTAAGAAAAGGAAGAAATCTTTCATTTGAACCTTTAGTAATAACAGTGCTTCCAGATAAGATAGACTATGAAGATGAGAGCCGTGAATATTTATTTTGTACGTGTGGGGAAATTGCTTCATTAGTTGATGAATATGCTACTTTTGATAAGCAGATATATAAACGATTATGTGAAGTACTTCAAAAAGTGTCGGAAATAAAGCCAAGAAAAAAAAGGGCAAATGTTAAAAAAGAAGGATCGTATGGAGATATTATAAAAAAAATTGAAAAGGAAATTGCTAATTTGGATGAATGGCAAAAAAAGGCTGCATTTGAAGTTCCAGATGGCCCCCAGAGAATTAAGGGATTAGCAGGGTCTGGTAAAACAATAGTATTAGCATTAAAGGCGGCATATTTGCATACGCAATATCCTGAGCTTAAGATAGGAGTAACATATTATACGAGAGCACTATATCAACAATATGTTAATTTGATAACGGATTTTGTACAAGATATGTCAGGAGAAAAAGTAGATTGGGATAATCTGGATATAATTCATGCATGGGGAAGCAATTCTGAACATGGTGTATATTCAGATATGGCACAAAAAGCTAATTTTAAGGCTTATAATTTAACTTCAGCGATTTCAAAATTTGGAAGGACTTCTGCTTTTAGAGGATGTTGTGATGAATTATTGACTGTTATAGGGGAAGATTATGAACCAGAATATGACGTAATGTTAATTGATGAGGCTCAGGACTTACCAAGTAGTTTCTTTAGATTGGTATATGCAAATGTAAAATCTCCTAAAAGAATAATTTGGGCATATGATGAATTGCAAAATTTATCAACAGTTGAGATGCCATCGTTAGAAGAAATGTTTGGTGTCGATGTCGATGGAAATTTAAGAATTAATATAGAAAATAAAAAGAATGAACCGAAAAGAGATATTACATTACCAGTATGCTATAGAAATCCACCATGGACACTTGCATTAGCTCATGCATTGGGATTTGGAATATACCATAGTCCGATTATTCAAATGTTTGAAGAGCCTTTAATGTGGGAAGATATAGGATACACTGTTAAAAGTGGGAAATTGAAAAAAAATAATACGGTTACATTGTCAAGAAAAAATGTTTCAACACCTAAATATTTTGAAGAGTTATTAAATAAAGATGACAGTGTTAAAGTAGAGAGTTTTTCTGCGATAGAACAACAATATTCATGGATTGCTCAAGAAATTCGAAAAAATATTGAGCATGATGAATTAGACCCAGATGATATATTAATTGTATTGCCTAACACATATTCAGCTAAAAGTGAATATAAGGAACTGGAAAAATTTTTAAAGGCAAATGGAATTAATTCAATATTGGCAGGAGTGGATACGGATAGAGATACATTTAGAGTAAATGGTTGCGTTACTTGTGCACATGTGTATAGAGCAAAGGGAAATGAAGCACCAATGGTATATATTGCTAATGCAGAATATTGTGCAGATGGAATAGAATTAATAAAACTTAGAAATATTCTTTTTACGTCTATAACTAGATCAAGAGCATGGGTACGAGTTTGTGGTGTTGGAGAGAAAATGCAACAGATTCAGAAGGAGTATAATCAATGTGTAACTAATGATTATGATTTGCATTTTAGAATTCCTACAGATGAAGAATTAAAGAAGGCACGAAGATTAAATAGAGAAAGGACGTTAACGGAGAAGAAAATTTTAGAAACTACAAAAGACAATATTAATGAACTTATAGATAATATAGAAAAGGGGACAGTTGATTCAGAGTTGTTACCTGAACTTAATAAACTGATGGAGTTGTTAAAAAGAGGGTAATAAGAATGAAAAAAGGTAGAAAAAATTGTGATGAACAGTTGATAGAACAAGTATCAAATACATTAGAAATGTTGTTGGAAAAAGGTTTGTTATATACGTATAATGAGTTAAAAAGAGAGTATTTAGATAAAAATACGATAAGATTATCTTGGAACAACCATTTATCGGGATCTTTTAATTCCGGAGATAATTTCTTGAAATTAGAGCAATATAAGCAAATTATAAACAATCAGAGTTATCTTTGTGTTTTATTTGATGGTTCATTAATTAGAGTGAGTTATACCATAAAAAATGGTTGTATTGTTGGTCATAATTTGCTTTGGTGGCCTGCACCATATAAATACTCTGGCGTTTCGCTAGATGATGTTCCTCCGAAGCAAATGCTTTCAGATTTTTTAGAAGATGATAAATGGTATGAAAATATAGAAATGCGCTCTCCAATCAGAATAGATTATGATCCAAGAAAAGAAGTTGTGTCCTCTGCACATCCACCAGTACATATGCATATAGAACATATGGAATGTAGAATATTTATTGAAAAACCAATGTGCTTTAATTCATTTATAAAACTGATATTTAATAATTTTTATCCTGATTGCAAGATTTATCTGGACCCAAATGATTATATATCTTTTGAGGTTGATGATAATTACGAATATGTAGAAGGTTTGACTAAAATTGTGTGTTAAGAAAAAAGAAGATAGCCAGTTTTATAAAAGTGGAATTAATATAGAATATATACAAAATAACGTCAGAAAATCATTGGTTAGAGAATATCTATATTTAAGAAAGTTAAAAGGATTAACTCAAGCAGAGGTGGCAGAGAGGGCAGGAATTTCGAGAACAAATATATCAAGATTCGAAAGTGGGGAATATAATCCAACATTAGAGATGTTGGTAAAATTAGCAACAGCGATGGATTTGGATATTTTAGTTACATTAAAACCTAAAAATAATAATGATACAGAGTGTGACAATGACATAACATCCTCCCCATCTACTTTGTGACAATTATATAACGTCCTCTATACAGCAATATGCGGTTTTAAGCCATTTTTGTGGCAAAAAAGCCGCATATTTTTTGTGGCAATGACTTGACATCCTCGGGGGCGCTGTGTGTGAGGGAGAGTATACGGAAATAATATGTTTTGGGGCTTTTGGTGAAATAAGGAATTGAATTGTTCTGTCTTTTACAGGTATAATAGTATTATAAGGTTATCCGTTATCAGTGGTTCTATGAGAAAGGAAAAGAAGAAATGGCAAACTTAAGATTAAAAAAATTGATATTGGAAGTTGTAGACAATCAGTTAAGGGATAATGATCCGCCTGTGACGAGGGAAACTTATGACAGATTAATTGCGGCTGGATATTCTGCACAGGAAACGAAAGAAAAAATTGGCGCTGTTGTAATAGAAGAGATTTACGATGTCATGAAAGAAAATCAACCATACGATGAGCAAAGATATGCCTGTGCATTAGAAAATATGGTACAGCAGTGTATAGACTATGAAGATACACATGAAATTCTGACAGAGTGGGATGAATGGGATCAATTAGTTCAGGAGGGATATGAGGCTCTCGTTGATCAAAATTCTGAAAAAATGATTCCATTATGGTGGAAAGCATGGGGGATTTTTCGGAAGATTGTTAAAAAAGCAGAATATAAAATAGGCATTAGTGGACTTATGGAATCTCAGGACTATCAATATCCAATAGATGCATGGCTGCAGGACATGGAAATGGAACTGGGAAATGCAGGTGAACACGAAAAGCGTGTAGAATTTTGCAGAAGAATTCTGGAAATGCTGGATTGGAGTTTTGATGATGCCAGCAATTTTAAATCCGCAATCGGAGAAGAGCTATATGCGGGAAAAAAAGCAGATCAGGGACGCAGATGGTTTGAAGAATGTCTGAAAGAAGATCCACATAATCAGGATATATTAAATGTATACAGTTGGTGTGTTCAGCAGGAAGATGGTGCAGAAGAAGCCTATAAAATTATTCGTAGAGAAGTTATAGGTACTGCATGTACATTTAAAAATGAGCTCTTATTCGGGAGGGCGAGATTACTGGCAAAAGAACTGGAAAAATCAGAAGATCTGAAATGGATAGAGTCACAACTGGAGGCTTTTTCAAAGGCGATTGAGAAAGCTGATCTTTATAATGATTTGTATGACGATTTTATAATGCCAGTGCAGCAGCCAATTATAAAAGAAAAGAAAGTATATCCAAACGATCCCTGCCCCTGTGGAAGCGGGAAGAAATACAAAAAATGCTGCGGAAGAAAACAGTAAGGGAGAGTTCTTAAGATGACAGAAGAAGATATAAAAACATTATCGAAAAAACAATTGCAGGATATTGTTTTAAAAGTACAGAAATTATTGTCAGATAAACAGAAAAAAGAACTTCAGAAGATAGTTAAAGAGACCGGAATACAGTTCGGAAACAAGAAGTCACAGGCAGTGCAGGTGAGAATGTCAGACGATCTTGTAAATGAAAAAATGATACAAATACAGAAGTGGAAGAATCAGATTGATGAAGGGGAAGTTTACCTTGATACGGAAGAGTATGAAGATTATTCGAGGGGATACTGGGAAGCGGACTGGGTTACAGAGTATTATGACAATCAGGGAATCGGCGATAAGATTATGTCTATGATTCGGTTTGCGGAGGATTGTGTCTGTGACAGACGGTATTAGGAAGCAAATGAGATATATGAATGGTTGTGGGAAATGTCTGTTTCTACAGACAGTGAATATGGAGACCCTGTAGATCTGGAAATGCTGGAAGAAAATAATTTAATACATACTGATATGAAACATCTGGCGTTGCTGACATTATATGCGGATTATCAGGCGATGCCGGTAAATGAGCGCGCCGGAGATATCTATCTTTATTTCTCCCTCGGTATATTCAAAAAATTGCATCTGGAAGAAATGCTTCACGTCGGAAGAGAAGAACTGGAGGATACAGAACAGTTCTGGGAAGACTGGATTAATCTTCTGAAGGCGAAAAATGGAGATACAGAAGCCAGACTTCTGAAAGAGGCGGTTTTGTATTATAAGGGAATAGATGGTCTGTATGAAATGGCAAAAGAAAATGCATCTGTACATCCATCTTTATATTTATCCGTGATGGAGTAGTATGAGAAAGGTCATTTATATGACGAAATTGAAAATGTTGGTGAAAATGCATTGAGACAAATTAATGATAATCTGACAATACGAAGTGAAATTGCTTTAAAAGCAGCATTTGCAGCCTCCTGTTTAAATCATGAAGAAAAAATGATGCGATTTTGCTGGGAAAGTTTTATTTCTGATTCTACAGAGAAGAATTATCTGCGGTTGTTTGGAACTGAAAAAATGGCAGAAACTTATGGGATGTGCGGCAAAGAAGCTTTGAAAAACAGACTCAAAAACAATTCAGAGTTTAGAATCAGAAGTTCAGAATTGAATACGAATATAATCAGTGATTATGAATATTACCAATTAGTATTTTATACAGGAGATTTTGGTACAGTGAAAAATATTTCCAAAAATCCGAAAGGATCATTGGGATGGAGCAGTTCATTTATAGATATTGGAATCAGATTGTTTTTACTTTACTTATACGATCAATCACTACCTTCCAAAGCTGCGAAGAGTATAGCTTCACGAATAGGATTCCCTGATGAAAATCAGCGAAAGGATTTATTGAAATTCGAGACAGAAATTCAAAGCGAATGTCAGGAACATAAAGTAAGCGAATTTTGGAATTATTTTCAGAGGTGGAAAAGATATTTTCCAATGGAGAAAACAGAACGTGAAAAATATCTGACATGGGCAGAGAATATTGTATATAAAAGAGCTGATGCAATTGTATCCGGACAGCATAGAAGTCATTACGGTGAAGTTGCAGGGCTTCTGGCGATTGTGGGAGAAATAAAAGAAGATATGGGAATGCAGAGGGCAAAAAGATATATTTATGAACAGTATAGGAAAAAGTTTCCGAGACATTCTTCTTTTCAGGGTGAAATGAGAGATTATTTCAATATATCAAAATGAAGAGATTATTTTGTGACAGTGACATAACGTCTTCCCCGCCCATTTTGCAGCAATGACTTGACATCCTCGGGGCGCTGTGTGTGAAGAACAGCCCCCCTTAGGCTCTCTTTCCGATATATGGAGAAAATTTGTATACAATGTATAAAACAGTCTAAAAAAACACATTTAATCTGGAAAATATAGCTAGTATGTGTTATACTAAATTGTACTAATGCAAAGCTTGCTTATTTGATTATTATTATTTTTTCAGTGTGCAGAGGCGGAGGAAGTAATAACGACAAATGGCGGAGGATTTGTGTATCAAACTGATAAGGAAGGTGAGCAATTGGAAAACTACACCAAGTATAAGTTAAAAAGTAGCGATGAACTGGCAGCGTTATTAGCTGATAAAGACAACCTGTTCGTTGTTGCCTGCAACAAGTGCTTCAAAGAATTTGAAACCATTGACGAACCGGAATGCGGCGAATTTATTGAGTTTGCTGCAGCACAGGGAAAGACAGTCACAGGCAGCATGAAGGTTGATTTCTTATGTAATAAGGGAGCAACAGAGAAGAAATTACAGGATGCGATTCCGGAAGGAACAGAGCATGTTGTTGTAATTTCCTGTGGACTCGGAATTCAGACAGTTGCAGATCTGGCAGGCAAGCCAATCGTTGCAGCCAGCGATTCCCTGAATTATACAGGACATCACGGTATGGCTCTGACAAAGAAAACATGTGATGCCTGCGCTCAGTGTTATCTGAATATCACTGGCGGTATCTGCCCGATCGTTGACTGTTCCAAGAGCCTTGTCAATGGACAGTGCGGCGGTGCAAAGAACGGTAAATGTGAAGTAGATGGAGAGAAAGACTGCGCATGGGAGAAAATTTACAGAAGACTTGAGAAACAGGGGCGTCTGGAAGAATTCTTAAACCAGCCGGTACAGATGCGCGACTACTCCAAGACAAACTTCAAGGTGATCAATGACTATGTGAAAGCAATCCGTGAAGAGAGATTCGCAGGCTATGATGGAGGTGTTCATCCGTCAGAACGTAAGGAACTCAGCGAACATATCGCTCTTGAGAGATTCCCTGAGCCTAAGACAGTTGTTATTTCCATGTCACAGCACCTTGGCGCTCCAGCTAATCCAATCGTTGAGGTTGGAGATTATGTAAAAGTCGGACAGAAGGTTGGTGAAGCTTCCGCATTTATCAGCGCTCCTGTTCATTCAAGTGTCAGCGGAACTGTTGTTGCAGTAGAACCTCGTATGCATGCCACAAGAGGGGCAGAGGTTATGGCTGTAGTCATTGAATCCGATGGCAAAAATACTCTGCATGAATCTGTAAAACCGAATAAAGATTATAAAGACCTTACACCGGATGAGATTATTGAAATCGTAAAAGAAGCCGGAATCGTAGGTATGGGCGGCGCCGGATTCCCGACCTCTGTTAAGCTGAAACCAAACAAGCCAATCGATGCAGTTATCCTTAACGGATGTGAGTGTGAACCGCTTCTGACTGCTGACCACAGAGTGCTTCTTGAGTTTGCAGATGACATCATCTATGGTCTTCAGGCTATGCTTAAGACAGTTGATGCGAAAAAAGGTATCATTGTAATCGAAGACAATAAACCGGATGCAATCGAGCTTATGAAAGCGAAAGTTGCAGATATTGAAAATATTGAAGTTGAAGTAGCAAGAACCAAATACCCGCAGGGCGCTGAAAAAACTCTTATCAAACGCGTTACAGGCAAATCTGTACCACGTGGAGGACTGCCGGCAGATGTAGGTGTTGTTGTAAGTAATATCAGTACGGTCAAGGCTATTTCCGATGCAATTCAGAAAGGTATGCCTCTGATTGAGCGTGTTGCAACTGTAACCGGTGAAAAGATTAAGAAACCGGGCAATTACATAGTAAAAATCGGTACGAACGTACAGGAACTGATTGACTACTGCGGCGGTACCACAGATGACGACGTTCTCATTAAGATGGGCGGTCCTATGATGGGATTTGAACTGAAAGACCTGAACGTACCTATGATGAAAGGCTCCAACGGTATTATCGCCATTGATACAGACGAGACACAGCCTCTGGAATGTATCAAGTGCGGACGTTGTGTGGATGTCTGTCCAATGGAACTTTCACCGCTGTATTTTGCGAAGCTGGCTGATCAGGAAGACTGGCTGGGCATGAAAGACAGAAATGTTATGGACTGTGTAGAGTGCCGTTGCTGCGAATTCATCTGTTCATCCAAGATTCCGTTAGTAACTAAGATTAAAGCCGGTAAAAATGCGATAAGGGGGATGAAGTAAGATGTTAATTACCGAATTAAAATCCAAAGAAACCATCGCATCACTGGTTAATGGAAAAAATGTTTTTATCATTAACTGCCAGGGATGTAAAGAAGTTCATTTCCCTGAAAAAGAATCCGTAAATCTCCAGAGAGAGCTGGCTGCTGACGGAAGACTTACAGGTGTTATCACAACAGACTATATCTGTAATGTTGAGAATATGAAGCTTCGTCTCAAAAAACACATGGACGAGATTGAAGAAGCAGATGTTGTGCTTGTTCTTTCCTGCGGTGTTGGCGTACAGACAATTGCGGAATATCTTGAAAATAAAACTGTATATGCAGCCTGCGATACCATCCGCGTACCTGGTTTCCAGGGAGTGACTCCTCTGGAGTACAAATGTGACCAGTGCGGCGAATGTTATCTGAACTTAACCGGTGGCATCTGCCCGATTACTGCCTGCTCCAAGAGTCTTGTCAACGGACAGTGCGGCGGTTCCAAGAACGGTAAATGTGAAGTGGACGGCGAAATGGAATGTGGATGGGAGCGCATCTACAGACGTCTCGAAGAAATCGGACGTCTGGATTTGGTGAAGTGCCCGACACAGATCCGTAACTACGCAACAGATGACGAAGTGTCCAAGTAAAACAACGGTTAAAATTTATATAGAGTAGGAGCAAAATAGAATGAAAATTACTGAATTATTTGAACGTGGTGAATTTGTAGTTTCTGCGGAAGTAGGACCGCCGAAAGGAATTCATATTGAAGGTTTGCTTGAAGAAGCAAAGACATATTTAAGTGGTATCACGGCTGTGAACGTAACAGATAATCAGTCCTCCGTTATGCGTCTGGGCTCTCTGGCAACATGTAAAGCTTTAAAAGATGAAGGTCTTACTCCAATCTTCCAGCTTACCTGCCGTGACAGAAACCGTATTGCTCTGCAGTCTGACCTTTTAAGCGCTGCTATGTTAGGAATTGAGAACCTTCTTCTCTTAACAGGCGACCATACAAAAATGGGTGACCACCCACAGGCGAAACCGGTATTCGACCTTGATTCCGTTTCTCTGATTCATACAGTAAAACAGTTAGAATCAGGCTATGACCTGGGCGGAAACGAACTGGTTGGAGAACCGCCTAAATTTGCCAAAGGTGCAGTAGTATCTCCTTGCAGCGATTCTGTTGATGCACAGCTTGCCAAGATGGAACGTAAGGTTCGCGCTGGCGCTGACTACTTCCAGACACAGGCTGTTTATGAACCTGAGAAATTCATCAAATTTATGGAAAAAGCAAAACAGTTCGGTAAACCGGTACAGCTTGGTATCGTAATTCCGAAATCTGTTGGAATGGCAAGATTCATGAATGCGAATGTAGCAGGTGTTCATGTTCCGGAAGAGATGATTGAAGAGCTGAAAGCAGATAAAGAAAAGACAAAAGCAGGAATCACAGGTGTAGAGATTGCCGCACGTATCATTAGAGAGTGTAAGCCATACTGCCAGGGTGTACATATCATGGCTCTTGGTTGGGAATCCAAAGTGCCGGAAATCCTGAAACTTGCCGGAATCTGATAACTTCATAAAATAAGAAGCATAAAAAAGAGCTCCTTCTATGGGTAATGTGATAACATTCACGAAAGTCCATAGAGGGAGTTTTTTTAAATATTTTCTAAAATATAATCTGCAAGCTTCTCTGCCTGAAAGGATACTCCGTCCACAATCGGGTGGACGTGATGGCAGTTTCCGCAGAGATGGAGCCATTCGGGCAGAGCGTTTAAGTCAGGAGCAGTCTCCCACAGAGCCGGGAAGAAGTTCTGAATCAGGGTACGGTCCGGAATCAGCCCTGCGGCGATAATCAGAAGAGAACACTCCACACGGCGAAGGGTATTGGTGGGGATATCCAAAAGGGTGACTGCTTCGATGTGTGGATAACCGTGAATTTCGATCAGTCTGGTACGGAGAAACAGGGGAATCTGAAAAGCTTCCAGACAGTTTATTCGGTTTCTTAAAAGCGCAGGACTTTTGTCTGCGATTTCTGTCATACAGATGACTTTTTTGTCGCATATAGACAGGCGTCTGGCGAGAATCATTCCAATGTCACCGCTTCCGATGATAACGGCTTTGTCACCGATATCCTTATGGTGGATATTTATGAGTTTCTGGGCTTCTCCGGCGGTAAAAATTCCGGCGGGTCTTGTGCCGCTGACTCCCAGACTTCCAAAGGCTCGTTCCGTACAGCCGGAAGCAAGAATAAGGTGCAAAAAAGAACAGGTCCGGATACCTTCAGTATTTGAAAAGGTGATGGTCTTATCCGGAGACACCTCAAGAACCTCTGTACAGAGAAGGATTTGAACAGAAGTTTTTTTTAGCTGCTGTTCCAGTCGTCGGGCGTATTCCGTACCGGTGAGGTCTTCACCGAAATAGGAAAGACCGAATCCGTGGTGAATGCACTGACAGAGAACTCCGCCGAGAGTATCTCCACGGTCAATCAGGAGAATCCTTGATTGTGGACTGCGCTTCCAGATATGGCAGGCAGCAGTCATTCCGGCAGCGCCGCCGCCAATGATTGCGAAATCAAATTGTGTCATGTCAAGTCTCCTTTGATGAAACTGGAATTACTGCTGTCTTTGCAGATTTCGGAAATCGGTTTATCAAGTTCCCGAGCGAGAAGTCTGGTAATTTCATAAGAGCACCGACTTCCCTGACAGGCGCCCATTCCGCTTCCGCACCGACGTTTCACGCCATCGACTGTTTTGGCTCCGCGGGAAATAGCATCCCGAATCTCCCCTTCGGAAACCTGTTCACAGCGGCAAATAATTTTGCCGTAGGAAGGGGCTTTTTGAATGCAGGAAGTCTTCTCTGAAAGAGAAAGACGACGCATACACACCGGACTTTCTCGTCTGGGGTGGAAGTTCGGGTTCAGAGGAGGATTTCCAAGAACCGGAAGAAGCTGCCTGACAATGTACTTTGCCAGCTCTTCACAGCAGGTAAGCCCCGGCGTCTTAATTCCGATAAGGCTGATAAAAGCAGGGCAGTCTTTTGGCTGGTCTATCACAAAGCTGTGAATACTTCTGGGACTTCGGATAATTTCCAGATTCTCCCCTTGGGAAACCTCGAAAGGATTGGGTCTTATGGAGGCGAAGTTTCTAATAACTGCAGAAAGAGGAAGTTCAGGAAGAAGTTCTCCAAGACGTTTTTCCAGAAACGCAAGACCATCAGAAGAGGTTGAGAAGTCATCGCGCTCACAATCTCCCTGAGCGGAGGGACCGGCGAGAAGATTTCCGCTCACAGTAGGAACAAGAGTGAGTCCCTTGCCCTTTTCTTCCGGTTCCTCAAAAATAATATGGGAGAGAAAACCCTTCACAGTTTTGTCGAAGATGAAGTAGTCGGCTTTTTCCGGATAAATCCGCACAGAGGGAGGGAGCAGCAACTCACGGACTCTGTCGGCGTACACCCCTGCACAGTTGAGGATTCCTCTGGCTGTTATGACTTCTGTTTTGGAAGATTTCGGAGCAGAGTTGTCAGAGACAGTGATACGAAATCCCCCGTCTGTTTTTTCAATGTCTGTCACTTTTGCAGAAAGGCGGATTTCACAGCCGTTTTTCAAAGCGTTTTCAAGGGCTGCGATGCCGATTTCCCAAGGCTGAACAGTGGCGGTATTGGGGCTGAACAGTCCCATATAGATTTCTCCTGCAAGGTGTGGCTCCAGAGCGCGCGCTTCCTCACCGGAAATCAGTTCCAGTCCCGAAACATGGTTTTGAAGTCCGTTTTTGTACTTCTTTTTCAGAACTTCGGCGCCTCTGGGGCCGTGACAGAGCATCAGGGAACCGCATCGGGAAATGGGAACTCCCAGTTCCTCGCACAGAAAAGGAAAATTCATATTTCCTTTTACGCAGAGACTGCTTTTCAGCGTGTCGGGTTTATTGTCGTAGCCTGCATAAATAATGGCAGTATTTGCTCTGGAAATCCCCATGCAGACGTCGTTTTCTTTCTCGATAAGCAGAACTTTAAGCTGGTACCGGGTGAGGGTTCGGGCTGCCATACAGCCCAGAACACCGCCTCCGATGACACAGACATCTGCCTGAAACGTGCTACTCATATCTTATGGTTCCCGGATGTTCCAGAGTGTATCCGCCAAGCTGTTCCAGACGTTCCCGGAAAGCGTCGCTTTTCAGGATAGAAAGCAGTTCCTGAACCATAGGGGTATCCCATGCATAATCCGGAATCAGAAGGTCATACTGCTCGGTACAGACTGGCACGAAGTCCAAATCGTAAAGCATAGCGGCAGAGTAAATACCAAGACCTGCGTCTGCGGAGCCGGATGCAATTTGAGCGGCAACGGAGGTGTGGGTGAATTCCTCGCGTTCATATCCGTAAATGGAGGTTGTATCAAGGTTCTCTTTTTTGCAGAGATAATCCAGAAGAATTCTTGTTCCTGAGCCTTTCTGACGGTTTACATAGCGAAGACCGGATTTCTGAAGATCCTTCATGGAGGAAATGCCAAGAGGATTTCCTTTGGCAACCATGATTCCCTGAGTACGTCCGACACATTCCACCAGCTTTACTCCGCCCTGAGGAAAATATTTCTTAAGGAAGGAGATATTGTAGGTTCCGTCGGCTTCGTTGAGAAGGTGAATACCGGCAATGTGGTTTTCCCTGCGGCGAACAGACATGATTCCGCCCATAGAGCCTACGTGAGAAGAACTCATGTAGAGATTGCTGTTGGCTGTATGTATCATGTCACGCAGCTCATCGAGGAGCGGGTCGTGGCTTCCGATGGCAACAAGAGTGTGTTTCAGTTCATTTTTGTTTCTGAGGAGTCTTACTTTGACAACTGCTCCTGTCTCGTAACCTTCTGTTCCCTGAGGAATTTCCAGCATACCGTCTGCCTTCATAAAAGAGCTGATCACACCGCTTCCGCGGCTCAGAGGAGAGGCAATCAGTTCTCCGTTTACATAGCCAAGGCGTACACGGACAAATTCCTTATATTTCAATCCTGAAATAACAGCTCTTGACAGCCGCGCTTCTTCATAAACAGGAGAGTCGGCAGCCGTGTGATTCCACTGCTCCAGCAATGGTTTCAGGATTTCTTCAATCACGATGATTCCGGAAACCGGATAACCGGGAACGCCCAGAATCGGTTTTTTGCCCTGATATCCCAAAATGGCGGGCTTGCCGGGTTTTGCTGCGATTCCGTGATAAAGGACAGTTCCCAGTTCTCCAATGACTTTGGAACTGAAATCCTCTCTGCCTGCGGAAGAACCCGCGTTCAGAAGCACGATGTCACACTGGGAAAGGGCTTTTTCTACCATTGCCTTAATATCGTCGAATTTATCTTTTACAATTGGGTACAGAACAGGAACAGCAGACCATTCTTTCAGCATGGAGGAAAAAATAGAGCCGTTAAATTCCAGAATATCTCCGGGAGCAGGGTCTGTCACAGGGGAAACAATTTCATCGCCTGTAGGAATGATTCCTACCACAGGCTGAGTGCAGACATCGACCTCCAAAACGCCGCCGGCAATCATGGCGCCGATAGCCGATGGGGTTATTTTCTGATAGGAGGCAAGAATCATTTCTCCTGCGCAGATATCTTCTCCTATCTGGCGGATATGCTGCCAGGGAGCGGCTGCGTCATACAGGCGAACAGAGCTGTCATCCTCCCATACCACATCCTCAATCATTACAACTGCGTCGCAGTCTTCCGGCATCAAATCTCCGGTGTCCACAACCACAAACTGCTCTTTGGTAAGGTGAACAGGGGTTGTTTCCGTAGCTCCGAAAGTATCTTTTGCGCGAAGGGCAATACCGTCCATTGCGCTTGCGTGATAATGAGGGGCACAGATGTGCGCGTAAACAGCATGGCTGGTAATGCGGCCGCAGCTTTCGGTTACAGGGATTTTTTCCTGCGCGCAGCCGAAGCCGTTTTGGGAAAGCAGTTTTTTATATTCATTAAGTGCCTGTTCCAGCGGCACATTTGTTAAAAATTCAAAAGCCATATAGATTTCCTCCGGTATTTCCATAAAACATATAATCAGTGGTACATATAAACCTGAATCTTTGCGCCTGCGCTGAGACCTTCGCAGTCTCTGTCAATACCGAAATATCCGTCAGAGGCGGACAGGGTAGAGATGAGTCCCGATTTGCTGCGGATAGGAGACGCATAAATCTGACCGTCTTTCCATGTCAAATGCACTCCCATGTACTGCGCGCGTCCGTGGTTGGCGCTGACAGATTCAGTGAGGACTGCCTGCACAGGGAAAAAGGTCTTCTCAATGCCCATAAGCCGGTTCAGTGTATGGGTGACGAAAAGCTTTGTGACGAAAAAAGCTGCGGCAGGATGTCCGGGAAGACCAAAAACAGGCTTGTTTCCTGTCTTTCCCAGAATGGTTGGTTTCCCCGGCTTCATGGCGATACCGTGAAACAGGATTTCTCCGTATTTTTCGATGATATCGCAGGTCACATCTTTTGCGCCTACAGAGCTTCCGCCTGAAATCAGTACAGCGTCGCACTGGGAAATGGCGCGGTTTACTGCTTCTGTCAAAAGTACGGAATCGTCTTTGACACGACCATAGCTGACTGGTTCTGCGCCGAGCTGCCGGATGCAGGCGGCAAGAAGCGAGGTGTTGATATCACGAATCTGTCCCGGTTTCGGTGTTTCTGTAATATCAATCAGTTCATCTCCGGTGGAAATAATTCCGACGCGAAGGGGAACGCGTACCTTTACTTCACTGCGTCCCATTGCTGCCAGTGCGCCGATTGCCTGCGGAGTAAGAATCTGTCCGGCAGAAAGAACCTTTTTGCCCGGAAAAATATCATCTCCGCGGTAAATAAGATTCGCGCCCGGAGCGACCGGCTTTAAAATTCCGATGGTTCCGTCTCCGTAATCTTCTGTGTATTCCACCATCACCATAGCGTCTGCGCCATCCGGAAGAGCGCCTCCTGTGGGAACTTCTGCACAGCAGTCATTTTCAAGGGTGAAATCTGCATTTTCGCCCATAAGTACCCTTCCGGACAAAGAAAGAAGGGCAGGGATGCTGTCTGAGCAGCCAAAGGTGTCGGTAGCATGTACGGCATAGCCGTCTACAGTGGAGCGGTCAAAATCGGGAACATATTCCTCAGACAGAACGTCTTCTGCAAGAACACGGCCGAAAGCCCGGTCAAGGGGAAGAATTTCTGTCCGGCTTTGGACGGAAAATTCCTTATCCACCAGCTCTATGACTTCATCAGGGGTTAATACTTTCAGCATAATTAAATTTCTCCTATAATTTGTCCAAGATTCCTGTAATCATTTCCGGAGATTCCCGCAAGTTCGCAGAGGAATTCCGAAGAGTTTAAAATATTCATAATGCACTGTACTTCTTTTGAATAGAATGCATCTTTTTTTATGATCATATCGTAACGCTCCTCCTGCAGAGGAATGAAATCGAGATTTTCAATCTGACGGGTTACCCGTCCTGTTCCCAGTCCAACATCTGCCTGTCCCTGAGAGATGGCGTTGGCAAGAGTGAGATGAGAGCCGATTTCCGTCTGGTATCCGTTAATTGCGGAAGGGGGAATTTTCAGCTTCATAAGCTTCTCATCCAGAAGAATACGGGAGCCGGAGCCTTTCCGCCTGTTTAAAAAAGTGACGTCAGGTCTTGTCAGGTCTGTCCAGTCGTGAAGCTGCTTCGGATTTCCTTTCTGCACATAAAAACCCTGCATACGGTAGCTGAGATTGACAAGTACAGCGTGGGTTCCGGGCATCAGACGACGGACATAGGGAAGGTTATAATCCTCAGAGTCACTGTCCCAGAGATGAGAGGTTGCCACCTGCACATTATCCTGATAGAGAGATAAAATACTCTCGAAACTTCCCACATAAGCGCGGAGCGCACGGATACCGTACTGTCGTAAATAGTTGGAAAGAATATCAAGGATGACATCCTGACCGCTTAAAATAAATTCCGGTTCATGTGAGACGGTTCCGTTTAAAAGGCTGCTCTGGGCTGTGACGATTTTGGGCGGAGCAGTCTGCTTTTCGTGGCGGGAGCGGGCGATATAACTGTTGATATCCTCCTGAGTGAAACGTATTTTTCGTCCTACCTTGAAATGGTTCAGTTCCCCGCGGCGGATCATTTCGTAGACCGTATTTTTGCTTACATGAAGAAGTTTGGCTACTTCAACAGCAGATAAGGTGTTGGAAGTATCCATGTGTTTTCCTCCTTTCGTACAAGTATAACTCATTATATACCATTTCGTACAATTGTGCTATAAAAAAACGGATTTTAGTTGAGTTTCGCACAAATTCATACTAAAATAATGATAGAAATACAAATAAAACGTGATAAATATATAATGTTGCAGAAATACTCCTGCATTGTAATGTGCAATTTGTAAAAAGCAGGGACATTTCTGAGCGGATTTCCGGGAGGGATGATTATGGCAAACAGTTATTATGAGAAAATGGCGAGAATCAATCTTACAACAGGTGAGATTAAGGTTGAAAAGCTGGACATGGAGCTTGCGAAGAAATTTATCGGAGGCCGTGGTCTGGGAACGAAGATGCTGTACGATGAAGGTGTGGCAACGGTAGACCCGTTATCAGCAGATAACAAACTGATTTATATTACAGGACCGATGACAGGTACAACAAGTCCGTCCTCAGGACGTTATATGGTTTGTACCAAGTCTCCTCTTACAGGTATGATTGCCTGCTCAAACTCCGGCGGTATCTGGGGTGCAAAGCTTAAATATGCAGGCTGGGATGCCCTTATCGTAGAAGGAGAAGCTCCTGAGTGGACTTACATTAATATTGAGGATGATAAGATTGAGCTTTTGAATGCAGAGCAGTACCTTGGTATGATGTCCGAGGCTCTTGATGAGGAACTGAAAAAAGTTCACGGAGATAAGGCTTCTGTATTAAGCATTGGTGTTGCAGGGGAGAAACAGGTTCTTCTTGCAGCGATTATGAATGACAAGGACCGTGCAGCAGGACGAAGCGGCGTAGGCGCTGTCATGGGAAGCAAAAAGCTGAAAGCTATTGTTGTGAAGCCGTCCAGAAGCAATCTGGAAGACATTATTTACGATATGGATGCTCTGAAAGCAGCGAATAAAGAATGTCTCTCCATCCTGAGAGCAAACGGCGTTACAGGAGAAGGTCTCCGTGCTTACGGTACAGCCGTTCTTGTAAATATCATCAACAATACAGGTTCTTTCCCCACAAAGAACTGGCAGGAGTCCTATTATGAAAAAGCAGACGATACCTCAGGCGAGACTCTTGCGGATACATATCTGGTAAAAGCAGGCGCATGTCACCGCTGTCCGATTGCCTGCGGACGTATCGTTAATGTAAACGGCAAGGTTGTGGGAGGACCGGAGTATGAGCCACTGTGGGCATACGGCGGAAACTGTGACAATAACGACCTCAATGCCATTGACGAAGCGAATATGTGGTGTAATGAGTACGGTCTGGATGCGATTTCCACTCCATGTACCATTGCGGCAGCTATGGAATTATATGATAAAGGTTATATTAAAGAAGAAGAGTGCGACGGCGTTCCGCTGAAATGGGGTTCTACAGAAGCTATTGTTGAGTGGACGAAACGCATGGGTAATCCGGAATCTCCTCTTGCATGGCTGATGAGCTCCGGTTCTGCACGGCTCTGCGAGCACTACGGACATCCGGAAATTTCCATGAGCGTAAAGAAACAGGAAATGCCGGCATACGATGCACGTGGTATTCAGGGTATCGGTATTACTTATGCAACTTCCAACCGCGGCGGATGCCATGTTCGCGGATATATGATAAGCCCTGAGGTTCTTGGTCTTCCGGAACAGCTTGACAGAACATCAATTGACGATAAGGCTACCTGGGCAAAAATTTTTCAGGATCTGACTGCAGTTATTGACTCTATGGGCAACTGTCTGTTTACTTCCTTTGCTCTTGGCGCACCGCAGTACGCAGCGCTTCTTAATGCGGCAACAGGTACGGAATACACACCGGAAGAGCTTCTTGTAGTCGGCGAGAGAATTTATAACATTGAGCGTATGTTTAATAAAGCTGCAGGAATGAAGCCTGAGGATGACAGACTTCCGAAACGTCTTACAGAAGAACCGATTGTAAACGGACCTTCCAAGGGACAGGTTTCCCAGATTAAGATTACGCTTCCGCAGTATTATGAAGCCCGCGGCTGGGTAGATGCTTTCCCGACAGATGAGACATTAAAGAGACTGGGACTTGACGAATGCGTTGGTAAATAACAGGAGAAATATATGATTGAGGTACGTTTGTTTGCGACCTTGAGAAAAGACAGGGGAAAGATTTTATATCTTTCCTCTGCTGATTTTCATACAGGTTCAGAGATTCTGTCGCATCTTCAGATTTCTGAAGAGGATGTGGCGATTTTTCTTATTAACGGTTTCCATTCGAAACCCGATACAGAGGTGAAAGCAGGGGACGTCCTTGCTGTTTTTCCTCCAGTGGGAGGCGGCTGATATGAGATACAGCAGAAATATGGGAGCGATTACGCCAAAGGAGCAGGAGAAACTAAAGAGCAGCCGTGTCCTGATTGTCGGCTGCGGCGGTCTCGGAGGGAATCTTGTGATGTATCTTGCGAGAATCGGCGTTGGCCATATCGCAGTTGCAGACCCGGATGTTTTTGAGGAATCGAATTTAAACAGACAGATGTTTGCAACAGAACTGACTCTTGGGCAAAAGAAGGTCAGGGCAGCGGCAGAGGCTGTCAGAAGCATAAATCCGGAAGTGGAAATTACCTGTTACGAAGAAGCTTTTACAGTGGAAAAGGGGTTGGAATGGGGAAAAAATCAGGATTTGCTCATTGACGCGGTGGATAACATAGCTGCGCGCAGAGATATGGCAAGAGTCTGCGAAGCCTTAGAAATTCCCATGATTTACGGCGCTGTCCGAGGCTGGAATTTGCAGGTCAGTGTCTTTACTCCCCAAAGGGCTGTGCAGAAATTACAGCTTCTCTATCCGAAAGACACGCTCCCGGAAGATAAGGCAAGTTTGTCCTTTGTGGTGTCTGCCTGCGCCTCCATCCAGAGCGCAGAAGCAGTAAAACGCCTTCTGAATAAAGAAAGTGAGCTGAATGGTCAGTTCTTATTTGCGGATTTATTAAATGGGGAGTGGGAGACACTTCCGTTGTAAAGAAATCCCCCCTGTCCGGCTGATGATGAAGACGGACAGGGGGATTTTTTAATCAAGACTGTAAAAATCAAGAAACCTGCGAAGCTCCATAGTAGAAGGTTCATTTAGGACTGCGGCTGTGTCGCCCTGCTCGATAAGGTTTCCGTTTTCCAGATAGAGAACAGTATCGGAGAGGCGCAGCGCCTGTTTAAGACTGTGGGTGATGAGCAGGACTGCGGCTTTTGTTCTGTGGGTATATTCACGAATGACCTGTTCTGCGCGCAGGGTATTATTCATGTCTATGGCGGCTGTTGGCTCATCCAGAATCAAAAGGGAATATTCTTTCATCATTAAGCGCGCCAGAGCCATTCGTGCAGTTTCTCCGCCTGACAGACTGGAGCCGTTTTTTTCTGCCAGAGCAGTCAGCTCGAAAGCGCGGATTAATTCTTCTGCTCTGGCTTCGTTGTCAGAAGAGTTTTTCTCTTTATTGAGAAGAATATTTTTGCGCAGAGTCATATGAAAGGCGTAGGGCTTCTGCGGAAGATAGCCGATATTTACAGAGAAAGGCAAAGGTTTTGTGGCGGAATCCGCTTTTTCAATCCCTGCGAGTACCCTTGCAAAAGTGGATTTACCGGAACCATTGCTGCCGATGACTGCGTAAATGTGAGAAGGCTCAAAAGAAAAAGCAGGAAAATTCAGTACGGTTCGTCCGTGATAGCTTTTGGTAAAAGGGGAAACGATAATCATTTAAACCTCCTTTGCAGCAGGATTCCCAGAACATTGAGAATCAGGGAAATTCCAAGAAGAATATAACCCAGAGAGAGGGCAATAACAAAATTTCCCATATTTGTGTAATTCATAATTGCAGTTGTCATAACATTTGTTTTATATGCAATAGCGCCTCCTACCATGGAAATTGCGCCAACCTCGGCGAAAGCTCGTCCAAGCCCGAAAAGATAAGTGGCAAGGAACTGATGGCGGCTTTCGTTGACGAGAAGGAAGAGGAGCTTCATTTTGCCAAGACGAAGTCCCCGGGCAGTTTCCCGTATACCCGGCGCTATGGTGGAAACATAGGTTTCCACATTCCCGATGATAAGTGGGGTAATGAGGATAATCTGGGCAATTACCATACCCTGCACTGTATACAAAAGACGAAGATGCCGCAAAGGTCCGACTCCGCAGAAAAGCAGATAGCAGATCAGACCGCAGACAACGGGCGGCAGGCTCATCATAGTACGGTTTATGGTAATAAGGATGTTTTTGCCCCGAAAAACACTGCTTCCCAGAAGTGTGCCCAAAGGAGCGCCCAGAAGCAGGGCAAAAACGGAACTGGTAAGTCCCATTCGCAGAGTTACGGAGATAATATTCATCAATTCATCGTCTCCGGATAATAAAAGCTGTAAAGCCTGAATGAATGCAGTTTTCATAATTAAACCCGATTCCTGTGTCCGCAGTAATAACGCCGGAGCGTTTCCGGATTATTTCAACAACAGCCAGACAAAATGTCTGGCTGCGCTTTTTTGTTAAATTATTTGTGAACAGTTACAGAAGAAAGTGTTATTCCATGACGCCGTTATTTGCCTGGAAAGTTAAGAAAGTAGCTTTGTCAGAAAGAATGTAAGCTCCTGTTTCCTCTGCCATTGTAAGACAAACGCCCATACCTGCGTTAGAGGAGGTATACCAGCCGTAATCCTTTACGCTTTCTGCTTCAGCAGTGATTCCCAGGTCTTCTGCCCACAGGGAAAGTTCTTTTGTATGAGTTCCGGAGTTGTCGCCGCGGGATACGAATGGGAATTCTCCTTCAGCGATAGCTGCAAAAGCATCTTTTACAGTAGCAGCATCTTTTGCTTTTGCAGGGTCAGCGGACGGTCCGCATAATACGAAGTAATTGTACATATAAGTAAGACGTTCAGTTTCCTGACCATCGAGAACACGGGCAAATCCTGCGTTTACGAATTCTTCCTCCTGAGATTTGGAGTGAACAAGAATCAGGTCTGCATTGCCGGACTGTGCGTTTGCAATGGCTTTACCGGTACCTGCGGAGAAAACTTCTACTTCGTAGCCGTATTTTTCTTCAAATTCCGGAAGAAGGTAGTTTAAAAGACCGGAATCGTTTACAGAGGTGGTAGTGGACATACGAATAGTCTTAGTTTCTTCTGTGGCTTCCGGAATTTCTGCTGTGGAAGAAGGGCCTTCTTCTGTAAGATAGAAAAGATATTCGCCGTAATCTTCGAAACCAAAGTTCTTGGTCAGTTCTTTCGCTTCGTCGCTGATCATCCAGTTAATGAGCGCGTCAGCGCCTGCTGTATTAAGCGCAACGTCTGTTACTTCTTTGCCGTCAGCGTCAACAAAAGGAGCGTCCGGATTCACTGCCAGTAAAGAGTAATTGTTAATCATACTCTCATCTTCTTCATATAAGATGGTCAGATCCACGCTCTTTGCCTCTTCCTCAGCGTATACAGGAAGTGCAGATGATGCCAGCATTGCGGCAGCCATTAATAAGCCAACTGTTTTTTTGTTTTTCATTTCTTTTTCCTCCTTAAAGGTGTAAAAATTTTCGTTGTCAAGTTATAAAGTATAAATAGTATAGCATGAAATTGCAGTTGTGACAATAGAATTGCGTATACAAAATATAAAATACATTCTATTTTGAATATGCTTTTGCGGAGGGGAGCAGGATAAAAGTAAGTCATTCTATTGACGGGAAAAAATCGAGATGCTATAGTGGGAAAAACAGTTTTTTCAGAACAGTAAAAAGCGGGATTAGGAGTAGATTATGACAGAAAAAAAGTGTGCCCCATCTATGGATGAATGGCTGAGAGAAGCGAAAAAAGATAAGGATTTTCAGGAATGTGGAATGTATCTTTTTCATAATGGCGTGGTTCGCGGCACTGCGAAAGCGAAAGTACGGATGGGAGAGGAAAATACGCAGCCTGTGACTGGAATGGACTTTGCTTATGACAGGGATAAGGTTGAAAAAGCAGTGGAGGAAGCGCGCAGCTTACCGGGAATCCACTATGTCCGCGCATGGCTCAACGAAGGGCATCTGGAAGTGGGAGACGATATTATGCTGATACTTATTGGCGGAGATATACGTCCCCGGGTAATAGACGCTTTACAGACACTGGTTGGAAACATAAAGAATAACTGTGTAAAAGAAACAGAAACATATAGCGAGTAAGAGATTTGGTCTGAGAAGGACAGAGAGGAGAAGCTACAATGAAGAAGTGGGAAAATAAGGTTCGCAAAGTGATTCCGTACACGCCCGGCGAGCAGCCGGATGAGCCGGATATGATTAAGCTTAATACCAATGAGAATCCGTATCCGCCTGCCCCCGGTGTTGAGAAGGCGCTTCGCGCTGTGGATACAGACAGCCTTCGCCTTTATCCGGATCCAACGGCAGGAGAACTTGTACATGCAATTGCAGAGAATTATCATCTGAAGGATGAGCAGGTATTTGTGGGAGTCGGCTCAGACGATGTGCTTGCCATGAGTTTTCTGACCTTCTTTAACTCGGACAAACCGATTCTCTTTCCGGATATAACCTATTCTTTCTATGACGTATGGGCAGATTTATTTCGAATTCCTTACAGCCGTCCGGCTCTGGACGAAAACTTTCATATCAGGAAAGAGGATTACTACGAAGAAAACGGCGGAATTATTTTCCCGAATCCCAATGCCCCTACAGGTGTGGAACTGCCTCTTGCAGACGTGGAGGATATTATCAGACATAATCCTGATGTTATTGTTATCGTGGATGAGGCTTATGTGGATTTCGGAGCAAAAACAGCATTGCCTTTGATTGAGAAATATGATAACCTCTTAGTCGTGCAGACTTTTTCGAAATCCCGCTCTATGGCAGGAATGCGTATCGGCTTTGCCTGCGGCAACGAGAAGCTGATTAAATACTTAAATGATGTGAAATATTCCTTTAATTCCTATACAATGAACCGTACTTCTATTCTTGCAGGTGTGGAGGCTGTAAGGGATGAGGCGTATTTCAGAGGAACCTGCCGAAAGATTATAAAGACAAGGGAGTGGACAAAAAAAGAGCTTACAGAACTTGGATTTACTTTTCAGGATTCCATGGCAAACTTTATTTTTGCCTCTCATAAGACCTGTCCTGCGAAAGAGCTTTATAAGGCGCTTCGGGAAGAACACATTTATGTGCGCTATTTTGACAAAGAACGCATTGACAACCATCTCAGAATTACCATCGGTACAGAAGAGGAGATGGAGAAACTGATTGAATTTTTGAAAAAATATCTGAAATAAGGAGTAAAGATGGAAGTATTAGTACAGTGGTTTACAGAAAACCTTTCACAGTTTATTTCACCGGAAGGCGCAGTCTTTCTCATTTCCATGATTCCGATTCTGGAGCTGCGCGGAGGGCTTCTTGCGGCAAGTCTTTTGAAGATTCCGGCAGCAACAGCAATCCCTATTTGTATTGTGGGAAATATTATTCCAATCCCGTTTATCCTTCTGTTTATCCGGCAGATTTTTAAATGGCTGAAAAAAACGCGTCTTTTCTGCGGACTGATTACGAAGCTTGAAAACCGCGCCATGGGAAAAAGCGATAAGATTAAACGCTATGAATTCTGGGGACTTCTGCTTTTCGTGGGAATCCCGCTTCCGGGTACAGGGGCATGGACAGGTTCTCTGATTGCCTCACTTCTGGAAATTGATATTAAAAAATCTTCTGTTGCCATTCTTGGCGGTATTATTATGGCAACTGTTATTATGTACGTGGTTTCTTACACATTTCTGGGAAATATCGTGCATTGAGCAGGAACGAAAATGGGGGCGAATGCTCCCTTTTTCATTTATTAGATTTGGCGAAAAAGGCTAAAAAAATGTCGATAAGAAATTCTTGCCAAAAAAATCCACATCTGTTTATAATAGAACGTGGACAGAACTGTGGGGATGTGTTACTATAGTAAAGACAAGTTTTCTTATATTCATGTCGCTTCAGACGGTTTATCCCGATACACGAAATTCGAAGAAACACAATTAAGAGATAAAATAAGAGTTTGAATAGAAGCAGAGGTTGATTATATGATAAGAGAGAGATATGAATCATTGTCGCTGGTTTCTTTGAAGGAATTAGCGAAAGCAAGAGGGTTAAAAGGAATCTCGACGCTGAGGAAACCGGCGCTTATTGAGCGTATGCTGGAAGAAGATGCGCGGGAAGAGCAGGAGAAAGCGGCTGAAGTACAGGATGAAGTACAGAAACCGGAATCTGCGGCAGAGACGAAAGAAGAGGAGCAAGCGCCGAAGAGAGCGCCTGAGAGAATACATGAGACGAACCAGAGCAGACCGCCGATTCGTACATACAGCAGCTATAACCGCAATTACAGCGGAGGCAGCCGAAGCTATGGAAACAACGAGAGCCGAAGCTACGGGAACAATGAGAACCGAAGCTATGGGAACAATGAGAACCGAAGCTATGGAAACAACGAGAGCCGAAGCTACGGAAACAGTGAAAACCGGAGCTATGGAAACAACGAGAGCCGAAGCTACGGAAACAACGAGAATCGAAGCTATGGAAACAATGAGAACCGAAGCTATGGAAACAACGAGAATCGTTCTTATGGCAGTGAGGTAAGAAATTATAACGGAACTGAGAGTCAGGGCTATGAGGGCGACGACAGAGTGCAGGAGAAAAATCAGGCTGCAGATATGGCGCAGCTTGACAGTGGAGAGAAGGCGAACGGTATTCTGGAGGTTCTTCCTGACGGATATGGTTTCATCCGCTGTGCGAATTATATGCCGGGAGAGAATGATATTTATGTTTCTCCGTCTCAGATCCGCAGATTTAATTTAAAGACAGGAGATATCCTTCAGGGAAATATCAGGATCAAGACTCAGGGGGAGAAATTCAGCGCTCTTTTATATGTAAGTTCCATTAACGGTTTCCATCCGAGTGTGGGACAGAAACGCTATAATTTCGAAGATATGACTCCGATTTTCCCCAATGAGAGACTGAAGATGGAACGTGCAGGCGGAACGACCGCCATGAGAATTGTAGACCTCATCAGCCCGATTGGAAAGGGACAGAGAGGAATGATTGTTTCTCCGCCGAAGGCAGGTAAAACAACACTTCTCAAGGATGTTGCGAAATCTATCCTGAAGAATAATTCAGACATGCATCTTATTATCCTCCTCATCGACGAGCGTCCGGAGGAGGTTACAGATATTAAGGAGGCAATCAGGGGAGAGAATGTGGAAGTAATTTATTCTACCTTTGACGAGACTCCGGAACATCATAAACGTGTTTCCGAGATGGTTATTGAACGCGCCCGCCGCCTTGTTGAGCATAAGAAGGATGTTGTCATTCTTCTGGACTCTATTACCAGACTTGCCCGCGCCTATAACCTGATCATTCCTCCAAGCGGAAGAACTCTTTCAGGAGGTCTTGATCCGGCTGCGCTCCATTCCCCGAAAAGATTTTTCGGCGCTGCCAGAAACATGCGTGAGGGCGGAAGTCTGACTATTCTTGCCACAGCGCTGGTTGATACAGGAAGCAAGATGGACGATGTTATCTACGAAGAATTCAAGGGAACAGGAAACATGGAGCTTGTTCTCGACCGTAAGCTTCAGGAGAAGCGTGTATTTCCTGCTATTGACATCCAGAAGTCAGGAACAAGACGGGAGGATCTTCTTCTTTCACCGGAAGAACAGGAAGCGGTTTATATGATGCGTAAGGCATTAAACGGAATGAAATCCGAGGACGCAGTAGAGCAGATTCTGAATATGTTTGCTCACACAAAGGACAATGAAGAATTCGTGCAGACTGTGAAGAAGCAGAAATGGTTTTGATTTTTCATTTAGGAGTTAATTTTATGTAAGAAAATCATAAAACATCTTGCATTTATAAGAACCCTATGTTATAATCAGAAAGCTGTTTAATAAAGATTCGTCAATAGAATACGAATAAAGAATAAAAAATAGAAATAACTATAGAGAGGTGAAAATCATGAGAGAAGGAATCCATCCAAATTATTATCAGGCAACTGTAACCTGCAACTGCGGTAACACATTCGTAACAGGTTCTACTAAATCTGACATCCACGTAGAAATCTGCTCCAAATGCCATCCGTTCTACACAGGACAGCAGAAAGCTGCTCAGGCTCGCGGACGTATCGATAAGTTCAACAAGAAATACGGCCTGAACAAATAATTTTATAACGAATATAGCGATGTATGAGAACAGGTTGAGGTTGGGAAATCTCAACCTTTCTTGGTATAAGGGCATGTTTTAGGAGAAAAAGAAATGAAATCATCAAACATTGGCGGGCAGGCAGTTATGGAAGGCATTATGATGCGCCATAAAGATAAATATTCTATTGCAGTGCGCCGTCCGGATAAAGAAATTGAATTAAAAGTAGAGGATTATAAATGTACATTTGGCAAATCCCCGTTCTGGAAGAAGCCCCTTGTCCGCGGCGTGGCAAGCTTCGTGGATTCTCTGGTTGTGGGAACCAAATGCCTGATGTACTCTGCTGAGATTGCCGGTGAAGAAGAGGATGAGGAAGAAACGGCGAAGAAAGCCGCTCTGACAGAGGAAGAACGTGCTGCGCAGAAGGCGAAGGAGGACAGACAGTTTAAATGGCTTCTCTATGTGACGGTAGCGTTTTCCATTATCATCTCTGTGGCAGCATTTATGCTTCTGCCCTATGCGCTTGCAAGTCTCTGTAAAAAAGCCGGTGCATCTGAAATTGTGATTACGATTGTGGAGGCGTTTGTGAAACTGGCTCTTTTCATGGGATATATGCTTGCCATTTCCAGAATGAAGGATATTCAGAGAACCTTCATGTATCACGGAGCAGAGCATAAATGTATCAATTGTGTGGAGCATGGTTTGCCGCTTACGGTGGAGAACGTCATGGCGAGCTCCAGACAGCATAAGAGATGCGGAACAAGCTTTCTGTTTTTAGTTATGATTGTCAGTATTTTTCTGCACTTTATTTTTGTGCTGGTTCCATTTTACTGGGTGCGTCTGTTTGGAAGACTTCTCATGGTACCGGTAGTTGCAGGTATTTCTTTTGAGCTGATTCAGTGGGCCGGAAGAACAGACAGCAAGATTGCGGATATTTTAAGTAAACCGGGTCTTGCCATGCAGAAGCTGACAACGATTGAACCTACTCCCGACATGGTAGAAGTTGCGATCAAGGCTGTTGAAGCAGTTTTTGACTGGAGAGCTTATCTGAAAGAAGAGTTCGGGAAAGACGTTCCTGCAGAAAGCGAAGAGGAGAATCAGGAATGATGGATAACCTGCAGACTTTGCTGGAAGAGGGAAAAGAATTTCTGGAAAAAGCAGGGATAGGGGAAGCTGGGCTTGATGCCTGGCTCCTTCTTGAATATACAACAGGAAGAAGCCGTGCGTATTATTTCGCTCACAGAGAAGAAGCTGTAAAAAAAGAAGCTGCGGAAACCTACAGAGAACTGATAAGGAAAAGAGCAGTACATATTCCTCTGCAGCATCTGACGCATCAGGCTTTCTTTATGGGATATGAATTTTATGTAAATGAGCATGTGCTCATTCCGAGACAGGATACGGAGACACTCGTGGAGGCTGCGCTGAACATCCTGAAGGACAGGGAAAATCCGGAAATCCTTGATATGTGTACAGGAAGCGGCTGCATTCTTTTAAGCCTCCTTATGGAAATGAAGGATGGAAGCGGAGCAGGCGCAGATCTTTCTGAGGAAGCGCTTAAAGTGGCAAAGAGAAATGCGCGCAGTCTTGGAGTGGAAGACAGAACCGTTTTTTTGAAAAGTAATCTGTTTTCCAACGAATATTTTTGCAAAAAAGATGGCAAAAGTTCAAGGGAATATGATATTCTTATTTCGAATCCACCATATATCAGGACTGCCGATATTGAGAATTTGATGGAGGAAGTGAAATTCCACGATCCCCGAATGGCTCTCGACGGTTTCGAGGATGGACTTTACTTTTATCGGGAGATTACCGCGCGGGCATGGGAATTCCTGAAGCCCGGAGGATGGCTGATGTATGAAATCGGCTGTGATCAGGGGAAAGAAGTTCAGGAGCTTTTACAGAAAGCAGGATTTATTAATACAGAAATCAGACAGGACCTGTGCGGGCTTGACCGTGTGGTTCTGGGACAGAAAGTAGGATGACAGGAGGAAAAGCATGTTTGACAAATTAGATGATTTGCTCATTCGATTTGAGGAAGTCCTGAATGAACTCGGAGAGCCGGGTGTTACAGATAATCAGGTACGCTTCCAGAAGCTTATGAAAGAGCAGAGTGATCTGCAGCCAATCGTAGATGCTTATCGTGAATATAAAAAAAATAAAGAAACAATTCAGGACAGTCTTTCCATGCTGGAGGATGAGAAGGACGAGGATATGAGGGAAATGCTCAAGGAAGAGCTTTCCGATGCAAAGAAGCGTGTAGAAGAGCTGGAGCATGAACTCAAAATCCTTCTTCTGCCGAAAGACCCCAATGACAGCAAAAATGTTATCGTGGAAATCCGCGGCGGAGCAGGCGGAGATGAGGCTGCTCTTTTTGCAGCAGAGATTTACCGTATGTATGTGAAATATGCGGAATCCCGCCGTTGGAAAACTGAGATGATGAGTTTAAATGAGAACGGAATCGGCGGCTTTAAGGAAGTAACTTTTATGATTAACGGAGCAGGAGCCTATTCCCGTCTGAAATACGAGAGCGGAGTACACCGCGTGCAGCGTGTTCCGGAGACAGAATCCGGCGGAAGAATCCATACCTCTACCTGTACAGTTGCCATTATGCCGGAGGCGGAGGAAATTGACTTCCATCTGGATATGAACGACTGTAAATTCGACGTATTCCGTGCATCCGGAAACGGAGGTCAGTGCGTTAATACAACAGACTCCGCAGTTCGTCTGACCCATATTCCTACAGGAATCGTTATTTCCTGTCAGGATGAGAAATCTCAGCTTAAAAATAAAGACAAGGCTCTGAAAGTTCTGCGTTCCCGTCTTTATGAAATGGAGCTTGCGAAACAGCATGACGCAGAGGCAGAGGCAAGAAGAAGCCAGATTGGAACAGGAGACCGTTCCGAAAAAATCAGAACCTACAATTTCCCTCAGGGACGCGTTACTGACCACCGTATCAAACTGACAATCCACAGACTGGAAAATATTTTAAACGGCGATCTGGATGAAATCATAGACAGTCTGATCGCGGCAGATCAGGCTGCGAAATTAAGCAACTTACAGGATGAAGAATAAGGCGTACACGTATGACCAGGAAGGAGACGTTATGCAGAAAACAGCGCTTGTGATCATGGCGGCAGGAATCGGAAGCCGCTTCGGAAAAGGAATCAAACAGCTTGCTCCGGTAGGACCTAACGGTGAAGTTATCATGGAGTATTCCATCCATGACGCACTGGAGGCCGGATTCAATAAAGTAGTTTTTATTATCCGTAAAGATCTGGAAAAAGAATTCCGCCATGTCATTGGAGAACGTATCGAAAAAATTACAGAAGTAGAATATGCATTTCAGGAACTTGACGATCTTCCGGAAGGCTTCAAAAAACCGGAAGACCGTACGAAACCGTGGGGAACAGGACAGGCTGTCCTCGCAGCAAAAAAAGTTCTGAATGAGCCGTTCATCGTTATCAATGCAGACGATTATTATGGCAAAGAAGCTTACCGCAAGGTTCACGATTACCTTGTCAGCGAACAGCCTGACGATGGAAAGCTTCACATCTGTATGGCAGGCTTTCGCCTGAAAAATACATTGAGCGACAACGGAAGTGTTACAAGAGGCATTTGCCATATCGAAAACGGAGCGCTTACAGGCGTTACAGAGACACATGATATTATTAAGACAGAAACCGGCGCCGGCGTGAAAAATGCGGACGGTACAATAGAGGAGCTTGATGTAAAAAGCCTTGTATCTATGAACATGTGGGGACTGACTCCTGCATTTATGGAAACTCTGGAGAAAGGTTTTGTTGAATTCCTTGAAGCTCTGGAACCGGAGGATATCAAAAAAGAATATCTTCTTCCGGAACTGATCGACCGTCTCATCAGATCAGGACGCGCGCAGGTGGATGTACTGGATACGAAAGACACCTGGTTCGGAGTAACTTATCAGGAAGACAAGGCAGCGGTTATGGAAGCCTTTAAGAATCTGATGCTCCACGGGATGTATCCGGTGAACCTTTACAGATAACCGGAAACGGTTATCGGAATCCATGATTCAGGAGGAGAATTATTATGGGAAAATATTTTGGAACTGACGGCTTTCGAGGAGAAGCAAATGTGAAGCTTACTGTTGACCATGCATTCAAAGTGGGACGTTATGTAGGGTGGTACTACGGACGCGACCACAAGGCAAAAATTGTAATCGGCAAGGATACGCGAAGAAGCAGTTACATGTTCGAATACGCGCTTGTTGCAGGTCTGACAGCTTCAGGAGCAGACGCATATCTTCTTCATGTGACAACAACACCAAGCGTATCTTTCGCAGTGCGTACGGAAGATTTTGACTGCGGTATTATGATTTCTGCAAGCCATAATCCGTTCCATGACAATGGAATCAAGCTTCTTAACGGAAACGGTCAGAAGATTGAAGCTGAAATTGAGGCAAGAATCGAGGCATATCTGGATGGAGAAATCGAAGAGCTGCCCCTTGCAACAATGGAAGATATCGGACGGACAATTGATTTTGCGTCAGGACGTAACCGCTATATCGGTTATCTGATTTCCATTCCATCCCGTGATTTCAAGAACGTCAAGGTTGGACTTGACTGTGCCAACGGAAGCTCTTCCGCTATTGCAAAGAGTGTTTTTGAAGCTCTCCGCGCCAAGACTTATGTCATCAACAATGAACCGGACGGCATCAATATCAATAACGGTTGCGGTTCTACTCATATTGAAGTTCTGCAGAGATATGTGGTAGAAAATGGTCTTGATATCGGGTTTGCTTTTGACGGCGACGCAGACCGCTGTATCGCAGTTGACCACAGAGGAAACATAATCGACGGCGACAAGATTATGTATGTCTGCGGCAAATACCTGAAAGAACAGGGAAAATTAAACAAAAATACAGTTGTAACAACAATTATGTCCAATCTTGGACTTTATAAGTCTCTGGAAAGAGAAGGAATCAACTATGAGCAGACACTTGTAGGAGATAAATATGTGGCAGAGAATATGATGGAAAATAATTACAGTATCGGAGGAGAACAGTCCGGACATATTATTTTCAGCCGGTATTCCGCAACAGGAGACGGAATTCTTACTGCGCTTATGCTTATGGAGGCATGTGTGGAAAAGAAAGCGACTCTTTGCGATCTTGCAAAAGAAATGGTTGTCTATCCGCAGCTTCTGCGCAATGTCAGAGTAGAGGACAAGGTAGCTGCACGCGAGAATCCGCAGGTGCAGAAAGCAGTGCAGGAGGTTTCCGACGAGCTGGGCGGCGACGGTCGTATCCTTGTCCGTGAGAGCGGCACCGAACCGCTGATCCGTGTGATGGTAGAAGCCGGAACAGATGAAATCTGCCATGAAAAGGTAGCAAAAGTAGTGAAAGTAATGGAAGCAGAAGGTCTGATCGTCGGATAGGCGCTGATTTTTTGCAATATAAAGGAAGTACATGAAAAATAGAAAAACTGCAGTTCTCCTCGCAGTCTGCCTGACAGCTTCTGTTCTTGCGGGCTGCGGAGGGGAAGCACAGAAAATTTATGAACAGGCAGGAAAAGACCTGACACAGGGAAGCTATGAGTATGCTCTGCAGGGATATCAGGCTTCAATTGAAAATGGAGTAAAACTTCCTCATTCTTACAGAGGAGCAGGAATCGCCAATCTCCGCATGGGGAATTATGAGGCGGCAGTGGAGGATTTTACCAGTGCGCTGAATTGTGAAAAGCTTGGTAAATCATTAAAGAAAGACCTGCTGTCTTACAGGGCTACTGCTTACATGAAAATGGAAGATTACGGAAATGCCATGGCAGACTGCCAGACGCTTTCTCAGGAGCATTCTATGGATGCCGACCTTTATTTCCTCACCGGAAAAGCGGCTCTTTCTCTGGATTCCTATGAAGAAGCCTCCTCAAACTTTAAGTCTGCCTATGAAGAAAATCCGTCTTATGATATGGCAATCCGCATTTACGAGGTATATCTGGAACGGGATATGGAAGCGGACGGAACAGGATATCTGGAAGCTGCTCTGGAATCAGAACCGAAGGATGCGCAGGATTACTGCGACAGGGGCAGGGTTTATTACTACATGAATGATTATGACAATGCCAGAGAAGCCCTGATTCAGGCATCCAATGAAGGGAATACGGAAGCGCTTCTCCTGTTGGGAATGGTATATATGGCGCAGAAGGATATTTCCAATGCAAGAAGTATGTATCAGGAATTTGTCTCCAAAGAGCCTAAAGCAGCCAGAGGCTATAATGGGCTTGCTCTTTGTGATATTTCGGAAGGGGACTACGACAGCGCCCTTGCCAACATTGCGAGCGGAATTTCTGTAGCTGAGACAGAAGAGATGCAGAGTCTTCTTTTCAATGAAATCGTTGTCTATGAAAAGAAGCTGGATTTCACCACTGCCATGCAGAAAGTAAAGGATTATCTTTCCACATATCCGGAGGATAAGGCGGCAGCTAAGGAAAAGGCATTTTTAGAAACCCGTATAGGATAGGCAATAAGGAGTTTTCATGGAATATTTCAATGAACTGGAAGAACGTGTAATCCTGGTGGGAGTCCAGGTGAACGACAATGAAGATACAAAGGAATCTCTGGATGAACTGGAGGAGCTGGCGCAGACTGCAGGAGCAGTGACTGTGGGGAAGGTAATCCAGAACAGAGAGGCGATACACCCGGGAACTTATATCGGAAAAGGTAAAATCGAGGAGGTTCGCGCTCTTGTGCTGGCGCTTGACGCTACCGGTATTATCTGTGACGACGAGCTTTCTCCTGCGCAGCTTAATAATCTGGAAAGGGAGCTGGACTGTAAGGTTATGGACAGAACCCTTCTGATTCTTGATATTTTCGCGGCAAGGGCAGTGACAAGTGAAGGAAAGATTCAGGTAGAGCTGGCGCAGCTTCGCTATCGTTCTGCCCGTCTGGTAGGACTTCGGGAATCTCTTTCCCGTCTTGGAGGAGGAATTGGAACCAGAGGCCCTGGAGAAAAAAAGCTGGAATCCGACAGACGTCTTATCCGTACAAGAATCTCTGCGCTGAAAGAAGAACTTTCTCATGTGGAGAAACACAGAGAGCTTATCCGCGCCAGACGTGACAGAGGAACCATGAAGACTGCGGCGATTGTAGGTTATACGAACGCAGGGAAATCTACGCTGTTAAATAAACTGACAGGGTCTGAGGTTTTATCTGAGAATAAACTCTTTGCAACCCTTGACCCGACGACCAGAACTCTGAATCTGGATGACGGGCAGCAGATTCTCCTGACGGATACAGTCGGCTTTATCCGCAAGCTTCCTCATCATCTGGTAGAGGCTTTTAAGAGTACGCTGGAAGAGGCGAAATATGCGGATTATATCATACATGTGGTGGATGCTGCCAATCCTCAGGTGGAAACGCAGATGCATATTGTGTATGAGACTCTCCGCGAGCTTGGGGTTCTGGGAAAAAAGACCATCACACTTTTTAATAAACAGGATCTTGCAGGGGCGAGTCAGCTTCGCGATTTTAAAGCGGACTATACGCTGAAGATTTCTGCAAAAACAGGTGAGGGACTTGACAGTCTGAAAGCTCTTCTTGAGAAGCTGCTGAGTGAAGAACAAATTTATATTGAGAGACTTTTCCCCTACAGCGAAGCAGGTAAAATCCAGTTGATCCGTGAGTTCGGACAGCTTTTGTCCGAAGAGTATACAGACACCGGAATTGCGGTAAAAGCAAGGGTTCCGAAGGAAATCTACGGAAAAGTCAATTGAAAATAAAATAAGATTGTAAACCGAATAAAAGAAATGGTAAACACCATATAGTGTGCTTGATATAAAAAAACACAATATATGGTGTTTTGTGTTGACGGAAGAAAGGCAGTCTGCTACAATAAACGTACAGCGCCTGACCGGAGAGATGAACCGGCAGGGCAAAAAAGGGTGACTGATCACAGTCTCAGAGCATCAGAGGCTGTGATAACAGTATGAGGAGGCAGAAAGATGTTTCAGGTAGTAAAACGTGACGGAGAGATTGCTGATTTTAAAATGGAGAAGATTACGTCTGCCATTAATAAGGCGTTTCAGGCGAAGGATAAAAATTATAACCAGGATATGATCGACCTTCTGGGGCTTCGTGTAACCGCCGATTTCCAGAATAAGATTAAAGACGGACAGGTAACAGTAGAGGATATTCAGGACAGTGTAGAGAATGTGCTGATTCAGGCCGGATATGCAGATGTGGCGAAGGCGTATATCCTCTACCGCAAACAGAGAGAAAAAGTCCGCAATATGAAATCTACAATCCTTGATTATAAAGAAATCGTGAACAGCTATGTGAAGGTGGAAGACTGGCGTGTGAAGGAGAATTCCACAGTAACGTATTCCGTAGGAGGACTGATTCTCAGCAATTCAGGCGCAGTAACAGCGAATTACTGGCTGTCTGAGATTTATGACAATGAAATTGCAGAAGCGCACAGAAATGCAGACATCCATATCCATGACCTTTCCATGCTGACAGGATATTGTGCGGGATGGTCCTTAAAGCAGTTGATTCAGGAAGGGCTTGGAGGTATTCCTGGCAAGATTACCTCATCGCCTGCCAGACATTTGAGCGTACTTTGCAACCAGATGGTAAATTTCCTTGGAATTATGCAGAACGAGTGGGCAGGAGCGCAGGCTTTTTCTTCCTTTGACACCTATCTGGCGCCTTTTGTCAAAGCAGACGGCCTTACTTACCCTGAGGTTAAAAAATGCATTGAATCCTTTATTTACGGCGTAAATACACCGAGTCGCTGGGGAACGCAGGCTCCGTTTTCCAATATCACTCTGGACTGGACAGTTCCGGAGGATCTTGCAGAGCTTCCGGCAATCGTAGGCGGCAAAAATATGGATTTCAAATATAAAGACTGTAAAAAAGAGATGGATATGATCAACAAGGCGTTCATTGAGACTATGATCGAAGGCGACGCCAATGGACGCGGTTTCCAGTATCCGATTCCTACTTACTCCATCACAAAAGAATTTGACTGGTCTGATACGGAGAATAACCGTCTGTTATTTGAGATGACAGCGAAATACGGCACTCCGTACTTCTCCAACTATATCAACAGCGATATGAAGCCGAGTGATATCCGCAGTATGTGCTGCCGTCTTCGTCTTGATCTTCGCGAGCTGCGCAAGAAGAGCGGAGGTTTCTTCGGTTCCGGAGAGAGCACAGGCTCTGTTGGTGTTGTCACCATTAATATGCCGAGAATTGCTTACCTTTCCAGAACACCGGAGGAGTTTTACAGACGTCTGGATCATATGATGGATGTTGCAGCCCGCTCTCTTCATATCAAGAGAGAGGTTATCGGCAAGCTTCTTGAAGAGGGACTGTATCCATATACAAAGAGATATCTGGGAAGCTTTAACAATCATTTCTCCACCATCGGTCTGATTGGAATGAACGAGGTGGGATTAAACGCCTGCTGGCTTGGAAGGGATATGTCTGACGAGGCTACACAGAAGTTCAGCAAAGAGGTTCTGGAACATATGCGCGAGCGCCTTGCAGATTATCAGGAAGAGTATGAGGGAGAGCTTTTCAATCTTGAGGCTACTCCTGCGGAATCTACCACCTACAGGCTTGCCAAACATGACAGGAAGCGCTGGCCGGACATCCGTACAGCAGGAAGTAAGGGAGATACGCCATATTATACAAACAGCTCTCATCTTCCGGTGGAATATACGGCAGATATTTTTGATGCTCTGGATATTCAGGATGAGCTTCAGACCCTTTACACCTCAGGTACTGTATTCCATGCCTTTATTGGCGAGAAACTTCCTGACTGGAAGGCTGCCGCGTCTCTCGTACGCAAAATTGCAGAAAATTACAGACTTCCGTATTACACCATTTCTCCTACCTATTCTGTATGTCAGGAGCATGGATATATTACAGGAGAACATTTCACCTGTCCGAAATGCGGAAAGAAGGCTGAGGTTTACAGCCGTATCACAGGCTATTACAGACCTGTACAGAACTGGAACGACGGCAAGACGCAGGAATATAAGAACCGTACGCTTTATGATATTGCTCATTCCCAGCTTAAGAAGGTTCATACAACGATGGTAACCATGACTGACGATGATGTAAAAGTTGAACCTGTAGAATCACATAAATATCTTTTTACAACCAGTACCTGCCCGAACTGTAAGATGGCAAAGAAGATGCTGGAAGGGGAAGAACTGGAAATCATTGATGCGGAGAAAAATCCGGAGCTGGCAAAGAAATTTGGCATTATGCAGGCGCCGACTCTTGTAATTATGGACGGCGGTAAGATGAAAAAATATGTAAACGCATCCAATATTCAGAAATATGTGGATGAGGAAGAATAAAAGATTCCGATAAAAGCTCAGGCTGCTGTAGAAGTACAGCAGTCTGTTTTTGTTTGCGCGCCATGGGCGCGCTCTAACGGGTGGAAGTCCCGAACATG
>CATXEA010000030.1 GCA_958367245.1 uncultured Blautia sp.
GTGCTACATACCACCAGATTGGAAATCCTAAAATGATTTCATCATAGGCATTGATGTCTATATCCGCATCCAACACTTCCGGTCTAAATTTCTTATCATTCATCTCTATACTACTTCTGGATTTTTTATTCATCCAGTCAAGATCCTCTTTTGTATAAGGAATCTTCGGTGTAATCTCAAGCAAATCTGCTTTTGTATAATCAGCAATCATTTCTGCCACTTTTCTCGTTGTTCCACTTGCGCTAAAATATGCCACTAATTTTTTTCCCATAATTATCCGTCTCCTTTACAAAAATAGATATGCAAGATATTTTTTTATCCTACACATCTATTTTATGCTTTATAGCCGCACTATGTCCAATACTTATATTGTATTCGCTTTTATGCTCGAAAGGCATTGATTTCTTCTATCATCTTATTTACTGCCTGCGAATAAGGAATATTTCTTCTCCAGGCAATCACGCAGTTTGCAGTAATTTCCGGATAAAGCCTTCTCTGCACAAGAAGATCTTCCCGCCAATATTTTACAGCTCCTTCAATAGATATTGGATACCCAAGTCCATTTGCCGCCATCACACCGGCATTTGTTCCAAGATTGCTTATAAATGAAATATCCACAAGACCTTTATTCATCATCTCATATATAGTATCTGCTGTTGCAGTATGAATCGCAATCTGGACAAGAGGATATTTTTCTTTATAGCGCTTGCATATCTTTGCCAATGTTTCTACTGTTGTAAACTCTCCGCAGCCAAAAGTAACAGTTCCCTCTATCACTTCTTTAGTTCCTCCTCAAACGCTGCAAGTTGTCTGGATAGGGTTGGCTGTGTGATGTGCAGTTGTTCCGCTGCTTTTGTAAAGCTTTGTTCTTTTGCTACTGTCAGAAAGTAACGTAATATTCTTAATTCCATACTAATTTACCCTTTCATCTATGATTATACATCAGCTCCCTTTATTGTAAAGTATAATCCCCTGTGCCTGTTCCACTTTTCTTATCGTTCTCTATGTATAGATTTTTTCTCAACTGACCTCGACAGTAAATCTTCCGCCTTCAAGCTCATACTCTGTTCCCGGAATCCTTTTTCCATCTTTGTCTATGTCGAAACCAAATGGAATTACCGTAATAGCTTCCGTATCCATATCCAAGGCTTCCATTGCCATTTCCATAGTTATCCGAACACAGTTTCTTCCCTGCTCATCTTTATAAACATCTGAAATTTCTTCAGACTTTATCCTATCCTGCACATTTCCGGACGCATCCATAACGCGGTACATTGCATAATGATTTCCCGGAAGATTCGCCCCTTCTTCTGCATGATATATGAAAATCAGCTTCATTCCTGAAGGCGCCAGAATTCCTGATTCAACTTCCACTTCTCCGCTTTCCAGCGCAATCACCTGCGGTTTTATATTTCTGTGTTTCTTTTCTGCCTCCACAGTGAACCGCAGCGTCTGAGTCTGAATTTCTTTTACATTTTTCATAATCTCATTATACTCAACTGTTGTCGGAATCACCAGCTCACCTCCTGCCCCTGTAAAAACAGGCTCTTTATTATCATCTCTCGAAAGGCGCAGGGGAATTTCCACCTCCATACTTCCTGAACTATCTATAGCGCTTACATCGATCGAGCACATCCATTTAGAATTTTCCTTCCCTGTCGCCTCGTCTACAATTCCCGTTACATTGAGAAGACAGTCATTTCCATTTACTTTTACATGATCTCTCCACTCTAATATCAGTCTGTCATTTTCCAAATACTCTTGCGGAACTTCTGCCTCAAAATAAATCATCATACCGTCGCACCAGGCTTCTGATATTTTCCACAGATTATCAAATTTAATCTCCTCTCCCTCTGTCTCTTTAACCTCTGTTTCTATTTCAGACCGTGCATAGGCATCTGCATTCTCTGCGCTGATTCCCGCTTCCCTTTGAAGTCTTTCCAGAAATCCGCTTTTCACCATAGCATAACAGGCTGTCCCCATAGCCAGAACTGCTGCCGCTGATATTACAAAATACTTTATAACCTTCTTATTTTTCTTCTTTACGTTCCTTGAAGGAAGCTGTTCAATATTCTCCAGACATGCATCCCAAATTTCTTCCGGCATTTCAAGGTCTTCCTGTATGCCCTTTATTAATTTTTCAAATTTATCCACAGCCATTCTCCTTTCTACAGATTTTTTTCCACAATTTTCCTCGCCATAGAAAGCCTTGATTTCACCAGACTCTCGGTTATCTGGAGAATTTCCGCAATCTCCCTTGTTTTATATCCCTGTTCATAATAAAGAAGAACAACAATGCGGTATTTTTCCTCCAAAATATTCAGAAACATACGCCATTCCACGTTATCGTAAGCATAATCCCTGACCCCTTCTGCCAAAAATTCCTCCTGCGGAATATTTTTTCTCTTTTGTCTTAAAATTTCGTTGCAGTTATTAATCAAGATTCTGACCAGCCATGTTTTAAAATACTCCGCTTTCTTCAGTGTATCCAGTTTCTGCCAGCATTTCAGAATCGTTTCCTGCATGGCATCCGCAATATCTTCGTCATTTCCCAGTATCGCCTTACCAATCTTATATAAATCATTTCTGTACTGCCCAATCAACTGGGTAAACGCTTCTTTGTTTCCCTGCTGCGCGCGCAAAAGCAGCGCTTCTTCCACATTCGCCTTTCTCATCCTGTATCAAAATTCACCTACTTTCTTATTCTTCTATCTATTAGATGAACAAATATGTATTCCGGTTAAAAAATCTTCCTGTTTTCCTTGTGTTCCTTCTATAAAGAAAGTATACTGTAGATAAAGTATATCACAGCGTCAGACACAAAAGATATCCGCATTCAGAGGCGCTGAATATATGTCACGATAAGCGTGCCAAATATTTAATTGTGGAGGAGGGATTAAATGTCCGAAAATTACAATGGAATGGCAATCGGCGTTTTTGAGCTGGATAACTTCGTTGCATGTTTTGTCGCATTAGATGCCGCAGCAAAGGCTGCAAACATCAAAGTTCAGAGCATCGAACGTAACCGTTTAAAAAGCGGCGCATGTGTAAAAATCAGAGGTTCTGTTTCCGATGTCAACGCAGCAATGGAAGTTGCTCTGGAAACAGCGAAACCATTAGGCAAAGTTGTGTCACACACAATAATCGCGTCACCAAGTCCAGACACAGAAATCGCAATAAAAATGACAATAAACAAATAAGCTGGTTTTATTACCAGATACCTGTAACTGTTCAGTATATTTTATAGAAAGAGGATTCTGATATGACTTATGGAGCATTCGGATTAGTCGAGGTTATGGGAAGCAGCAATGCAATCATTATTGCAGACCAGATGCTCAAGACCTCAGACGTAGAATTCCGCACCTGGAATACCAAATGCGGCGGTCATGTAACCGTATTTTTCAGTGGAGACGTCTCTGCTGTGACTGCTGCTGTTGAGAGCGTCCGCGAGAACCCGCCATGTGAGATTATTGCATCTGCCGTAATTTCCAATCCTTCCGAAGAGGCAGTTCGTCTTGCCGCAGAGGAAGAGGCTAAATACGCAAAAAAGAAAGGGAACTGATTTCCCCGGTAATAACAGCCAACGAAATACGGCGGAATACGCACTCTGATAGAATGCATATTCCGCCGTAAAAACTTTTCAGTGTTCCTGAATAATCATTTGATTGAGAACCATCCGTCTGCTTCTACAGGAATCACTTCCTCCTCGATTCTCTCTATATCAATAAAGCGCTGTTCCTGAAGCCGTATAAGCATCTGAGAAATCGCCTCCCTGGTTCCCTGCACTTCCATCTCTACGCGCTCGTCCCATGAATTTCTCACCCATCCGGACAATCCCAGACCCTGCGCAATATAAAACGCCCGATACCGAAAACCGACTCCCTGCACACGCCCCGAAAACCAATAATGTCTCCTGACAATTTCTCTGTCTTCCATAAATAAAACCTCCAGCACATTACTATGAAAGTATTATATAAAAATCGTCACAAGACTTCAAGCAGACAAATTTTTACTGAAGACGTTTAATTTCCATATCTTTCGGAAGTACCAGATTCAGAACAATCGCAACTACGAATACAACCGCAACTACATTCGCAGAAAATACAGCCTGAAGAAGTTCCGGGAAAATATGCCAGATATCAATTTCACTTGCCGCTGTAAAACCAATACCCACAGACAATGAAAGCGCCGCAATCGTAATATTTCTCTGCGTAAAGCCTGCGCGGGCAATCATTTCAATTCCGGAAGTCAGAATCGTTCCAAACATCATAATCGTACAGCCTCCAAGAACCGATTCCGGAAGAGACGCAAAGAAGTTTCCGATTGGAGGAAGCAGTCCTGCGAGAATCATACACACGGCTCCTGTCATAATAGTAAAGCGGTTTACAACCTTTGTCATGGCAATCAGACCTACATTCTGAGAAAAAGATGTAACCGGAGGACAGCCTAAGATAGCAGAAAAAACAGAGGAATATCCGTCACAGGCAAGAGAACCGGAAATCTCCTCAGTGGTAATTTCACGATCCAGACCACCGGATACCATAGCTGTCGTATCACCAATTGTTTCAGCAGCAGATACAAGGAAAATAATTGCCACAGAAACAATTGCTCCCGGATGAAATTCCGGCATGTAAGGCAGGAATTTAGGAAACGCTACCACTCCGCCTGAGAAAATAACGGACAAGTCTACTTTTCCCATAAAAATCGCTACAATATAGCCAACAATCAGTCCTGCAAGAACGGAAAGCTGCTTCCAGTATCCCTTTGCCCTGATATTCCAAATCAGGCATACCATCAAGGTAATGGTTCCAAGAATCAGGTTTTCGGCAGAACCGAAATCTTCTGCATATCCGCCGCCGAAAGAACGGGTACCAACTGTAAATAAGGAAAAACCAATTGCAGTTACAACAGATGCAGCTACAATAGGCGCTATAATCTTTTTCCAGTATTTCGCAAGAAGACCCAATGTTCCTTCTATAATACCGCCAACGATTACTGCGCCGATGACCGCCGAATACCCATAATTGGCAGCCACTGTACACAGAACTGTTACAAACGTAAAGCTCACTCCCATTACAATAGGAAGTCCTGAGCCTACCTTCCAGAGGGGATACAACTGAATGAGGGTCGCAATGCCTGCAACAAACATTGCATTTTGAAGCAAAATGGCAATTTCAGCCTGCTCCAGACCTCCCGTAGAGGCAATGATTGTGATAGGTGTCAGGTTAGCAACAAACATTGCCAGAATGTGTTGAAGCCCAAAAGGAATTGCTTTCATGATGGGTACTCTTCCATCCAGACGGTAAATGTTCTTAACGTCTGCGTTTTGAGCATTCTTCATAAATAAAATCCTCCTTTTTCGTATTTTTTGTACAAATATTTTGTTCTGTACAAAATTTTATTGTTTCTTATGTACAACTTAATTTAATTTTACCATAAAAAATATATTTGTCCAGAAAAATCTTGTTTACATCTAACAAATTTTGTTTTTTCTGGTTACAGCAACATATCAGAGCATCCGATAAAATACCATTTTTCTTTAACTTGCCCACTAAAAACTTCTGATATATAATAGAGGATAACTGCAAAAAAGTTTATACATTTGAGGTGAACAGATACATGAATAAAAAAGAAATCTCTGAAATAAAGAAACAATTCACACCGGAAAACTGTTCCATCACCAGAATCTGCGGCTGCTATGTTGATGCCGAAAAGGAAAAGAAAACAGAGTTAAAAGAAGCTTTTCTCTCCCTGTCTGAAGAGGAAATGTTTAAATACTTTGAAATTTTCCGCAAATCCCTGTCCGGCACCATCGGAAAAAATCTTCTGAACATGGCGTTTCCACTGGAAACCGAAGCAGAAGGAGGAACGCAGCACTTTTTGATGAAGCTTCGAGAAAGCAGGCTGACTGAACCGGAGCTTGTGGAAACCTTTTTTGACAAGGTCATAGAAAACTACGATTACCCGGAAAATTACTACATTATCCTGATTCATGCAGTCTACGACGTCCCGGGCAAATCCAGCGACGGCGCTGAAATGTTCGACGCATCCGACGAAATCTATGAACATATCATGTGCTGTCTCTGCCCTGTAAAGCTCTCCAAGGCAGGACTTAGCTACAATGTGCAGACAAACCGCATCGAAGACCGTGTCCGCGACTGGATTGTAGAGCTTCCTGATGTGGGCTTTCTTTTCCCGCTCTTTAACGACAGAAGCACGGACATTCATGGGGTGCTTTATTATGCAAAAAAACCGGAAGAGCTGCACTCTGCCTTTGTGGACGAGCTTCTTGGATGCACAGCGCCTCTTTCCGCAGGCGGTCAGAGAGATTCCTTTAACGCTCTTGTAGAAGATACTCTGGGAGATGACTGCCGGTATGATACTGTTATCAGTATTCACGAGAAACTAAATGAAATCATAGAAGCGCAAAAAGATGAGCCGGAACCTGTTGTCCTCACCAAAGAAGAAGTGAAACGCCTTTTTGAGGACTGCGGCATAGAAGAAGATAAACTCCAGAACTTCGATGAACAGTACGAAGTCGCAGCAGGAGAGAAGTCTTCCCTCATGGCAAACAACATCACCAATACCAGACGTTTCGAGGTCAAGACTCCAGATGTCGTCGTTCATATAGACCCTGAACGGGCAGAGCTGATGGAAACCAGAATCATCGACGGACGCCGCTGTCTTGTCATCCCCATGGAAGGGGAAGTGGAGGTCAACGGAATCCGCGTACATACTACCGCAAACAACAATTCAGACATCGAAGAGGAGACAGATTATGAGTAATACGAAAGCTTTATTTTTCGACATCGACGGAACCTTATTAACCGCTTATCCACACCGTGTACCGGAAAGCGCCATAAAAGCCCTGAAAGCAGCTCAGGCAAAGGGACATAAACTTTTCATCAATTCCGGACGCACTCTGGCTCTGATTCCTCCTATCATGAAGGAAATCGGCTTCGACGGCTATGTATGCGGCTGCGGAAGCCAGATTTATATAAATGATAAGCTGATTTATTCCAGAGATATTCCACATGAGCTTTGTACAAAGGTTGTTCAAAAAATGAAAGAATGCCATCTTCCTGCTGTTCTGGAATGCAGCGACAGGCTTCTCTTTGACGGAAGCGGCGACGTGCTCTGGGAATTTGTAGAACGGCTCCGCACAATGACTACTGTAGATGACATAAGCGCCTTTAGCAGGGAAGAAGCAGAAAACTATACCTTCTCTAAATTTTATGCTCACAAAAAACCGGATTCTGATGTAAAAAAATTCCGGGAATTCAGTGATTCCTATTTCACCTGTTTTGAACATGGCAACACGGAACTGGAATTTACCATGAAAGGCTGCGACAAAGCATCCGGCATCCGGAAAGTCCTCGACTATCTTGGTCTGAGCCTTGAAGACAGCTATGCTTTCGGCGACAGCGCCAATGACCTGGCGATGCTGAAATACGCAGGTACAAGCATTGCTATGGGCAATTCCTCCCCTGCGATTATTCCTTACTGTACCTACCAGACTACAGATATTGAAGACGACGGAATCCTCAATGCTCTGAAGCATTTTGACTTAATCTAAACAAATCTTTCCAAAAAAACGGGCGAAGCATCTCAATTGTTGCTCCGCCCGTTTTTTCACTTTCTATTTAACGATACTATTCTTCTGATTCTTCAGCGCCCTCTGTTTCAACTTCTTCAGTCTCAACCTCTTCTGTTCCGACATCTGCTGTCGGAGCTTCCGGCATCTTCATTACAAAGGTATGGGCATTTGTGACTGTCAAAGTTTTCAGAACTTTCGCATCTTCTTTCACATCTGCTTCTTCCAGCCATTTGTCACAGGTTTCCTGATAATATTCGCTTTCCTTGGAATCTTTCAGTAATTCTCTCTTAGCCTCAGTTGCCTCTTCGTCCAGTTCTTTGTCAAGTCTTACAACATAATAACCGTCTTCTGTCTCAATCAGTTCCTGGCCTACTTCTCCCTCTTTCAGAGTCCTGAGAACTTCCATAACCTCTTCCGGATAGGAATCCTCTGTATCTTCACCTTTCACAACTGTAAACTTACCTGTCAGAGATGTATAAGTTTCATCAACTGCTTTCGCAATCTCAGTCATATCTGCAGTTGGATCTTCTTTCACTTTATCAAGAATCTCCTGAGCCTGCTCTTTTTTCTTTTCTTTATCTTCCTCTGTCAGTTCTTCGCTGCCGGTAGATACGTTCACATAAGTAAACGCAGACTGGTTCGCTTCTTCGTCTGTAACCTCGATCTTTCCTCCTGCTACAATTGGCTCGTAGATTTTGGTACGGTAAGTCTGAAGTTCCAGAAGCATTTTCACCTGCTCTTCCGTTGCTGCCAGCTCACTCATAACCTCGTCTCCATTATCTTCCACAAAGGCTGCTGCCGCGTCTGCAATCTTCGCCTGCTCTTCCTCTGTAACCTCAACTCCGTAATCGGCCGCTTTCTCTTTCAGAACAACCATCAGCTCTACTGCATTCAGACTGTCAGAAACCATCTTCTGTCCATAAGTCTCTTCAGAGCCTTCCTCTACTGCTGTATCCCACATATTTGCGCCGCTTCCCATGAAACTCTTGTACATCGCATCTGTCTGCGCCTGCTGTATACGGGCATAAAGACTTACAACACCTAACGGAATCTCTGTTTTATTTACTGTCGCAACTGTCTTTGTTCCGTCTGGTTTCTGTTCCCCGCAGCCTGTCAGCATTCCCGCTGCCATAACGCCTGCCAGAGCTGCAACGGCTGTTCTTTTCATTGAATTTTTCATGTCATCCTCCATAAATTGTCGATTCTTGTGTCTGCGCCGCAGACTATATTAATATTCAGTATAATCTTTTTTCCCATTTTGGGCAAGATAAATCTTCCCTGCTGCACATCACGTCACAAAATCATCACAATTTTAAACCTGAGCCTCATCTACCATATTCACCAGCTCCTGGGCAAAATCTGTAAGAGCAGGAATAATTTTTCCCTGAATCTCCAGAATAAACTTCGGCTCCTGTTCATTTTTGAAGCTCAGACCCCTACGGTACTTCTGCATCAGAAGAGGTATTCCCTCAGGGTTAATCTTTGCCTTTTCGTAAAGCGTAATCCGTACCTCTTTGCCCATCTGCTTAATTTCCGTAACATATCCCTGATGGGCAATTGCTTTAAGCCGCGCAATGGCAAGAAGATTCATAACAGCCTTCGAAGGCTCTCCGAAACGGTCCAGAAGCTCCTCCAGCATATCGTCATAATCCTGCTGCGTCTCAATCCCGGCGATTCTCTTGTAAATATCGAGTTTCTGGAACTCATTGCTGATGTAGGAATCCGGAATAAACGCATCCATGTTAAGGTCTATTGTCGTCTCAAAATCTTCCAGCGTATGAATACCTTTCGCTTCTTTGACCGCTTCACTGAGCATCTTGCAGTAAAGGTCATATCCCACTGCATTCATATGCCCATGCTGCTGTGCGCCCAGAATATTTCCTGCGCCTCGAAGCTCCAAATCACGCATGGCAATCTTGAAACCACTTCCCAAATCCGTATATTCACGTATGGCGGCAAGACGCTTTTCCGCAGTCTCTTTGAGCATCACATTCTGCCTGTACATAAGGAACGCATACGCAGTTCTGTTGGAACGCCCGATTCTTCCCCGAAGCTGGTAAAGCTGACTCAGACCGTACCTGTCCGAATCATGGATAATCATAGTATTTACATTGGAAATATCAAGTCCGGTCTCAATAATCGTCGTGGAAACAAGCACATCAATATCGCCGTTGATAAAGGCAAACATCACCTGCTCCAGTTCCTTTTCGCTCATCTGTCCGTGGGCAAAATCCACTCTCGCCTCCGGCACAAGCTTGGAAATCCTAAGGGCGACCTCCGCGATATCCGTCACACGGTTATAGACATAATAAACCTGTCCTCCTCTGCGCATTTCCCTGTTAATGGCTTCCCGCACAGTCTCCTCATCGTACTCCATAACATAGGTCTGAATCGGCATTCTGTCCATAGGCGGTTCTTCCAGCACACTCATATCACGAATTCCGATCATACTCATATGAAGGGTTCTCGGAATCGGAGTCGCTGTCAGAGTCAGAACATCCACATCTTTCTTTAACTGCTTGATTTTCTCCTTATGGGCAACACCGAAGCGCTGTTCCTCATCAATAATCAGCAGTCCCAGATTCTTAAATTCCACATCCTTGGAAAGCACTCTGTGCGTTCCCACCACCACATCTACCATTCCTTTTTTCAAATCTGCAATGGTCTTTTTCTGCTGGGCTGCCGTGCGAAATCTGCACAAAAGATCCACACGTACCGGAAATTCCTTCATTCTCTGGACAAAGGTATTATAAATCTGCTGCGCCAGAATCGTCGTCGGCGCAAGATATACAACCTGACGGCTCTCCTGGACAGCTTTAAATGCAATTCGAAGAGCAACCTCCGTCTTGCCGTATCCTACGTCGCCGCAGACAAGACGCTCCATGATTTTCGTGCTTTCCATATCTCTTTTTGCATCCTCAATGGCTGCAAGCTGGTCGGCAGTTTCCTCATAAGGGAACATTTCCTCGAATTCTCTCTGCCAGACTGTATCCGGACCGCAGACATAGCCTTCTTTTTGCTGGCGCTCTGCATAGAGCTGTACCAGTTCTTTGGCAATGTCCTTCACAGCTCCCCTTACTTTGCTCTTGGTTTTATTCCATTCCTGACCGCCCAGCTTATTCAGCTTCGGAGCTTTCGCCGTATCTGCGCCGGAATATTTCTGCAGGGCATCGAGCTGAGTCGCAAGGATATAAAGATTGCTTCCGCCGCGGTATTCAATCTTGATATAATCCTTAACAATCCTGTCTACTTCTACTTTTTCAATCCCCTTATAAATACCCAGTCCATGCTTTTCATGTACTACGAAATCTCCAATGGAAAGCTCTGCGAAATCCTGAATCCTCTGGCCATTATATACTTTTTTCTTCTTTTTCTTTGTCTGCTCCTGTCCGAAAATATCTGTTTCCGTCATCAGAACAAACTTAATCAGAGGATATTCGAAGCCTTTCTTTGCATGGCCGTAAACCACCATGATTTCACCGGGCTGAATCTCACGGCTGTAATCCTGGCTGTAAAAAGCATTTAAGCCTTCCTCCTGCAAATCCCGCGCAAGACGCTCCGCCCTTGTTCTTGAACCGGAAAGCAGTGCTATTTTATATCCCTGTTTTTTATACTGGTGCAAATCCTTCACCAGAAGCTCAAAGCTGCTGTTATACGCATTTCCCGACTTTACATTCAGGTAAAATTTGTCTTTCACCTTCCAGCCTGCCTGTCTCGGCTCCAGAGCGCAGACAGAGATACAATTTCGCTTATTCAGTTCTCTCTGTATTTTTGCGAAATCGCAGAGCCAGTTTGCAGGCAGGTTCTGACAGCCTTTTTCCTCTCTTCTTTCACGGCTCTGGCGGTATTCCTCCTCCACAGCCTCGCCCTTTTCGGAAAGGCGGTTCGGCTCATCCAGAAAAATCATCGTCTTTTCTTCGGGAAAATAATCCAGAAAAGATACCATGCCTTTTTCTCCGGTGCGTTCCACTGCCGGATAAATCGTAATTTCCTCCAGATTCTCCAGCGACCTCTGACTCTCTGCGTCAAAGCTTCTGATGGAGTCAATTTCATCTCCCCACAGCTCAATTCTCCACGGATTTTCTTCTGTAAGAGAATAGATATCTACAATCCCGCCGCGAATAGAAAACTGTCCCGGCATCTCTACCTGACCCACGCGCTCATAGCCAAGCTCTACCAGTTTTTCTTTCAGCTCATCCAAATCTACTTCGCTGTCATTGCGGTAATGGAGCAGATTTTTTCTGATTTTTTCCGGCGCTGTGAGGAAGTCCATCACACCGTCTATGCTTGTAACAACTGTAATCTCATCCTGCTCCAAAAGCGCCTTCACCACCCGCATCCTCTGTCGGATAAGCAGGTTTCCGTGAATGTCCGCCTGAAAAAAAAGAAGGTCTTTTGCCGGATAGGAAAAGATCTTTTTATCATAAAAACGGTAATCCTCATAAATTTCCTTTGCTCTGCGCTCATCTTCCGCAAGAATCAGACGGCATGGAAAAAGTCCGGAAAGCCCATACATAAGATGGGCTTTCTGCGACTCCATACATCCGGAAACCTGAAGGATTCCCTTATTTGTTTTTGCCTTTGTATAAATTTCTTCAAACTCTGCAAGGCTGTGCAGAGGCTCCAAAAAAGCTTTCATAAAAACCTCTCAACGATTGTTTGTCTTAGCTGTGGAAACTTTTCTGTTATATTCATTCATAGCTGCGTCAGCGCCCTCTGCAATAATGAGTTCCACCGCCTTCGCCGCTTTTTCGATGGCTTCATCCACAAGCTTACGGTCGTCGGCAGAAAATCTGCCCAACACATGGTCAGCCAGATCCCAGCCCTTCGGCTTCGCGCCTACTCCTACTTTCACACGAAGGAATTTCTCCGTGCCAAGCTGGCGGATGATATCCTTGATTCCGTTATGACCGCCTGCGCTTCCCTGCTTACGGATGCGAAGCTGTCCCGGCTCAAGGTCAATGTCATCGTAAATCACAATCAGTTCTGTTTCCGGGTTAATCTTGAAATAATTTGCCATTTCACGGACAGGACCACCGCTTAAATTCATAAAGGAAAGAGGCTTCATAAGAATTGCCTTATCTCCTCCTATTATCGCCTTTCCGTACATGGCATTGAATTTCACACCGCCCTGGGGAACGCGGTGCTCTTCCACAAGATAATCAACTGTATCGAATCCCATATTATGGCGAGTTGCCTCGTACTGTTTTCCGGGATTTCCCAAACCAACTATTAAGTACATAATTTCTCCTCAGTTTTTGTATTTACATTTAGTTGAAATAAACCATTTCTTCTTTCAGCGGCTCACAGACTTCTGTTTTTTCCGCATAGAGAACAATCCCTTCTCCCTGGTACTCCATTCTGTTTTCATAAGCTACTTTTGCAGTAACCTCCACCCAGCTTCCTTCTTTAATGTGAGGTGTGTAATCGCTTCTGCATACATATCCAAGGAAGGTGGTATCATCTGCACAGCAGGTCATGGCAGTACGTCCGGGAACAAAGAATTTACTTCCCATTCCCCTCGGTTTCAGAGCGCGGCCTTTGAAACGGACAGTTTTCCCCACATAAGTCTGAGGATTGTCCATAGCGTCCACAAACCAGATTCCATAGTCCTCCGGCATAATATCAATAATCGGCGCATTGATGTCAAAGGGCATCTCATCCTGAAAAATATCGTCAATTTCCCCTTCTTCATCTTCGAAAATAACCTCTGCCGCCTGATTGGCAACCTTAATACCGCGTCGGTAGGATGCAAGAGGATCACCTTCTTTGCATCTGTTAAATACAACCATATCTGTATTTCTTACCATATCCATGAAAATAGATTTCATATTTGCCATATAAACCTGATAAGTAGTGGCGTCTACACAGGTAATCTCCTGCTCGATTCCCCAGCCTGCCGGAAGCTGCATCTTCTCAAATTTACTTACCAGCCACATGCCGTTATATTCAATAACAACTCGTTCCGGATTATGAATTATATCCAGAGCAGCCAGTCTTTCCGGCGTAAAATCACTTTCGTCTTCAATGACCTCCACAATGGTATTGGTGAGCTTCAGCTTATCCATCTCGTATTCCTCTTCTCCTTCTTCGCAGAGAATCAGAAGAGTTTTTCCATCAATGGCAAAGTAGTCCTGCTGCAGTGTAAAGTTCAGAAAAGTCGTTTTGCCGCTTTCCAGAAAACCGCTTATCAGGTAAATGGGAACTGTGATTTCATTCATAGCTTATCCTCTCAAACTTTTATATTTTCAAAAAGCTTTATGCAAGACCAAACAGCTCTGCAAGCTTCTCCTCATTCATCTTGGAACCGATTACGCAGAGACGTCCTGTATATTCCGGAGCGCCTTCACGAATCTCTGTTTCTTCCGGAACCATGTCAAAGTAAATCCATGTTCCATCCTCTGCCGGAAGCATTCCCTTTGCGCGGAGGATTGTTCCGTATTCATCGGAGCAGGAAAGTGTTTCCAGAATCTTTTCGAGATTCTCTCTTGTATATTTCCGAATTGTCTCGCGACCCCAGCTTGTAAATACCTCGTCTGCATGATGATGGTGATGTTCATGTCCGCAACCGCATTCATGGTCGTGATGGTGGTCATGTCCACAGCCGCATTCATGGTCGTGATGATGCTCATGCTCGTGATGGTGTTCATGCTCGTGATGGTGCTCGTGTTCGTGGTGATGCTCGTGCTCGTGGTGCTCTCCGTGCTCATGTACATGTCCGCATTCCGGGCATACCTCTTCCTCCAGCATTTCATCAGCAAGAGAAACCGGATGCTCCATTGTCTCCAGAATCTTCTTACCTTCCAGCTTCTCAATCGGAGTAGTAATGATTGCAGCCTTAGGATTAATCTCACGGAGCAGTTCCATCGCAGCCATTGCTTTCTTTTCATCTACAATATCTGTACGGCTCATAATAATAGCGCCTGCATATTCCACCTGATTGTTGAAAAACTCACCGAAGTTTCTCATATACATTTTGCATTTTTTCGCATCTACTACTGTTGTATAGCTGTTCAGAACAATATCCACTTCTTCCTGAACGCCCTGCACTGCTTTGATAACGTCAGATAATTTGCCCACGCCTGACGGCTCGATCAGGATTCTGTCCGGATGATATTTTTCTACAACCTCTTTCAGAGAAGCGCCAAAATCACCTACGAGGGAGCAGCAGATACAACCGGAGTTCATCTCACGGATTTCAATTCCTGCTTCTTTGAGAAAACCGCCGTCAATGCCGATTTCACCAAATTCGTTCTCAATGAGAACAACCTGTTCTCCAGCAAACGCATCTTTCAGAAGTTTTTTTATCAGAGTTGTTTTTCCGGCTCCAAGGAAACCGGAGATAATATCAATTTTTGTCATGGTTTTTCTCTCCTTTTCTTTTATTTATGTATTGTTTACACATCGAAGTGCTGTTTATACTTTTGGGCAAACGCATTTTGACCAGGAGGCGCGTATACCCCCTGGTTCCATTGTAAAAACAAAGCGGACAAGTCCGCTTCGAACTCCCCTGTACAACAAAGGGGACATGACCCTGTCACATCCCCTCAATTGTATCTTATTTATCAGCCATTAATCATAAAGTGCATTAATTTATCAATGTCTTCTTTCTCGTATGCTACGATTTCCAGTTCCGGAATTTCGCCGCCGGAGAAAATGTTCGCCAGTGATACATACTGGGATAATTTGGATTTCAGGTTCAGTCTGTCGCCTTCACCTGTTACTAACTCTACTTTACCTTCACAACTGTCAATTACTTCAAAAAATTTCTCGATATTTTTAATATGTGATACTTTCATGTCAATATTCTCCTTTCGACATTCTCTTCTTTTTATCCATTTCCTTGTTTACGTGTACATTATATCCTGTCTTTCTGAAAAATGCAATTAACAACTTGCACGAAATCACTCTTATTTTAGCCTGTTAATACAGGAAAATGCCCACACCATATGCCGGAAGCGGGTAAGCAAAAGAGAATGGACGGTTGTCGCACTCGCTCTTCTCAGCCTTAAATACCTTCTGCTCGCACATTCCGTTCTCGTTCATAATCAGTTTATACTGTTTCTTTTTCGGAACTCCTACTCTGTAATCAGGTCTGTCCACAGGAGTAAAGTTTACTACCAGAAGAATGTTGTTTCTCTTTGTCGGAGATTTTCTCACAAAGCTGAAAATGCTTCTGTCTCCGTCGTTTGGATTAATCCACTCGAAGCCTTCCGGATCATTGTCCAGAGCATGAAGCGCCGGATATTTTTTGTAAAGATGAAGAAGGTCTTTTACGAAGCCCTGAAGATTTCTATGTGAATCCTCTCCGAGAAGGAACCAGTCAAGCTCTCTCTCTTCACTCCACTCACGAAGCTGTCCGAATTCCTGTCCCATGAACAGAAGCTTCTTTCCCGGATGGCAGAACATAAACGCGTAGGCAGCCTTTAAGTTCTTAAATTTATCATCCAGTTCTCCCGGCATCTTGTTCAGCATGGAACATTTAAGATGAACGACCTCATCGTGGGAAATTACCAGAATATATTTCTCACTGTAAGCATACGCCATTGCAAAAGTCATCTTATTGTGATTAAATTTACGGAAATACGGGTCGCACTTCATGTATTCCAGGAAGTCGTTCATCCATCCCATATTCCACTTCAGGGAAAATCCAAGTCCGCCTTTTTCCGCGTCTCCTGTTACCATCGGCCATGCGGTAGATTCCTCTGCAATCATAACAGCTCCATGATTTCTGCCAAGAACAACCGTATTCAGGTGTTTGAAGAACTCGATTGCCTCCAGATTCTTATTATCGCCATACTTATTTGCAACCCACTGACCATCCTGCTTGCCGTAGTCAAGGTAGAGCATGGATGCAACCGCATCTACACGAAGACCGTCAACGTGGCATTCTTCAATCCAGTAAAGAGCATTGGCTATCAGGAAGTTCTTAACCTCCGGACGTCCGTAATTGTAAATCTTGGTACCCCAGTCCGGATGCTCGCCCTGTCTGGGGTCCTCATGCTCATAAACAGCAGTTCCGTCAAAATTCGCAAGTCCGTGAGCATCTTTCGGGAAATGAGCCGGAACCCAGTCAAGGATTACGCCAATTTTCTGCTGATGGAGATAGTCCACCAGATATTTGAAGTCCTGCGGAGTTCCATAACGGGAGGTAGGGGAATAATAACCGGTTACCTGATATCCCCATGAACCGTCAAAGGGATGCTCTGCAATTCCCATAAGCTCTACATGGGTATAACCCATCTCTTTTACATAAGCAGCCAGAGCCTGCGCAAATTCTCTGTAATTGTAAAATCCCTTCTCATCCTCTTCTGAGGTCGGATGTTTTTTCCATGAGCCGGGATGTACTTCGTAGATAGACATTGCGTCTTTGGAATCATCGAAGTTCTCTCTGTTCTTCATCCATGTGGAGTCTTTCCACTTATAATCTGTGATGTCTGTAATTTTGGATGCAGTGCCGGGACGCAGTTCAGAAGCATTTGCATACGGGTCAGCCTTATAAAGCTTCTCTCCATGCATTCCCACAATAAAGAATTTATAAAGCTCGCCGATTTTTGCGCCGGGTACAAATACCTCCCACACACCGATATCCCCTGCTTTTTTCATAGGGTGAGCGTCCTCCGCCCAGCCGTTAAAATCACCGATTACAGAAACAGACTGTGCATTCGGAGCCCAGACCGCAAAATAAACGCCTTTTTTGCGGCGATATGTAGTCGGATGCGCGCCCAGTTTTTTATAGATCTCATAATGCGTACCCTGTCCAAATAAATACTGGTCTAAATCTGTAAATTTCATTACTTCACCCATTTAGAGTTCCTCCCTTAAACATACATTATATAAAAAATCCCTTATTCCCTGACAAGGATGATACGGCTTTCATTTGGTTTCAGCCTGATATGAAGCATTCCATCGGAACCGTCTGCCTTTTCCCCGCTTACAAGGTCTGTACAGTTTCTGCCGGATACCGGAATGCGGATATTAAGTTCTGCATCTTTCTCATCATTGTTCACTGCAACGACAGCGCATTCGCCTTCAAGTATTCTGGCAAAAGCATACTGCCTGTTTGTCAGGAGAAGCTCCTGATAAGAACCATCTGCAAACATCTTATATTCTTTATGAATCTTTCCAAGTGTCTGAACCCATTTCAGCAGCTTGGGATCCGGCACATTCTCAAGGGTTTCTTTAAGATTCACTGCCGGACGCAGCGGATCGTCGTTCCCGCCTTCCTTGCGCCCCTGAATTCCCCATTCAGATCCGTAATAAATGGACGGGATTCCCGGCAAAGTAAATAATAATGTATACACAGGATAAATATGCTCCTTCACCTTGAGCTTGGATGCAATTCTGTCCACGTCATGGTTATCAACAAAGCTGTAAAGCTTCATTCCTCTGTAGATTCCGCCATTCTGGTCAAATTCTCTGCGGATGGTATGTGCGATCTCAAAATAATTATGATCATTGTGTCCGGAATAAATCCCTTTATGAAGCTCGTAATTGGTTACGCTGTCTATCTTTGCCTCTCTGATGTAACGGGCATAATCCCCATGAATAACCTCGCCCATCAGCCAGAAATCTTCTTTCAATTCACCTGTAACACGCTTCATATCCTGCATAAAAGAGAAATCCAGACAATCCGCACAGTCAAGACGGATACCATCAATATCAAATTCCTCTATCCAAAAACGGATTACATCCAAAAGATACTCTCTTACCTTCGGCTCCCAGTAATTCAGATTCACAAGCTCAAAGCAGTTTCTCCATGCCTCATATCCGAAGCCGTCGTTATACGGAGAATTCCATCCGAAATTGATTCCCTTGTACCAACTGCAGTACGGGGAATTTTCACGATTCTTCTGAATATCCTGAAAAGCAAAAAACTCACGCCCTGTATGGTTAAATACGCCGTCAACCACAATCCTGATTCCTCTGTCGTGAGCGGCCTTTACAAAATGCTTAAAATCTTCATTATCTCCAAGCCTTCTGTCCACAAGCTTATAGTCTCTGGTGTCGTATCCGTGTGATGTGGATTCAAATAAAGGTCCTATATAAATTGCGGTGCAGCCCAGTGAATCTATATGCGGAAGCCATTCTTCCAGTTCCGGAAAACGATGTACAATCTCCTCGCTTTCATTCCGTCTCGGCGCTCCTGTCATACCAATTGGATACATGTGATAAAACACTGCTTCTTCATACCATCTGCCCATTACGATGTCTCCTCCCAATACCGGTTTATTTTGCTGAAAAATCAAGTGTCCGGTCATTTTTGACTCTCAGTCATTATCTAATCTCCATTATACCAACGCAGCAACTTTACGTCAATTAAAAACAGGGCAAAAAGAGGACGGCGCTGCGTTTTTTCACAGCTCCGTCCTCTTCTTTTTTCTTAACTTTCTTAATAGCCTTCACTTCCGTCCGACATGTCTCCGGAACCATCTCCGCTTCCATCGGACATCTCTCCGGAACCGTCGTCACTTCCGTCTGTCATATCTCCGGAACCATCGTCTGTAAATTCTCCGCCATCTGCAGAACCTTCATCCGAAGAACCGTCGCCGGAACCTTCCTCAGCAGTCTTATTCGGGTCAGGCGCAAACAGTGAGGATTCTTTTCCGTTCCATCCTGTCACAAGACCGTTTCTGAATGAGCTGTCCCAAAAATCCACATACTGGGCATTCTGTAAAGTTACTCCCTTAGCCTCAGCCAGTTCACTGACAGTCACAAGCTTATATCCCTTGGCAACCAGATCCGGAATCAGACGAACAGCAGCCTTTACCGAAGGCTCGTGGATGTCATGCATCAGAATAATGGAACCGTCTGTAAGGTCTCCGTTCATAACTGCATTATAGTCTGCATCTGCATCAAGGAGATCCCAGTCCATTGTATCAAGAGACCACATGAAAAACGGCTTTCCTACCGTGTCGAAAATATCCTGATTACCATTGCCAAAAGGAGCTCTGGCAACCGTTGCAGGCTGTCCGCAAACCTTAATCAGAGCATCGTCCACATCCTTAAACTGCTTTGCAACGCTGTCCATGTCAAGCTCAAACAGGTTTGGATGATTCCATGAATGCGTTCCCAGTTCACAGCCTATCTCCACCATTTTTTTGATTTCATCCGGATACATGTCTACATGTTCTCCAAGCATGAAGAAGGTTGCTTTTGCATTGTTCTCTTCCAGTACATTGAGAAGCTCCATCGTATATTGAGACGGACCGTCATCAAAGGTCAGAGCGATTCTCGGTTTTTTCTTCGTCGGATTATAGGAACCATCCTCGTTGAAGAAATAATCATTCACACCTTTTTCTACCCATCCGGTCTGCAGATAGCCGTTGGAATCAAAAGAGTAATTCACTCCGTCAATCTCCTGAAATCCATCCGCAAAATATGTACCATCTGCATTCTGATACCAGCGGCCCGACTCATCCTCGTGCCATCCGGGCGTCTTTTCGGTAATCTTCCCCACATCCTGCTGCCCTTTCAGCGGCTGGCGAACCGCTGCATTGGGATCTGCCTCTGCAGTCTGAGCCTGTACGGCAACTACCTTTCCCTCATCTTTACCGCCTCCGCCGATTCGGCTGGCGATAGGCATAATCACACCTCTTATCACAAAGATAACTGCCAGAATCGTACCCAGACCATAAATACCAAGCTTCATGTATCTGCGGATTCTCTGCTGTCTTCTTTTCCTGCGCATCCTCTCGCGCAAAACTCGTTTGTCCATTATTTATAACCCCGCTTATCCTCTAATCGTACAAAAATAGTATAGTTTTCAGTTTCTACGTCCATCATACACTATCTGTACTGGAAATACAATGGTTTTTCACCTGATATTTCCTTTTTATCCAGCTATTATTTACTCCAGCACAGCCGTATCATCGTCAACTTCGCCGTCATCCTCCAGCTCCGCATCTATTTCCCCTTCTGCGTCCGGCTCCTGTGTCTCCTCGTTTGTTACTGCCTCCGCGTTTTCCCCTGTTGTATCTCCGCCTGAAGCCTTCTCATTGATTTTCGCATTCTTCAGGATAAAGTCCTCCACACGGAGAAGACCGATTGCTTCGTCTACGCCTTCCTGTCCGTATCTGTCAATCATCTCTGCGAGGTCCTTTGAGCCGCTGTTCTTAATAAGCTCCTCCTGAATTTCCAGACATTCCTCATCGTTCAGAGAAATGTTTTCTGCATCAAGAATTGCCTGAATCACCAGATCCTGTTTCACAATGAGTTCCGCATACTGCTGCATACTTGCCTCAAATTGCTCCATAGTCATATTCTGTGATTCCACGAATTCTTCCAGTTCCATTTCCGCCTGGTCCGCAAAACGCTGGGTCATCTTTTTGTACTCTTTCTTCTGTTTCTCAATGTCCTCCTGCGGATATTCCAGAACCTCGGAAGAATCTACCACTCGAAGCCATGCGCTGTTTTTAAGCTCTTCATCTGCTGCTTTCTGCGCAGTCTCTTCCATCTGCGCCTTTATCCCTGCACGGTAGTCGTCTGCCGTCTTATAATCGCCCTGCTTTGCAGCCCACTCGTCTGTAAGTTCAGCTTTGCGGCGCACCTTCTGACAGGTAATTTTAAACACAACGTCTTCTCCTGCAAAAGACGGTTCATGGTAATCCTCAGGGAACGTCAGATTCAGATCCTTCGTCTCCCCCTTCTTCATTCCTACAATGCCGTCCTCAAACCCCGGAATCATACCGCCCGCGCCAAGAGTCAGGTCATAATTGTTCGCAGTACCTCCGTCAAAAGCTTCTCCATCCTTCGTTCCCACGAAGTTAATTGTCACAAGATCCCCCATTTCAGCTCCGCCGGAAATCTCCTCCGCAGCTTTCATAAGATTCTCATCAATTTGCGCAGCCAGATCATCCTCGGAAATCACACTTACCACTTTATCCAGAGTAATTCCCTTATACTCTCCAAGCTTCACATACTTCTCCAGATCTTTCACAGAAACAAGGCGGGTGTCCGCTTTCTTCTTATCTGTCTGCTCATTCTTTACATTGCTTCCATCCCCGGTATTATTTCCACATGCTGTTGCAGTGAGCGCAAGCGCAAGAGTCAGCACAGCAAGATACATCTTTTTTTTCATTCCTCAAAAGTCCTCCTAAATTGTCTTATTTCATCCCATTGGCGCAACAGGCACAGGTCTTGTCGGGTCGAAGACTGCTGCTGCATCAAACAGGTCGTCCAGCATTTCCGGATTGTAGTACATTCTGTATCCGTCAAGATTTCTTCTTCCCATACGCAGATATCTGTCGCGAAGCTGAACGAAATATTTCTGGGAATCTACATTACAGAAATAATTATAGCCCTGACCCTTCAGGAATTCAAATTTTTCTCCTGAATAATCCTCAGCCTGATTTAAGTCTGCCCCGAATGCAAAAATGATAATGTCCGTTCCGCCGATAACAGGGTCTACGTTTTCTTTGAATTTCTGCGTATCCCTCTGCAGTCTTTCCATGGAAATCTCTCCTACATTCAGATGTCCCCAGGTATGGCTTGCGAAAAGCCATCCGTTCTTTTTCATGGCTTCCGCCACCTTCTTCGCACCTTCGCGCTCTGTTTCCAGATTGAACTCCGGATGCGCATCCAGCCATTCTACCTTATCCCTGTCCAAGTCATCCGGTCTTGTCTCATAGCTGCTGTCTGTGCGGTAACCAAGGATTCCGTTATATCCTGTAAGCGCAATGATACCTTTCGCTCCTCTGTAGGAAAAATCAGGATGCTCTTCTACAAACCGATCGATCAGCGGTACCATATCGTAATCGCCTACAGATACGCTGCCGTCGTCATTGACATATTCATTTCTGACCTTTCCGTCTTCGTCCACCACCAGCTTTGTGGCAAAACCGTTGTTGTCCATGAAGTGATAATAACATACGTCATCCTGCGAAAGGACAAACGGGATTTTACCGGGCGGAAGAAGAATTTCCCCGGGTACCATATTTCCGTTTTCATCGACACTTGCCATGTCCTTGATACTTACCATAACATAGCCTTTGTCATACATAGCCTGCGTAATCTTATTGAACTCATCTATAGTCGTCATAACCTGATTAAAGCCATCCGTCTTGAAATCACCGTCAAAAGCCTTAGACGGGTCCACGATAAGGGAATGATAGAATACATGAGTCACTTCCTCTATCGGCCATGCCACGCAGGAAGCTTTTTTCTTCTCGTAATTCGCTACATATTTATGAAGACGTTCTGATTTTTCATAAAGCTCACTGTCTGTAAACACTTTAATCGCCCTGTCATAATCGTACTGCTTTCCATAACGGCGCGCCCGTCTGATCAGGCGGTCTTCCGCCTCTTTCTGCTCCTGGTCCGCCGTCTTTTCAGGTTCCTTTGTCACCTCTTCTTTTTTCTGCGCATCCGCTTTCGCTGAAGCTTCCTCCGTATCCGCCTTCGCCCTGCGCTCGTTAAGATTCTCAGCCAGAGTTTTCTGCATATCCTGCACCCTGTTTTTAAATTCATCCCCGAAATAAATGCCGGCAGCAAGAACAATTACTGCAGCCGCGCTTAACGACATAACAAGCATTCTTTTCCTTCGCCGCCTGAGCTTACGGATTCTATTTCTCTCCGCACGGGCTGCACGTCTGGCTTCATATGCCTTTTCTTCCTCTATTTCTTCCTGTGTGATTTCTTCGCCGTCATCCTCCGGTTCTTCTGACTCTTCGGCTTCTCCTTCTTCAGATTGCTCAATCTCTTTTGCTTCAAGCTCTCCCAGAGGCAGATCAATCTCCCCGGAACCTCTGCCTTTTCTCTTCTTAGGTTCATCAATATCAGGTTTCATTTCTCTCATGTTCTTCTCCTTTTATTTCACATAAAACAGCATGGTTATTTTTCACACAACACTGTCCCGCGCCTGTTTAAAAATGGTTTTTCAGGTACATTTAGTATAACCATGCACATCCCTTCATATCCCCCCGAAAAATATATAATACAAGTATAACCGATTACCGAATAAATTTCCACCTTAATTCATTTTTAATAATTGCCTTTTTCTGCAAATGATGATAAAATGAAATCTGCATTATGGTTAAAACCGCTGCGGTATTCATAATGCGTTACACTTATTTAGGAGGATTCATATATGAGCACAGCAACAATAGTCCTTCTGGTCATTCTTGTTATCCTGATTTGCGTATTAGTCGGTTTATATTTCTTCGGAAAAAAGGCTCAGAAGAAACAGGAAGAACAGCAGGCACAAATCGAAGCCACCAAACAGACAGTTTCCATGCTGGTTATCGATAAAAAGCGGATGCCACTGAAAGAATCAGGTCTTCCTCAGATGGTCATTGACCAGACACCTAAGCTTATGAGACGTTCCAAACTTCCCATTGTTAAGGCAAAAGTCGGACCGAAGATTTCTATATTAATTGCAGATGAAAAAGTTTACGATCTTATCCCTGTAAAAAAAGAAATCAAAGCGGAAGTCAGCGGACTTTACATTGTAGGCGTAAAAGGAATCCGCGGTTCTTTAGAGAAACCGGAAAAGAAGAAAAAAGGCTTCTTTGCCCGTTTCAAAAAAGACAAAAGCGAGAAAAAAGAAAAATAAAATTCAAGGCTGCCCTTCATTCACGACGGGCAGCCTTATTTTTTATAATGTGAAATTTTCGCAGTCTCTCGGCTGTACCTGAATCATCAGATAGCAGTCCGCAATATGCTCCTCATTCATATCGAGGGCATAATCGACTTTCATATTCAGGCTGTCCTTACTCTCATCGAGAGAAAGATTCGTAGCCGCAATCCCCATCTGGATTGTCCCGAAGGGAGTTGTGTAGTAAGTCATATTTTTCTTTCCCTGTTCAAAAACCATATGAACATTTACAAGTCCTTTTTTGCGAACTTCCATTCCGCGAGGGGCCATTTTTATGTAATTGATCGTCGGCTCCGCAAAGTCCTCCATCACTTCTTCGTAACGAAGATAGTGGCTTCCGTTTCTGAAATAATACTCTCCCGGAACTACAATTTCCAATGGCTCTTCTCCGCTCTCCGGATCCATCAACTGCAGTCCGCGCACATGAATCAGTACATTCTTTTCCATTCGTATCTCCTAATATTTCTCTATGTCTATTTTTTTCGTCATTTCCACATCATAAGGCAGAATCGAATTTGCGAAAGCCTTGAATTTATCTGCCAGGTCACTCACATAAAAACGATATGGAAATTCCTCCTGTTCCGTTCCGGTACTTAAAAGCCCGTTCTTTTTCAGCAGTCTGCCAAGCTCCAGCGCAGTCTCGTATGCCGGATTGACAAGGCGTACCTTTTCTCCCATAATCTCTCCGATTGTCGAACGAAGAAGAGGGTAATGGGTACAGCCCAGAATAAGGGTATCAATTTCTTTTTCCTGTAATTCCCGGAGATATCTGCCTGCAACCTCTGTTGTCACAGAATCGTGAAGCCAGCCTTCCTCCACAAGAGGACAAAAAAGCGGACAGGCTTTTCCAAAAACCGTAATCTCCGGGTCCAGATTTTTCAAAAATGCTTCATGGATTCCGCTTCCTACAGTACCCTCTGTCCCGATAATCCCAACTCTTTTGTTCTTCGTTTCCTCTGCTGCAACTCTGGCGCCCGGCTCAATCACACCGATAATCGGAAGATTAAATTCGTCACGCACAGCATCCAGTGCAAAAGCGCTGGCTGTATTACAGGCAACCACAATTGCCTTTACCTGCTGTTCCTGAAGAAATCTGATAATCTGGCGGGAATAACGGATAACCGTTTCTTTAGATTTACTTCCATAAGGAACTCTCGCCGTATCACCGAAATATACAATTTTTTCTGAAGGGAGATTCCGCATGATCTCACGCGCAACCGTAAGCCCTCCCACACCGGAATCAAATACACCTACCGGTGCATCTCTGTCTATTTTCATTGATTTCTCTCCATTTTTCTGGTTGTCATATATCATCTGGCACTGACTATATTAACACCATTTAAACGCTTTCGCAAGCCAGAAGGAAATCTTTACTTTACCCTTTTTTCTTTCACTGAAAGAAAATTTCGGGTATAGAGTTCCCCACCATGCATACACGGGAGTAAAACCCTCTTCTCTTTCGACAGAAACCGACTGTTCCCCCTCTCCTCTTTCGGTAAAACTGCTTTGCGCCTCCCTCACAATCCTTTTTTCAGGCGCTGTGTTTGTTGCGCCTGTATTTACCAGACAACTCATTACCACTGCGGCTGCCAGAGCTGCTGCCGCTTTATTTCTTCTCTTGCTTATCCATCTTACAATCATAATCTCTCCAAATTTATCCGGGAAAAACATATTTTGTTCTGTTCCCTGTTCTCTTATCCGGAGTATAGGCTCATAAAGACAGACTTATTCAGCAGCTTCTGTTTTTCATTTCTCAATGTTTTTTATTATTCCATTTCCACAATCAGATTTTCCCCATCTGTGACTACTTTTGGAAGCATACACAGGTTTCCGCTTTTATATTTTTCATAAAAAACCTCCCGCAGAGTCACCTTTTTCATCTTTTCCCTTCCCATTCTGTTTTCCATCATTCCTGTAAGATATTCTCCTGCTGAAGCGCTGTCCTGTCCTTTCCAACTGATTATCTCTCCTGCATCCGCCGCTTCAAACACATACATATCTTCTCCTATGAACGGTTTTTTCTTTAAATATTCCAGCGCTTCATCCCACCTGTTCTCTATTCTGAGCGTTTCTCCGAGAACCAGAGCTTCCAAATGTCCCATGTCCAGAAATTTACTCTGAGACTGATTATATTTCCGCTCAATTTCATCGAAACTATATCCGGAAATCTCCAATCCTCCCTTATTTTCTTCTCCCCCTTTTTCCTGCCCTGTAGCCTTTGCAAGATCCGGCATTCCATAACTGAATACAAACTCTCCGTCCCGGATATCAACTCCAAGCGCCAGAGGATACATTCTCTTTTCCGGCTCTACAGCAGAGGCACATCCTCCTAAAAAAAGGCAGAAAGCAAGCACAGACATCGCCGCTGCCATCCTCTTTTTCCATCGGCCTCTTCCGCTCCAAAACAAACTTATCTGCACAATAAGAAGTCCCGGAACAAAGATATAGGCAAGATAATCCGCAAAAAAATCCTGCGCTTTTATGCCGCCGAAATCCCAGACTGAAAGAATATATGCGATTGCAGGAATCCATATTCTTCCTGTTCCAAGATGTGTTTTCTTCACTATCAAATGCCCGTAATGAAGAAGACTTCCCACTGCAAAAAGCATACTGTAAAGAAGGAATCCCATCCACAAAATATCAAATCTTGCCAGCACATTTCCCGGCAAATCTGCTCCTGACAAAAGAGGAAGTACAGGATATTTCTCTGTTTGAAGTCTTCCCATTCCCAAAACAGCCGGAAGTATCAGTTCTGCTCCGATTAAAATTCCGCCAAGTGTAAGAATCCCAAGAATCGCGGTTTTCCCTGCGCTTCCCTGTTTCTCCACATCTTCCAAAAGAAACGGCATCAGCCCAAGTGCGGAAAAGCTGCACAAAACCACATATCCGGAGCGGAAGAAATCCTCACTTATTTTTTCTTTTTCTTTCAGAATTTCACTTAAATACTCCCCTTTTCCCTGGCTGATACATACTGCCAGCATAAGCAGAATCCCCCATAGGAGAAGCCCTCCCGATACCTCTGCCATCCGTCCTCTTTTCTGCATACCACGGTGAGTTCCCACGCAGCATACCAGCAATGCAGTCAGAGAAATCCACTTTCCCGGAATCCCCGTAACCAGAGCTTCAGGTACAATATTTCCCAGAAGTGAAAGCAAAAAAGACATCGCCATAATCACATAAACCAGAAAAAAAGCACCTGCAAAACGCCCCCAGAATCCTCCTGCCGCCTTCACAGTGTCCCCGTAACAAGGTGCAAGACGTATAAGAAATATCACATAAAAAAGCAAAAGAATCAAGGCAAATACTGTCCCAAGGACTCCTCCTATCCCCCATATTTTATCCCTTCCGAACAGGCATAAAAGAAAAGGGGCAAGGAGGGTAAGAATCATCTGTCTGTATAACTGCCTGTGTGAAATCCGTCCATTTTCCGCAAATTCCATTTATTTTTCCCTCCATTTCAGCCTTATACGTTCATTATCAGACGCATAAACCGGACGCTCTTTTCTCTTTCGCATAGGAATTCGAAAGATTCCGTTTCCCACTCCGGAAACCTTCTCTTTTTTTACAAAAGGCACAAGATAAGGTATTCCAAAGCTTGTCAGACCGGCAAGATGCGACACAGTCAGATATGCTCCAAGCACGATTCCGTAAATACCCAGATACCCTCCAAGAAGCAGAAACATATACTTCAAAAGCCGAAATGCAGAGGCAAATTCTTCCACAGGAATCGCCAGAGAACCGAGTGCAGTCAGCGCAACAATAATCACTACCATTGGATTGACAAGATTCGCTTCCACTGCAGCCTGTCCGATAATCAAGCCGCCGACAATGCCAATTGTATTTCCAAGAGGTCCGGGAATTCTCACGCCTGCCTCCCGTATCATCTCAAAGGAAAGCTCCAGAAATAACAGTTCTGCCACACTGGAAAAAGGTACACCTTCTCTTGCCTGCGCAAAAGAAAGAATAAGGTTTACAGGCAAAATCTGTGTATGAAACCGTATGACTGCCAGATATAGTCCGGGAAGAATTGTAGCTCCGATCATTGCCAGATATCGAAGAACACGGAGAAAAGAAACCATCTCAAAGCGATTATTCCAGTCCTCACTGCTTTCCATAAAGCTGTTAAAATTTCCCGGCATAATAAGAGCTGCAGGCGAATTATCGCACAGAAGAACCACTTTTCCATTGAGAATTTCCTGCGCTGCCCTGTCCGGTCTTTCCGTTGTCTGATACTGCGGAAACGGAGAATACCAACTGTCTTCCGTAAGCTGTTCAATAATTCCGCTGTCAAGGATACCGTCAATTTCAAATTTATTCAGACGGCTTTTTATCTCTTCCAGAAGCCCATCCTGTACCAGATCGTCCATATACAGGAGCTGTATAACTGTGTGGGAACGAACACCCACTTCCATTTGTTCTACCTTCATTCTGGTATCACGGATTCTCTTTCTTATGAGCGCAGAGCTGGTCTTGACCATATCGGAAAATCCTTCTCTGGAACCTCTTAATACCTTTTCTGTCTCTGCCTGTGTGACCCCCATATTGGGATATCCCTTGCTGGAAATCTTCATAGCCTGATTGTATCCGTCTAAAAAAAATACCGCATTTCCAGCCAAAAGAGCCGTAATTACTTTCTCCATATCAGGCAGTTTCTGTACGTCTGCAATGCCCAGACTGTTTTCAGAAACAAACTCCATAATACTTTCCGGAGAGGATTCCCAGAAATGATTTACCATCTTTCCGATTGCAGAATCATCAAGCATCATATTCGAAACTGCAACCTCAATATAAACCATCAGACAGTCTGTTTTTCCTTCTTTTCCAAGCTTCATAGGACGAATTAAAATATCCTGACAGTTCTCAAGACGGTTTCTCAAATATTCTTCATTTACCTTTAAATTCGTCGAAATCTTTACACTTTCCATACTCCTTTTACCTCCTGTGACCGCCAAAAAAAGAGAGATGTTCTCCACATCTCTCTTAGAATACCCGGATTTTATTATTTTATTTACTGCGTTTCGCCTTTTCTTTCATTTCATTTTCTGCCTGAATAGAATGTATAATTCCCATTCTCTGGTTTTCAATATGCTGGAAGGAAATCTTCTGAGCGCGCTCTACATCCCGTTCTCTTATCGCTCTGGTAAGCTCTTCATGCTCCCGTACAAGAACGTCTCTTGTTTCCCCATCCTTGAGATACTCCACACGATATCTGTAAATCTGTTCACGAAGATTGTTCAGAGTCTGAATCAGTCTTTTATTATCAGACGCCTGATAAATAATCTCATGGAAAGCTACATCAGCCTCTGCAAGCTTCACCAGATTTCCCTCTCCTATCGTATGCTCAAAGCCTTTTGCAGCAACCCAAAGGCGGCTCATATCCTCATCTGTCATGTTCTTGCAGGCTTTCTCAATCGCCACATTTTCCAGAGCGATACGCACCTCCAGAACATCGTTTAAGTCCTTCTCCGTGATATTAGCAACCTGTGCTCCGCGGCGCGGGATCATCACTACAAGCCCCTCCAGCTCCAGCTTACGCATAGCTTCACGGATAGGCGTTCTGCTTACTCCCAGACGCTCTGCAAGCGCAATCTCCATCAGCCTCTCACCCGGCTTGAGCTCTCCCTTGAGAATAGCCTGACGCAGTGTATTAAACACGACATCCCTGAGGGGCAGATATTCATTCATATTTACAGAAAAGTCACTTGTCATTCGTATATCTCTCCTCCGTTACGGTTATAAATTTGTGTAGCAAAAACAGTTTTGGCAAGGTCGCTTTCTCTTAAAGCTGCTGCCGCTGCCTCCAGCTTCTCCTCATCGTCAAAAACGCCGAAAACAGTAGGTCCGCTTCCGCTCATCAAAGCTTTCAGCGCACCGTGGCTCTCCATGAGATTTTTAATTTCCTGAATCACAGGATAGCGGGCAATGATTCCCGGTTCAAAGACATTTCTCATTCTGGAGGTCACACCGTAAAGATCTTCATTTTTCAATGCTTCCAGCATTCCGTCAATGTCCGGGCGTTCTTTAATTTCATCCAGCTTCATACTCTCATAAGCCATTTTCGTAGAAACATTCACACCCGGTTTCCCAATCAGAATCCAGCATTGCGGCATCTGCGGAACCCATGTAAGCTTCTCTCCGATTCCCTCTGCAAGAGCAGTTCCTCTCATAATACAGTAAGGCACATCCGCGCCAATCTTCACTCCGCGTTCCATCAGCTCTTTCTCGCTCAGTCTGAGGTTGAACAGGCGGTTCACACCAACAAGGGCTGCCGCTGCATCTGTGCTTCCTCCTGCCATTCCGGCAGACACCGGAATGAATTTATCAAGCTTCACGGAAATTCCTTCCTCAATATGAAACTCATCCATAAGGAGTTTCGCCGCTTTATACACAAGATTCCTCTCATCGCAGGGCACAAAAGGAAAATTCGCTGTAAGGGAAATTCCCGGTGTTTCCGACTTTCGGATTTCCAGCACATCATACATCTGGATGGTCTGCATAATCATCCGCACATCATGATATCCGTCATCTCTTTTGCCCAAAATATCCAATCCTAAATTAATCTTCGCAAATGCACGTAACCGCATAATTCCCTCCATCTTTTGTTTCCTTAAATACATTTCTGTTACGCTTTCTCCTGAATCAAGGATTCTCTCACGAACAGATACAATGTTGTACTTTGTATACAATTTTAACTGATTTTATAAAGGATTTCAATATAAAATATTTTGTAATATCAGGAAATCAACTGCCCACCTTTTTTACAAGAAGAAGCGGCTGCCCCAGTTTTACTTCCTCCCCTTCCAACTCATTGATTCTGCATATCTCATCCACAGTTGTATAAAAACGCTTCGCAATATCCCACATTGTATCGCCTGCCGCTGTCATATATACTGTAATTCCCGGCATATTCTGGATTTTATTCCTGTCGAGAGGCTGTTCCTCTACCTTCTCAATAATCATTTCTTCCCTGCTGTTTAATACCAGAACGTTAATTCCCACCGTCGCCTTTACCTCAAGCTCGTTGCTGTCCACCATTGTTGTAGAAAGCTGCTCCATATCCGTCCGCAGGAAATACGTACAATCCTTCGTAATCCCCCGCGCTTCCGCCACATGGGTAAACGGTATTATTGTTTCCATAGAATAAAACGGCATATCATCATTTCCGATAATATAGAGAACCTTCAGAAGCACGATTCCTTCCACCAGAATTCCGTCTTCTACAATCGCAGACTTATCTATTTTTACCCTTCCCATACTGTGACAGATCTGAAGAACTTTTCCCTGCGTCTCCTTTACCTCCACCCTGTCTGTCAGACGGCATTTGGATGAATTACGCACAAGAAGACTGTCAAGAACTTCCTTCTTTCCATGAAGCACACATTCTTTAAACGGCGTATAAACGTCCAGAACAAGGTCATGTTCCTCCTCTTTATACATCTTCATGTCAAGCTCCAGCACAACATCTGCCTGAAAGATTCTTTCCTCCCCGTCAGAATCAGGCTTTACATCAATTCCCTGATGTATCATGGAAACTTCAATATTGGGAATCAGTTCCTCCCTGCAGTCCGGACACTCCACTTCTCCCCCGAAAGGCAGGCTGTATTCCAGCCACTGCAGCGGATTCCCCTCGTCATCCCCCACATAGAGAACAAAAACCGCCAGTTCTCCCTTTACCTTCACCACATTGTCTTCCGGTCTGAGGTCGATTCCTCTTGCCTCTATGGTATGCCACAAAAGTTCCCTGATATTCGGTCTGTTGGATACCAGTTGAATATCCTCTTTCACCCTCATAGTATCTTTTTTATGTACGTGGAGGCTCATCAGCCGTACTTTTTTCTTCCGCACAGAAATACTCTCATCCCCTACAGATGCCGGAATCCTGATTTCTGCCGGCTCATCTACAACTGCATAAAATGTCACGATTGCCTTAATATTCAGCTTTCTGGAATGAATCACATAAAGACTTAAATCCTCGATTTCCCATTTCAGGCACATTTTGTCCCCGCCTGCAATCCCCTCCAGATTTATCATCTCTTCCATAGGAAGCTTTGCGCTCAGACTGTAAATTTTGCCCTCTTCTTCCCCAACATAAAGAAGGTCTACATTCAGGCTTCCTCTGAGAAATGCCCTGCCGTCACTGAGCCGAACCTCCTCCATTGCAACGTCTCCCTTGCTCTGAATCATCCTCCCCACATCCGGCTTAATATCAGGAACATTGTAATCTTCATCAAAAGTCACCTGACTGGACGCTTTACTTTTTACCCGAAGCGCGCGTATACTTTCCTTTTTCAACTCCATTTTTGCTCCTCCTTTATAACAATAATAACTATATATACGGATTTTACACTCATTTTTCCCGTTTTTTATCGCTTATATTTTTACGGGCATATCATTCAGACAAATTCTACAGGTTCTTTTCGGAAATCAGTTTTTATAACAATATACGGGTAAGACGGATTTGTGTCTCCTTCCGGCTGTTTCGGTCCCATAAGTCTTGTTTTAAAATAAATCGCATCAGATGACAGAGACACCTCTTCCACCTGAATACTGCATCCCCCAGCCACCTGCTGCCCATAACCCTTGACAATATAAAGAGAGCTCTCCATCTGATAGGTAAGCTGAAATTCTTTCTCCTTTTTTTCTTCTATCAGCGCCAGCAGTTCCTTCGGCGTCATTTCCTGTTTCACAATCGTATATTCAAGCGGTTTGCGCGGCTCTTCCTCTATTCGGATCAGGCGGCAGCCGCACAGGATTATGGCCAAAAAAACCGCAATACACCCCAAAGCAGCGGTTCTTCTCATAAAGCACCCCTAGCCGTTCTTTAATACCTATTCTATGTCAGCCTTTCATGGCATATGAACAAAAAATGATATTGCAACCGGAAGCCACATTCCGTATAATGGTAAGAAAGGCTTTTACCTAAGTAAAAAGATCAGAGCATAAACGAAAGCGCTGATCTGGAAAGGAACATTTATGATTCGTTTTATTTTTGTCTGTATTACAGTCATTGGTTACCTGGTGCTTTCCATTCCTCTTCTTATCGTTGAATGGATTATCGGTAAATTTTCACCCATGAAAAAAGACATCAGCTCTCTTCGGATTATTCAGGCTGTTTTCCGTTTCGTCCTGTGGATTACCGGAGTGAAGGTAACCGTCATAGGAGAAGAAAATGTACCGAAGGATACTCCCGTACTCTATATCGGCAATCACAGAAGCTATTTTGATATTCTCCTTACCTACACACGCTGCCCTATCCGCACAGGATACGTGGCTAAAAAAGAAATGGAGAAATATCCTCTTCTGTCCAACTGGATGCGCTATCTGCACTGCCTGTTTCTCGACAGAAAGGATATCAAACAGGGTCTGAAAACCATTCTCGAGGCAATCGAAAAGATTAAATCCGGTATCTCCATCTGTATTTTCCCGGAAGGTACCAGAAATACCAGTGAAAATGAACTGGAACTGCTTGAATTCCACGAAGGAAGCTTCAAAATTGCAACCAAATCCAAATGTCCGATTATTCCTATCGCTATGAATAACACAGCCGAAATGTTTGAAGCACATTTTCCACGCATCAAACCGTGCCATGTTGTTCTGGAATACGGCAAACCAATCTATCCGGACAAACTGGATAAAGAAGACCAGAAGCATCTCGGCGTTTATACCAGAAATGTAATTCTGGAAATGCTCAAAAAGAACAAGGAATTGGTCTGATTTTTATAACAATATTAACTTTATAAGATTGCATGTACAATACACACTGCTGCCGCCGCTCCAGCCACAGATGCAAAAAGCGCTCCAGCCAGTGTGTATCTTGTTTTTTTCACCTTTACAGACGAAAAATATACACTCATACAATAAAAAACACTCTCCGTAGACCCCAGTATAAGAGCTCCCATCAAGCCTGCCGCCGAGTCTGTCCCAGACTCTTTAAAAATATCAAGAAGAAGCCCTGTCGCTGCACTGGAAGAAAAAAGCCGAACCACAGAAAGAGGAAGTATCTCACCGGGAATCCCCAGAAATTCCGTTATTTTTTCAAGCAGGCGAGTAAGCAGTTCAAGAAATCCTGACGCACGCAGAATTCCTACTGCCGTCATAAGACCGATAAGCGCAGGACAGATTCCCACAGCCGTTTTCAGCCCGTCTGCCGCCCCATCCAGAAAGTCTCTGTAAATGTCCCTCCTGCTCAAAAGACCATATCCTATTATATAAAAAAGTAACAGAGGTATCATTAAATTGGAGATAAAAGTAAGTATCCTCATAGATTACCCGTTCTCCTTTTGTCCATGATTTTACAGAAAAAAACTGCTGCTCCTGTGCTGACAAGGGTTGCCAAAAAAGCCGGCGCCGCGATGAATGCCGGGTTTACGCTTCCATACTGACTTCTGTATGCAATAAGATTCATCGGAAGTAACTGAAGAGAAGAAACATTGATAATGAGAAACGTACACATTTCATTGCTCGCCGCCAATCCATGTACGCCTTGCCTTTTACCGGAAGGTTCTTTCCTTTCTGACGACCTGATCCGGTACCGCTCTTCTTCTGTTTTTTCCAGTTCTTTCATTGCTTTCAGACCTGCAGGTGTGGCTGCCCATCCAAGCCCCAGACAGTTGGATAAGAAGTTAAGAGATATGTATTTACATGCTTTTGAATTGGGATTTAATCTTGGAAATAGAAATCGAAGGACAGGCCGCATTCTGCCGGAAAGCTGCTCTACAAGCCCCGCATTTTCTGCGATTTTCATAACACCCGTCCACATAGCCGTGACGCCGGCCATAGAAATACATAAGGTAACAGCTTCTTTGGAAGAAGAAACTGCCGCGTCTGTGACAGCCTGAAGGTTTCCGGTCAAAGTTCCGTATATCACCCCCAGAAAAATCATTCCGCCCCATAGATATGTCATAAGTTTCCCCTCAGAATAAGCTTTCTATCATTCTATTGGGTAACTCAGAGAATTATAACTACAGCTTCCACTCAATAGAAGCCGCGCCGGGCGAAACCTTTATCACGCTGACCATTTTGTCCAGGACGAAGCGCTTCTCCTGAAATGGTGTACTTTCCCATTTTCCCATGCAGTCGGCAGCCCGTTCCAGTTCCTTTGCCACATGGTTTTCTCTCGCTTTCTGTACCATACAGCGGAAAACATAATCCTCCACATCTTTCGTGTATACTTTTCCGCAGCCGGGACAGGAGCGATTATTCAGCCGCTTGGAACAACGAAGATACTGTTTTCCGGAGGGGCTTTTAATACTCATCAGAGCATATCCGCAAATACCGCATTTTATCTTTCCGGCAAGCCATGTATTTACCGCTGTCCTGCCTGCCTGAATGGTCATATTGGCAAGAAGCTTCCGCCTGCATTTCAGCCATTCTTCTGAGGCAATGATGCCCTCATGGGGCGCAACCACAAGAAGCTGATTCTCCAGATCCTGCAGTTTATTCGTCGTAATATCTTTCCCACGGTACAGATAACAGCCGTGAATCCCGTCAAAATCCTGAATTCCGGCCACAATTTCCGTTCCCTGTTCCGCAAAGAAACGGTAAACCTCCATGTCTGCTTTTACATATACGGGATTTCGAAGAAGCTGCGCCAGCATGGGACGGATTAGTTCCTTTTCATAAAAAAGGACGCCCTTCTCCGCATAGTACCTGGTAATGTCCCCATAAGAGGTTTCCGGCTCCGCATACATGTCAAAAATCTCCTGCACGATTGCCGCCTCTTCCGGTTCCGGTACCAGCTTCTTTGTGTGAATGCCGTCCATAACAATCTCTTCCAGCCGGAAACCATAGGGTGGTTTGCCGCCCATCCGAAAACCTTTTTTGCTTCTGGAATAATATGCGTCGCTGACTCGTTTCTGTATAGTTTCGCGTTCCAACTGTGCAAAAACAATACAAATATTCAGCATTGCCCTGCCCATAGGCGTTGACGTATCGAATTTTTCCGTTGATGAAACGAACTCTACCTGATGCTGCTGAAACATTTCCATCATATTGGAAAAATCCAGAATTGAACGGCTGATCCGGTCAAGCTTATACACAATAACCTTATCAATTTCCCCTCTTCGGATGTCAGAAAACAACTCCTGAAGCTGCGGCCTCATCGTGTTTTTCCCGCTGTACCCTCTGTCCCGATACACTTTAAACTCCGCGTCCTTGACCTCAAATCTGCAAAACTCAATCTGACTGTCAATCGAAATACTGTCAACCCTGTCCACGGACTGCCTTGCATAAATTGCGTTGATTCGCTTCATAAGTAAAACCTCCTCTTTCGTAAAATTTGCTGCTGCCGCTTCACGGCAGCGATTCCACATCCCGCCACATCCGTCCGAATCGTTTTCCGCTTAATCCTTCCCGTGCCGCTATCCACACGGCGCTGTCCCGGAACTCTCATGGCATCCCGCCGCAGTCACTCCTTTCCGATTTCTACTGCTCTTCTCAGTTCAAGTCGAACGCACATGAGACTTGGCGCGCGATTCTGGTCAACATTAGCTGACACATTCTTCTTAGAATCACTGCGCCTCTTCGCGAAGCGTTTATCTCAGTTGGAAATTGGACTCCCACTGAGACAAATTTGCAATTAACTCACCACTTATAGAAGTGGGAGTCTTCTCGGCTGAGACAAAGCAAACACATCGACCCTCTCAGAATAATGAGCAGAATGTTCTCAAATAAGTATATACTATCTCAAGACAGGAAATCAATGACAGAGGATGGGAAAATCTCCCATCCCCAACACTGATTGTTATTGTTCACTCCGTTCACAGCAACCAGCCAACATTCATTCCCTGCACTCCCCTTCACGCTGCACATACATCGTAATATCTCCATAGACTCCCGCTCATATCCCAGACTTTAACATATCCCCGCACAGCAAAATTGTAATATTTCCAACACGAAACAGTTATGATTTCGAAAAGAAATATTAATATTTGTCCTCTTCCCACATTCTCCATCCTCCCTTTTTTCCCCTCAAAAAGTTTGTTAAACCACCCCAAGGGGAACTATAACATGACGAAAATTAAAAACACAAAGAAGGGCATGGCGAAG
>CATXEA010000031.1 GCA_958367245.1 uncultured Blautia sp.
CATCCGCTATGGTATTGCCTTTTATAAGAAGAACTGCTGTATAAAAAAAGAAGAAATGATCTTGTAATGTTTCACTTGTAAAAAATCAGAAAATCTCCCAAAGAACATCAGGGATTAAAAACCTTGATTTCTATGGGAGATTTCTTGTATTGAAACAATAATATTCAAATATTTTTTTATTCCAATTCGGACATCTAAACACATCGTTTCCGTTATATTCCTCTTCATTTAAACATTTCTTGACATATATATCATAACAATTGGGACACAGGTTATAATCACATTCAGGATAACGTTAAATATCATCTGGGGTGTAGCTTTTTTCGCATGCGTGGTATTCTATCATCATAATCTCCTGTTTAATGAAAAGCGCCCCGGCGGGGAGCCGGAGCACTTTTTTAGGAATCTTATAAATCACCCAAAATGGATTATTTCATTTTTAACATATCCAAGACGGACTGTTTAACGGGTTAATCAATCTTTTGGATTATTTAACTGTTACTCTCTTTACATTTGACCATGGGCTGAATACTTTCTTGCCATCTTCAGATGTTCTGTTGAATGCGTGGAGACCTGCATAGTAGGTTCCTTTCTTCACGTTCTTGAAGGTAGCTGTTACAGTATTGCCTTTGATGTTCTTCTTAACAAGTGTGCCATACTCTACCGGACGTTTTTCGCCTGCTACAGTTGCAACCTTGCTTCCGAGAACTACATCGTAGCCATCTGCGTTAGAAGATTTTGTATATTTAACTGTTACTGTATTACCTTTAACACTAACGCTTGTTACAACAGGCTGAGATGGTGTAATTGCAGATACAGAGAACGGATAAGCATTTGACCACTCGCTAAATACCTTTTTACCATTTTCATCACGTGTCCAAGCATGGCAATATGCATAGTACATATCCTGCTGTGTATAAGTAAAGGTTGTGTTTGTATTCAGTACGTTTTTGTTTACTTTATCGTAATCTTTGTTATTGATGCAATCTTTGTCTGTGGAAATTACGTAGTCGTATCCTACCGCACCTTCTACTTCACCAGAAAGCACTACAGTTGCTTTATTACCAACAACATTTACTTTTTCAATAATTGGAGCACCAACAATTTCTTGGATATCTTCTACAGTTACTTTCTGGCTACCTGTATAGTTCTTGCTGTCTGCTTTTGCAGATACAGTTACTGTGCCATCAGTATTCTCTTTGACATCATACTCTTTCTCAGGAACGATAACATTTTCATTGTATACAGTTACCTTAAGAGTTTCTCCTGTTTTCTGAGCAGTAATCTTGGTATTTGCAACATCTTTTTTAACAATCTTCCAGGTTACAGTAACAGTACCATCTGTTCTGTTCCACTTAAATGCACCATTCCAATGATTAGCATATGCTGCATTAAACTTATAACCACCTTTTAATTTCAGAGTTGCTGTTAAAACTTTATTAGTCGGAGTAACATTTACTGTGTCACCAGATGTAACAAATTCATAATCTGTGCCTTCTACTAATGTCTTACTTCCAACTTTGATTGTTAAGTTAGGAGTTGTTGCAAGACCACCAGCATACTCTGTATCTTTTAATGTCATATTACGCTGATCTACGGTTACACCTTCGATTTTGAACTCTTCTTTTGCAGTATAAGCAACTTCACTTCCATCGAATTTAGTATTAGAATTTCCAGCGTAGTTGCCGATACCTGTTACATAAATAGCTGCATTTGGTCCAGTAATATTGTTGAAGTATTTAATTTCATAATCTTTACCTTCAACCAGTTTCATATTATTGTATTCTGCATTACTTGGAACAAATTTAACGTCTTTAAATGTCTTTTCTGTTCCGTCGTACGCAAATGTGTACTCGCTGTTAAAATCAATACTGTTTCCATTTTCATCAAATGCATAGAATTTACCAGCTAATTCAGCGCTTGTTAATTCTTTCGGAAGGATATTGAATTTAACTTCTAATTTCTCACCGTTAAAGTTTTTATTAGATTTTACTGGAACAAGTGTCACTGTAGCTTCACCAGCATCTACATTGTTATAAGAAGATGTAGGATATGTGATTGCAAAATCATCCTTGCTTAATTCTACACCATTTAATGTGATTTTGAAATTTGCAGAAGTCGGTTTTACCTGAGCACCTGTATAGGTAAATGCAGCTTTCTCAGTAGCTGTAGCAACTTTTGCTTCTGCCTTAACATCTGCAAGGTTTGCTTTGTTGATTACATACTTAACTGTTTTAGTTCCAGAGTAGTCACCTTTACCTACAACTGTTACAGTAGCATCGCCAGCTTTTACACTGTTGGAATCTGTTCTTACTTCATAATCTCTGTCTGGAGCAAGTTCAACACCATCAACAGTAACTTTTAATGTTGGAATAACCGCTTTTCCTGTATATGTGTAAGGACCACCTACTACCTCAACTTTTACATTTTCATCTGCAAGATTTTTGTTACTAATTGTTGTTGCAAAAGCTTTTATAACTCCATTATCACTAACTTTAAAGTTTTTATTTGAAATCTCATTGTTAGTTAATATTGTAGTAATTTTTCCACCTACAGCTAATTTATCTGCTGTGTATGTAAGAGTATAAGCATCTGTTGGAACATCAATCTGAGCATCTTTACCATCAATTTTGGTAGTAGCTTTTACAGTAACCTTTCCATCCATGTACTCATCTGGTGTTACAAGGCTTCCATCATACTGAACTGTTTTTGGTACAGTAATATCAGCATCTTTGATTTCAGCTGGGTTAATATCGAATACACCAAGCTTAACTCTACCGCTGTAATCGCCAATACCAACAATGTACATATAGACACGCTCTTTAGAAACTGTACCTGCATTAGTGTTATCATTTACATATTCGATTTTATAATCTACTTCAGGTTTTAATTCTACAGATTTGTCACCTGATCCAAGCTGAACATTTGTTACCTTTCTAGTAATCTCTTTACCTGTATAAGTTACATCAGCAAGTTCAGCAAATGTATCCAGCGCATGATTAGGCCAAGCAACATCATCAATTTTCAGGTTAAGTTCACTTTCAACAATCTCATTCAGTGTTAATCTAATTGTAGCAGTTGTATTTCCAATAACGTTTTTATTGTCACCTGTGATAACTACATCTACAGATGTTGCATTATCTGCTGGTTTAGCTACTGCATAAGTAATAGCACCCTGAAGCGCAGAAGTAACTTCTTTATCACCTAAATAGAAGTGAATTGCTTTTTTTGCTTTGTTTTCATCAAAATTACTTCTTCTAAGGCTATCAACAACGATACGGAAATCAGACATGTTATTAGCAGTAAGTTTTACTGTTTCTTTTGTATTTTTTGTAACATCACTATTAGTAAAATAGTTTCTGTTAAATGCTTTATCTGTTGCTAAAGATGCATCATTAAATGTAACTGTCAACACTTTCTCATCTCCTGCGTTAGTTAACTGAGAAGATGTTACAGTATACGTAGAAATAGGATAAACATCTCCTGTTTCTGTATTTTTTACAGTTACCATTTCAGAAGAAATAGAATTTCTCTCAGCATAAGCTACAACATTCTTGTTAAGAGTTAATTCTAAATCTTCTGCATCAATGGCACGTTTAGCAATTCTAATACCGGTTTTCTTAATAGCACCGGTATAACCTGTTTTATCTACAGTTGCAATCAGTGTAATATGATCTTTTCCATTATCTGCATTTACGAGATCTTTTCCTTCATAGGAATATTTAAAATCACCATATGTTAAATCAGTAGCATCGCCTGCAAATGTGAATCCTTTAATCTGATCATCAGTAAAAGAAACCTGTTTTCCAGTATATGTTAAGAATTCATCACCAAGATCCATAGTTCCTGCACTAATATCTACACTTTTAATCTCTACAGGACCAATTACTGTAGTAAATCCATTATCTGCGTTGATATTAATAGATAACTGATGACCTGCATCTTCTGGTTTAAGATCTAATTTACGATTATTTAATTCTGTTAAGCTAACAGCTGTTCCAGAATATGATGTATTACCGTGGTCAACAATCTCTTTTCCATCAATGCGGAATTCATAGTTAAACTTAGTAACTTTATTTCCGTCAGCATCTTCTAAAGAACCACTAAAGGATAAATCATTTGACTTCCAGTCAGACAGTGTCATTTTCACATCAGTTGCTTCTGTGTCTGCAGCAACTTCTTCCTCAACAACCGGAGCTTCGTCAACAACTTCTACTGGTGCTTCTACTTCAGATGTAAACGCTGCGTCTGTTCCATCAGTAAACTCAGCAGCCCATACCGGCACATTAGAAGTAGCCAGCATTGCAACAGCAAGAGAAATGCTCAGCGTTTTCTTCGCCATGCCCTTCTTTGTGTTTTTAATTTTCGTCATGTTATAGTTCCCCTTTCCTTAATATAACTATTTCTTTTTTGGGTAAAGATTCCTAGACATAATCTGTCTGTTACGATTAATATAGTGCTTTCAACGCCTTTTGTCAAGGGTAATCCTTAAATTTTTTACGAATTTTTTAAATTTCACAAACTGTAAAAGCATTTGATTTCCTTTGTTTTCCAACGGTCAAATCAATAAATTGTAACAATTCGAGGTTGTATTAATATGAGACACAATATCATGTATTTATAAAGAAAATTTTACGTTTGCGACTCTGACTGTAATTACTTTTGAAGTAACCTTATAAGAAGATTTAAAATGGACTATTCTCCTCAAAGAAAGCAGGGACTTTTTCTGTCCCCACTTTCAAGAATACTTTTCTAACTATTTTTCTTCTCCCTGTATTTTTTCAAGTTCTTCCATATTCAGTCCGGTCAGACAGGATATTTTCTCCAGAGAAAGTTCCCCGTCCTCCAGCATTGCCCGCGCTATTCGATAGCTTTGTTTTTCTTCCCCAAGTTCTATCCCTTGCTGAATTAACCGTTCTGATGGTAATTCTAATACACGACCTCCCATAATTTCACCTACCCCTTTCCTTATCGTTTCTGTTTTACGAAAAATATAATCTGCAATGCGGATAATCAGATCAATCAGATCCCGATAGATCTCCTCTCTCCCTTGGTTCAACAAACTTTCTTCCAGACACTTTTCAATCCCGCGATATTCCTCTAATAGTTTTTCCAGTTCTTCTGTGCTCTCCTCCAGTTTTTTTAACTGTTTTTCGTACCGGATTACATAAAACGGGAGCAGGAAGAGCAGATTCTTCTGAAAGATTTCATTTCGGGTATATTCTTCTGCCCGGATGACCGGTACCCGATACTCCACAATCCTTCCGTCAGGCATCAGGATTTCCATCTCCAGTTCCTCTGCTCCGCTCTTCCCACGGAGATATAATACGCAGGAATGGGGGAATATTATACGAAATCTCCCATTTTCTCTGCTTGCATTTTCCAGTGCAATGGCAAAGTCATATTCTATCATTCGTATTACCATCCACGTATCTTTGGTGCTCTGGCATTCCAAGTGGTATATCCTGTTTCCAATGAACAGATGGGAGTCTGTAATAATTTCCCCGTTTTTTGTCTCATGCTCGTTTCTCTTTTGGATAATCTCGGTATCTTCCGGATAACAGGTTCCAAAAACTTCATTAATCAGCGGAATCACCAGTCTCGGCATCTTTTCCAGCATCGTTCGAAAAACATCGTCAAATATAGTGTTATTGCTCAAGAGGAAGCTCCTTTCCTACAGTTATGTATTGTCATCTTCTGTATTTCAGGACTGGCTTACAATTCCCGGCATGGAATTCAAGTCAATATTTACTAACATTATTTTTCTTTGAATCCCTGTGCATTATAAAGGTTTTCCTCGTAATGTATTCTCTGTTTCTGGCTGTCAAAGGCTGCAGAAACCTTTCTCTTTTGTAAGTGACATTTCTTCTGTTCACTCACCTTCTTTTCTTTTTTATAATTTGATTTTATCAAAATTTCTATCAAACATCCAGAAAAATCACGCGTTATCACCAGAAATTTTTATAAATTTTCATTCCCGCTCCCCAATAGAAAAACGAACTTTCCCAGCGTCTTATTTCAGAAAAACAAACTCCGGGCAGGGCGGTACCCAAAAAAGAATTTCCTATTATATTGTACTTTTATAAGAACACAAATATTTTTCCAAAAAAATCGGCTCCGCATTTACGGAACCGATTTTATCAATTTATTTTTTACGTACAGTTACTTTGTCCAGATGCCAGATATCGTCTACGTATTCCTGAATAGTTCTGTCAGAGGTGAATTTACCGCTGCATGCTGTATTCAGGAGCGCTTTCTTAGCCCAGCCCTTTTCATCTCTGTATGCAGCTTCTACGCGCTTCTGAGCCTCTGCGTAGCTTCTGAAGTCTGCAAGGATGAAATACTGGTCTGCTCTGTCGCAGTTCTTTGTATTGAGTAAGGAATCGTACAGATCGCGGAACAGCTCTGTATCGTTGGAGAAGGTTCCATTGATAAGCTGCATCAGTACCTGACGGATTTCTGTATCTGTATTGTAGATCACGTTTGGATCATAGCCGCCGTTGTTTTCGTAGTTGATTACTTCGTCTGAGCTTAAACCGAAGATAAATGCGTTTTCTGCGCCTACTTCTTCTACGATTTCTACGTTAGCGCCGTCCATAGTTCCCAGTGTAGGAGCTCCGTTAAGCATAAACTTCATGTTACCTGTACCGGATGCTTCCTTACTTGCTGTGGAAATCTGCTCGGAAACGTCTGCTGCCGCGAAAATCATCTCAGCGTTGGATACACGGTAGTTTTCGATGAATACAACTTTCAGCTTGCCGCCGATGGAAGCATCGTTGTTTACTACATCTGCTACGGAGTTAATCAGTTTGATGATTTTCTTTGCACGATGATAACCTGCAGATGCTTTCGCGCCGAAAATAAATGTTCTTGGGTAGAATTCCATTTCCGGATGCATCTTAATCTGATTGTACAGATAAATTACATGCAGAATATTCAGTAACTGACGTTTGTACTCATGGAGTCTCTTAACCTGTACGTCAAAGATAGAACGCGGATTTACCTCTACTCCATTGTGCTCAAGAATATATTTAGCCAGACGTACTTTATTCTGGTATTTGATATTCATAAACTCCTGAAGAGCTTTTTCATCGTCTGCATATACAGCCAGTTTCTTTAACTGCGGCAGGTCTGTGATCCAGTCAGCGCCGATATGGTCTGTAATCCAGTTAGCAAGAAGCTGATTTCCGTGAAGAAGGAATCTTCTCTGTGTGATACCGTTTGTCTTATTGTTGAATTTCTCAGGCATCATCTGGTAGAAATCTTTCAGCTCCTGATTTTTCAGAATTTCTGTATGAAGTCTTGCAACACCATTTACAGAGAAGCCTGCAACGATTGCAAGGTGAGCCATTTTAACCTGACCATCATAAATGATAGCCATTTTTCTGATCTTCTCGTAATCTCCAGGATATTTTGCCTGAACTTCAATGATGAAGCGGCGGTTGATTTCCTCGATAATCTGATATACACGCGGAAGAAGTCTGGAGAACAGCTCGATCGGCCATTTCTCAAGAGCCTCGGACATAATTGTGTGGTTTGTATAGGCAACACATTTTGTTGTGATTTCCCATGCTTTATCCCAGCCAAGACCTTCTTCGTCCATGAGGATTCTCATTAACTCTGCTACTGCTACAGTCGGATGAGTATCGTTCATCTGGAAAACAACTTTTTCGTAAAGTTTTGTGATATCGTCATGTTTCTTTTTATATTTTTCGATAGCTGCCTGTAAGCTTGCAGAAACGAAGAAATACTGCTGTTTCAGACGAAGCTCTTTACCTGCATAGTGATTATCGTTCGGATAAAGTACCTCTACGATATTACGCGCAAGGTTCTCCTGCTCAACTGCTTTTTTGTAATCGCCTTTGTCAAAAGAATCGAGCGCGAAGTCTACGATTGGCTCTGCATCCCAGATACGGAGTGTATTTACGACATCGTTGTCATAACCTACGATCGGCATATCATAAGGAATTGCTTTTACAGCCTGATATCCTTCATGGATAAATTTATTCTCGCCTTTTTCATGGTCATATTCTACTCTTACATATCCGCCGAAATGAACCTCTTTCGCATATTCCGGACGACGTAATTCGAACGGATATCCGTCTTTGAGCCAGTTATCCGGTACTTCAAGCTGGAAACCGTCTTTGATTTCCTGTTTAAACATACCATAACGGTAACGGATTCCACAGCCGTATGCGCTGTAGTTTAATGTTGCGAGAGAATCAAGGAAGCAGGCTGCAAGTCTTCCAAGACCGCCGTTTCCAAGCGCCGGATCCGGCTCCTGGTCTTCCAGACAGTTAATGTCAAGACCTAACTCTGTAAGCGCTTCTCTTACCTCGTCATATGCGCAGAGGTTAATCAGGTTATTTCCCAGCGCACGTCCCATTAAGAACTCCATAGACATATAGTAAACAGTTTTTGGATCCTGCTCTTCATATGCGTTCTGGGTTTCCAGCCAATTGTCAATGATAACGTCTTTTACTGTATAGCTTACTGCCTGAAAAATCTGCTCCTGTGTAGCTTCATCCAGGGTTTTGCGATAAAGATATTTTACGTTATCTTTAACACTCTGTTTAAATGCTTCTTTCTTAAACTGACTGCTAATCATGTCATTCCTCCTGTTGCAGGATTCCGCTTAAGGATTAAACAATAACCGTTCTCCAAAAGCGGAGCCCCCTCATAGTAATTTGATTTATTGTATTTTAGATACCCCTAAGGTTACCTGTTCTTTATTAATGCTCCACTCTTTTGTGTAGCCGTCCATTTCGCCAAGAGCAATATCCTGAGCCAGAACTTCTGATTTGATTTCCTCTGCATGGCTGCTCATAAGATTCATAATCTTATCGTTGTCTTTGACAAAGATTCTGATTTTATCCATTACTTCGAAGCCTGCTTCCTTACGCATAGTCTGTACTTTGCTGATGATTTCGCGGACAAAACCTTCCTCAAGAAGCTCTTCTGTCAGATTTGTATCAAGAACTACAGAAGTATCTCCGTCGGACTCTGTCACATAACCTTCTGTCTGAGCAGTTTCAATAAGCAGGTCTTCCTCTGTAAGCTCTACTTTATTTCCGTCAATGTCAAGCACAAGTACGCCATTTGCTTTCAAGTCTGCCATTGCCTTGCTGCCGTCAATATCAGTTAATGCCTGACGGATTCCGCCAAGAAGTTTGCCGTATTTCGGACCTACTGTACGAAGCTGCGGTTTAAAGCTGTAAGAAATGAAGGATTCTACATCATCTGCAAATTTCACTTCTTTTACATTAAGCTCATCTGCAATAATGTCTGTATAGAATTTGTCCATTTTCTCCTCTGCTTTTACAAACATGGTTCCGATTGGCTGACGGTTCTTGATGTTTGCAGTGTTACGGCAGGCACGTCCCAGAACTACGATTTCAAGAAGTTCCTTCATATCTGCTTCCAGTTTCTTGTCAATCCATGCTTCATTGACAGCAGGGAACTCGCAAAGATGGATACTTTCGATAGCGTCTTTATCAATGCTTCTTACAAGATTCTGGTAGATGTCTTCTGTCATAAACGGAATCATCGGAGCTGCTGCCTTGGCAACTGTTACCAGCGCTGTGTAAAGAGTCATATAAGCGTTAATCTTATCCTGCTCCATACCCTTTGCCCAGAAGCGTTCACGGCTTCTTCTTACATACCAGTTACTCATATCATCTACAAATTCCTGAAGCGCACGCGCAGTTTCCGGAATTTTGTAGGATGCAAGATTTTCGTCAACTGCTTTCACAAGGGAATTGAGACGGCTTAACAGCCACTTATCCATTACAGAAAGCTTGTCGTAATCCAATGTATATTTCGTTGCGTCGAACTGGTCGATTTCTGCATACAGAACAAAGAAAGCATAAGTATTCCAAAGTGTGCTCATAAACTTACGCTGTCCCTCTACAACGGCTTTGCCATGGAAGCGGTTCGGCAGCCACGGAGCGCTGTTGATATAGAAATACCAGCGGATTGCGTCTGCGCCGTATTTCTCAAGAGCTTCAAACGGGTCTACTGCATTTCCTTTGGATTTACTCATCTTCTGTCCGTTCTCATCCTGTACATGACCAAGAACGATTACATTTTTGTATGGCGCTTTATTAAACAGCAGAGTGGACTCTGCAAGCAGAGAATAGAACCATCCTCGTGTCTGGTCTACTGCCTCGGAGATGAAATCTGCCGGGAACTGCTGCTCAAATAAATCTTTATTTTCAAATGGGTAATGATGCTGTGCAAACGGCATTGCGCCGGAGTCAAACCAGCAGTCGATTACCTCCGGTACACGGTGCATTGTACCGCCGCACTCCGGACATTTCAGTGTGATTTCGTCAATATATGGACGATGAAGCTCAACTGTCTTCGCTCTCTCATCTCCACTCATCTCAAATAATTCCTGACGGCTTCCGATAGAGTGCATATGACCGCATTCACATTCCCAGATATTCAGCGGTGTACCCCAATAACGGTTACGGCTGATACCCCAATCCTGTACGTTCTCCAGCCAGTCTCCGAAACGTCCCTTGCCGATACTTTCCGGAATCCAGTTAATTGTATTGTTGTTGCGGATCAGGTCATCCTTTACTGCTGTCATTTTAATGAACCAGGATTCTCTTGCATAGTAGATAAGTGGTGTATCACATCTCCAGCAATGTGGATAATCATGCTCGAATTTCGGAGCGTCAAAAAGCTTGCCTTCTTTGTCCAGATCTGTGAGAATTACAGGGTCTGCTTTTTTCACAAAGATTCCTGCATATGGAGTCTCTTTTGTCAGGTTACCCTGTCCGTCTACAAACTGTACAAATGGAAGTTCATATTTGCGTCCTACACGGTTATCGTCTTCACCAAATGCAGGCGCGATATGAACGATACCTGTACCATCACTCATAGTTACATAGTTATCGCATACTACGAAGTGACCTTTTTTGCGCTGTTTTGCAGCTGCCTCTCCGGTACATGCCCAGAGCGGTTCGTATTCTTTATACTCAAGGTCTGTTCCCTTATAAGTTTCCAGAACCTCGTAAGCCTTCTGTCCTTCCTCTGCTAATTTGCCAAGGACTTTGTCAAGAAGAGCTTCTGCCATATAGTAAGTATATCCATCGACAGCTTTTACCTTACAATATGTCTCATCCGGATTTACACAAAGCGCAACATTGGACGGAAGTGTCCATGGTGTTGTTGTCCATGCAAGGAAATATGCGTCTTCACCGATTACTTTGAATCTTACTACTGCGGAACGCTCTTTGACAGTTTTGTAGCCCTGCGCTACTTCCTGTGCGGAAAGCGGAGTTCCGCAGCGCGGGCAGTACGGAACAATCTTGAAGCCTTTGTAAAGAAGCTTCTTATTCCAGATTTCTTTCAGCGCCCACCACTCGGATTCAATGTAATTATCCTCGTAAGTTACATATGGATGTTCCATATCTGCCCAGAATCCAACGGTTGAGGAAAAGTCTTCCCACATTCCTTTGTATTTCCAGACACTTTCTTTACATTCCTGAATGAATGGCTCCATTCCATATTCCTCAATCTGTTCTTTTCCGTCCAGACCAAGTTTCTTCTCTACTTCCAGCTCTACCGGAAGTCCGTGAGTATCCCATCCTGCTTTACGCGGTACCATATATCCTTTCATTGTACGATAACGCGGAATCATATCTTTGATTACTCGGGTGAGTACGTGGCCGATATGTGGCTTTCCATTGGCAGTCGGAGGGCCGTCATAAAAGGTATATGTCTCTCCCTCTTTTCTGTTCTCCATACTCTTTTCAAAGATATGGTTTTCTTTCCAGAATGCTTCGACTTTTTTTTCACGGTCTACAAAGTTTAAGTTGGTGTCTACTTTCTGGTACACAGTTGTTTACCTCCTGTTTTTATTTTTGTTTTTATTTTCAGATACAAAAAAATCGCCCTCTTGTAAAAGGACGAAATCTATGCATTCGCTATACCACCTGTTACACTGTACGGGCATTCTTGTACCGATACATGTTCCTGTAACGGGGGAATCACCGTCATTTCTTACTTGCGGCTGATGCATTTTTTTCTGTCAAATATCTGTGCCCTGTCTTCGGAAATGAAACTCCGGAGGGATTTTCGGCTGTATCTACTTGCACCGGGCTCACACCATCTCCGGCTCGCTGAAGACTTTTAACACAGCTTACTGTCTCCATCATTGTCTTTGCTGGTTATTTGTATGCCAGTTTATTATAATAGTTGATTTTTCCTTAGTCAAGGCTTTTTTGGTTAATAACAGGTAAAACCTTTTCTAAACAGTAGTCTATTTTTCCAAAAGATGTTATAATGCTGTTTCAGAAAGGTAAAAAGAACTTTCTCTCTGCAAAAATAAGGGTATATTTTTTTACAAGAAGGGTATTTTTTATAACATGAAGAATTTTAGATCACATATTTTAAAACGTATAACTGCAGGGCTTCTGGGGCTAAGTCTGATTACCATGCAGGCAGGTGTTGTTGCCGCCAGCGAGGACCCAATCGTGACAGCCACACCTGCGCCGGAGCATACGGAAAGCTATTCACAGGCTCCGGATACCGACTCCATCAAAGACTGGCCAAAAGGCCCAAAAATCGAGGCGACTTCCGCAGTTCTCATGGATGTCGTCACAGAATCTGTCCTCTATTCCAAAAACGCCGACCAGCAGCTTTATCCGGCAAGTATCACGAAAATTATGACTGCGCTTCTTGCCTGTGAGAATCTGGACATGGATGACAAGCTTGTTGTATCGGAAGCCGCAGCCTACGGAATCGAAAGCGGAAGCTCTTCTATCTATGGTGACGCGGGCGAAGAATTCACGGTAGAACAGGCAATGATGGGGCTTATGCTGGAATCCGCCAACGAGATGGCGCTGGCGCTGGCAGAAAAAACAAGCGGTTCTGTCAAGAAGTTCGTAGAGCTTATGAACTGGCGCGCTCAGCACTTAAGCTGCAAAAATACACATTTCAATAACCCCCACGGACTTCACGACGAGCTCCACTATACAACAGCCAATGATATGGCAAAAATAGCAAAAGCAGCCTGGTTTAATCCCGAATTCCGCAAATTCTGTACGCAGGGCATTTATGAAATACCGCCTACCAATAAATTTGAAGAAACCCGTTACCTTCTTAACCACCACAAAATGATGCCGACCAGAGATTACGCTTACGAAGGTGTCCTCGGCGGAAAAACAGGCTGGACCTCTGCTGCCGGAAGCACCCTTGTCACCTTTGCCAAAAGAGGCTCCACTGTTCTGATGGCAGTTGTAATGGGCGGAATCAACGGAAACTGGGCGGACACTGCTACGCTTCTTGATTACGGCTTCAACAATTTCGAAAAAGTAAACCTGAAAATAGACAGAACCCCGACTCCGGTAAAACTTCTCCCCAATGTGAAGTATATTCTCAGAGACGGCGGAAACACCTATCCGTTCTACTATATCCGAAATGTTTATGTTACCGTTCCTACCGGCTACAACGTCAAAAAACTGAAACGGAAACAGGCAACTCTTTTTAACGCAGCAGGCCCTTACCGAATCAAGAGCAAATATTATCTGGACGGTCACATGGTCGGCTGGGGAATGCAATATGAAAAGGAGATCCTTCCGGACCTCCTTCTCCAGTAATGTTATTGCTTTTCTGCTTTTTTCTTTAACTGCCTTTTACGGCGGAGGACTTCTTTTCTTTCAAGAAGCTCCTCCGCTTCTTTCATATCTGCGATACGCAGCGTTTTTATCACAAAATATTTTTCATCTTCTGTCTTGCGAATACGGATTTTTCCCCTGATATATCCATGCTTTTCACATACAGACATACTGTAATATACTTTCGGATTATTCATAAACCAGCGTATTTTTCGTTTCGCCGGAAGATGGCAGATTGGACAGCGGGTACTTGTAACTTCTCTGTCCTTCATAATCCTTTCCCTCTGTGCAAACTCGCGTGAAACGTATTTATCATACAAGGGATAAGAAATATGAATTTCCTCTTTTTTTGTTTTCGGATTCTGATACACATCAAGAGAAGAATTTGAAAAAATACTGATATCGTCAATTTCCTTCAGTACCTCCGCTGTATATCTTGCATCTGCCAGAGCGCGGTGAAAATCTTTTTCTTTCTCTATGTTCAGTTTGTCTATGGCATATTCAAGAGAACGGCGGCTTATCCCATCCTCATAACAGATACTGTAAAGTTTCTGCACATCATAATAAGTAACAGGACCGGGAAGCTTGTCCAGTATCCCGTAATACTTCATATTACGCTGAAGTTCCATGACATCCTGATTTCCCCATGTACAGAATCCCCAGTCCTCACCGCACCATTTCAGAAAGTCCTGCGCTGCCTCTGAAAAAGGAACTCCTTTTACAAGGTCACTGTAATTCACATGAATCACTTCACGTATGCTGTCGTGAATCCATTTATACACTTCCGGTTTAATCAACCGGTGAAACGTATCCACAATTTCCTTTCTGGCATTCATTTTTACTGCGCCGATTTCAATGATCTCGAAAGGAAGCCTGTCATTCTGAAATTTTTTACCGTTGGGACTCTGATTCCATTCCAAATCAAAGACTATATAATTCATTGTTTTTTCCTCTGTTTTTATTCTATTTCATAGTATAACAGACTCCCTCTCCTTTTATCAATATATTTTCTCACTACCAACCTGAGGAAATCTGTGTTATTATGGGTAAAATAAAATAGAAAAAGAGGCGTTCTTATGAAAAAAAATTTTGTAAAAGAATACTTATCCATCCCCAACCTTCTGGGTTACTTTCGAATTCTTCTGCTTCCTTTTTACCTTTATGTTTATTTGAATGCAGAATCTGTTCATGATTACTATGTGGCTGCCTTTATTATGTTCCTGTCATTTTTCTCTGATTTCATAGATGGCAAAATAGCCCGACGCTTCAACATGATTACGGAATTCGGCAAAATCCTTGATCCAGTAGCAGACAAGATTACGCAGTTGGTACTTGCGTTAGGTTTTGCCTTCCGATTCCCTGTTGTCAGAGTCCTTTTAGTCATTTTTGTTATAAAAGAGATGGCAATGGGAATTATCGGGCTTTATATGATGAAACACAAATACCGTATGAACGGAGCTCATATGCACGGAAAAATCTGCACAGCTCTCCTTGATCTTGTGATGTTCATTTTCCTTCTGTTTCCGGATTTATCAGAAGTTGTTGTTACAGGGCTCACTGTAATATGCATTATTTCCATACTGGTTTCTTTTGCTCTCTATCTCCGTATGTATTATCATGCATGGAAAGATATTTCCAGATAACATTTTATCTTACGATATAGCGAAAGCTCCAACAGTCAGCCGCTTCTTCGGTTAGCTGTCGGAGCTTTTTTATATTTCCTGTCTTAAACTAATTCATTATCCCTGTCTGAAAAAATCAAGAATTGAATTTTCTTCTTCAGAAGCTTCCTCCGGGTCTTCTTCCCAGTTCTCTTCTTCATCTGCTGCATCTCCCCTGTTCAGGGTAGCTCTGTCTTCTTTCTCGGATTTCTTCTTATCCTCCTTACTTTCTTCCTCTTCGGAGGAGGATGCGCTTTCGCCAAGAACAACTGTCACAGTTTCTTCTTTGTAGCCATCACCGCTCTGAACAGCGATAGTGAGTTCTACTTCTTCATCCGGAGCATAGTAAGAAAGATATTCAATTAACTGTTCAATGCTGGAGACTGTTTTTCCATTAAATTCTGTAATGATATCTCCATGTTTGATTCCCGCTTTATCAGCCGCGCCTTTTCTGGTTACTTCCTCCACAAAAGCGCCTGCCGGAATTCCGTAATACTGCGCTTCCTGACTTACGGATTTACCTGTGATCTGCAGTACGCCATGTTCTTCATCGTCCAGTCTGTCTCTGGATTCTTCATTCATCAGATTTTCAATAATATCTGATACGTCAGAGATAGCGATTGCATAACCCATACCCTCTACCTCTGTAGATGCAAGTTTCGCAGAGTTAATTCCTACAACCTCGCCATCCATATTCAGAAGCGCGCCGCCGCTGTTTCCGGGATTGATTGCCGCATCTGTCTGAATCAGATTTACACCGTTTCCTTCTTCACCTTCACTGACTGTCTGAGAAGACTCATCCATTCTGCGGTTCTTTGCACTTACAATACCGGTTGTTACAGACTGTCCATATCCAAGCGCATTACCAATTGCCACAACCTGATTTCCAACCTTCAGGTCATCGGAGCTTCCGATGGTTGCAATTTTAATCGCATCCATAGTCTCATCTTCAATGTCATCCAGCTTTACAGATACAACTGCAAGGTCTTTCTCATCGTCAAAGCCTTTTACCTTTGCTTCATATACTTCATTATCTACGAAAGATACAGATAACGTATTTGCTCCCTGCACTACATGGTAATTCGTCGCAATCAGCAGCTCGCTGCTGTTCTTTCCAATAATGATACCGGAACCGCTTCCCTCTACCTCCTGAATCTCAGGAGCATAAGTATATCCGCCATAACCGCCGAACATTCCGAAGTAATTCTGTACTTCCTGAATTGATTTCGTTGTAATGGATACAACAGAAGGCATTACCTCTTCTGCGATATCGGAAACATCAAGGCTGCCCTTTGCAGCAGTTTCTGTCTTATCTTCTTTTTCAGAATCATCACTCTTCTTGGATGTCTTCGTCATTGTAAGCTTTGCCTCATCATTGGCTGCATTTACCTCAATTCCCTCATTCCAGTTCATCACATTGCTGACACTCCCGAATACACCGGCAGTCAGTACTGCACAAAGGCTAATCGTAAGACCTTTTTTCGCAATATTTTTAATCTTCTTATTTCTTTCTTCTTTATTCATCATAGTAAAAGTCCTCCTTTGGAACTTATAATTTTTTCTTTTATGCCCTTAGTATATAGAGCAATTGTGTTTACTTTGTGGGAAAAATGTGTTCTTTTTGTTAAATGGATTTTAAATATGCCAGTAAATCGTCCTTCTTTAAAGGTTCGCAATGACTCAGTATACAATATTCACAATCTACCGCTTCTATCATCTTGACCAGACATTCTAATTTGGAATAATCCATATAACCGCTGTAAAAAAAATCTTCACTTGTGGAGTCACCCAGAAACAATACCTTTTCTTCCGGTATATAAACACAAACTGTATCTTCTGAATGCGGTGAAACCGTGTGAAAAATATCCGCTGTCAAACCTCCCATATTAATAACCATTCTATCTTCAAACTGTACGTCAGAAAGAACTATATCAACCTCATCTTTTCCCTCGTATTCTTTTTGAAAATGAATATCGTCTGCTTTCAATTCATTAATATAGTTTCTGCTGTACTGAGCTTTATCTTTCTGCTCATGCAAAAACTGGTTTGTAGTTTTATGCGCGATACTGATTCCTTTAATTGCATGCATTCCAAATGTATGGTCATAATGCCAATGTGTAATAACTGTAAAATCAGGTTCTGTAAATCCACACTCTTTTATTCCTTTATAAAACTTTTCCACATGTGAAGCAGAATATCCCGCATCAATAGCCAGAGAAAATTTTTCTCCTTTTATATATGTCAACATGGGTCTGTCAACTTCCGGCTCATGTGGTAAATAATAAATTCTATCCGTTAATTTATTTAATTCCATTTTTCTCCTGTCCTTCTAATATGTTTTTGTTAAACAATTTATTCTATCACATATTTCATTATTGTAACATTGTAGTCTGTTGCTTTACGGATAAACAGAGGGTACACGGTATTCATAACTCTGAGCTTGTTCCCTTATTCATCGAAGTCAAAATCATCAGGATCTAACCCTGCATCCTCCAGGACTTCCCGACGTTCATCCTCATCCATCATTTCCAGCTCTTCGTACTGCAAGGAATTCTAAAACGATAGTTACATTGTTGTCGTATTGTTCCATGTGGAATTATCTCCTGATTTTAATGATTCCATTATCGTAGATACAGCGAATTATTATCCACATATTTTTGATGTAAAACACTTTAATTTATGTATTCATTAACAAAAGATGATGATAAAAATATCATACGTATTCACCAAGAAAGCCCTATCCTAATCGGATGGGGCTTTCTTATGTCGTATCATTGTTAATTTATCGTTTTATTGCTTTTACAGAAGAATACGAACTATAAGCATTCTTATTATCAACTTTCTGGTAAGCACGTACTCTATACTTATATGTCGTTCCTTTTTTTACTTTTTTATCTGTGAAATACGTTTTTCCATTAACGGTAGCAACTTTACTCCATGTTTTTCCTGTACTTCTCTCAACAATATATCCCTTCGCGCCAGTAATCTTAGACCAACTAACTTTAATGGCACTGCTTCCGGATTTTGCAACCTTTACAGATGGGGTTTTCAGCTGAATTTTAAACTCTTTCTCTATGGTTCCGGAATAAATGCCTTTTCCATACAGTACTGCTCTTGCTGTACCAAGATTTTTATTATTGTAATAAACGATAGAATAATCTTTATCTTTCTTTAAAGTTTTCTTTCCATATTTAACAGTGAAATTCGGTTTCACTTCTTTTCCAGTGTAAGCAAAGGTAGTAGTTCCAGAGACTTTCGCTTTAGAAAAATTGTAACTTTTAGAACTTGGAGTAGCAGTAAAGGTTATTTTAGAAGGTAAAGGAATTTCTTCTATGGTAAGACCTAAAAGATAGTTGGTATTTGGCTTCAGCGTACAAACCTCTCCCTGGCGTACCCAAATACGATTTCCTTCCATTCCGTTTTCCTTAATCTCACTTACTGCAATACTCAATCCACGGAAACTGGACTCAATCAAATATTTTGTGGTTTTTCCGGTTTTTAATCTCATATAAATGTCGACACATTCATATGTAGGAACAGATTTTTCACCTTTTCCATTGATAACTGGTATTTCATTGAGACTTTTGATTTTAAAATTCTTAATTACTGTGTTTACTTTATAATCACCAACAAACAGGTAGGCATCATAGGTACCTGGTTTGAGCTCACTGGCTGATCCATCCGGATTAAGTGAAATTTTTACTTCTTCTGCGTATTGTGTACGAGTTTCAAAGCCATAACGATCACTGGTAGCAACATTTTCCGTAGTTCCATCTTCATAGGTGATTTTCAGAAGTCCTCCGATCAGAGACAAGCTTTTATCGATATGCTGATAAATGAAATTACGGGCAGGTTTTTTCACCAGTTCAACAGATTTAATTTCGGGCGCTTTTTTTGCGACAAATTGAACAAAAGAATCTTGTTCATACAGTTCACACGTATATACATAGTATGTATTTCCCGCTACGAATTTACTGAATCTAGGATTAAAGTCAGCAAATGAAGAATCACAAATGCCGATATATGCATCTTTGGGTTCCTCTGCAGTAATTACATATGCACCAGATTCTTCAGGAACAAATTTCACACAGGCAAAACCTCCGGAAGCTTTCACTCCTGCTGTATAGGTTCCATTATTTCCTAAAGTCATTTCCTGAGAACCTGCGGGATCAATAACATGGATAGTTGTTGTATCAGAAATAGCAGAATCGTAATCGTATTCTACGGTAAGCAGATAATCCCCTATATTCAAATAGTCAGTGCCAGCGTCACTTCCATCCAGGTTTGTAACATGACAGCTAAATGTATTATCCAGACTATCAATAAATGCTTCGTCATAAAAATCTGTATATTCCAAAAGCTGTCTGGTGTTATCAGAGTAGCTGACTTCTATCTCCATACCTCTCAAATCAAAGGACTCAGACCCCAGCAGGTCATCCAGGCCATAATAAAGCTCTGTTCTGTCTGGCTCTTTTACGATCTGCAGCCCGGTTACCACTGCATCTATATCCGTTTCTGCCATCATAGGTTCTGAAGCTTCATCATCTTCTAACGATGTAAATAATTCTGCGCTATCCTCTTCTTCCTGAGTGGAACCTGCCGAAAACATGACATCTTCTGCCAGAGGTTCACTTGTAAAACAAGTTGCATATGCAGGCGTAGCGGACGTAGCAATTAGCGCACTGCATAAAAATAAAGCGACCATTTTCTTTTTCATATGAAATCCTCCTTAGTAAAAATTTAAACATATTTTTTTACTTTACAGATTCGTTTTTCAAATGTTTCACTATTATAGAAATAACAAATCTATTTTTATACTATTCTTTTTTATATATATTGTCAATATGTGGCTAAAAATGTGGCAATTTATTTTAAGGAATAAAAAACAGCCATTTAGCTGTTCTCCTACGTTTCTTATTAAAATACCCAAACACAGATATGGGGCGACTTCCGATAGGAAGTCACCCCAACTATTGACATAGAACCTTTTATCGTTTTATTGCTTTTACAGAAGAATAGGAGCTATAGGTATTCTTATTATTGACTTTGCAGTAAGCTCGCACTCTGTATTTATATGCGGTTCCTTTTTTCACTTTTTTATCGGTGAAATACGTTTTTCCTTTAACAGTTGCCACCTTACTCCAAGTCTTCCCTGTACTGCGCTCAACGATATATCCCTGAGCGCCGGTACTCTTAGACCAGCTGACTTTAACAGCGCTGCTTCCGGATTTTGCAACCTTTACAGACGGGGTTTTCAGCTGAATTTTAAACTCTTTCTCTATGGTTCCGGAATAAATACCTTTTCCATACAGTACTGCTCTTGCTGTACCAAGATTTTTATTATTGTAATAAGTAATGGAATAGTCTTTATCTTTCTTTAAAGTTTTCTTTCCGTATTTGACTGTAAAATTCGGTTTCACTTCTTTTCCAGTGTAAGCAAAAGTAGAAGTTCCGGAGATTTTAGCCTTAGAAAAATTATAGCTCTTGGTTCCTGGGGTAGCAATAAAGCTTACTTTGGAAGGTAAATCTTCACTTATAGTAAGTGAGAGCAGATAGGTGGTATTTGGCTTCAGTGTACAAACATCTCTATCGCTTACACTGATCATCTGGCCTTCTGGTCCTTTTTCTCCCAGTTTTACTACATCAATCCAGTCGCTATGTAAACTGGACTGAATCAAATATTTTGTGGTCTTTCCTGTTTTGAATCTCATGTAAACACGAAGACTTCCATATGTAGAAACAGATTTTTCACCTTTTCCATTAATAATTGGCATTTCATTCAGGCTTTTAATTTTAACATCTTTAATTACTGCATCTACTTTTTGATTACCAACAAACACATACACATCATAGGTACCTGGATTCAGCTCACTGTCTGAACCATCTGGATTTATTGAATATTTAATTTCTTCCCCATATTTTGTAAAGGTACCATATCCATTACCTGTATAAATGGTTTCTGCGGTACCATCTTCGTAGGTAATCTCCAGAACTCCTCCGATAAGTGCCAGTCTACTGTCAAGATACTGGTAAATAAACTTACGGGTAGGCTCTCTCACAAGTTCAACAGATTTGATTGCTGGCGCTTTTTTTGCAACAAATCGAACAGAAGTGTTTCTTTCATATAAATCCTCAGCATATATATAGTAGGTATTTCCGGCTACAAATGTGCTATTTCCAGGGTCAATACCCTCAAAAGAAGAATCACAAATACCAACAGAAGCATCTTCTGGCTCTTCTACGGTAACTATATATGCGCCAGATTCTGCCGGTACGAATTTCGCACAGGCAAAATCCCCAGATGCTTTGACACTTGTTTCATAAGTTCCATTTTCTACCAGAGGCATTTCCTGTAAACTGACAGGATCAATGCTGCGGACAACCGTTGTATCAGAAATGGCAGTATCATAATCGTATTCTACAGTAAGCAAATAATCTCCCTTATCCAGGTATGTAGGATCTGTATTAATCTCACTTCCATCCATGTTTGTAACGGAGCAGCTAAATGTGTTTTCCAGGCTATCATAAAGTTCTTCCTCAAACTCGTCATATTCCAGTAGCTGACGGGTGTTATCGGAGTAGCTGACTTCTATCTGCAGACCTGTCAAATCAAAGAAATCAGAACCGCAAAATACCTCCAAGCCATAATAATATTCCACTCTGTCTGGATCTTTTACGATCTGTAGCCCGGTTACCACTGCGTTTATATCCGTTTCTGCCAGCATAGGTTCTGAAGCTTCATTCTCTTCTAACGATGTAAATAATTCTGCGGTACCCTCTTCTTCCTGCGTGGAACCTGCCGAAAACATGGCATCTTCTGCCAGAGGTTCACTTGTAAAACAAGTTGCGTATGCAGGCGAAGCGGACGTAGCAATTAGCGCACTGCATAAAAATAAAGCGACCATTTTCTTTTTCATATGAAATCCTCCTTCGTAAAAATTCATATACATTTTTTACTTTACAGATTTGTTCTTCAAATGTTTCACCATTATAGAAACAACAAATCTATTTTTAGATTATTCTATTTTTAATATGTTGTCAATATGTGGCTAAAAATGTGTCAAATTATTTTAAGGATAACCGCCAAATAATACTGCGAATTTTAGTTCTGCTGGAGAAGGCTCTGGCTATATAGCAATCTAAACTACATCCTGTTTATGAGCTGTGAAAGTGAGAGTGCTGATTTTTCTGACTGGATCTGATATCTGACAGGCTTTTTTACAAAAACGGATAACTGCATTGTAAAAACAACTGGGAGATATCCCGTATTCATTACACCTTGCAGCATCCGTTAAACTACTTTGTCTGCACTCGGTTACAGGTCTATCCATTCGACCAGAGAACGCCCTGGCGCATGTTTGTTACTCATAATAAAACCTCCAACGATAATACTCTTTCATATCATTTACACTTATTTCTTGATTTGATTCCTGCCATGATTTTAAATTACCTTTCGCTTTTATCCATGGCATTTCGGAATGATTTAATCCTTCTAGTTCATCGCCATCCAACTCACCATAAGAATCATATATTTCTCCTGCAAATGAAAGAAATTCCTCTGGGATATCAGATGGACCATTTATTTTAGGAATATAACCAAATCCCTGTATTCCTGCAGCCTCTTCCAATGAAGTTATACCTTTTCAGCTACTCATCTGCAACAAAAAAAGCCCACTCACAAGACCATTTACAGAACTGTGAATGAGCATTTTCATTCAAAAACTTATATCGAATTATCCATGTAATAATTTCTGCTAAAAATGTACCGGTTTTAACTATACTTAACACTAACCATATCAGCGAAAATAACGTCATCGCCAGAATTTCTCAGAGGAGTTTATTTTGGAAATGGTTCTATTTTTGTTGGCAAAAAGCTATACCAACTTCGCCCTTTTATTTGCAATTCTAACAAAAGCGGAACCGATAATCAAGCGTTTTCAATAAAAAAGGAATGATTTCACATTTCTGCTAATCATTCCGCTACCGTTCCCTGCGGGAATCGAACCCACATCAGACGCTTAGGAGAGCGAATAGGTAGTGTCAATTCCAGACAAGAACTATCATTATAAGCCCTTTAAAGTCACGGCTTTTTTCTACTTCCGAGTCAAATCAAGTCAATTCCTGTACCCCACATATATGCCTTAGATAAGACCTGTTTATTAGCAGAATATTTGCATCAGCTAATACTTGGGGAATACCTTCGTGTCACCACCATTATGAAAAATATGGCTACCATCGTTCAAGCATTCGAGAATGATAAACAATATGAAATTGAATTGATTTCTACATATATAATACCGTACTTTAGACTGGTTGTCTACGGTGTTTTGACTACTGATAATGTAAATTTTTTATGCCAACATTTTTCCTTCTAAATAGGAACATCGCAAGTAATCCGGATTCGTATAATATACATTAGAATTAAAATCAGAAATTTCATCCGTAATAAATGATGAAAAAATATCATCTTTCTGTTTGTCCGTCATGAATAGATTCACGCTTTTCAAATGTAACTCCCATGATATATTACTTGTAGTGACATCCAAAACATTAGTAAAGTTATATTTTTCAGGCATTTACCTGATCTAAACATACTCTCCTGCAATATCAACATATTCCAACATATTATGAACAATATCACCTGTATTGAGAATTTCTATTTCAAAATCTTCTTCTCCAAAATCCATAATATGTCTTAAATTTATTGTCAAGTCTTTTGATTTACCTATAGAAAGAATCCATTTTGCACAATCATCTCCACATACAGACGCATTAAACACTTTTCCAGATTGGTCAAATGCCATCAGCATCAATGTCTTTACAGAACCTGACAGTTCTTTTGTGGAAATCGTTCCTAATACTGGACTTTGTATCAGATGAGAACTTATCACTTCTGACTTATCTACAGCTTTAATTATTCTGATTGATAATTCGTTTGTAATCCATTCATCCTCATATCGATTATCGAAATAAGTCGGAGGATGATAAATCGCATTCTCCATATTTCCTAAATATATTTTTAACATAGTGATCTCCTGCTACTTATAGTACATGCATATTCTCCAAGCTACTCATTTGTCCCATATATCCGATATAATTCATGGTAACTTTGCTTCAATGTTCCATACTTCCCGGATGTCCGGATCCCATAAATTTCTTCCACACTATATGGTAAAGCTGGCAAGGATTCTCTCGTTACAATCACATAATAATTATCTGTTTTCTGAATTTCTCTAGCAAACTCCTCAGTCTTGATAAAATCATTTCCCTCATCAATAAATACGATACTGTCCGTAATCTCCGCCAGTTGTCCTTTCCACAAAGCACCTTCCAGCACATAACATTTCTTATCGCATGTCAAATCTACCGGACTTCCTGTTGGATTGTTCACATATTCCTGAATTATATCTACAAGAGTAGTTTTTCCCGTAGCGCTGTCCCCGCGAATGATCGTTAAATTTTTCCGAATTTCAAAATCATATTTTAAGCGTTTTGTTGATACAATAACTCTATGTTTCCCTCTCATCGTACCACCCCTCCATTAGACAAATTCTCCTGCAATCGGTACCAGTTCTTTCATAGAATGAACAATTTCATTAGTATTCAAAATACGAATTTCAAAAGGTTCCTTACCGAAATCCATCAGATGCCTCAGATTTACAGTCCTGTCTTCCGATTCTGCAATTTTAAGCAGCCATTTCGCACAGTTATCTCCACAGGTTGATACGTTGAAAATTTTATCTTTATTAAACTTAAAAAGGATTAACGTTTTTACTCCTCCGGATAACCCGGTTGGCGGAATCTTTCCTAAAACCGGACTATCTATTACTCCACTATCCAAAACTGTTGACTTATCTACATCTTGAATCATTTCTTTCACAAAAGGATCTACAATCCAACTATCTTCATAATCATATTTAAAATAAGCCGATGTATTATATACAGCTTCTTTCATATCACCATAATAAATATTCAGCATTAAAATCCCTTCCTTTTTTTCGTATATTGTGATTTTCATTAAGACTTTTCGGGCATTTACCTGATTTAAACATACTCTCCAGCAATATCAACATATTCCAACATATTATGAATAATATCACCTCTATTGGGGAAGGTTCTCATTTTCCATAGCATCTTTCCGTACATAGAACGTTCCCCTCCCTGAACCGCACTTTACAATTATCTCTTCTTTTGTAAGCTTATTCAATGCATTTAAAACAGCTGATCGACTACCAATCGGGCATGCTGCGATAACCTCCGCACCAGTAAATTTACCTATTTTTTCAGTTACATAATTTTTAACAACATCATATACCGTACTTCTATTTTTTTCTGACATCAATCCAACTCGCTCTTCAAATTCTTTGTAACAAGCGAGAATTACCTGAAGCATATACTTAATAAAAGGAGTTGGATCATTCTCTTCCTCGTGCCATCCATAATCAATTCGTTCCAATACATCGTAATACGCATCTTTGGTTTTTTCAATCTGCTTCTCTATACTGATATACTTTCCAACTTCATATCCATTTTGATACAGAAGCAATAAAGTCAGTAATCTGCTCATTCTTCCGTTTCCATCATTGAATGGATGGATACAAAGGAAGTCAGAAATAAATGTTGGAATTAAAATCAACGGATCAACCGTTTCCATTGCCAATGTTCTTCTATAACTTTCACAAATTGCCTCTATTGCCTGTTCCGTTTCATACGGTGACAACGGAATAAATCTTGTTACTACTGTTCCATCAGCCTTTGTCTCATTGATATAATTCTGTGTATTCTTAAATTGACCTCCATAGGAAAGACCTGCATGTTTTAACAAATCACGATGTAATTGTAAAATATATGCTGTTCTAATTGGTATGAAATCATGACTCTCATGAATGGTATTAAGTACATCACGATATCCAACAATTTCACTTTCATCTCGTGATTTAGGTGTTGTTTTCTCATTCATAAGCTGTTTAATACGTGTACTTGTTGTAACAATACCTTCTATTTTATTTGATGCCTCTGTACTCTGTACACGTGCAATTTCTATCAAACGCTCCAGTTCAACCGGCTTCTGCCTTGTAAATAATTCCTGACGCCCTTTACATTCATGAATTTTTGCAATATATGACACGACTTCTCCATCCCACAATCTATCTGCTAATTTCATATAATCAAACTTTCTCACCTCTACACCTACCTTCCTTAGGTTTATCATCCATTCCTTTGTTCTTTCGTCCATATTATACCCCATTTTGGATGAAACTTTCAATAGTTGGATAAAAACTGCTGTTTTATATTTTAACTTGCTGAAAATTCTGCACATCGAATTTTCCACTAAAATTTCACTATTTTTCATTACTTCATCGCCTTTGCCAACGAAGCCAATAGTGCTTTCATTTCCGGATTTGCCAATACTTTTGCAAGCAGCTCTGCATCCACATCATCCGGCACATCTACTGTCTGAGTTGTGGTTTCCTCTCGCATCTTTGGATCCAGGTTTTTCTTCTCATAGAACGCTTCCTCGAATAATTCTGCATTTCGTCTTCGATCCTCATCAATAATATGGGAATACACATCTGTTACCATATCCACTTGTGAATGCCCGGAATCCCCTTGAACCGCTTTGATATCTCCGCCATTCAGTTTTAATTTATATGTCACGCTGCTATGTCTCAAACTATGAAAGACAACCGGCGGAAGATTATATTCTTCGATCAGTTTATTTAATTGTCCCCGGATTGCTCCGGTACCAATGGGATTTCCAAATGTCGTTGCCATCACCAAATTATAATCTATATATTCCTCACCTAAGACTTCTTTTACTTCGTCCTGCTCCGCTTTCCACTCAACCAACATATTAGCAACGCTTTTGGGAAGAAATACCTTACGGATACTGCTTTCTGTTTTTGGTGTTTTTAAAATCTGAACAGTTTTGTTGGTTTTATGTTGCGAAGGAAATACCAGCAACACATCTTTCCCTTCCAGATTTTTCAGAGTTTCCTTTGTTACCCGTTGTGTTTCTTTATTGATATAAACGTATGCACGATTCTCTTCGATTGCTTCCGGAGAAATATCTACACAATCCCAGGTCAAACCAAGCACTTCCCCTAATCGTAGGGAACAGGAAAATGACAGATTGATTGCCAGCTTCAGCCGTTCGTCTTCACAGACATCCATTGCATACATCAAGGTTTCTGCTGTCCAGATTTCCCGTTTCTGTGATTTATGTTTCGGCACCGTTGCATAGGTGCACGGATTTTTTTCTATCATCTCCCATTTGATTGCCTGCTCAAAACAATTACGGAGCAGCTTGTGGATTTCTCTGACAGTACTCGCAGAAACAAATTCATTTTTCTTATTCCCCTTCACCGGATTTCCGACTGCTTTTGTCTGTAGCAATCCCTGATAATATTTTTCCATAAAGCGGGTGTTAATCTCCGAAAGTTTCACAGAGCCAACCATAGGCTCAATATAATTTCTGATCAGCCCTACATTCCCTTCATAAGTGGATAATGCCCATTTTTCTTTTCCATACAAAGAAACGTATTCCGTGAGCAGATCCGACAATGTATTGCACTTTCTCACAACAAGTGCGCCCATTTCCTGTTTATATTCGATTTCTCTTTTTCGCTTCTTTGCTTCTGCTTTTGTATCATATGTTTCCCACTTCTGTCTCCGTTTACCGGAATCATCCTTATAGTTATAGATCACATTAAATTTTCCGTTTCGTTCTCTGATCGATGCCATGCTAATTCCCTTTCCTTTCTTCCAACCAAGCTTCAAATTCATCTCTTTTTACTCTGGATATGTTTCCAATCTTCACTGCTGAAAATTTCCCATCATCCATCCATTTGTAAATCATCCCTCTACTGACCTTTGCAAGAAACGCTGCCTCATCAAATGTCAGATAACTCAGATTTCCATTCTTACTACGATCTCCGGTTTTGGCTAATTTCTTTCGCCTGTAATTTGCCAAACTAAAATTTTGTTCCATTGACAACTCTTCATAATCGTTGGCCGGATCCAATTTATAATGATCTTGTCCATCTAAAAATTTCTGAAAGCTCTCTTTTGTAATTCTTTTCTTCTCTGCAATTTCAATCGTTTCAAAAAAATGGCTGTATTTAGAATTCTTCAAAATCTCATATACCTGACGTCTTGGAATTCCCAGAAGCCTTGCCATTTCTGGCATGGTAATTGTTGCTCCTTCCAGCTCCTTGTCCTTTTCCCTGTCTTTCTGTGTGCGATATTTCGATTGCTTCTCATACCATTCCTGAAAAGATTTTTTCGGAATCCTGATCCAGTAATCAACAGTAACTGTTTTTATACCGTCACGTCTAATCAGATCATAAACCGTAGTTTCACTAATCCCCAACATCTTGGCAACTTCTGATATGGAATAAGACCATTTTTTTAGGTTTTTCCCCGGTTCTTCCCCGTTCACTTTATGATACTTCACCTGGTTTGCATACCATTTCTCAAAGCTCGCAATATTCACTCGCATCTGTCCTGCGATTTCTCTGCATTCAAAATAATTTTTCTGAACCAGCCAGTATCTGCCTGTCTTCTTTAGTCCCAAAAGATTTCCAATCTCTGGAACTGTCATCCAGGTTTTTTCCTTTGGAGGAAGTCGTTTGTATTTACTGTTCTCCTCTATTTCTGAAAGCACTTCTTCAAACGAAGTTTCTTCTATAACAACTTGATTCATCTGATCAACTCTCCTTTCTTTTCTGCATCATACATCATTTTCAAATAAAAAATTAGGATGTCGATTGCGACTTTTTCTCTCAACCAACATCCCAGATTTTTTACTCCGGCTGTTTATCAAGCCAGTCATCAAAACTCTTTTTTGAAATTCTATACTTTCCTCCATCCAACTGGATCCATCGGAACTCTTTTTTCTTTAATAATGCATAGACTGTCGGGCGGCTTACATCTAAAATTTCCTGAATCTCTTTTACGGTATAACATCTTTTTTCTGACATATAAAAAACCCTCTTTCTTCTTTCATACATATAGGAAGGAAAAAGATCCTTCTATATAACGAAAGGAAAAAGAGGATTTTTACAGGGTGACTAAAAAAATTTATAATCCATTTCTATAAATCTCATTTATAACAGCCTGCGACTGCTCCATTTCTTTTTTCTTTATGATTTCTTCCCGGTCACTTAGGATTGCAATCATTTCATCTATCACATCTTCCAATCTGGGCTCTGTGTAACGATACAAGTATCCCAACATCCTGGTCGCTGTATAATCTGTATTCAGATTCTTATAGGCTATTTCTGCACAAAGTTCTTTCGGATATCCTTTGGTAAGTAAAACCTTATATAATTCATCTGTTCTTTCCGTTCCCATAAAGTATCACTCCTGTAAATTTCTCTCGGCTTAAATCAGTATGCCCTCCAAATGATCCAGCTCATGCTGACAAATCTGTGCAGTCCAACCATCAAGTTTCAATTTCTGTTTCTTCCAATTCATATCCAGATATTCAACTTCTATCATCTGATATCTCGTTGTCTTACGCACTCCTGTAAGAGATAAGCATCCTTCTTCAGTTTCATAAGGTGATTCTTTTCTTACCAATACAGGATTAAACATTACCACATCTACGAATCCCATATTTACAATAATGACACTTTTTTTCACACCGATCATATTCGCTGCCATTCCAACACATCCCTCACGGTTCGCAGCTAACGTATCCATTAAATCTTTTCCAACTTGAAGATCGGCTTTTGTTGCCGGTTCAGATTTTTGTCCCAGAAAAAATATATCTTTCATAATTGGTTTTACCATTTTCTTCATACCTCTATTCTCAAAATCGTTTTTTTTGCTTTGTTCTGAATTGTAGTATAGCAGTTTTTTTACTTTTTTTCTATCTCACCCTGTATTTTCTGCCCTGAGCCTTTCGTTATATGAGAGGGTTAATCTTTCAAGAGCAAGATCCACCCGGGTAATACCGTATCCTCATTTTATGAGAACGGTCTTATCCCCGGGTTAGGTATCTTGATGGGGATTACGTTTCCCCATACCCTCGCTTTTGCATCAAAGATGCAGTCAGTATCCACAAAAATGGATACTGCACTAATTCTCTATCGGAAGGGACAGCCGATAAAAATTAGTGAACTGTAACACTATTCGATGTCACAGTTTAGAAAGGAAGGAGGAGTATGCCACCAAAAGAAAAATCAAAGGAATTGAAGCATCGAAACATAATCTGTCTGAAACTTACAGACATTGAATTGGAAATATTAAATCAGGCCGCAAGCTCTGTGGGAATCTCTCGTTCAGAATATCTACGAAGATTGTTCCTAAATAGACCAATTCAAATTCATTATGAAGTTGTCGCAGACATCAAAGTACTTCGGGAGCTGGTCGGGCAATACGGTAAAATCGGTTCCAATCTGAACCAGATCGCCAAGTATTTTAATACCGGTGGAACTCATTCCCAGGCTATGGAAAATGAAATCCATCAATGTATCTCCGACCTCTTCCTCTTGCGAAAAAAAGTGTTAGAAATGGCAGGTGATTTTCATGGCAATACTAAAACACATCAAAAGTAGAAATGCCAACTATTCAAATGCCATTGATTATCTGCTTTTCCAACATGATGAGAGCACTGGAAAAAAGATAAAAGATGAAATGGGGCGAAGTCTTTTAAGAGATGAGTTCTACATGGATGGTCTCAACTGTGATCCGATGTCTTTTGACAAGGAGTGTAGTCTGACAAATGCGAAATTTCATAAAAACAAAAAATCATCTGAAATCAAAAGTCATCACTATATCATCAGTTATGATCCTGCTGATGCTATTGAATGTGATCTGACGGGAGAAAAAGCACAGGCTCTATCTTTAGACCTTGCCAAAAAAATATTTCCGGGATATCAGGCTCTTATCGTGACACATACCGATGGTCACAATGGTTCCGGCAATATCCATACGCATATTGTGATCAACAGCGTCCGTAAGGAAGCTGTCAGAAGGCAACGTTACATGGATAAGCCCCATGAAGAAATTGCCGGATACAAACACCGATCCACAAATAAATTCCTGAATTATTTCAAAAAGGAAATTATGGATATGTGCATCCAGGAGGGACTTCATCAGGTTGATCTTCTCTCTCCGGCTGAAACAAAGATCACACAGGCTGAATATATGGCCCAAAAATCCGGGCAGAAAAAATTAGAAGAGACCAACAAAAAAATCATTGCAGATGGATTGAAACCAAATGCCACAATGTTTCAGACGCAGAAGCAGGAACTCCGAAATGCCATCGAAGAATGCAGCTCGCATTCTAAAAGCTTTCAAGAATTTCAATCTCTTCTTTTTGAAAAATATCAGATTTCCGTCATTGAAGAAAGAGGAAGATATCGTTATCTCCATCCGGATCGGAACAAACGGATTACAGAGAAGGCTTTGGGAACTCAATACGGCAAAGAACATTTAGAACAGCTCTTCTTACGAAAAGATCCGATAACCATTCTTTATGTCAGATCGCATTTACGGTTGGTAGTAGATCTTCAGAAAAATGTGAAAGCAATGCAAAGTCCCGGATATGCTCATCGGGTAAAAATATCCAATCTTCAAGAAATGGCAAATACCATTATCTATGTGCAAGAACATGGATACAATACCCAAATCGAATTAAAAAATGCCTTTTCCGAATCTCAAAAACAGTTAGATCAGGCAACAGATCAGCTAATGAAAATGAATGCAGATTTGAAAAACATCAACCGTCAGATCCATTACACCGGACAATATTTTTCACAGAAAGCAATCTATACCGAATTTTTAAAGGCGAAAAACAAAGGCAGATTCCGAAAGGAACACACCGCTGAAATTCAGGCATATGAAGAAGCCCGTGACTGGCTGAAATCTTTTTATCCCGATGGAAAGATGCTTCCTATCAAAACATTGAAGGAACAAAAAAACAGCTTGCAGGAACAGATCGACCAGCAAAAATCATCCATCCGATCTCTAAAGGATCTGACACAAGATTTAAGAACCGTAGACAAAAATGTGGAAGCAATTCTCCACAACCAGGTTCCGAAAAAGCAAAAGACACAGGAACCCGAATTATAAATCATTTTACGAAGGAGGAATTACAATATGACACAAAATGAATTTAATGTTGTCCTTGAACAACAATATCGAAAATGTGCCGATGTCCTGGCACACAAGAAGAAAGAATACACCGGAGACCGCATTGACCGCCTGAGTGCGTTTAAAATCGCTGCCTCATTACAGGGATGCACACCTAAGGCTGCTCTGGCCGGAATGATGTCGAAGCATGTCGTATCTCTCTATGACATGTGTTACTCTTCGCTGCTCCAATTTGACTTAGAACAATGGGATGAGAAGATCACAGACTGCATCAACTATCTCATTCTACTGAAAGCATTGATAAAGGAGGAACAAGCCTATGGATCACATTGAGACAAAGATTTTAAATAGTTATACCATTCAAGAAGCAGCTCAGAACATGGTATTCGCAGCAAGGCTTACCCAACAGGGGCATTCCATTCAAAACATGGATGATCTTATGGCTCTTTATCAGAAATCTTTTACAGATAAAACCGTAGATCGGATTGCCAGTCTTCCTCATCCAACCGTACAGAAATTTACGGTGATCACTGTTGCGATTGTGGGGGCAAGCAGACGTTTTCTTGCACAGATTACTCGTCATCAAAACGAAGTAAAATTCATGAGTGCATCTCTGCAATATAGCAACTATTCAGAAAAAGCTGCATTTACGATCCCATATGAAATCCTTTTTTCCGAACAGAGATACATTGATCTCTATCTGAAAAGCTGCTTATCGGATCTCAGATGTTATCAGGAATTGTGCTCTGTGGGATTTCATCATGATTCTGCAGGATATGCCCTCCCTCATGCTTTAAGAAATATTCTGATTATCTGCGCTACACCTTATGAGTGGAAACATATGATCAGTCAGCGAATCTGCAGGAGAAATACCGACGAAACAAGAATTGTAATGTTGGACATCTGGCAGAAATTATATGAATTTGATCCGGTGTTATTTTCACCGAAGCTGACCGGTCCTTTCTGCCAGAGGGGATGTTGTGAAGAAGGTGCTATGTCCTGTGGAATTCCTATCCCAAAAGAATGGTCTCCATTAGAAATAATGAGAGCAGATTATCCTCTGCTCGTAGAAGGGAGGGAAACTGTTTATGAAAATTAAATTGATCGACTTTGGGTTAGAGAAAGATCATTATCCTTTCCGACCTCATGAAAACGATGCCGGGGCCGATGTATATATGCCTTATGACTACACATTAAAACCAGGAGAGATTGCAAGAATCCCATTAGGATTTGGTCTCATGATTCCAGATGGATATGCCGGTTATGTTTTTCCAAGAAGCAGCATGGCAGCAAAAGGGTTGGTCTGCGAACTTCCGCCTATTGATTCCGGATATCGAGGAGAAATTCATGCCATCATCAGTAATGTTAGTTCAGAATCCCAAATACTCCGCAAAGATACCCGTGTAGGGCAACTGGTTATCACTCCGGTTCTAATCGCCGACTTTGTTCTGGATCTCGGAGAAGCAAGAGATATCGGGGCTTTTGGAAGTACCGGGGAATAAAGATCATAAAACCAGAGGTGCCGAATAATTTATGATTCGACACCTCACACACTCAAAATAACTTGCAGAAAGGAATAACTACTATGATTACATTTGGAAGAAAATTAAATCATTTGAGACAGAAAAATCATCTCACACAAAAAGAACTTGGTATCGCACTTGGCTTCCCCGAAGATTCTACTGATATCAGAATTACACAATATGAAGCAACTACAAGAAAGCCTCTCGATGAAATCCTTGTTAAATTGGATAAAATACTTGGAGTATTATCACTTTACGACAAAATTAACTAACCTTAACATTTGTTCCACTACCACTATAAATTTCTAATAATCCTAAGGTTAACTGCTTTGTGTGTAGATATAAAATTGTCAAACTGGAATTTTATTTTCGCTTACTACTCTATATCATCATCATGTTTATTAGTAAAAAGACTCCCAACAAACATTCCCACTCCCAGTCCTATAGCTAATCCTAATATAGTATGATTGAATACCACGCCTAATGCAGTTCCTACACCTACACCGATGCACATCCCATATATCATTCCATTATATTTATTAGTTTTTTTCATAACTGGTCTCCTTTGCAAATTCAAGATTTATTATTCTTTCCCATTCAATAGTTTATTTACTCTTTCAACCGGAAATCGGTCTTCAATGTCAATTATTTCAAAAAAATTTAGGGGCAATTCTTTTTCTCCAATCAGAGTAAGATATTCATTAACAGCTCTGCGATCAATCATTATTTGAGGAACTGGGCGGCAAATACGAAAGGCAAGGGGATTATTTGAT
>CATXEA010000032.1 GCA_958367245.1 uncultured Blautia sp.
GGTGGTGTGAGAGGTCGGAAATTTCTCAATTAGAGGAATTTCCTCCTACTCGATTGAAAAGGCTTGTACAAATCCTCACACTTTTTTAAATTGTATTCTTCACAAAAATACAGATTTGAAATTGTGCAAATACACGGTTTTGGTTGAGAAAATAAAGAAAATATTGACAAAATACACAAAAGATGATAACATGAACACATAATTAAAGTTACAATTGCATAAGCCGATAGAAGAATTTGGGAGAGTCTGTTGAAATGGAGAATGGTAATTCAGACAACAGCGCCGAAGGGGAAGAAGCGATAAACTCTCAGGCAAAAGGACCAGATTTGGACGGCACTCTGGAAAGGCAAAAACACCCAAGAAGCAATTTTCCCAAAGCATTATTTGGCAGGAGGGAGAAGAATCTTTCAGGTAAAAAGACAGGGACGCGCAGGTAATACGGTATGCAGAAGGATGCCGGTATTATTTGGGCGTATTTTTTTGACCTTTTTTCAGAAAAATCGCAGGAAAAGGAGGAAAGAGGGCTATGGAACAGAAGACACCATTGTATGAAACGCATGTGAAATACGGAGGAAAAATTGTGCCGTTTGCAGGATATCTGCTTCCTGTTCAGTATGGGACAGGCGTAATCACAGAGCATATGGCAGTGCGCACTGCCTGCGGTCTTTTTGATGTTTCCCATATGGGCGAAATCATGTGTATCGGCAAAGATGCCGTAAAAAATCTGAATCACCTTCTCACCAACGATTACACCACGATGTATGACGGACAGGCGCGTTACAGTCCCATGTGTAATGAAGAGGGCGGCGTGGTAGACGACCTGATTGTTTACAAAGTGAGAAACGACCATTACTTTATCGTGGTAAATGCGGCAAATAAGGATAAAGATTTCGCATGGATGAAGAAACATGAATTCGGAGACGCGGTATTTACGGATATTTCTAAAGATGTGGCGCAGATTGCACTTCAGGGACCGAAGGCGGAAACGATTCTGAAAAAACTGGTTGCAGAGGAAGACATTCCGAAGAAGTATTACAGCGCATATTTCCACAAAGAGATAGGAGGAATGGACTGTATTATTTCCAAGACAGGTTATACAGGCGAGGACGGTTTTGAGTTTTATCTGGCTGCAGAGGAAGCGCCGAAGCTTTGGGAGCTTCTTCTTGAAACAGGAAAAGAAGAGGGGCTGATTCCCTGTGGGCTGGGAGCAAGAGACACCCTCAGACTGGAAGCGGCAATGCCACTTTACGGGCATGAAATGAACGATGAAATCACACCGGTTGAGGCAGGTCTGGGATTCTTCGTAAAAATGCAGAAAGAGGAATTTATCGGAAAAGCTGCACTGGAAGAAAAAGGCGTTCCTGCTGTGAAGCGGGTAGGATTAAGAGTAACAGGACGCGGAATTATCAGAGAACATACCGATGTTTATGCTGACGGCAAAAAAATCGGCGTTACCACATCGGGAACCCACTGCCCTTATATTAAAGCTCCGGTGGCAATGGCGCTCCTTGATACGGAATATACAAAGGTCGGTACTGCCGTAGAAGCGGAAGTTCGCGGAAGAAAAGTGGTTGCAGAGGTAGTGCCTCTTCCGTTTTATAAAAAAGCAAAATAAAAAAGAATATAACGATAATAAAAAATCAGGAGGAATAAGAATATGAAACATCCAGAAGAATTACGTTACAGCAGATCACACGAATGGGTAAAAAAATTAGAGGACGGCACAGTTGTTATCGGTCTTACAGATTATGCGCAGGATGCGCTGGGAGACCTTGTCTTTGTAAATCTGCCGGAAGAGGGAGATGAAGTAACAGCAGGAGAAGCTTTTGCAGATGTGGAATCTGTAAAGGCAGTGTCCGATGTATTCTCGCCGGTTACAGGAACTGTAGCGGAAGTAAACGAAGCGCTTTTGGACGCGCCGGAGATGATGAATGAAGACCCGTATGAGGCATGGCTCATCAGAGTTGAGAATGTGACAGACGAAGAAGAACTTCTTGACGCAGAAGCTTATATTGAATTTTACGAAAGCGAAGAGGCTTAAAATAGATTTGACCTGAGTCTGGAGTTTTCCATTCAGGGCAGAAAGGGGGCTAAACATATGGGATCCTATTTGCCAAATACGCGGCAGGAGCAGCAGGAGATGCTCAGAGAAGCCGGATACGAAAGCTTTGACGCACTGTTTGCTCATATTCCGGAGGAGGTAAAGGTAAAAGAATTGAAGCTTCCGTCCGGATTAAGCGAAATGGAAGTAATCAGTGAAATGGAAGAGATTGCGCAGAAAAATAAGATTTTTCGCCATATTTTCCGTGGAGCAGGAGCATATGACCATTACATTCCTGCAATTGTGGGAAGTGTTGTAAATAAAGAAGAATTTGTAACAGCATATACGCCTTATCAGGCAGAAATCAGTCAGGGTATCCTTCAGTCTATCTTTGAATATCAGACTATGATCTGCGAACTTACAGGCATGGATGTGTCCAATGCTTCTGTCTACGACGGCGCTACAGCAGCGGCAGAGGCAGTTGCCATGTGCAGAGAACGCAAACGCACAACCGCTTATATATCAGAGACAGCAAATCCGCAGGTAATCTCTGTAATCAAAACATACTGCTATGCAAGCGGAACAGAGGTTGTGATGGTTCCGGAGAAGGATGGAGTCACAGATAAGGAGGCTCTGAAAGAGGCTTTAAACGATGCAGCAGCCTGCTTCTATGTACAGCAGCCAAATTATTACGGAAATCTGGAAGATGCGAAGGAGCTTGGAGAAATTGTTCACGCAGCGGGAGCGAAATATATTATGGGCTGCAACCCGATTGCCCTTGGCATGATAAAGACTCCGGTAGAGTGCGGCGCAGATGTGGCAGTAGGAGAAGGACAGCCTCTGGGCATGAGTCTGGCATTTGGAGGTCCGTATCTTGGTTTCATGGCAGCAACTGAAAAGATGCTCCGTAAGCTTCCGGGCAGAATTGTAGGAGAGACTGTGGACCGCGACGGAAAGCGCGCCTATGTACTGACGCTTCAGGCAAGAGAACAGCATATCCGCCGGGAAAAGGCCAGCAGCAACATTTGCTCCAATCAGGCGCTCTGCGCTCTGACAGCAGGGGTATATCTTTCTGCAATGGGAGAAGAAGGCATAAAAAAGGCAGCTTCCATGTGCTGCTCCAAAGCCCATTATTTGCAGGCAGAGCTTGAAAAAGCAGGCTTAAAGCCCAAATACAGCATACCGTTTTTCCATGAATTTGTGACCGTATCCGAAGTAAAAGCGGAAATAATTCTGGATGCACTTGAGAAAAAAGGAATTCTCGGAGGTCTTCCTCTTGGAGAATATGAAATTCTCTGGTGCGCAACAGAAAAAAACACAAAAGCAGAAATTGACCTGACAGCAGGTATTGTAAAGGAGGTGTGCGGCGTATGAAACTGATTTTTGAACGTGGAAAAGAAGGACAGGGCAGCGCTCTTTTACCGGAATGTGACGTACCGGAATTTCATCTGGACGCGCCGAAGCGTGAAAAAGAACTTCATCTGCCTCATGTCTCTGAAAATGAACTGAGCCGTCACTATACAGAACTGGCGAAACAGGTGCATGGAGTAAACGACGGATTCTATCCTCTTGGCTCCTGTACCATGAAATATAATCCAAAGGTAAATGAGGAAGCGGCTTCTCTTGCAGGCTTCAAAAAAATCCATCCTCTTCAGCCTCTTCATACAGTGCAGGGATGTCTGGAGGTTCTCAAACGTGCAGAAGAACTGCTCTGCGAGATTACGGGAATGGACAGTATGACTATGCAGCCGGCAGCAGGCGCTCATGGAGAATTTACAGGACTCCTTCTTATTAAGGCGTACCATGACAGCAGAAAGGATACGAAACGAACCAAGATTATCGTACCGGATTCTGCTCATGGAACAAATCCTGCAAGTGCGGCTATGTGCGGCTTTGAGGTGGTAAGTGTACCATCCGGTGAGGACGGCTGCGTAGACCTTGAGAAGCTTCGGGAAGCTGCAGGAGAGGATACGGCAGGGCTGATGCTTACGAACCCCAATACAGTAGGGCTTTTTGACAAAAATATTCTTGAGATTACGTCCGTGATACACGAGGCTGGCGGTCTGGTATATTACGACGGCGCAAACTTAAACGCAGTCATGGGTGTGGTACGCCCGGGAGATATGGGCTTCGATGTGGTTCATCTGAACCTTCATAAGACTTTTTCCACGCCTCACGGCGGCGGCGGTCCGGGAAGCGGCCCTGTAGGCTGCAAGGCATTTCTGAAAGAATTCCTTCCGGGCTATCAGGAGATTCGCACAGAGAAAGGGCTTTCATTTGTGAAGCCGGAACATTCCACAGGCGATGTGAAAGCGTTTTACGGAAACTTCCTTGTGGTGGTAAAAGCTTTGGCTTATATTCTCACTCTCGGAAAAGAAGGCATTCCGGAAGCTGCGAAAAATGCAGTTTTAAATGCCAATTATATGATGGAAAAATTAAAAGACATTTATCCTATGGCATATCAGGAAACCTGTATGCACGAGTTCGTTATGAGTCTTGAAAAAATGAAGCATGACATAGATGTATCTGCAATGGATATTGCGAAATCTCTTCTTGACTACGGCATTCATCCGCCGACCATGTACTTCCCTCTGATTGTACATGAAGCGCTGATGATAGAGCCGACGGAGACGGAGAGCAGAGAGACTCTGGATGAGGTAATTGCCGTATTCCGCGAAATTTATGAAAAAGCACAGGCAAATCCACAGGAAATGCACGAAGCGCCTGTGGGAACTTATGTGAGAAGACTGGACGAGGTTCGGGCAGCGAGAAAACCGGTGCTTCGCTATAGATTTGAACAGAAATAAAAAGGGAAAGGAGCCGGTCAGATGATTTCCAGACTTTATGTTTATAGGACAGACAATAAAAATCCATATCAGAATCTTGCAGTGGAAGAATATCTGACGCTCCATACAGAACCGGAAGAATGTATTCTGTATTTATGGCAGAATCAGCATACAGTAGTTATCGGAAAAAACCAGAACTGCTGGAAAGAATGTAAAGTAAATTATTTAGAGGAGGACGGCGGCAGTCTTGTCCGCCGTCTTTCGGGAGGAGGAGCCGTCTACCATGATCTGGGAAATCTGAATTTTACATTCTGTGTACAAAAAGAGAATTATGATTTATCCAGACAGATGGATGTGGTTTTGGAGGCAGTGCAAAGTTTTGGAATTGATGCTCAGAAGACAGGGAGAAATGATATTACAGTAAACGGAAGGAAATTTTCGGGAAATGCCTTTTATAAATCAGGAAATTTCTGTTACCATCATGGAACCCTTCTTGTCAGTGCGGACAAAGAAAAAATGTCTAAATACCTCAATGTTTCCAGGGAAAAGCTGAAATCCAAGGGAGTGGATTCCGTCCGCTCCAGAGTGGCAAACCTGAGAGAGTTTGAGGAGAGCCTTACAATAGATGGTCTTGCAGACGCTCTTGTGAAAGCATTTTCAAAAATCTATGATATAAAAGCTGAAAAACTGCCGGAACAACGTCTGAATCAGACTGAAATTGCGAAAAAAGAAAAAAGATTCTCTTCATGGGAATGGAAATACGGCAGAAATATTCCCTTTCAGTATCAGATGGAACAGAGATTTAGCTGGGGTGAGGCAGAGATACAAATTGAGGCAGCTCAGGGAAAAATCCTTCGCGCCAATGTTTTTTCGGATGGAATGGAGCAGGAGCTTTTTGGCGAAATACAGGAAGCCCTTGAGGGCTGTGAATACAGTGAAAGGGCGCTTACAGAAACCTTGCACAGATGCCTTGGGCGGACAGAAGAAAATGAAATGAAAAGAAGAATCATTGAGGATATCTGTACCATGCTGAGGGAAAAACTGTAAAGCGTTTTTTGACATGTTCAGACAGAAAGGACGAAATAAAATGGCAGAAAAATACGGACTTGTAATTATAGGCGGCGGTCCGGCAGGCTATGAAGCTGCCCTTGATGCTGCAAAAAAAGGAATAAAAACAGCGCTGGTGGAAAAAAGGGAACTGGGCGGAACCTGTTTAAACAGAGGCTGTATCCCCACAAAAACACTTCTGCACAGCGCAGAGCTTTTTGCGGAAATGAAAAAAAGCGAGGCTCTGGGAATTTCTGTTGAGGGGCTTACCTATAATATGGAAAAAATGCAGAACAGAAAAAAAGAAGTTCTGGATCAGCTTCGAAGCGGAATTGAAATGCTGATGAAAAAAAATAAAATTGCCGTTTATAATGGAACGGGAACGATTCTGAATCCCAATGAGGTGCAGATAACAGGGCAGGAAGAACCCTTTATCATTGAAGCGGAAAATATTTTGATTGCAACAGGCTCCGTGCCGTCTGTTCCGCCGATTCCGGGAGCAGAGCTTCCGGAGGTTCATACCAGCGACAGTCTTCTGGACAATACGAAAAATTATAGCAGCCTTACCATTATCGGAGGCGGCGTAATTGGCATGGAATTTGCATCTGTTTACAGCGCCCTTGGAGTAAAGGTGACAGTAATAGAGTTTCTTGACAGGATTCTTGCAAATATGGATAAAGAGATTTCACAGAACCTGAAAATGATTATGAAAAAACGGGGAGTGGATATTCATACCTCCGCAAAAGTGGAAAGGATTCTGGAGCGGGAAGGCTCTCTTGTATGCTGTTATGAAGAAAAAGAAAAGCCTGCGGAAGCTGTTTCTGACGCTGTTTTGATTGCTGCCGGAAGAAGGGCAAATACAGAGGGGCTTTTTGGCCCTGAAATGGAAGTTGCCATGGAAAGAGGACGGATTCTGGTGGATGAACTGGGACGGACAAGTGTGCCTGATATTTTCGCGGCAGGGGATGTGACCCCGTCGGTTCAGCTTGCCCATGCGGCAACGGCAAATGCCAGAAATATCGTAGCATATATTGCCCACCAAAAAGGCGAAAACAGAGAGAAACCTTTCGTGAAGCCATACCGTACAGATTTAATTCCGGGCTGTGTTTATACAAATCCGGAAATCGGAACAATCGGTCTTACTCAGGAGGAGGCAAAAGCTCTGGGCGAGCCTGTAATCGTAAAGAAATATCCTATGTCAGCAAACGGCAAGACTGTGCTTTCCGGTCAGGACAGAGGATTTATAAAAGTAATCGCCTTAGAGGGCAGCCATCGGGTTGTGGGAGCGCAGATGATGTGCGCCCGGGCTACAGATATGATTTCTCAGTTTGAGACAGCGATTGTAAATGAACTGACTCTGGAACAGTTGGCATCTGTCGTATATCCTCATCCTACATACAGCGAGGCAATCGGGGAGGCTGTGAGAGAATAGTTTTTTTGGCGAAATAAAAATGGGTAATTGACATTATCTGTATTTTTATATACAATTATTACAGAGCGTCCGTGTAAAGAAGGCAAGAGAAGCTTCTAAACACTGACGCTTTGACTATGTAAAAAGCACAGGGGTGCAGAGAGGAGAAAATGTGGAAAAAACAACAGAAATAAGAGAAAACAAAATGGGCGTTATGCCAATTCAGAAGCTTCTTCTGGGAATGTCCGTGCCGATGATGATTTCCATGCTGGTACAGGCTCTTTACAATATTGTGGACAGCATGTTTGTTGCCCGCTTAAATGAGAATGCCCTGACAGCGGTATCTCTGGCGTTTCCCGTACAGAATCTGATGATTGCTGTGGGAACAGGAACAGGAGTGGGCGTTAACGCGCTGGTATCAAGGTCTCTTGGTGAAAAGAATACGAATTATGCGAATAAGGCGGCAAACAACGGTGTTTATCTTTCGATTTTCAGCGCAGTGGCTTTTGCTCTGGTATCATTGATTTTCGGCAGGTTTTTCTTTGCCGTACAGACAGATGACCCGCAGATTATAGCTTATGGCGCCAGCTATGTGCGTATCATAGGAATCCTGTCGATAGGAATGTTCTTTCAGTTTATTACGGAGAGGCTTCTTCAGTCTACAGGAAAAACGATATATACCATGTTTACCCAGAGTCTGGGAGCAATTATCAATATCATTCTTGATCCGATTATGATTTTTGGACTTTTCGGATTTCCGAGAATGGAGGTTGCGGGCGCAGCGGTTGCCACAGTTACAGGACAGATTATAGCGGCGGCGCTGGGACTTTGGTTTAACAGGACGAAGAACCATGAACTTCACATCTCTCTTCGGAAATATAAAGTGGAGGGAAAAGTAGTAAAGGGAATTTACAGTGTTGGAATCCCTTCTATTATTATGGCGTCTATCGGTTCTGTAATGACTTTCGGAATCAATAAAATACTGATGGCGTTTACTTCTACAGCAGCGGCTGTTTTTGGCGTTTATTTCAAGCTTCAGAGTTTTGTGTTCATGCCGGTATTCGGACTTAATAACGGTATGGTGCCTATTGTGGCATACAACTATGGAGCAAGGAAGCCGGAGCGTATTATGAAAACCATGCGTCTGAGTATTATTTATGCGGTTTCTATCATGGTTGTGGGATTTGCGGTCTTCCAGCTTGTGCCGGAAGCTTTGCTGGCAATCTTTGATGCGTCGGAGGAAATGGTAGAGATTGGTGTTCCGGCGCTTAGAATCATCAGTTTCAGCTTCCTTGGCGCCGGTTTCGGAATTGTGAGCTCATCTGTTTTTCAGGCGCTTGGACATGGAATGCTCAGTTTGATTGTTTCTGTTCTGAGACAGCTTATCGTTATTCTTCCGGCAGCATGGATTCTTGCCCGCGTAGGAGGGCTTCATATGGTATGGTGGGCGTTCCCGTTTGCGGAGATTTTTTCCGCTCTTGTATGTTTTATCTTCGTAAAACAGGTATACAGGAAAGAAATCAAGCCTCTTTATAAATAAGGACAAAGGAATAACAGAAAATGAATTATCAGGGAATTATAACATTTATTATGGAAATGATCGGAACTGTGGCGTTTGCGGCGTCAGGCGCTATGGTGGGAGCGAAAAGAAAGATGGATCTCTTCGGTATCTGCGTACTTGGTGTGATTACTGCGGTGGGAGGAGGAATTACCCGTGACGTTATACTGGGCCTGACTCCGCCGGGAGTGTTCCAGAGTCCGATTTATGCGTTGGTTGCGACTATTACTTCCTGTCTGGTATTTCTGGTTCTTTATCTGAAGCAGGAGCTGCTGGAAGGCGGATTTCGTGCGACATATGACAGAGTCATGCTGATTATGGACTCTATCGGACTTGCAATTTTTACAGTGGTAGGAGTAAACATCGGAATCCGTCAGGGATATATAGATAACACCTTTCTTCTTGTATTTCTCGGAACGATCACCGGTGTTGGCGGAGGTCTTCTCCGCGATATGATGGCAGGAGTGCCGCCCTATATCTTTGTCCGTCATATTTATGCCTGTGCGTCTATAGTGGGAGCTCTGGCATGTGTATGGATGCACAGAATTTTCGGCGCAGTAGAGGCTATGGTGGTTTCTTCTGCGGTGGTTCTCCTGATTCGTTATCTGGCGGCGCATTACCGTCTTGATCTTCCAAGGCTTGAACTGGAAGAACAGTCCGGAAAATAAAGACAAAGTATGAATTTTTGCCCGATGCAGTTTTTGTGTCGGGCAAATTTTTTACGAAAAAACATCAAACGTGGACAAAACGTGAAATCAATCTCACAATTAACGGCAGAGAGAAAAATAATGAAATGTATAAATGGTATAATAAAATGCCGAATACTTCTGTAAAATTAGTGAAAATGCACAGATGTTTATAGGGTTTGAACAAGATGTGAACAAAAAGAATCCCTTGACAAATACAGGATTGTGGGACATAATGTGTGCATCCGAGGAAAAAGTATTTATGAAACGAGCAAATGAATTATGGTAACGATTCGGATGGGAACAATGGACGTGGAAAGTTACCACAGTATTTCTAAGAAGAAAGGAAGATAACATGATTCAGAGTAAGATTAAATTAAATGCAACCGAGGATGTACAGGAATTCGTAAAAGCAGCAAGCAAATGCGATTTCGATATTGATATTTACTATAACAGAGTTATGATCGACGCGAAATCCATTTTAGGAATCCTCAGCATGGATTTGACCAGAGTTCTGACAGTTGACTGTCATGGAGAGAGCGCAGAATTTAACCGCACTCTTAAGAAATTCGCAGCAGCATAAGACTGATTCGAGGCTGCACACTGACAATGCAAAAAACAGATACTATATGGAAATGACTTTATCCCGCGACATCTCAGGATTCCATAGGTACCTGTTTTTTTTGTGCGCAATTATGGGAAAAATACTGGAATATACATTCCTTTTTTGGTAAAATACCTATAGTCTGACAAAAAGAGGAGGTTGTAAAATGAAGGTAAGCCGTATAGAACATATGTGTGAAGGAAACGGACATGTGATCATCAAAGAAATCCTGGAAGGCGAACAGTTAAACGGGAAATGCGGACTATATGCAGAAGTAACGCTGGAACCGGGCTGTTCTCTTGGATACCATGAACATCACGGAGAAAGCGAAACCTACTATATTATCCAGGGGCAGGGAGAATATAACGACAATCATGCATACCGCCCTGTAAAAGCAGGCGATATCACCTTTACCCCTTCCGGAAAAGGTCACGGACTTGCGAATACGGGAAATACAGACCTTGTATTCATGGCATTGATCATACTGGATTAAAAAATAAACAAATGGAGAGTATCATGTATAGAGAGACAGCAGAAAAATTACTTGAATTTATCAAAAAAAGCCCGACTGCGTTTCAGGCAGTGGAAACGATGAAGGCGCGTTTTGTTGAAGAAGGTTTTACGGAATTAAAAGAAGAAGAACACTGGGAGATAAAAGCCGGAGGCAACTATTTTGTCACCCGAAACAGTTCTGCCCTGATTGCTTTTTCCATTCCTCAGGAAGGAGGAGACTCTTTCCGCATCATGGCAAGTCACAGCGATTCCCCTGCTTTTAAGATAAAAGAGAATCCTGAGATGGAAGTAGAGGGAGCGTATGTGAAGTTAAATGTGGAGAAATACGGCGGAATGCTTCTTTTTCCGTGGTTTGACAGACCTCTTTCCGTTGCAGGTCGTCTGATTGTAAAGGAAGATGGAAAAATCTGTGAAAAGCTGGTTAATGTAGACAGAAATCTTCTTATGATTCCAAATCTTGCCATCCATATGAATCGCGATGCAAACGAAAGCAGTAAGCTCAGCGTACAGAAAGAGTTGCTTCCTCTCTTTGGCGGCAGTGAAAGCAAAGGCAGGTTTATGAAGACTGTTGCAGAAGCAGCAGGAACGACAGAGGAGGCAATCCTTGGGCATGACCTTTTCCTTTATGCCAGAGATACGGGAATCACCTGGGGAGCAGACGAAGAATTTATTTCTTCTCCCCGTCTTGATGACCTTCAGTGCGCATTCTCTTCAATGGAAGGTTTCCTCCGTGCAGAAAGAAAAGAACATATTGCAGTTCACTGTGTTCTTGACAATGAAGAGGTTGGAAGCTCTACGAAACAGGGAGCTGCATCTACTTTCCTGAAAGACACGCTGACACGAATCAATCTCTGTCTTGGAAGAACTCAGGAAGAATATATGATGGCTCTTGCGAAGAGTTTTATGGTATCTGCGGACAATGCTCACGCCCTTCATCCAAACTACGCAGAGAAGGCGGATGTAGTCAATCATCCTGTAGTAAACGGCGGAATTGTGATTAAATATAATGCGAATCAGAAATACTGTACAGACGGCGTTTCAGCAGCAATTTTTAAAGACATCTGCAGTGAGGCAGGGGTGAAATATCAGGTATTTGTCAATCATTCCGATGTTGCAGGTGGTTCTACACTGGGAAATATCTCCAATACGCAGGCAGCCATGAATACCGTAGATATCGGCCTTCCTCAGCTTGCCATGCACTCTTCTTATGAGACAGCAGGTGTAAGGGATACAGAAAGTCTTGTGAAGGCTGCGGCAGTGCTGTTTAAATAGGAGGACAAGGTGAAGAAAAAGGCAGTATTCTTTGATGCGGACGGAACAATCTGTGACATAAAAAAAGGAGTTCCGCAAAGCGCCATAAGAGCAGTGGAAAAGCTTACAGAAAACGGGCATGAAGCATGGCTCTGCACTGGAAGAAGCCGCGCTTTCGTGCCGTGGTATCTGGAGCAGATTCCCTTTACAGGGATGATCAGCGCCTGCGGCGCAACAATAGAAAAAAACGGAGTCCGGCTTTTTAATAAAGAAGTAACTCCTCAGGTTGCCGGACGTTCCGTGGAGATTCTTCGCAGATATGGACTGATTCCTGTTATGGAGGGAGCAGATTTCATGTATTACGATAAGGAAGAATATACTCCTGAGATTAACTGGTACAGGGAACTCATAGATGAGGCTCTTGGAGAAAAATGGCGTCCCATCAAAGGAAACGAAGACAGGATGCAGATTAATAAAATCAGCGCAAAAATGGTGGAAGGCTGCGACGCAGACTCTGCGTGCAGAGAGCTTTCTCAGTATTATGATGTGATTCGCCATGACAGCTCATCAGCCCTTGCCGGAACTACTATTGAACTGGTTCCGAAAGGATATAACAAGGCTGTGGGAATTGCCGCTGTGTGCCGGATTTATGGTATTCCATGGGAGGATACCGTGGTGTTCGGAGACAGCAACAACGACCTTGCCATGTTTGAATATGCGGCTGTCAGAGTGGCAATGGGAAATGCCTCTCCGAAGATTAAAGAGCTTGCGGATTACATTACGGCAGATATGTTCCACTATGGAATCAAAAAGGGGCTGGAAGAACTGGGGCTAATTTGAAAATACACAAAGCGGCATACAAACAGGAGGATATCGGATTGTTAGATAAAAAATACGAAGAGGAGCTTCTGGCTCTTCGCCGTCATTTTCATATGTATCCGGAGCTTGCTCTGAAAGAATTTGAAACCTCGGCCTATATTCGCGCTTATATGGAAAGGCTGGGATATGAGATACGGGGTGTGGAGCCTACCGGTCTGATTGCAGAACTGCCGGCTCTGAAAAATAAAGAAAAGACCATAGTTCTGCGGGCGGAGATGGATGCGCTTCCGATTCAGGAGAAGACCGGGCTTTCCTATGCTTCCCGAAAGGATGGATGTATGCATGCCTGCGGACACGATGCCATTTTGGCAGTGGTTCTCATGGTAGCGAAGCTTGCGGCAGAGGCTGGAGAGGATTTTCCTGTTTGCCTGCGGATTCTGTTTGAACCTGCCGAGGAAATCGGAGAAGGAGCAAAGAGAATGCTGGATGCAGGGGCTCTGGAGAAGGCGGACGCTTTTGTGATGTTCCATTTCGCAGGGGATCAGGAGATAGGTCTGGCTGTCCATGAGGGACAGGCGTCTTCCATGATTGGAAGCATGGAAATTCATGTACACGGGAAATCCAGTCACTGGTGCGAGGCAGAAAAGGGAATTGATGCCATTTACGGGGCGTCCTGTGCAGTAAATGCCATTTATGAGGTTAATCGGGACTATCAGGGGAAAGGAAGACATCTGGTGGGAATCGGCGCCATTCATGGCGGAGAATACGCGAATATCATAGCAGATCATGTGGTTTTGAAAGGAAATATCCGCGCCACAAGAGAAGAAGATTTCTATGCTTTAAAAGAAGTTTTGAAAGAGCGTTTCCGTGAAATCGAAAGGCAGACAGGAACAAAAATTGAGATGGTATTTCCAAAAGAACCGGTACTTGCTTTTGCCAATGACAGTGGATTTACAGAAACTGCGCAGGAAGTGGGAAGAGAGATATTCGGTGACAGATTCTTTCTGGAAGGAGAGGAGGAACTCTTTCTTTCAGGAGACAACGCCTATCGCTATTTCGAGAAAACCAGAGGGATTTTCCTTGTGTTCCTTGCAGCGCTGAAGGGAGAGAATCATCCCCTTCATCATCCGCAGTTTCAGATAGATGAGGAAATTCTGTCGTTGAGTGTGAAGACTTTATATGAAATGATCAGGAGGCTTTGAGTCTCCCGAATTGTCAAACCTACAGGAGGTACTTATGAAATACGGAAAGATCAGAATTGAAGACGGGCATTTGATTTTTACCAGACATATGATGATAAATTCCCTTCCCTGCAGCGACATCCTGTGGGCTTATATGAGAAGAGAAGGAGAGGACGAGATTTCGGAAAGACAGGTTCTCTCCACTTATCTGGTAGTGATCACAAAGAGGAAAAAAAAATATAAATTTGATATGTCAGAGCGTGAGGTGCAGGAGTGTATTGCTCTTTTAAAGGCTCTGAATCCGGAGATGGCAGTAGGATTTCCAAGAGGCAGCCGCATTGCTTTGCAGAGTCTTTCCAATACAAGAGATCTGGGAGCGATTATGACGGAGGACGGAAGGCACATTATTCCACGCAGGCTTCTTCGCAGCGGAGATTTGTATCATACTTCTATTGCAGACAAGGAAATCCTTGCGGATGAATATCATCTGAAAACCGTGATCGACCTGCGTACTGTGGCAGAGCGGGAACAGAAACCGGATACGATCATTGCAGGAGTGGAATACTATCACATTCCTGTGCTGGATGAGGAAGCTCTCGGGATAGCCAGAGATAAGGATATGGCGGAAAGCTTTTTCGAGCTTCCGGATGAACCGGAGGAATTTATGATTCGCCAGTATTCGGATTTTATCAGAGATCCCTATTGTGTGAAGCAGTTCGCGAAGTTTATTGATGTCATCCTTCACCATAAAGACGGCGCAGTATTGTGGCACTGCAGCGCCGGAAAGGACAGAGCAGGAGTAGGAACTGCACTTCTTCTTTATATTCTCGGAGTGTCCAGAGATACGATCAGAGAAGATTTCATGCGGACAAACCGTTATCTTGAACCGGAGCTTCACTATATGGAACGGCTTCTGGAGGCGCAGGGAAAGGACAGCCTTGAGACAGTACAGAAGCTTCATGCTTTCTTTACAGTGAAAGAAGCGTATATAGATGCGGTATTTGATGCAATAGAAGAGGAATATGGTACAATGGAACGCTTTTTCCGGAAAGATCTTTACCTTACGCAGAAAAGTGTAGACGATTTGCGTGAAAAGTATCTCTTATAGATTTATTTTGTTTTTTATAAAAAAATAACCCCCCTACGGGCTTGTAGGGGGGATTTTTTGTCTTTATAATAAAAGCATGATAACGTATCAAAACATCAGGAGGAGAAGAAACATGAGAAACATGAAAAAACTTATCAGTGTTCTGGGCGCATTTGTAATGACAATGACCCTTCTTACTGTGCCGGCAGTTTCAGCGTCGGCAGGAGCAGAAGATGCGTCAGTCGTAGTTACAATGCCCACGACATCAGAACCGGCGTCCGGCTTTGATCCGGCATTTGGATGGGGAGCAGGAGAGCATGTGCATGAGCCGCTTATCCAGAGCACTCTCGTTCGCACAAACAAAGAACTGGAAATTGAAAATGACCTTGCAACAGAATATTCCTGCAGCGAGGACGGTCTTACCTGGACAGTGAAGATTCGCGATGATGTGAAATTCACAGACGGAGAAGCGCTGACTGCTGCTGACGTTGCTTTTACCTACAACAATTGTCGGGAACTGAGCACAGTGAATGACTTTACCATGCTTAAGGAAGCGGTTGCAGTGGACGACACAACAGTAGAGTTTCATATGAACGAGCCGTACTCAATCTGGCCGTACACAATGGCAATTGTGGGCATTGTTCCGGAACATGCTTACAGTGAGTCCTACGGACAGAATCCAATTGGTTCGGGCCGTTATATTATGAAACAGTGGGACAAAGGCCAGCAGGTTATCTTTGAAGCAAATCCGGATTATTACGGGGAAGCTCCCAAGATTAAAAAACTGACAATCCTTTTTATGGAAGAAGATGCAGCTCTTGCAGCAGCAATGGCCGGTCAGGCAGACGTTGCCCATACAGCGGCTTCCTACAGCGATCAGGAAATTGACGGATACAGCCTTTTCCGTGTGGAAACAGTAGATAACCGTGGATTTAACCTTCCTGCTTCCGTGCCGGAGGAAAAAGACGGCATTACATACGGAAACGCACTCACTGCAGATGTGAATGTCCGCCGTGCCATCAATCTTGCCATTGACCGTGACGAAATGATTCAGAACGTATTAAATGGTTATGGAACAAAGGCGTACAGCGTTTGCGACAAGATGCCATGGTACAATGAAGAGGCTGTCACAGAATATGACCTTGATGCAGCAAAAGCTCTCATGGATGAAGCAGGCTGGAAGGAAGGCGAGGATGGCATCCGTGAAAAAGATGGTGTAAAAGCAGAAATGACACTGATGTTTTCTAATGGAGATTCTGTCCGTCAGGCGCTTGCAGAAGACACTGCAAATCAGCTTAAGGAACTTGGAATTTCCGTGAAGACAGAAGGCGTAGGCTGGGATACTGCTTACGACCGCGCACAGGGCGAGCCGCTTATATGGGGCTGGGGCGCTCATACGCCTATGGAGCTTTACAATATTTATCATACGATCAAGGATTCAGGAAGCGCTGAGTATTCTCCATATGCCAACGAGACAGTTGACAAATATATGGATGAGGCTCTTAAGAGCAGCAGCCTGGAAGAATCTTATGATTTATGGAAAAAAGCCCAGTGGGACGGAACAACCGGAATTACACAGGAAGGCGATATCCCGTGGATCTGGCTGTGCAATGTCGATCATCTTTACTTTGTCCGCGACGGACTGAAGATTGCAGATCAGAAGCTTCACCCGCACGGACATGGATGGTCCATTGTGAACAATATTGATGAATGGGAATGGGAGTAAAGAATTTTGGCTAAAAAGAATCTGCTGTTTATCGGCAAAAACTTCATAAGGATGATTTTTCTTCTTTTCGCAGTAAGTATTGTCACTTTCGCCCTGGTATCCGCCTCCCCCATTGACCCTTTACAGGCCAATGTGGGGCAGGCTGCCCTGGGCAGCATGAGCGAGGCGCAGAAAGAGAAGCTGCGTTCTTACTGGGGCGTTGACGTTCCGCCTGTGCAGCGCTACATGAATTGGGCAAAAGATTTTATAAAGGGAGATTTAGGGACTTCGCTTTTATACCGTCAGGATGTGCTGAAGGTGATTGGCGTGAAGCTTTCCAATTCCTTATTTCTCATGGGATTAGCCTGGATTATTTCCGGGCTTTTGGGCTTTGTTCTGGGAGTGCTTGCCGGCGTATTTCAGGGAAAGCCTATAGATAAGGCGATTAAGGGATATTCGCTGGTGGTTGCCAGCACACCGGCATTTTGGCTGGCTCTCCTTCTTTTGATTATATTCGGCGTATGGCTTCGCGTTCTTCCCATTGGACTGAGCGTACCGATTGGAGTAGAGGCAAGCGGAGTAACCTTCCTTGACAGGGTGCGCCATGCGATTCTTCCGGCAGTTACCCTCAGTATTACGGGAATATCCAACATTACCCTTCATACGAGGGAAAAAATGATTGAAATAATGGAAAGCGATTATGTGCTTTTTGCGAGGGCGCGGGGCGAAAGCCTGTGGAAGATTGTCCGTTCTCATGGTATCAGAAACGTACTTCTTCCGGCAATGACCCTGCAGTTTGCTTCTATCAGTGAGATTATCGGAGGCTCTGTTCTTGTGGAACAGGTATTTTCCTATCCGGGACTTGGTCAGGCGGCTGTAGCTGCGGGAACGGGAAGCGATGTGCCTCTTCTTATGGGAATTACGCTGATTACTGCAGCGATTGTATTTACGGGGAATTTCATCGCAAATCTTCTTTACGGAGTGGTAGACCCCAGAATCCGAAAAGGAGGGCTTCACGCATGAGAAAATTAAATCAGAGACAGAGAGCCAGACTGCTCTTTGGCTTTGCTGTTTTGTTTCTTGGAGGAATCGCTGTTGCAGGAAGGCTTTGCAGCGAGGCGTCCCTTGTAACAGATTTTTCAAGAAAAAATCTTGCTCCCTGTCTTGCCTATCCTTTTGGCACGGACTGGCTGGGGCGCGATATGTTCCTGCGCACACTTACCGGACTTTCCACAAGTATCCTGATCGGTGTGTGCGCTGCGGGAGTCAGTGCAGTGACTGCTCTTGTTCTGGGGCTTGCCGCTGCAACTCTGGGAAAAAAGACAGACTCTGTGATTTCGTTTGTGATTGATATGGTAATGGGAATTCCTCATATCCTTCTTGTTCTTCTGATTTCCTATGCCTGCGGAAAGGGAATGAAGGGCGTAATTGCAGGCGTGGCTCTGTCGCACTGGTGCTCCCTTGCGCGTTTGATACGAAGTGAAGTGCTGCAGCTAAAACAGAGTGAATATATCCTCATTGCCGGAAAGCTTGGGCACAGCAAATTTGAAATTGCGAAAAAACATATGCTGCCCCATCTTCTGCCTCAGTTTGTGGTAGGACTGGTGCTTTTATTCCCTCATGCGATTCTTCATGAATCAAGCGTAACCTTTCTGGGCTTTGGACTTTCCTCCGAACAGCCTGCTATCGGTATCATCCTGTCTGAGAGTATGAAATATCTGATAACAGGAAAGTGGTGGCTGGCGCTCTTTCCGGGAATCATGCTGGTGCTGACTGTGGTTCTTTTTGACCTGGGCGGAACTGCTTTACGGAAGATTCTCGACCCCAACAGCGTCCATAAATAAGGAGGGAAGTTATGAGTTGTACAAATAAAAGACATATTCTGGAAATTGATGAATTATCGGTTTCCTTTCGTCAATACGAAAGTGACAAAAGCAGCCGTCAGGTAGACCTTCCTGTTATATCGAAGCTTTCTGTTTCTGTCCATGAAGGAGAAATTGTAGCAGTTGTAGGTTCCAGCGGCTCCGGTAAAAGTCTTCTTGCACATGCGATTCTTGGACTTCTGCCTTATAATGCAAAGGTCACGGGAGAGATGTATTACGATGGAGAACTTCTCACAGAAAAGAGAATCCGTGAGCTTCGGGGAAATAAAATCGCTTTTGTACCGCAGAGTACCACCTACCTCGACCCGCTTATGAATGTGGGCGCGCAGGTGAGCGGCTCAAAGGATGAGAAGAAGCGTGAGAAACAGAAGCGGCTTTTTCGCAGATACGGTCTTGGTGAGGATGTGGACAGAAAATACCCTTTCGAGTGCTCGGGCGGAATGACAAGGCGAGTGCTTTTGACGACTGCGCTTATGGGAGATCCGGAACTGATTATTGCAGATGAGCCGACTCCGGGAATGGATCTGGCTCTGGCGAAGCGTTCTATGGAGGACTTTCGGAAATTTGCAGATGAGGGAAAGGGAGTTCTTCTTATTACCCACGATATAGAACTTGCTCTTGAGGTTGCGGACAGAATTGCAGTATTTTATGCAGGGACTACAGTGGAGGAAGCTCTGGTATCGGATTTTGCATCGGAGGAAACCCTTCGTCATCCTTATACGAAGGCATTATGGAGAGCACTTCCCCAGAATGGCTTTGTTCCCCTTCCGGGGGTTCAGCCTTATGTGAAAAATCTTCCGAAGGGCTGTCCCTTTGGACCGAGATGCAGTTCCTATTCCGAGAAATGTCAGGGAGAGATTCATATGAGAAGAGTGGGCTGCGGCACAGTGCGCTGTACCCTCTATAAAGGGGAGAGTCTGGCTGTGGAAGCGCACCACCATCATCAGGAAGGAGCAGGAGTATGATTCTGGAGGGCAGACATTTAACATTTGCATATGAAGAAAAAGAGGGAAATGTTTTTACAGATGTGAACCTTAAAGTGGAGAGCGGCGAGAGGGTGGCAATACTGGGCCCCAGCGGTTTTGGAAAAACAACGCTTTGCAAGGTTCTTGCCGGATATCTCGCGCCAAAAAGCGGCGGAGTGTTTCTGGATGGAAAGCCTTTGCCAAATAAGGGATACTGTCCGGTTCAGATGATATGGCAGCATCCGGAGCGCGCTGTAAATCCCCGTCTGCGTCTGAGGGATACTCTTGCAGATGGGCTGGATGTGGAGGAGCGAATCATCAAAAGCCTCGGGATTGAGGAAGACTGGATGAACCGTTTTCCTCAGGAACTCTCAGGAGGAGAGCTTCAGAGGTTCTGCATTGCCAGAGCGCTGGGGCGTGACACGAAGTTTCTGATCGCAGACGAAATCAGTACCATGCTTGACCTTATCACACAGAGCCAGATTTGGAATTTCCTTCTGGAAGAAGTAAAGAGACGGGAAATCGGTCTGATCGTGGTGTCTCACAGCGCGCCTCTTCTGGAAAGAGTTGCAGACAGAACGATTACATTTTAAACAGCAGCCTGCCTTTGTTCTTTTGGGAACAGGGCAGGCTGCTGTTTTTTGTAGGATTCGTCATATTTTGGTTGACAAAATGATTTTAGTTGTTATAATAGACACATAAACTTTTTATCGGATTAACGTATTGAAAATTAACGTAGTGAAAGCAGGTGGATTATGCAGAAGAGAGTTTTGTCCCTGTTAGTGGATAATACAGCAGGTGTACTTAGTCGTGTATCCGGATTGTTCAGCCGCCGGGGGTATAATATTGACAGCCTGACAGTAGGCGTTACGGCAGATGAGAGATATTCCAGAATGACAGTTGTCTGCAGAGGTGATGAGATGATTCTTGAACAGATTACCAAGCAGCTCCGCAAACTGGTGGATGTAAGAAATATCAAGGTTCTGGATCCGGAGGACAGTGTCCGCCGTGAGCTTGTTCTTATAAAGGTAGCTGTGAAGCCGGAACAGAGACAGGGAATCATTTCCGTGGCAGATATTTTCCGCGCGAAGGTTGTGGATGTGAGCAAGGAATCCCTTACGGTAGAGATGACAGGCGAGCAGAGCAAGCTGGAGGCTTTTATCAATCTGATGGGAGATTATGAGGTTCTGGAGCTGGCGCGTACCGGTGTGACAGGTCTTACGCGAGGCGCCAATGACATTACATTCTTATAAGTAGAAAACAGGAACGGCATTCCTGAATTCATATATTTTTAATCAGCAGGAGGAAATTTAAAATGGCCAATAAGATTTATTATCAGGAAGATTGCAACTTAAGTTTACTTGATGGAAAAACAATTGCTGTCATCGGATACGGCAGCCAGGGACATGCGCATGCCCTCAATGCAAAGGAATCCGGATGCAATGTCATTATCGGTCTTTACGAAGGAAGCAAATCCTGGAAGAGAGCAGAGGAACAGGGCTTTGAAGTATATACAGCAGCAGAAGCAGCGAAAAAAGCGGACATTATCATGATTCTGATCAACGATGAGAAACAGGCTGCTCTTTATAAAAAAGATATTGAGCCAAACCTCGAAGAAGGAAATATGCTGATGTTTGCACATGGATTTAACATTCATTTCGGATGTATTGTGCCTCCGAAGAATGTAGACGTTACAATGATCGCACCGAAAGGTCCAGGACATACAGTAAGAAGCGAATATCAGGCAGGCAAAGGCGTTCCGTGTCTTGTAGCTGTTCATCAGGATGCCACAGGCAAGGCTCTTGATATGGCGCTTGCATATGCGCTTGCTATCGGTGGAGCAAGAGCAGGTGTTCTTGAGACTACTTTCCGTACAGAGACAGAGACAGACCTCTTCGGTGAGCAGGCAGTTCTTTGCGGCGGTGTATGCGCTCTGATGCAGGCTGGTTTCGAAACACTGGTAGAAGCCGGATATGACCCGAGAAACGCATATTTTGAGTGTATCCATGAGATGAAACTGATCGTAGACCTTATCTACCAGTCAGGTTTTGCAGGAATGAGATACTCCATTTCCAATACAGCGGAATACGGCGATTACATCACAGGACCGAAGATTATTACAGAAGATACGAAGAAAGCTATGAAGAAAATCCTTTCCGATATTCAGGACGGTACTTTTGCAAAAGACTTCTTACTGGATATGTCTGATGCAGGAAGTCAGGTTCACTTCAGAGCAATGAGAAAGAAAGCGGCAGAACATCAGTCTGAACTGGTTGGAGAGGAAATCCGTAAACTTTACAGTTGGAACGGCGAGGATAAGCTGATCAACAACTAAGCGAAATGTAATAAAGGATTGGAGAGTAAGGCCGGAGTTCCCGGAAAGGAGCTTCGGTCTTTTTGCAGAAATAAGACCGAAAATCGAAGCAGGAGGACGAAATAATGGGAATGACAATGACTCAGAAGATTCTGGCTGCCCATGCAGGGCTTGATTATGTAGAAGCCGGACAGTTGATTGAGGCGGACTTGGATCTCGTTCTTGGAAACGACATCACATCCCCGGTTGCCATCCATGAGATGGATAAAATGACAGTAGACACCGTTTTTGATAAGGATAAGATTGCTCTTGTTATGGATCACTTTATTCCGAACAAGGATATTAAATCAGCAGAACATTGTAAATGTGTCCGTGAATTTGCATGTAAGCATGAGATTACCAATTATTTCGACGTGGGAGAGATGGGAATAGAACATGCGCTCCTTCCGGAAAAAGGTCTTACAGTAGCGGGAGACGTTATTATCGGCGCGGATTCCCATACCTGTACATACGGCGCGCTGGGCGCTTTTTCCACAGGCGTGGGAAGCACAGATATGGCAGCAGGCATGGCGACAGGCAAGGCGTGGTTTAAAGTTCCTTCTGCGATTAAATTCAACATTATCGGCAAACCGTCGAAATGGGTAAGCGGAAAGGATGTAATCCTGCATATTATCGGAAAAATCGGTGTGGACGGAGCTCTTTATAAATCTATGGAATTTACAGGCGAGGGCATTAAAAATCTGTCTATGGACGACCGTTTTACTATTGCAAATATGGCGATTGAGGCAGGCGGAAAGAATGGTATTTTCCCTGTAGATGAGGTAGCCGTACAATATATGAAGGAACATTCCGTACGTCCGTATCAGGTATATGAAGCAGATGAGGACGCAGTTTACGAAGAAGAGTATACCATTAATCTGAGTACCCTTGAGCCGACAGTTGCTTTTCCTCACCTTCCTGAAAATACGAAAACAGTCTCCGAGATAAAAGATGATATTGTTGTTGACCAGGCGGTGATCGGTTCCTGTACCAACGGCCGTATTGATGATCTGAGAACTGCAGCGGCAATTCTGAAAGGCCGCAAAGTAAAAAAAGGTCTTCGCTGTATTATTATTCCTGCAACCCAGTCCATTTATCTTCAGGCTATGGAGGAAGGACTCCTGAAAATCTTCATTGAAGCGGGAGCTGTTGTGAGTACGCCGACCTGCGGACCGTGTCTTGGAGGATATATGGGAATCCTTGCGGCAGGCGAGCGTTGTATTTCCACTACAAACCGCAATTTCGTGGGTCGAATGGGACATGTAGAGTCTGAGGTTTATCTTGCAAGTCCGGCTGTAGCTGCGGCAAGCGCTGTGACAGGTAAGATTTCTGTACCCGAAGAACTGGGATTATAAGGAGGAAATTTGATATGCAGGCAAAAGGCAGAGCTTTTAAATATGGCGACAATGTTGATACAGACGTAATCATCCCGGCGCGTTATCTGAATTCCTCAGATCCGGCAGAGCTGGCTACTCATTGTATGGAGGATATTGACAAAGATTTCGTGAAAAAGGTAAAAAAAGGCGACATTATGGTTGCGACGAAAAACTTTGGCTGCGGCTCCTCCCGCGAACACGCGCCAATTTCAATTAAGGCGGCAGGGGTGAGCTGTGTTATCGCAGAAACTTTTGCAAGAATCTTTTATCGCAATGCTATCAATATCGGACTTCCGATTATTGAATGTCCGCAGGCGAGCAAAGGAATCGAAGACGGAGATGAAGTGGAAGTAGATTTTGACTCCGGTATGATTTATAACCGCACAAAAGGCACGGAATTTAAAGGACAGGCATTTCCGGAATTTATGCAGAAGATTATCAAAGCAGAAGGGCTTGTAAATTACATCAATCAGAAAAATTAACAGGCGTATATAGAAAGAGGCTTCCCGCAAATTTCACGGGAAGCCTTAAAATATAGTGTAAATTACAGAAGTTCGATGATTTTGCCCGCTTCTTTATCATAGCGGCAGTATTTGCCCTTTCCGGAGATAAAAGGCTGGTAGGTATTGGTCTTAATGTCCTTTATGTACACAATGCCTGTGGCAATCATCTGTACCAGAGAAAAGCGTTCGCTCAGACTGGAAATCCACTCGTAAGTCTTATTTTTGGAAGAATCAGCCATAAGAAGGTTATAGCCGTTCTCACATGGCTCCAGTGAGAAGTAAACTTTTTCTGCTTTGTTAGGCGCTGCAAATACCTGACTTGTAATATAGGAGGAGAAATTCTTCTCCACAAAGGCACGGAAGGTTCTTGCATTATAGGTAATACCGGAAACCTCGTCTGTAATCTTGTCTCCGCGGTCCAGTCGTGTTTTGATGACTCTTAAGACTTCGATTGTCCAGTTGATAAAGGAAATGCTGCTATATTCCATACTCTCCAGCAGATGCTCGATGAGCTGTCTGGACAGAACACTGGAACGAACCGCTTCGTTGTATAATTCCTCGTTCATAATCAATACCCCTTTTTGTTTTATAAATGGTCTTTGTCTGTCGGTTTATTTATTCACATCAATGTAGCTGTACAGAGTATATTTGGATATTCCGAAATAATTGGCTACCTTGTCTCCGGATTTGGTGATCAGGAAAGCTCCGGAATCGTTTAAGAACTGGATGGCTTTGACCTTATCCTCCTTGTTCATAAGGGGAACCGGTTTGCCTACCAGCGCAACAGATTCTTCAATCAGGTGGTCTAAAAGGTCGTTGACGCTGTGCGTAATCTCCTTCGGACGTTCTTCTCTGTTCTCCGGAGTGATCAGGGAGTGAAGGGCAGATTCGATCATTGTCAGCTTGGTAATATCATAATTGATTCCAAATACATAGTGGAGACTTCCATCATCGTCACGGATATAAGACGTACTGCATTTCAAAATCTTGCCGTCAGAGGTTTTCATCAGATAGCCGGGATGGTCTTCCGGTTCTTTTTCTCCCTTTTTTAAGCGACGGATTGCTTCAAATACAGCGTTGGATGGTCCGTCTCCCACATCACGATTGGTAACGTGGCCGTTTACAATATATACAATGGAATGTTCCGGTTCCGTAGTTTTAAGATCATGAATACAAACTTCACAGTCAGGTCCGAATTGAGCAGCCAGATCTTTGGCAATCTGTTTCAATACAGTAAGCCGTCCCATTGAAATACCTCCTTTATAAAAAAATTATCGTAACTGCTTCAGTTTTTTACAGTTACAATTCAACCTAATCATACTATAACATAGAAAATTGAAAATAAAAAGTTTTTTTTACAAAAAAAATATGAAATACTAAAAAATTATAAGAAAAAATATCTGATAATATTGAGAAATAAAAGTGAGTGTGCTATATTTTTAGATATAAAAAGAAAAGTGGATTGCAAATCTGCTGAATATGGATAAAAACCCAGAGAAAGGGGAAGATGTTATGAAATATTTGTTAAAAAATGGAACGGTAGTGTCGGCTGAGAAGACTGAGAAACTGGACGTACTGATTAATGGGGAAAAAATAGAAAGAGTAGGAGCAGAACTTGCGGATGCGGATGCCCGGATTATTGATGTATCCGGAAAGCTGATTTTTCCGGGATTTATTGACGGACATACCCACTTTGACCTTGAAGTAGCGGGGACAGTTACTGCGGATGATTTTGAGACAGGTACAAGGGCAGCTCTGGCGGGAGGAACTACTATGGTGGTAGATTTTGCTTCTCAGGACAAGGGAGGACATACTCTGAAAGAGGGACTGGAAAAGTGGCATAAAAAAGCCGACGGCAAATGCTCCTGCGATTATTCTTTCCATATGTCTATTGTAGAATGGAATGAAGAAACGGAACGGGAGATTCCGGATATGATAAAAGAAGGAATTACAAGTTTCAAGCTTTATATGACTTATCCGGCAATGATTGTAGATGACTGCGATTTGTACAAAATTATCAAAAAATTAAAGGAATATGATTGTTTTGCCGGAGTTCACTGTGAAAATGCAGGAGTGATTGATGCGAAAATTGAGGAGGCAAAGAATGCGGGACATTTCGGACCGGAAAATCATCCGCTTGTGCGTCCGGATACAATGGAAGCGGAGGCGGTTCACAGGCTTCTTGTCATTGCGAAGGAAGCAGACGCTCCGGTTATGGTTGTGCATCTTACAAACAAAAAAGCTTACGAAGAAATCTGTCGTGCAAGAGCAAATGGACAGAAGGTTTATGCAGAAACCTGCCCGCAGTATCTTCTTTTGGAAGACAGCGTTTATTCCAGACCTGATTTCGAAGGGGCGAAATTTGTGTGCGCGCCTCCTATCAGAAAAAAAGAAGACCAGAACTGCCTTTGGGACGCTCTGGCAAAAGGACAGATTCAGACAGTTGCCACAGACCAGTGCAGCTTTACTATGGAGCAGAAACGCCTTGGAGAAAAAGATTTTACAAAGATTCCGGGAGGACTTCCCGGTGTGCAGACAAGGGGAACGCTGCTTTATACCTACGGAGTAAGGGAAGGCAGAATCACTCTTGAAAAGATGTGTGAACTGTTAAGCGAAAATCCGGCGAAGCTTTATGGCGTTTATCCCCGAAAAGGTGTGATTGCAGAAGGCAGTGATGCAGATATTGTTATATTTGACCCGGAAAAAGAAAGTGTGATTTCTGCAAAGACTCATGCCTATAATACCGACAATAATCCTTTCGAGGGCTTTGAACTTCACGGAGACATTGATAAGGTTTTCCTTCGCGGAACTCTGGCAGTGGAAGACGGAAAGGTAATAAAAGAAAAACAGGGCAAATATATTTACAGAGGCAAAAAGCAGATTTAAAGAACCCCCCGGCTGATAACCGGGGATTTTTCTATAAATCGATGCTGATATTCTGTTCGGCAATGTGGTGTTTCTTTGCGTATCCTGTAAGGATTAAAGTAAGCGCGCCGTCGCCGGTTACGTTACATGCAGTGCCGAAGCTGTCCTGAAGGGCAAAGATGGTAAGCATCAGAGCGGTTCCGGTCTCATCGAAGCCGAGAACACCTGTGATGATACCAAGGGAAGCCATAACTGTTCCGCCCGGAACGCCGGGAGCGCCGATTGCGAAAACTCCGAGAAGAGCGCAGAAGAGAATCATAGTTCCCACTGACGGAACAGAGCCGTAGAGGATTTTGGAAATGGTCATACAGAAGAAAACCTCAGTAAGAACAGAACCGCAAAGATGGATATTGGCAAACAGCGGGATTCCGAAAGAGATGATATCCTTTCGGAGCGGTCTGGAATTATTGGCGCATTTCAGCGCAACGGCAAGGGTAGCTGCAGAGGACATAGTGCCTACTGCAGTGAGGTAAGCCGGACCGTAATTTTTAATAACCTCCATAGGGTTTTCTTTTGCATACATACCTGCAAGCAGATAGAGGAGCGCCATCCAGATATAGTGTCCGATGAGTACGATTACGATTACCTGCAAAAATACAGGAAGCTGTTTCGTAATGGAGCCCTCATATGCAAGACCGCAGAAAGTAAGGGCAATAAAGACCGGAAGAATCGGGATGATGACCTTTGCAACCAGAGAAAGGACGATTTTCTGGAATTCGTCCAGTAAGCCTGTAATCAGCTTCGCCTTGTTCCAGGTTGCCGCAAGACCCAGCATTACGGAAAATACGAGGGCGCTCATAACAGGCATGATCTGCGGGATTGCAAGTTCAAAAACAATCGGAGGCAGAGATTTCAGACCTTCTACATCAGTTACGATGGAAAGGTGAGGAATCAGCGCATAGCCTGCTGCAGAGGAAAATAAAGCGGCTCCCAGAGAGGAGGCATAGGCGATTGCGATGGCAACGCCGAGCAGGCGGGAAGCATTGCTTCCCAGCTTTGTGATGGATGGGGCAATAAAACCAATGATAATAAGCGGCACACAAAAGCTGATAAGCTGATTGAGAATATATTTCAGGGTGACAACTACATTGAGAATGCCCATTGTGATACCTGAATCATCTGTACTGCTGAATATCAGTCCGAAAATAATACCAAGAACTACTCCAACCAGAAGTTTAAATGGCAGACTGTGTAAAAAACTGTTTTTCTTCATGAGAAAAATCCTCCCTGTAAAAGTGTGATTAAAAAAGAGTTATAAAAGGCTGCGCAGAATCAGCACTCAACATCTACATTTACACGGTCGATCATGACGTTTAAGATTTCCGTATCTGTAGAACGCATTCCCACTCGGCCGATGTATCCCATGCTCTTAATAGTTTCCTCCACATCGCCTTTAATGATACCTTCACCCGGAAGAAAGCTTTTATTCTGAATGCTCAGATGGAATGCCATTAATGCAGCGTCTACGGAAGAAGCGATTTTTGCAGCGCAGGACGGTTTGGCTCCGTCACAGACAATGCCGCCGATGTTACCCAGAGTATTGATGATGGTCAGGGAAACCTGCTGATAGCTTCCGCCGTACATATAGGTGATACCGGCTCCCGCGCCGCAGGCTGCGCTTACTGCGCCGCAGTAGGCGGAAAGGCTTCCGATATAAAATTTCTGATGGATGGCAATGAGATTGCTGACAACCAGAGAGCGATACATCTTGTCTCTGGAAACCTCCCATTCTTCCGCATAAGCGATGACAGGGAGAGAAACGGTCATACCCTGATTTCCGCTTCCGGAATTGATAACAACAGGCATGGAGCAGCCGCCCATACGCGCATCGCTTCCGGCTGCAGCTCTTGCGCAGGCGCGAGTAGTCACACCCTTGCCCCATACGTGCATGAGTGTCTTTCCGATCTGGGCGCCATAGTTATTATCCAGACCTTCCTGGGCAATGGCAGAGTTCATTTTTACCTGACGGCCGATGACTTCTTCAATGTCCTCGAATCGAACCTCATTGGCAAATTCAAGAATGTCCTTAACAGTGAGCAGGGATTTGTCAATACCCGCGTCTTCGGCTTCCGCTTCAACCGGAAGATCAAGAAGAACCTGTCCGTCTTTTACGATTTTTGTAATGTTGGTGTGGTGATTAATGATTGTTACTTCTGCAAAATGTTCATCTTTCACTACTCTTGCAGTGATATAAAGGTTTGCCACCCCTTCTGCAAGGGAGCAGGAACATATTTTCCGGGCTAAAAGCTCTTTTGTGCGCGCAATATGGGCAGGGGTGATACCCTCCAGAACTTCCAGCGCTTTGTCCGCATTGCCGCCCACTGCTCCAAGGATAGCTGCAACATCAATTCCCTTCATACCGCCGGAATTAGGTACAGTTACGCCTTTTACATTTTTGATGATGTTGCCGCTGCAGTTCATCTCGATAGTATCCGGAAATTCACCCAGAACCTGTACAGCTTTGGCTGAGGCATAGGCGATTGCGATGGGTTCCGTACAGCCAAGTGCGGGAACCAGCTCATGTTTCAGAATGTTCAGATAGTTTGCATAAAGTGCAGAATCCATCTTTTTTCTCCTCTCTCTTTTGTTCTGGCAGATTCAAGAACGCTCCGGCGTTCTTGCTGCGAAATGCGTGTTGCAAAGCAACATTTTCTTCCTCGCATTTCTGCAATCCTCGCCTTTTCAGATATTATATTATATAAGACAACGAAAATCAATTAATAAACAAAGACAGGGAGCGGGGCACAAAAGAAGTTGTTACAAAAAACTTGCCAAAATAAGAAAAATCGTGTATATTAAGGTTAATTATAAATAACACGAAGCATTGGGAGAGTGGCATGTTGTTGTGAGGAAAGTAAGCATTGACGGCTGCCTGGAGTAAGAGAAATGCTTTTATCAAGGAGGAAATGATTTATGAAGAAACTTATAGTACCGGTTCTTCTGCTGGGACTGATTCTTGGTATATCAGGATGTGGATTCGATCCTGCAATTGATTCCACAGTACAGATTATGAAAGTAACACCTACCCCGGAGCCGGTGGCAACGCCTACGCCGGAAGCGGCTGCTACACCTACCCCGGAACCGACACCAGTTCCTGAAGTAGTGACAGAGCAGACACCGAGCGGTATTAAAATAGAGGTAAAAGCAGGAACCTACACCACAACTGCGGACGTGAATCTCCGTGCAGATGCAAGTGCGGATGCACAGCAGGTAAGCAGTGCGGCAGCAGGAACACAGCTCACCAGTACAGGTGTCTGTGAGAATGGCTGGGTACGCGTAGAGCATGAAGGACAGGTTTGTTATGTAAGCGGTGACTTTGTAACACCTGCACAGTAAAGAGAAAGAAAAGAGGTCATGACAGTTTTTGTCATGACCTTTTTGTGTAGGTGCGCCTTGCAGCGCACCCGCTGCACAGATAAAAATTTATTCCGGATAAACCAGTCTGTCCGGTTTGATGTCGTAAAGGACTTCATCCAGGAATTTCTTTGCCAGATATTTTGCCATTGGGAGATTCATGTCAAGGTAATTTCCGCAGTCCTTTGCAGAAGCGCCCGGAACCTCGCCTTCGAAATCACGGATAAACTCAAAGGTTTCTGTTATGAGAGGCACGATGTCCTCTGAAGTATAATCTCCCATGAGAAGGAGATAGTTGCCTGTGCGGCATCCCATAGGACCCCAGTAGAGCATTTTAGCGCCAAACTCCTTATGGTTGCGCAGGAAGGTAGCTGCCAGATGTTCGATGGTGTGAAGTTCTGCTGTGTTCATAACAGGCTCTTCGTTGGGTGAGGTCATGCGGATATCAAAAGTTGTGATGACAGTGTCGCCCGCATTGTCTTTGCGGGATACATAAATACCCGGCTGCAGTTTAATATGGTCAATGGTAAAGCTTGTAATTTTTTCCATGAAGGGATTCCTCGCTTTCGTTTCCTTTGCTGTTTTTGACCGGCTGCTGTAAACAGAACTGCCGACAACATTATTTTAGCATGGAAAGAGGGAAACTGCAATTGACTTTAGCAAAATAGAATGATAGACTATAAGTTAACTTTTATTGGAGGATAAGACAATGATAGACGGAAAAAAAGTATTATTCAGCGGTATGCAGGCTACCGGAAACCTGACTCTTGGAAATTATCTTGGAGCGCTCAAGAACTGGGTGACTTTAAGTGATGAATATGAATGTTTTTACAGTGTTGTAGATATGCACTCTATCACAGTGCGCCAGAATCCGGCAGAGCTTCGCAAGCGCGCCAGAAATCTTCTGACCTTATATATTGCAGCAGGGCTTGACCCGAAGAAGAACTGCATTTACTACCAGTCTCATGTATCAGGACATGCAGAGCTTGCATGGATTTTAAACTGTTTCACTTACATGGGTGAACTGAATCGTATGACACAGTTCAAGGATAAGGCTGCGAAACATGCGGATAACATCAATGCAGGTCTTTTTACCTATCCTGTGCTTATGGCGGCTGATATCCTTCTTTATCAGGCGGATGTAGTTCCCGTGGGCATTGACCAGATGCAGCATCTGGAACTTACAAGAAATATTGCCGAGCGTTTCAACAATATTTACGGAGATGTATTTACAGTGCCGGAAGCCTATATCGGCAAGGTTGGGGCAAAGATTATGAGTCTTCAGGATCCGGTGAGAAAAATGTCCAAGTCCGATGAGAATCCGAATGGAAGTATTTATCTTATGGATGATCCGGATACGATTATGCGTAAATGTAAACGCGCAGTGACAGACTCCGAAGGCTGTATCCGTTACAGCGATGAACAGCCGGGAGTTAAGAACCTTCTGGATATCTACTGTGCATGTACAGGAAAGACACCGGATGAGGCAGTAAGAGAATTTGACGGAAAGGGCTACGGCGAACTGAAGCCGGCAGTAGGGGAAGCGGTTGTAAGCGTTCTCAAGCCTCTTCAGGATGAATTTGAAAGACTGTCCAAGGACAAGGCATATATTGATTCTATTATTAAAGAAAATGCAGAAAAAGCAAATTATTATGCAACAAAGACACTTCGCAAAGTACAGCGTAAGGTTGGATTCCCGGACAGAATCAGATAAGAGGGAAGAATCTGAACTTTTTGTGAAAAGAATTGAATTTTTATGAGGAGAAGATATAATTACCCTGTAAAATAAAAATTTGTTTTTGGAGGCATGAAATGAAACAGAGAGTATTGGTAGTGTTTATGGCAACGGTACTGGCAGCGGGAATGTTTGCCGGATGCGGCAAGACAGAGACGCCGAAGAAGGATGAGACAACTCAGGGACAGACCGGTGCGAGCGATAAAGATGCAGAAAAGTCCGTAAGTGAAGAGGAGGCAGAGGAAGCCGGATTTACAGACGGAGAAGAACTGGAGGCAGATGCTTCTTCCGGTGAGGGAGCGCTTCTTGATGTTTCCAAAGAGCTTACAGGCATTCATCATGCAGAGATTGCGATTAAGGATTACGGTACTATTGAGCTGGAGCTGGATGCGGATAAAGCGCCGATCACAGTAACCAACTTCGTGAAGCTTGCTCAGGAGAACTTTTACGATGGGCTTACTTTTCATCGTATCATAGAAGGCTTTATGATGCAGGGCGGAGATCCTCTTGGTAATGGTACTGGCGGTTCTGACGAGAACATTAAGGGTGAATTTGAGAGTAATGGTGTGAAGAATGACATCTCCCATGAAAGAGGTGTTATTTCCATGGCGAGAGCTACTATGCCGGACAGCGCAAGCTCACAGTTCTTTATCTGCCACGAGGACAGCGATTTCCTGGATGGAGAATATGCGGCTTTCGGTCATGTGACAGAGGGAATGGATGTTGTAGATAAGATTTGTACTACTGTGAAGCCGCAGGATCCCCAGAGTGGTCTTGTTGCAACAGAGGAACAGCCGGTTATTGAATCTGTAAAGATCATCGACTGATAAGACTTGATATGGTAAATCAAAAACGGAAGCGATCTTCAGAGTAGGGAAGGTGCTTCCGTTTTTTTGTGTGTATGAGATTAAGAGTGGTAGATTGCAATGGCTTATGATATACTTTTTATAGGTTAAAATACAAAATGGAAAGATATAGACAAGTGTTTGCAAAAGAACAGGAGGGTTATGCATGAGTGAAAAGAAACAGAAAATAGGTTTTACTGTTGCCTGTGTAAATGAATTTGCACGATACTGTAATCTTAGTGTAAAAGAAGCATTCTGTTATCTTTTTCAATTTAAAGGTATTGCCTTTATAAAAGAAAATTATGAAGTGGAGCATACTTTAGATTTTGGAACAATTGTGGAAGATTTGATGATATTGTGCCGAAGAAATGGAGGTACCTTATGAAATTATATCATGGCAGCAATCTTGTAATCGAAAGTATAAATTTGGCGATGTGTAGACCCTATAAAGATTTTGGGAGAGGTTTTTATTTGACAGATATGAAAGAACAGGCTGAAAAAATGGCTGTAAGGGTGTCGAGAATTTATGGAGGCTCTCCTGTTGTCAATGCTTTTGAAATACCAGATTCTTTTAGGACAATAAGCGGGAATCCTCGGCAATTCAATTACCGAGATGAAAGCGCAGGATTGTGCATATCTGCACAAAGGAAAGAGCATTCATAATCCCCATTTAACATTATTTGTATTTTCTCCCTACTATTATTTTTCCTCCCTAATGCTGTAACAGATATATAAAGAGTCGAAAATATGTTCGATAAATCATTGCGCGTTTTTGCCCATTGTGTTATACTATATGCATGAAAGAAAATTTAATACATTATAGGACTTGTGTGTGTAATATCAATTACCATATGGTATGGTCAGTGAAATACCGGCGGAAGATATTAACCCCGGAAATTGAAGAATACCTGCAGGAACTGGTGCAGCAGATTGCTGAGGATAAGGGTTTTACCGTTCATTTATTCGAATGTGGTGAAGGCGATCATGTCCACTGCTTTGTATCAGCTCCACCGAAGCTGTCCATAACAGCAATCGTCAAGTATCTGAAGGGGATCACCGGCAGAAAACTATTCGAACGTTTTCCGGAAATAAGAAACCAGCTGTGGAAGGGAGAACTGTGGAACCATTCCTATTATGTGGAAACAATCGGATCCGTATCTGAGGAAAATATCCGCTGTTATATTGAACATCAGAACAAGTCGTATTAATTCAAAGCGGATTGTAACTACCCATCCGCATGACTGTACGAGGGGGGAGAGGAATGCTGCTGTCACGCAGAACATCTGTAAAGGTCCGGCCGGAATATTCCAATATCATAGGGCATATGTGTTATGCAGCTTCCAAACTCTGGAATGTCTGCAACTATGAAC
>CATXEA010000033.1 GCA_958367245.1 uncultured Blautia sp.
TTTTATGAACCCTTATACAAGTGCGCCCCAAAATCCACTTTATTTTTCACTCTTTCCTTCCTTTTATCCAAACAATTTCTGCATCAATCTGTCAGAGCATAGCTGAGGATTCTTTCATATTTTCTCTCAGAATCTTTCACGATCGAAATTTTACCTTGTTCTATGAAATAATCAATTCGTTTTCCATACCACCCATCACTTACATTCACTGGATAATATCCAAGAATATCACCGATGAGCCGGGCTTCTTTTACAGGCTTTTCTGTCAGTATTTTCCAGATTAAAAAATCGTAAAAATCTTCGCCAACTCCAATTACCCGTCCATTAATCACTGCCCGAAGGGGGCTGTTATCTTCCTTCAACTCATACCACAGGAAACGATACATCCTTATTTCTTCTGTGGTTAATTCTTTTTCATACTGTAAAAAATCAGAAAATTCTTCTGCTGCAACCTCTGCCCAGTTTTTGTAAGAAACAATTATTTTTCCACGTATGGTATGCTGCGGCAATTTCACAACTCGTATCCGACCTTCATGCCCCGAAAGAATACTGCACAACTGATAAAAACCGCACACAGAATATGGCGCATCGCTGTACCAGATTCGAATGGTTTCTCCCTTTTCCAGATAGTTTATCAAACGCCGCAATTCTCCTGCATACACATCTGATAATTTTCGAAATTCCTGATCGGATTCCGGATCCTTTCCCCGTGATTCTTGCGCATACATGGAATCAATCAGATTTTTCCGATATGGACTGTCTATTTCTTCCTGTATATCACCCATATCAAGCATAAAACCAAGGCAGATGACTTCTTCGGGAGTTCCCTCTATCCATCTTACCGTTTCTTTTTTAGAAAGTTTTTTCTTTCCTGCCAGCCACACAGAAACCGGACCCTCTGTTTTTCCAACTGCGATTGTATTTTTAGCCGCTTTCATTGATGCAGCTTCACTTTCCCCGAATAATACTTCTATCATATTTCCATAGTTTCCTTTCAATTCGGCAAGTACAGACAAAATTCCGAGCCCTTCCCGGCCTCTGAACGTACCTCGATATATCCATTCTGCAGTTCCAGTATTTTTCGAGTCAGGTATAACCCGATTCCAACGCCATGATTGTCATGGACCTCCGGCTCCCGATAAAAACGTGTAAAAATCTCTGCCTGGCGCTCCGGAAGAATCCCCTTTCCATTATCCCGTATGCTGATTTTTGTAAAAATTTCCTGAGGGATGACCTGAATCTCAATACTTCCCTTTGAATCCGTATATTTTACAGCATTATCCAGAACATTAAAAATCGCCTCTTCCGTCCATTTCCGGTCATGGTTCAGCAACAAACCCGGATTACAGCTAACACGAAGTGTCATTTCTTTTTTGGCGGCCGCAGGCACGATCTGGCTTACTGCTGCCGTTAATGTTTCCTGCAGCTTTCCCTTTTCTTTTTTGATCTGAATGATGCCGTTTTCCAGTCTTGACATCTTCACCATGCTCTGGAGCAAAAAATCCAGTTTCTCCGTCTGTTCTTCCATCCGCCTTAAGAACTCCCTGCCTTTTTCTGAAAGCTCCTCTTCCTGAAGAAATTCCTGATAAAGCTTCATATTTGCCAATGGAATCTTCGTCTGATGAGAGATATCAGAAATAAGACTCTTCATCTGCTTCTTTTCCCGAAGTGCCTCTGCTTCTTTTGCGTTCCAAACCTGTGATAACTGCCAGAATTTCTCCCCGCATTTGCCCCAGAGGGTATCCTCTGTGACCTCCTCCGGTTCTTTCAGTTCTCTGCCTGACAAAATGGTATCCAGCGCTTCCTCCACCTGATCCGCAAAAAGTTCTGCTTCTTTTCGTTTTATCCAACCCATTGATATCCCATCCCATACACATTGGAAATATATTTGTGTTCCGTGTCTTCGATTTTTTTACGAAGGCGATTGATGTTTACTGCCAGCGTATGTTTATCTACAAACTGTCCGTCGCAGTCCCATAGCTGTTCCAGTAAAATATCATAAGTTAGAAGCTTCCCTTTATTTTCAGCAAGGATCTTTAACAGACGAAATTCCGTTGGGGTCACCATACATTCTGCCTTTCCCACCATGATTCTGGCTCTTTCCCAGTCGATATACAGGTTTCCATCGTCATAGATTTTCTTTTCCTCTGGCTGACTGCGGTTTAAGATAAGTGAGATCTTTCTCAGGAGAATTTTCATGGAAAAGGGCTTCGTGATATAATCCTCTGCGCCTACATCGTAACCTTTCAGAGCATCTTCCTCCAGATCTCTTGCCGTCAGAAAAAGCACCGGGATCTCCCCTTGCTTCTTAATCCATCTACAAAAAGTAAATCCCTCCCCGTCCGGAAGGTTAACATCCTGTATGAGAAGCTGCGGCATTTGCCTGTCTTTCCATTCTTCAAATTTTGCTTTTGCCTCCTGTAAGGAGAAAGCAGGAACTGCCCTGTATCCCTCTTTTTCCAGCGCATAACACAATGCTCCATTCATTTCTCTGTCATCTTCGATTATCAGTATTGTACATTGCTTCATTTTTTCATTCCCTTTTACATCCTGATTGCAATTTTTTACTGCCTGTGATTATTTTTAATCTATATGTTCTCCTCTGCGCCGCCGAGAAATTTCATGGTATCTTTTATTCTTTCAATAAGATGCCCTGTCATAAAAAAGATTGTTTCATAATGCATATATTCCAGAATATTCTCATCATACATAAATTTTAGATTAGCTGGGAATTCATCATCTGCTTCCCAATATTGCAGAATCACAGGCATAAATGAAAACGGATATATTTTTGCAGCAACATCCCCCTTAATATCTGTTTTTTCTCCCAATATTTCGCAGGCAGCCGTCAGTTCCTTTACTTTGCCGTTAAAATAATCTGCCGCACTCTGAAACATATTATTTCCCGGAGCAAAGGACTTCACAGTTCCTTTCAGCCTACTAAAAGAACAGAAATTACCCGACAATCTCGCTGTATTTTTCGCATAGCAAAGTACATCATAAATGGTCATAGATTCATTATAATTAGCCTCCATCCAATTCGAAAGACTGTCATCTGCCCATTCTACAGTTCCGTTTTTCCGGTTGATCCTGTACTGTCTTTGCACAAAATCCAGATACAGATATTCAAAGTCATGTTTTAATGAATATTTTTGGATCATTTTCGTCTGGTCATACCTTATAAATTCATTTCGCATCTGATTCCGCATGATTTCATAATTTGATAATGTCATTTTTAACTCCGTTTTTTGCCATCAATATCCGATTTTTAAGACTCTACACAGGACGCCTTAAAATTTCCCGAATTCTCTGCTCTGTACTTTTGCTTACAGCGTTTTTGCCACCGCTCTTAAAATATCCTGGCTTGCGCTGGGGATTCGTCCCAGTCCGTCCGGTCCTACATTCAAAAGGTAGTTAATTCCCATCCCGTTTAATTTTTTCTTGATTGCAGCGATTTCTTCCGCACTTTTCCAGTTCTGATCCCATGCACAGTAACCCCAACTGTCATTCATCGTCGCCGCAGTTTCATACAGACCGTAAGGAGACGGTTTAAATCCATCAATTGCATTCATTAAATCCGGATTAAATTCCGTATTTTCCGGCATCTCTTTCGGAATTTCATTATCTCCGAGAGATACATAATCATATGCCCCGTTTCCCAGTCTGGAATTAATCAGGCAGTCAGGCTGATATTTCTTCACCAGTTCAAAAATCTGGCGGCTGTGTTTTTCTTCAAGAGTCATGGGTACATCAAACCAGATCAGGCAAAGCTCTCCATAATTTCTTAAGATTTCCTCCACCTGCGGGTAAATTTTATTCCGGAAACAGATATCAAAATCTTTTTTATCATTTTCCGGAAAGTCCCAGTCATTGCACCATGCACTTCCTGCACAGGGAATATGTCCGGAGCGATATCCTCCGCCATTTGGTTCATGCCAATCCAGATCCTGAGAATAATAAAGACCAAGCTTCATTCCATGTTTATAACATGCCTCCGCAATTTCACCAATCACATCTCTTCCAAAAGGCGTAGCGTCCACTACATTAAATTTATCCACCTTTGAATGATACATGGCAAAACCTTCATGGTGTTTACTTGTCACCACAAAGTACTTCATTCCGCAGTCCTTTGCAAGTCTGACCCACTCCTCTGCGTTAAAATAAATTGGCTGAAAAGCAGATGCCAGCCTTGTATAATCCGCGTTTGGAATCCGAAGGCGGGTCTGAATCCATTCCGCATAGCTGCCGCTTCTTTTCCCGCGCCACTCGCCTGCAAGAAGAGAATAAAGTCCCCAGTGAACCATCATTCCATACTGCGCCTCTTTAAACCATTTGTGCATATCCATATTTTTTTCCTCCCGTATTCCTTATTTTTCAAATGCCCATGCCTGATTGACCTGCGGCGCGAAAGTATCCCATTTCCATAATTTGCGGCTTCGCGCCTTGCTCATACAGTCATTTAAGCAAAGCTTTCCGTTTTTGATTCCTGTCAGGACTACGAAATGACCTTTGGCAGTAAAATCGCCCGGGTGCATACTGCAGATAATCGGTGTTCCTTCTTTTATCAGGGAAAAAAACAGTTCTTTGTCTGTTTCAATTCCATATCCCCTTACACCGAAATGTTCTGCACCAAGAGTCATTAAGTCCCACGTTGTTCCGACTCCCGGTATGTAAAATCCCTGCTCCATAGCATAGTCCGCTACGTCATCGGGAGCGGCATCTTCATTTCCCGTCAGCCCGACAAGAACCATAGAAAGACTTGTCGGCCCGCAGGCTGACAATGCGATTACATCATCCCCGTACGGTGCGTATCCCCATCTGGGATCCCACTGCATCAGCAGGGGAATCCCGTTATTCTTTTCCTCTTCGCTGACTGTACCATATACTTTTTTCTCTGTATTGGGATAATTTCTGGCATATTCAAGCATTTCCATGTTATTACAAAGCGCTGTGATAAGATTATCCGGATAATCGTCTATTTGTGCAAGAATCTGCTTTAAATCCGAATTCTCTTCTGCCAATTCCTGTATATGACGGATTCCTTCTTCTCTCGTCCAAAGACGGGGCGGAGTCAGCTCCTCTTCTTTATTTTTTACATGTTTTATTGTCACTCCGCCGACAATCAGTACGAAAAGAACAACCAGACTGATCCTTACGTATAACTGCCGTTTCCGATTTCTTTTTCTTTTGTCATGTATATCGTCCATATTTTTATTCCTTTGTTCTTAAATTCCTGAAAATATTGTACCAAAATATCACAATACAGTCCATATACATATCAGTAATTTTTATCTGTATCTCCCTCCATAAGTTCTCATTCACATAGGATTTATGTGTCGAAAAATTATAATCGGGTAGGAGGTAAATAATTATTTTTATTTACCTCCTACCCGATTCAATTATTATATATTTTTTTCATCATGCATCGCTTCTGGAAAATCCATTTTTCATAAGACAACTGGATGTATAAAGGACTTTATCCAGAAAATCTGTGGTTTCCTCTTCCACAAAATCAGAAATTTCCTGATTTGCAGCCTCAAAAAATGCTTTTTCGTCTTCTGGCCTCTGCTCCATATATTCTCTGTCAAAGCGTTTGATCATCTCACATGCCTTACAGCTCACAGCAGCCTGATATCGTTCGATATGCGAAGCGTTTTCTCCGAAATGGGGGTCTGCAAGAGCGGCGATGATTCTGTTTGTCCAGTAAAAATTATCTGTTGTCGGTTTTGTCTGTGCGCCTGACAGATAACCCGGCGTCTTGTCAATCTTCGTATAAAACGGCACCATCGCATTAAATACATTGCTTCCAAGCGCAATCCACTGTATTGCTTTCAGCGCCTCCGGCATATAAGGACGTATCTGTACCAGTCCTAATACATTGTTACGGTTCACTCCGATTGCTCTGTATTTTCCTGCCATCTTGCTGTCAAAGCTTTTTCCGTATACATCATATGGCGTTCCCTGATAATGGTTGGAAAGCGCCCATTTTACCTCATCCAGCGTAATTTTCTTTTCCGGAACAAATGCCCACGGAAGATCGTCGCTTTCCGGTCCGAAATCCGCATTTGGTCCATCCCATACAAAGGAACGCGGGTTAAAATACCGAAGCATTGCCCACGCCCGCGGAGTATTATAAATATGGTCTCCGTCATCGTGAGAACCAAAGGCATCTCTTGGATTAAATACTTCTTCCGGATTCATGCGGCGGTCAAGATGATTCTCTTCTACAAAAGCTTTTAATGTGGAAGAACACATATGCTCTCTTTGTTCCCCGTAGGCATCCTCGAAGTCAAAAAAATCTATTCCAAGCTGGTTCGGCATAACTACATAGGTATCATCCGGAACTCTTTTTGCAATCCAGTTGTGTCCTCCTATTGTCTCCAGCCACCAGATTTCCTCTTCATCCTGAAAGGCGATACCGTTCATCTCATATGTACCATATGTTTCCAGAAGCATACCGAGACGCTTTACTCCGTCTCTCGCAGAAGTAATATAAGGAAGAGTGATGGTCACGATATCCTCTTCTCCGATTCCTCCCGGCTGTTCCTGAGTATGCCCGTCTCCCTCTTTATAAACAACGAGAGGGTCTGCGCCCAGTACCAACGCATTAGAAGTAATTGTCTCTGTTGCTGTCATGGATACATTTTTCTCATTGACGCCAAAAGCTCCCCAGATTCCCTCTGACGGGTCATTGTTGGGCATATAGGTATACTGCATGGGATTTTCCGGCAAAGGAATCTCCACATGGGAAAGAACGGATTTATAAACTTCCGGCTGTTCTTCAGATGTCATTACCGCAAATCTCTTGGGGTCAAATTTCCCTGCGCAGGAGTCCTCGTTTCTGGCTACAATTGTTGAGCCATCGTAACTTGCTTTTTTACCGATTAATATTGTTGTACATGCCATATATGTTCCCTCTTTTCTTTTGTTTCTCCCTGTTTTTATGAAAAATTTTCATATGTTATAATCATCATAACTCACTGGATTAAGTATAACCTTAACATACACTTATGTCAAATTTTGTTATTCATGTTCAAGCAACAATGCCTTGGTTTTTGATACTTTCAATAAAGCTATTGAGAAAATCCGAATGCATATCCACTTTGCCATAGTGAATGGAAAAATATGAAATCTACTGGAAATCTACATAAAAACTGCCAGCAGATAATCTACTGGCAGAAAAACTTTATTTTTTTCAATTGTCTACTTGACGGGGAGCAGTTCACTAACTGGCTGCCCCTTTTTACTTCTTTTTTATTTCCTTTTCTCCAAATCCTCTGCTACTTTTCCAATAATCTCCTTGAAATCTCCTTCAAATATCTTCATTGAAGAACCAAACATCAGATTTGCCGGATAATCGAAATTCTCCACATTACTTCCCGTCTGATCACGGAATTCCTTTTCTTCTCCCAGGTGAGGAATTCTATGAATCAACGGAGAGGTATCTTCCATATATCCATATAATTTTTTACCTAACTGGAATCCCATTCCGCACTCAAATCCTACATCATTATTTACTTCGTAACCTCTATAGTTATTCAAATTAGCAATGATGATATCACAGTCTCTTACATGCTGCTGAAAATTATCAAACAAATTGGAAGCAGTTATGTACGGATTTTCTGATTCTATTTTTTCCACACCTTCTGCCCAGTCCAACGGTGACACAGCATCCAATCCGTATTCCTGGCAGAGCGCTTTCATAGCGGAAAATAATTCTTCTCCATTTGCATCGTAACGTTCAAAACCGGACAGATATACCAACGGACGTTCCCGTTCTTTCTTTCCCTCTTCCATTACCGGTTCTTCAGATTTTTTACGCATGCCTGTTTTTTTGTATTCTTCCTCAAGATCCGTCATAAGCATATGAATACAATCATCAAAGTCCCCTTCCACAATTTTTGTGGAACCTATAATGGTAGGAGAAAACGGAAGATTGCAATACGGCATTACCTGATTTCTTTCATCGTATACCAGTCCATTCTTTAAATAGGACTGCTGGTTTTTCGTTGCCATACTTCTTTTATCTCTGGTATATCCATAGCAGCGTGCTCCCTTTGCATATGCCATACCAAGTTCATATACGGTTCCGCTGTCTGCTTCACAACCTCTGTATGCCTCTAAATCCGCGATGATCACAGTTGTATCCAGCATATCCTGCTCTAAATCTGCCAAAATACTGTCTGCTCGTTTCTGAAGATCCGGATTCTCCAAGTCTAATGGATTTGAATTTGGAAGTGTTACAGAAAATCCAAGAGCCTCTGCTCTCGTCTTCATTGCTGCAAGCATATCATATCCATATTTGTAAAAACACTCCGGACCAGCAATATAAATCGCTTCATCCTTTAACAGATCATGAATGTATCTATACATACAAACCTCCTATTATTTCAAAACTAATTCCATCAACAGGCGAAGGAATCTTCCACAATCTGCTTTTTTACCCACATGAACCATCGGAAGATGTTCCCATACATAATGGTGACGACGATCGATTACTGTCATTCCCAATGTTAATCCGTCTTTTGTCTCCACGCCGACACGTGCTTCAAATGTTTCTACTAAAGAAGGATCAATCACATAAGCAACTGCCATACAGTCAATGACTGTACAATATGCCTGATGTCCTTGAGAATTTACAAAACGAATAGCCTGACGAAGAAATGCTGCTTCTTTTCTGTCACTTTCTTCCAATGCTTTCATATCTTCGTCTGTCAGATTTACATCAAAATGTGTCGCTACATCTAATCCTAATGCAGTGAGTTTAATCCCTGATTTATATACGATGTCAGCCGCTTCCGGATCTACATAAACATTCCACTCACTTTGCGGAGTATCCCCTGTAGCATTCATAAAAGCATAGTCATTTAATCCGAACATACCGGAAATCGCTACTATTTCAGGAATCATTTCTTTAATCTCCGGCGCTTTTATCAGGGCTAATGCCAGATTTGTCATAGGACCGGTACATACGACGGTTACCTCTCCCGGATTTTCTTTTACCGTATCAATGATCAGATCACAGGCATCGCGTTTATCCAACTCCATTGTCGGATCTGGCAAAAAGTTTTCTGCCTGTCCATCTGTTCCATGAGTAAAAGGATCTTTAGGTACTTCCCGAAACAGAGGTTTTGCCATACCTTTTCCTACTGGAATATCTGTTTTACCAATTAATTCCAGTGTTTTTCTTGCATTTACATTTGTCACTTCCACTGGGTAATTTCCATTTACTGTAGTAACTGCCATCAACTGAATTTCCGGAGATTTTGCCGCCATGATAATGGCCATGGAATCATCCATACCCGGATCACAATCTAAAATAATTTTTCTCATATTCTCACCTTTTCTTTCTATCAATCTGCCTGAACTTTTACAAAATATTCTCTGTTTCTTGGCCCGTCAAACTCTAAGAAATACACATGCTGAGAACCTCCAAGAAGAAGCTTTCCGCCATGTACGATTAAAGGAATGGAAACTCCCAGCACCGCAGACTTAATATGTCCTGCCGCATCCTGTGGTGTATCATGCTGATGTTTAAAATCCACCTTTGTCGGGATCAATCTACGGATTTCTTCATCTAAATCCACAAATCCTGCTGGGTCCCATGGGGAAAATACAGTAAGACCCGCCGTAGAATGAGGTGTATATACAATACAAGTTCCTTCCGAAATACCGCTCTCTTCCACAGTTTTTATCACATTTTCTGTAATGTCGTGTACCCCATTATATGTCGTTGTAAGTTTATAATTATTCAGCATTACTTCTCCTCCTATTTCACAATAATCTCACTGTTTTTTACGCCTGCTCCGCCTTCTGCAAAAGACCATACGCCTTCACATCCTCTGCCGTATTTCTCACCGATGATCTCACTGATATATCCCATTAAAAGACAGATCGGTGCAAAATGTGTGACAGGCATGGAAATCGGATATTTGGGAGATGGAACCTGCAGATACAAAGCTTCTTCTCCAAAATCTTCCTGCGTTCCATCTGTGATCACTACCATTGGTCTTCCAAGTTCATTTGCATAGTGTACCAGCTCTTTTGTTCTGCTGAATCCAGGACTGGTGGTATTTCCAACTACAACTGTTCCGATTTTTTCCACATCACGCGCAAAGAAATTCAAATGGAACCATTCTTCTGTATTGATATGCATAGCAAATCTTCCAGTTGCCTCTAATGTTTTGCAATAACCAAACCATGCTGTTGCGTAATCAAATCCAGATCCCACAAAATCAAAACATGGAAAATCTTTCCATTCTTCTGCCAGCTTTTCGCACGCCTCATCCATGGCAGGAAGCATTTTTTCTAACAGGTCTCCCTGATTTTTGATGTCCATGCGCATATCCATCGCTTCATCCATCGGGTATTTTAATCTTACCTCTCCGAAACGGATTGCAAGAAGCAGCAATGCCATAACGCTTACTGCATAACTTCTTGTTCCCGGTGCGCTATCAAAAGACGGAATATCCAGTTTTAAGATTTTGTCACAATTTACTCCCAATGGAGAATTTTCATTTCCAGTCACGCCGAGTACATAACATCCATGAAGACGAGCTCTCTGAACCGCCTCAGAAAGACGGGCAACTCCGCCGGAATTGCTCACTGCGATAACCAGAGGATTTCTGCAGTCGATTCCCAGATGTTTTTCACAATAAAATCGGCTCAATTCAATCGCCGGAACTACTTCTGTAGGAATTCCGGTAAGCATTTCAAACGCATGCTTTGTTGCCATTCCTGCTGCAAAAGAGTCCCCGCATCCTGTAAGAACAATTCTCTGAATATTAAAAATCTCCTGAAAAGATAATACGGTACGTGTCTTCGGCTCCAGATCTTCATACTGCTGACGAATTAATTCCGGCAAACTAAACACCTGACGGCTCATTGCATTATTATATTTCTTCATATAGTCCTCCATTTCTATAGTCCCAATTTGGGATACCATTTTTCTTATCTGATTCCTTTTTCTTTTCATTTATTTTATGTAAAATCGCACATCCCTCCACTTTCAGCTCAATGACATTAGCATGTCTCGTTCCGGCTCGCCTGCTATGAATCAACAATCCACGCTCCGGAGCATTTTTATAATACTCATAATCTCTGTGCATTTTTTGGATGGATTTTGACGAATCAGATTACTTAATATGTTTCTTTTTCCAGTTTTCTTCTTGCTTCTTTTTGCATTTCTTTGGAGATTTCTTCCGGTACTCCATACTGGGAAAGACACATTACCGCAGAAAGATTCCCCATTCTTGCACATTTCTCCAATGTCTGTCCCTCGCAAAAACCGCATAACACTGCGCCAGAAGAACTATTTCCTCCTCCTGTGGAATCTACAATCTTTACATCCTTCTCTGCTGGAACGATCACCGTATTCTCCGGTGTGATCATAATAGAACCTTTGTCTCCTCGCCGTAAAAATACCAGTTCTACACCCCAGGATTTCAGTTGTTCGATTACATCTTCCAGCTCTTCCACACCCAAAAGCGCTTTTGCTTCTGTGAGATTAATGGAAAGGATATTCATATGAACAGCAATTTCCTTTACCCATTCCTTGTTTTCCGGATAGGTGGCATCTGCCGCAATTTCCCACATGACTTTTGACGGAGAATTCTTTTTATATTCCAAAATCTTTTCCCAAAATTCCCGATTGCTGTTTTTAAAAATATAAATACCGGTTTCCTCTTCAAAGTATGGCTTCAACTCTTCCGGAGTGATCTCTATCTTTTTAAAATGATCCAAACCATACAGAGGTGTTTCTTCTCTTTCTCCATCTTCAAAATACTGTATCACTGTGTGAGGTGTCTTTTCGTCTTTTACAATCAATCCGTCCATGGACAACTGGTTTTTTTCATACCAGGAGCCATAAAGTTCCTGATAATCCGCTCCCACTCCTGTTGCAAGGATTACCTCGTCATTCCACAGTTTTATTCCGCATAAAGCATAAATTCCTGCTCCGCCAGCAATTTTTTCCACATATTTTCCGCCAGCGAATCGTATTTCATCTGTAACAGAAACAGATGCAACTACATATTTCATCACTCACACTCCTTCGATAATCAAGCTGTCACAAGTCATGGTTCCTTTTGAAATCACAAAACCGGCGCCGCCGCAATGATAGGTTTCATCTTCCGCCTGCAGAAGAAGCGTACCATTCACTTCGAAATACAGTTTATCTCCCTTTGCAGTCAGCTTCATCTGATATGGCAAATCCTCCTGGTAGGTGTATACAGTTCTGGCAAGTTCTTTTCTCATTCCATCTTTTTGTACATAAAGAACGGCTTCTCTTCCATTCTCCAGGACTGCTCCGTAATATCTTTTGTGTCCCACACTGCGAATCACAAGTCCCCCTGATTTATGAAGACTGAAATACGCTGTGGAAGACACACTGTAGTGATCCCATTCTTTGCTTCCTATGGTTACTAATCCATCCTCTTCGATATGGGAAATACAATATGTCTGTTTGAAATCTGCTGCAAACTGAGCGGCAGAAGAGGCAAATCCTGCCAGCCAAAGAGGATTGGTGTTCCATATAGAATTCATCAACATTCCTCTCTGAGCAAACATCTTTGGCGCACCTTTCCAGTCAATCCAGCGAAGAACCGCTTCTCCATCAAACCGATACTGGCTGCTGAACTCATATCCCAATTTAAAGATGGACATTCCTTTTGTATCAGGTACTTCCCAGTCAATCACCTGCTCTTTTGTGGTAAGTTTCGTATATTCTCCGTACATTACCTGTATCTCGTCATTAATATCATAATAAAGAATATACGGCCGAATCCGCACATCGCCTTCTTTCATCAGTTTCACGGAAGTATGTACAACCTGAGAAGAATACAGCGTAGGAGATGCAACGGTAGAAAAGTTTCGTGCAAGCTTGGAAAAATCAATAAATGTCTGGGTAGCTACACGCGCAGTCACTCCATCTGCCATGTGTTTGAAAGAAACCAGCAGTCCATTTTCATCACAGACAGAATTTAAATTCCCTACGCTGTCTGCAGCATTTACCTCTTCTCCATATTCACAGATCTGGAATCCCTGAACGGAGCCAGGAAACTCAAACGTATATCGGCGATCCGAGATTTCTGTTTCTTCTCCTGCCAGTTTTGCAGCCGCCTTTATAATTTTTTTACTCTCCAGAACCGCGTCTGTTACCACAGACCCACCGTCTGAAGTAACCACATACATCAGATCTGCCACTGGAGTCCGGAAATCTGCCCCTGCATCAATTCCGGCAAGCCCCAGACGAATGCCGTTAAAAGCTCCTACATTTCCGGCATTACAATCGGTATCCCATGCTGCGGAAGAAGCAATGCTTATGGATTTTTGAAAATCATCTCCGCCCAGAAGAATGGATGCAATCACCATCGCATGATTGGGAACCATGTGACAGCATCCCGGAAATACTTCATATCCATATTTCGGATCTAAATATGCCCGTACCTTTCTCCAATCCTTTTCTTTTCTGCAGATTTCTCTCACATCTGCTACAATGCTTTTCAGCATTAGATCTGTGATGTATCCTTCTGCCCTGTCAAACAATACTTCCAGATTTTTCTCTTCAAATGCCATGGATTCAAGTGCGGCAAGATGACAAGCCGCGTCCACAGCAATCCCGTCATGACTGACACTAGCCGCCTTGCGAACAAGTTCCACTGCAAGATCCGGATTATTGGGACAAGCCATGGCAATGGCATCAATAAAAATCTGAGCGCCGATCTGTTCTGCCAGAGTCTGTCCATTCACTTCGATAGAACCGCTCTTCGGCGCAGGAATTCCGTTTTTCAGATTCAGATAAGCGGTATGTTCTGTTGATCTTCCCAGACCACCCCACCATAAAATTGTCTTATTCTCAATGATATAATTTAACCAGGTATTTCCAAAATCCTCTGCTGTCATATCTTTTTTAAATCCATTGTCTTCAATGGATTTAAAAAAGCCAAAAGTTCCGGAAATATCATCATCTGCCACAATGAGAGGAACTCCCACTTGCTGGTGTACATAATATTTGATCTCATCAAAGGTTTCCTGTATTTTTTCGTAACTCCATCCTTCTACCGGACGTCCCAGATACACTCCAAGGATTTTTCCCAATACACCAGCATAGATCTGTTCTTTATATTTTTGTATACTCATACCTTCCGACCACTCCTATACTGCTTCTACTTTAAATGTATCCCCAAGGATTGCTCCCCTGTCTACTACAAAACCGGCCTGTCCACATGGATATTCTTTATCAGTTCCCTTTACCACTTCCTGTCCATCCACTAATAATGTCAGATGATCTTCTTTTACACGGAAACAGAAATCATAGGTCTGATCAATTTCATATGGGAATGACTGCTTAGCAATTTCTATTCTTTCCTCATCTTTTTGTTTATAAATCTTTGCATATCCCTCTGTGAAAACAGCGCCGTAATAACGTCTGTGCCCCTTAGCTCTTGCAACCAGTCCCGCTGCTTCCTGCTGAGAAAATGTAATCTTTGATCTGACTTCGTAATCCTTCCAGTCTCCCGTACCAGTTGTGGCTACTCCGTTTTTCTGTCCATGGCAGATAGAAAACGTCACTGTGTAATCCGGATTAAAATGATCCGCGGAAGAGACAAAAGTTTTCAGCCATGCGGTTGTGGTAGTCCATGGGGTAAGAGATGGAGTCATTTCCATGGAACGCCCCATTTTATATGCCCTTGGAGTATTGCTCCAATCCAGAGATTTTATCACCACATAACCGGTCAGACCTTCTTTACTGGTAAGTTCTATTCCTAAGCGGAATATCGCATGACCTTTTGTATCTGGAATTTCCCATGCCAGCTCGTTGTTTCCCTGTTCCAAACAGTGAGGTTTTCCATACATCACTTGCAGTTTATCTTCTTCATCAAAGTATTCAATAAAGAAACGAAGCTGTGGATTTATTTTCTCTGGAGCGAGCACAACAGCCCGAACTGTCTGCGTACTATATAAAGAAGGAGAACACAGCACATCGAAATAACTGGTTCCTTCCACCCCTTTGGGTTTCAGGTCAATAAAAGTATCCACACAGGCAGATGCATGAACGCCTGCTCCAAGTCCGGAGAATTCCAACTTACAACCGTATTCCCCTGTAGATGCAAACGTATTTTCAATATTGGTCAGCACCTGCTCCTCTGTATTCTTGTCATAAGGCATGATTCCCTGTACAGATCCTGGGTATTCAAACGCCATTCTCTCTGTTGGGATCTCTACCTCTTCTCCAGCTAATTTCGCTGCTGCCCGATATATTTTTCTTGTCTCTAAAACCGCATCAGAAATGCAAGATCCACTGTCTGATGAGATCACATACATACGGTCTGCCACTGCTTTTCTTAAATCGGTTCCTTTTGAAAAACCATCCAGACCAAGACGGATTCCATTCAGACATCCTACGTTTCCAGAGTTACAGTCCGTATCCCATCCGGCGCTGCAGGCGATCATACACGCCTTCTGAAAATCATCTCCGCCCATGATCAAAGCCATGAGCAGCGTCAAATGATTTGTGATCATAGGGCAGTTTCCGGGATATTTATCATAACCATGTTCCTCTGCGATCCACTGACGGACTTCTCTCCAGTCTTCTGCATTTTTGCAGCGTTCCCGTAATTCTCCAACCAAATTTTTGAATTCTTCATTCTCAATATAAGTCAATCCCTGATCCAAAAGCCGATTGATATTTTTCTCCTCAAAGGCCATGGATTCCATCACTGCCAGGAAAACTGCGGCATCAATGGCAACGCCGTCATGGCTGACACTGGCTGCACGCCGTGCCATTTTTGCTGTCCGTTCCGGATTGCAGGGATTCGCCAACGCCCAGGTATCAATAAAAATTTCTGATCCGATCTGTTCTGCCATACTCCGTCCATTCAGCTCAATGGAACCACTTTTTGGAGCTTTAATCCCTTCCTTCAGGCGAAGATATGCGGTATGCTCTGTACTGCGGCAAAGCCCACCCCACCATAGGATCGTTTCATTTTCTACAATGTAATTCAACCAGGCATTTCCGATTGCTTCCGCAGTCAGTTCCGCATCATACTGATGATCTTCCAACGCGCGGAAAAATACAAATGTTCCAGAAATATCATCGTCCGGCACGATCAAAGGAGCGCCAGTCTTATGATTTTTATAATAATTGATTTCTTCAAAGGTATCTCTTATTTTTTCATAAGACCACCCTTCCACTGGTCTGCCAAGATAGACTCCTATGATCTTTCCCAATACGCCTGCATAAATATCATTTCTATATTGTTCTATTTTTGCCATTATTTCTGTCACCTCATATTTCTATTATTAACCTTTCACTGCACCGCTTACCATTCCATCGATGAACTGTTTCTGCATCAGAAGGAAGAAAATGATCACAGGTCCAATCAAAATGATCGCCGCAGCCATCAAAATTCCCATATTTGCTCCATAACTTCCGTTCATGGATAAGAATCCAAGAGTTGCTGTAAAGTTTTTCTCTCCCTGAAGGAATGTAGAGGAAATCAGGTATTCATTCCATGCCTGAAGTCCGATCAGAATTCCTACTGTGACCAATCCCGGGGAAACCACCGGACGCATTACATTCCAGATTACCTGCGCAGTATTTGCCCCATCGATTCTTGCTGCTTCCTCCAGTTCCTTTGGAACTGCCAGAAAAAATGTTCTCATAAGGAAAACTGCCAGCGGCATGAAAGTAGCTGCAAGAATAAAACTGGTAGCAGGGATGTTTCCAATAAGATTCATTTTTGCATATGCATAATACAATGGAAACAGGAATAACTGAATCGGCACAGTTGTTGCCATCATAAAATAAATCAAAATTGCTCCGCTTCCTTTGATCCTTTTACCTGAAAGTACGTATCCAGCCAAGGTAGAACAGGTTAAAACGATAAGAATTGTAATACCTGTCAGCTTAATACTGTTGAAAAATCCAACCAGAAATTTACCGGTAGTCCATGCCTGTGTATAATTTTCAAAATGTAGTATCGTAGGAAGGGATAATGGGTTTGCCACGATTTCCGCATTTCCTTTAAAACTATTGATCACCACAAGCGCAATGGGCGCAAGACATATGATCACTAACAAGATCAAAATGATATGGATCACGATACCCAGACCTACTTTTTTCTTCTTTGATGTAGCTGCCATAATGTCCTCCTATTCTACAGACTCTTTCCTGCTCATTCTTGTATAAACGGCTGACGCGATCAGACCAAAGAAACTGATAAACAATCCTGCCGCAGCTGCTTTTCCTACTTTCATCTGACCAAAGGCCAGGTTGTATGCATACGTTCCAAGAACCTCTGTGGAATGTGCCGGACCGCCTCCTGTCAAAAGCTTGATATAATCAAATGCCAGGAAAGATCCAATGGTAATCATAACAAACATCAGGCTGACAGTTGGTTTGATGTTCGGCAGATATACATAACGGAATAACTGCCAGGAATTACATCCTTCTACCTTTGCTGCTTCTACCTGATCCATAGGAACCTGCCTTAAAGCAGCCAGATAAATTACAGAAAGATAACTCCAATAATGCCAGATATCTACACCTGCACAAGCATAAATAGCTGTCTTCATATTTGAAAGCGGAGAAGAAATATCAAATCCCATTCCCTTCAAAGCACCTATCACACCTGCAATGGGACTGAACATTACATTCAGCCAAAGCATGGCGTTGACTGCCGGAGCAAGGATATACGGAATCAAAAATGCCACCTGGTAAATACTTCTTGTTCTTCTACAGTTCAAAAGAAGACATGCAGATAACATACCGATACATACAGGAATAGTCAGGAACATGATTACCCAGACAATGTTATTCAATATTGCTTTATAAAAAACATTATCCTGAAACAATTCCACAAAATTCTGAAAACCAATAAAATTAATATCCGGAGATAAGCCATTCCAGTCTGTAAAAGAATATACAAATGTCATGATTCCGGGAATTACAATTATGGAAATGCTGATCAACAATGCAGGTGCAATCAGCAGATAATTCCAATTCATCTTTTTTGTCTTCATTCTTTTCCTCCCTGATAAGACATAGCAAACAACATCTTTTTAGAAATCCTGGTACACAAAACGGCGCGCCTGGATTAGCACGCCGTTTTTAACTCATGTACGATTTCCAGTTTTATTCCATTGCTGGCTGTGGGATTGGCGGTACCAGTCCTTTTTCCAGTTCTTTTTCAAATTCGGCCTGAATAGATGCAACATAATCTTCTACAGAAGTGGTATCATACCATACTTCTTCAATATTCACGATTCTATCCTGTGTTGCTGATGGACAGAATACATTGTCATAATATCCAAAGTTTCCTGAATTTACTGCATCAGACACACTCTGTACAACAGAAACAAATTCTTTGGAAAGATATCCCATTTCACTTGTATCTACAGTACTTAAATCTTTCAGAGGAGTTCCCCAGTATCCAGGCCATGCCGCTGTCATTTCCTGAGTAAATTCCGGCTGCAGCATCATATCAATAATCTTTGCCGCTTCATCCTTATGCTCCTGTTCTGCATTTGCATTGATGGATAAGGTACATGCCGCGCCTAAAGTATAGGTAGTATCCGGCACCTGCTCGGTTGCAGGGAATGGGATAAATGCAATGTTTTCAGTCTTATCGTCTACAAAATAAGATGCTGCCCACTGGAATGCGATGGAAGGTCCAATGAAGAACGGCGCTCTTTCTTCTGCAAGAAGGGCAAGAGCCTCAGAAGAGTTTAAGTTTGGATAATCAGTTCCTGCAAGATACCCTTTATCCCACCATTCTTTGGATTTTGCCACGGCTGCGATTACATTATCATTTTCCCAGCTTTCTTCGCCAGTCAGTACCTTATACATGGTTTCCGGGCCAGCAATGTGGGTCAGGAATAAAGATGCATAGTTTTCATTTACCGGCTGCCATCCTTTATTTCCTTCTACAGATGCATACATTCCTTTTTCCATTGCCTCATCCATGATCTTTTCCATATCTTCAATCGTAGAAGGCACTTCCCAGCCATTATCTTCCAGAACTTTCTTGTTATAGAATACGCCTATGGTACTGATTCCATTTACCAGACTGTATAATTTTCCATTCACTGTTCCGGATTCGTAATATGGTGTCAGAATCTCATCTGCCCATCCGTATTCTTTCGCATATTCGTCCATTGGTTCCAGTTTTCCTGCTTCTACCAGCGGCATTACAAACGCCGGACCAGAACCATAGACAATGTCAGGTCCCTGGTTCGCAGCCAATGCAGTCTGTAAATCTGCATCTACGGTCGGTCTAAATTCCACTACCAGCTCATATTTGTCCTGAGACTCGTTATATGGCTTTACTAAAAGTTCATTCATTGCTTCCTGTGCATACGGCTCTGCTCCCCAGAACCACATGGAAATCTGTTCCTTGTCTCCGTCTGCCATAACCGGAGCTGCACTGGTCATTGTAGCCACTACAGATGCTGTTAATAAAGTTGCGATCAACTTCTTACCTTTCATTTTCTAATCCTCCTTGATTTCTTTTTTGATAAAATTTTATTTATTTTATCAATTTGTTTACCACGAGTTTCTTTAATTAGATAGTAATATACAATCGTGTTTTTGTCAATAATGCATTTACTTTTCGCTATTTTCCACAATTATTTTATATATTTTTTATGCATTCTTTTTGTTTTCCTTTTTTGCTTTTGAGGTTTATACGATTTTGGTAAAATAATGATAAACTTTTTATCTTCCAGCAAAACAAAAAACCTTTTGAAAAAGAACTTTGTCTTTTCCAAAAGGTTTTCTTCTTCTCTATTTGATCTGTTTGTTTTTCACAGATTGCTTTTTAATTAATTTAGGGACATAGTAATTGGTTTTATGCGGATCCTTATCTTTCTCCGTAATCCTACCTACAAGCATCTCACAGGCTTTCTTCCCCATCATAAACCCTTCCTGTCTCACACTGGTAAGCGCCGGAATCACTTCCACGCATTCTTCTGAATAATCAAATCCTACAATAGATAAGTCTTCCCCGATTACGATCGAATGTTCTTGCGCATATTGATATACTCCAAGAGCCATTGCATCATTCATGGAAAAAATAGCCTGCACTCCCAGTTTTTCAAAGTATTCCGCCGCAAGATAACCGCTCTCTTTTTTGTAATCCCCCCAGAATACTCTGCTCTCATCAAAAGAAAGCCCGTGGAGTTCCAAAGCCTCCTGATACCCTTCTATTCGTTTTCTTGTGGTATATACCCCTTTCGTTCCAGTGATCAGTCCAATGTCTGTATGCCCGTTTTCAATAAGATATTCCACAGCCATACACGCGCCCGTTTTATTATCGGAAGTAACAAAATCGCAAAACAGGTCCTGAATAGCCTGATCCAAAAGTAAAAAATGTACACCGCTGTTTTTCAATGCATTTCCAAGCAGCACATTATTTCCATTGGTATTCATATCAAGAGGCGGCATCAGGATGATTCCCGAAACACCTATTCGGCTCATAATCTCTATATATTCCAGACTTTTTTCTGTCGCATTCCCTCCATTGCAGGAAATAACATTAAATCCATATATGGACGCCTGTGTCTCAATTCCACGCATCGCCTGTATATGGATAAAATTTTCAAAATCCTGATAAATCACTCCAATAATCTTATGCTCTGAATTTCTTTTTTTACTTCTTGCTTTTGGAGTCTTATACCCTTTCTCCTCTGCAATATCCAGAATCTTTTTTTGCGTTTCTGCTGAAATCCTGCACTCTTTCCCATTCAGGACAAGAGACACACTTGCCGGCGATACCCCCGCTTCTCTCGCTATATCTTTTATCGTTACCTTCATTGTTCACCCTCTTACTCTAACTGCTATTCTCATTTTACAATATCATACTTTACTCATTCATCTTCACACTCAAAACTTTTTAACATATCTAACTTTTTTTATTATAGCACATCGAAGATAAACTTTTCAATATTTTTATCTTTCAAAAAACAAGCCTTCTGCACATCATTGTCTGATACAATGAGCACAAAAGGCTTGTTTTCACACCTTGTCGATCTTATGATCTTCTTTATTCAAATAAGTCAAGCATAGACTCTCCAATCGCCCCTTCCGGCATCTCTACCCGGAAATTGTCTGCGATAGTAGCTCCTATTGCCGCAAAACAGTTTCTGTCTTCCAGCTTTTTGCTATCCTTCATAGATTTGGAGTAAGCCAGCATAGGAACCATTTCCTTTGTATGGTCTGTTCCTTTAAATGTAGGATCTGTTCCATGGTCTGCTGTTACGATCAAGAGATCATCTTCCTTCATATTTTCCAGAAAGACTCCCAGATTTTCATCAAATCTTTCCAGCTCTTTCGCATAGCCCATAGGATCCCTTCTATGTCCCCAGAGAGCATCAAAATCCACCAGGTTTACAAAGCATAATCCGGCAAAATCCTTCTTCTGTATCTCAATGGTCTGTTCCATTCCATGTACACTGCTCTTGGATTTATTGCTTTCTGTGATTCCCTCTCCATCAAAAATATCGCTGATCTTTCCGACGCTGATCACATCATATCCTGCATCTTTCAACGCATTTAAAACAGTTCTTCCATATGGCTTAATGGCATAATCATGTCTGTTGGAGGTTCGTTTAAATTCACCGCGTTTTTTCCCTACATATGGGCGGGCGATCACTCTTCCCACCTTCCATTCTTCCTTCATGGTCAATTCTCTTGCAATCTCACAGCAGCGATACAATTCGTCCAGACCAAAAGTCTCTTCATTTCCACAGATCTGCAGCACAGAATCTGCTGATGTATAAACGATCATATCTCCCGTAGCGATTTCTTGTTCTGCAAGCTCCTCCAAAATCTCTGTTCCGCTGGCAGATTTATTCCCAATAATCTTGTGTCCGGTTCTTTCACTAAGTTCTTTGAGCAATTCTTCCGGAAAGCCCGTTTCTGTAAATGTGCGGAAAGGTTCCTTGATATGCAGACCCATCATTTCCCAATGACCAGTCATCGTATCCTTACCTATACTGGCTTCCAGCATACGCGCCTGATATCCCATCACTTTCTCAGGATTCTCCACATGCTTTAACGGATGAAGATTGCCAAGACCAAGTTTCGCCAGATTCGGTAATTTGAAATCTGTTTTCAGTTCATCGATATGCCCCAGAGTATCACATCCCTCATCTCCATAATCTGCTGCATTTGGCATAGCGCCGATTCCAAAAGAATCTACCACGATTGTAAAAATTCTTTTATATTTTCCCATTTGTTCTGCGCCTTTCTTTGTATTTTACAGACAAGCTTCCAAAGCCACTTTCATCATATCCGTAAAGGCTGTCTGGCGCTCCTCTGGAGACGCTTTTTCTCCCAGGGGGAAAGAATCTGAAATAGTCAGAAGGCAGGCTGCCTTTTTGCCAAGTACCTTTGCATTATGGAACAATGCAAAACTTTCCATGTCTACGCAAGTACACTGATGTTTTCGATTAATTTCTTTATAGTCATCCACGTTGTTTTCGCAGTAGAATACATCACTGGAATGTACCCGTGTAAGTGTGACCGGAATCTCCAGTTTTTCTGCTGTATTTATAATTTTTTCATTTAAGGAAACATCTGGAAGCACAACATCTTCCTCATATCCATTTTGGGTACGGGCAAATGTGGATTCACTCCATACACTTTCTGCAAGAACCACATCTTTTAATCTCAGTTCTTCTGAATATGCTCCAGCAGAACCAATGCGGATAATCTGCTCCACTCCATACTGGCTGAATAATTCATAAGAATAAATTCCCATGGAACCCATTCCCATCCCGCTTGCCATGACTGTTACCGGAGTGCCCTTATAGCTGCCGGTATAAGCGTACATATTCCGCACTTCATTTACCAGTTTTGCATCTTCCAAAAATGTCTCTGCAATAAATTTTGCACGCAGCGGATCTCCCGGCATGAGTACCTTTGCTGCAATCTCCCCGTTTTTTGCCTGATTATGTGGTGTTGGCATAAATAATCTCCTCCTTGATAGAATTATATTATTTTGTAAAAAACCTTGCGTTTCTCTTTTTCTTAGAATAAAATAATTTCATACAGAAAAAAAGGCCATATGGCATGTTTTTCCATTTTATTACAGGAGGAATCTCAATGCTTCCCTTACACTTTACCAAACAATTGACAAAAACTCAGCAGGATTTTCTGGAAAACTTTTTTTCCAACTGTAAATCTGACTTTTTTTCACACCTCATACTAAAAACCTATCCTGCAAAGCATCTTCTGATCAACACTGCAGATCCCTGCACTTATGTCTATATCCTTCTCTCCGGTCGTTTGCAGGCCATAGAAGAGCAAGTGGTCCATGAGCCTTATTACTTTACGGAACTCTCTGCCATTGAAATCGTTGGAGATTTTGAACTTTTTACCAATTCCCCTGATAGAGCTGTCACCTTGGCTACTATGGAAAAATCGCAGGTTTTGATCATCCCTTCCTCTTTGTATCTCTCCTGGATCAAGCAGGATGCCCATGCTCTTTTTATTCGTATGCAAATGCTGATTCGCCAGTTTATGTTCCAGGGACAAACAGAACGATACAATCTTTTTCTGGATAACCGGACACGCCTCCTTTACTTTTTCCTTCAGGAATGTCAGAAGGAAACCTCGTTTTTCCCGGTAAAGATCCCATATACAAGACCGGTACTTTCCTCTCGCCTCGGATGCTCCGTTCGTACCATCAACCGTACCATCCATCTACTGGAAGAGCAGAAGTTCCTGACTCTGGTCCATGGAAAAATAACGATCAGCCAACCACAATTTGAAAAAATACAAGCACTTCTGGCTACACTTCCTCAAAATTTGTATCTGTAGTGGATGCGGAAATTGCTGCCAAAACTGCTTGTATACGTTCTGAAAGGAAATCGAATACAGGATAAAAGAGCAATATCCAGAAAAAGGCCCGTACAAATCACCTGACTGTACGAGCCTGCCCAATTTCTATATTTCAGTTGCAAAACGTCCGCCATGACGAAATCTGGGACGCTTTTCACTTATATTCTTTATAGATTTTCCAATATATATATCAGAGTCCACCACACAGGAATACCTTCCGCCGGAACATTCTTTTCGCTCAATCATCTTCATCAGATTCTCTGCCAGCTTCACTCCTGTAAGATAACCCGGACTGATAGAACAGGTAATTCCTTCTTCCTCCCAGTTTTCGCCGGAATAGTCGAAACATACCAGCGAATAATCATCCGGTACTTTTTTTCCGTTTTTCATCAACGCTTTTTTTACATAGCAGTAAATAATATAGTTACAGCAGATAATCGCTGTACACGAGGGAATTCCGCGCAGAAACTGCTCTATTGTTTTAACAAACCGGTCATCGTGCGTATCATCCGAAACGCACCACTTGATATACTCATCCTTAAGTTCCAGTCCATTACTGCGCATTGTCCGTATCATTCCATGAAACTTTTCCACGCTCTGGTAATTATCACAAAGAAAAATACCTGCAATGTTACGGTGTCCTGCGCGTATCAGCTGCGTCACAAGTTCATCTGCACATTTCAAATCGTTAACGATTACTTTTGGATACGGCACTTCCTTGTAGTAATTATTATAGAAAATCACCGGAATATTCCTGTTATAAATTTCTTTGTAACAATCCAGATTTGGATTCATCAGACTTGCTTTCACCCCGTCTATGATAAATCCCTGAAAATTCTGCTCCATTACAGTCTGAAGACAGCGCCTCTCATTTGCATAACGGTTATCTGTCAGAAAAATATTCAAATCCACCTCTCTATCAGGTGAAATCTTTTTCAGTCCCTCTGCAATACCGTCAATTAATTTCGAATTTGCAATGCTGTCCTGTCCCTGAAGAATCAGACCTATTTTACAGGCGGCGCTCCCCGTGTCAAAATCACGGGACAACGCCGCCTCTTTTCTGATATATGTACCGCTTCCTCTGACCTTATAAATCAGTTCTTCCCGCTCAAGCTGCTCCAGCGCGCTGCGGACTGTCTCACGCCCTACATGCAGGCGCTGTCTCACTGCATTCTCAGAAGGCAGCTTTAAATTATTGGAAAATTTATATTCATCAATGTACTCCAAAAGCCACTGATAAACAATTTCTGTCTTTTTTCCTGCCATATTTCTCCCTTCTCACCAAACACACGAGATTTTGACACGGCATTTTACCCTATATCCATATTTCCGCTTTCCTGTCGCAGCCCGCGAGTATGCGCAGGGATTCAAAGAAGAATACTCTCAACTCGAATCCCGCGCATATTTGCAGGCAAGTCCTGAATTAATCAGTGATAACCGGACGTTTTCCTTCTGCTTTTTCTATCCAGTTTAACAGTCTCACTCTCAGATCTGCCTTTATCTCTGCATATGCCGGATCTTCCACAATATTCTCAAGCTGATATGGATCCTTAGTCATATCGTACAGATAGTCGTCTGCATACACATCAGAATCAGCGGCAGCTCCTCCGTTGATTCCCGGAGCATATACGCCATACAAATACTCCGGAGTACGGATGCAGCGTCCTACACGGCTTTCGGAAATCTGTGCAAATACCTGATTCGGTCTGTCTTCATCTTTTTTCTCCACTACATTGAGCAGATTTTCACCGATCATTTTATCTCCCACATCTACTCCTGCCAGAGCAAGAATCGTCTTCGGAAGACTCTCTGTACTTACAAGTTCCTCTACTGTCTTTCCTCCTGCAAACGGTCCGCCGCAGATAATTAACGGCACTTTCAGACATGCGTCATGTCCGGAGCGTTTGTAATCATCGTAGCCGTTCAAATGAGAATCTCTGTTTCTTGTCAGGAAATGAGAACCATGATCGGAAGCATAAATAATAATTGTATCTTCATACACTCCCTTTTCCTTAAGCTTGGCAACAAGACGTCCAAGGTTTTCATCGAGGCTCGCGCACTGTCCAAGATAATCAGGATACTCTTCCGCCGCATTTCCACCGAGAGCTTTTAAATCTTCCGGTAAAATAAAATCTTTATATTTTTCCTTTGAGCCGTCCGGACCCTCGTAATGCTTCCTGTCATTCTGATGATGTGGCTCAATCTGAGAAACTGTCATAAAGAACGGTTTCTTACCATCCCACACATCCAGGAATTCCAGAGCCATATCATTGATGCAGTCTGCACGATAGCCTTTGAAATCAATGCGGTTGTTATTCTCATCGAACACATATCCGTCATATCCGTGAGAAGTAAACTCCAGAACGTCAGCAGCTCTCCAGTAGCCTGTATATCCTCCGCGGAGTTCTCTTGGTATAGCGGTAATCGTATGGTCGATTACCGGAGGTTTCTCCAGTTCGCCATCGCTTGCCAGATGCCATTTTCCGATATATGCAGTTTCATATCCTGCTTCTTCAATATAATTTCCCAGTGTTTTAATACCCTGCGGAAGCATCACATTATTTCTGAAGCATCCTGTTTCCGTCGGATAACGTCCTGTCTGGAAAAGAGCGCGGCACGGTCCGCATACCGGCTGCGGTGAAAAAGCATTTTCAAACTTTACGCCTTCAGATGCCAGTTTATCAAGATTCGGCGTAATATTGAGAGGCTGTCCATAGCATCCACAGGTATCCCATCTCTGCTGGTCACTAAAATAGAAAATAATGTTCTTTTTCATCAACCTATTTCTCCTTTTTACTTTCAACAATTTTTCCACGGATAATCGCACCCGTAGCAATGATGATCAGAGCTATAAAAATAATACAATAGATACTGCTGAAGAAAATCTTCGGATTTCCATCTGATATAAACAGAGCTCTTCGGAAGTTTGTCTCTGTCATTTTACCTAATACCATACCGAGAAGAATCGGCACTGCCGGCATATCAAATTTACGAAGAATCCATGCAATCAGTGCAAAAATCAGAGTCACACCTACGTCAAAGTAGTTCTTGTTTACAGAATAAGCGCCTGCAAAACAGAAGATTACAATAATAGGAGTAAGGATTTCTTTTGGAATTAATACAACCTTTGCAAAAAGCTTTGTCAGAAGCTTGCCCTGGAAAAGCATGAATAAATTGACAAGAATCAGTCCGAGCATAATTGCATACATGATATCTCCGTCTGTTGTAAACAGAGAAAGTCCCGGATTCAATCCATTAATCATCAGAGCGGAAAGCATAATCGCAACTGTACCATCGCCGGGAATACCCAGTGTAAGAAGCGGAATCAGGGTAGCTCCTGTTACCGCATTATTGGCAGCCTCTGCTGCTGCAATACCCTCTACAGAGCCATGTCCGAATTCTTTTTTATGCTTTGACATATTCTTGGCAGTATTATAGCTGAACCAGGATGCCTCAGAAGCGCCGGTACCCGGAATAATACCTACACATACGCCGATAATAGATGAAATCAGAATAGGAAGACGGATTCTTTTCTTTTCATCGGCTGTCAATACGCCGTCATCCTGCATTTTCTTTGTATCTACCTTTAAAGATGCTTTTTTGTCTTCTGCTCTTGACATGATCTCTACCAGAGCAAACAGTCCAATCAGACAGATTGCCAGGTCAAGACCAAGATACAGTCTCTGCACTCCAAAGGTAAAACGGTCATAACTGGTCATAGGGTCAGAACCGATACAAGAAATCCACAGACCGATACAAGCTGCAATGATTCCCTTAATCATACTCTTTCCTGAAACACCTGCAATAATTGTAAGACCAAAAAGACATACCATAAAATATTCTGCTGTTCCAAGCTGTGATGCAATCTGAGCCACCTGCGGTCCTAAGAACAGAAGCATAATTGCGGAGAAAACACCGCCGAAAGTAGATGCGTAAAGAGCAATTTTTAACGCAACCTTTGTACGTCCTTTTTTGGAAAGCGGATGTCCATCCAGCATAGTTGCCGCCGCATGAGGTGTTCCCGGGGTATTGATCAAAATAGCAGACACACTTCCGCCATATCCGCCTGCACAGTAAATACCAAGCAGGAACATCATTCCCGGAATCGCACTGAGCTGATATGTAACAGGAAGAAACAAAATAACACAGAGGATAACGCTGAGTCCCGGAATAGCCGCAAATACGGATCCGATGAAAACGCCCAGGTTAATCCATAAAATATTCTGCAGCGTAAACAGAAGTCCTGCTGCCGGACCTATAAACTGTAACATCGTCCTTTCCTCCTTTAAAAGTTAACCTTCAGAAGGTAACGGAATGCAGCCCATATTACCACTGCCAGTCCAATCGTAATCGCATAATAGGATGGCTTTTTGCAGCGAAAATATACCAGAAAACTCAGGCAGCAAAAAAGCGCTCCTATAATAAACTGCTGCGTATACTTACTGATCAGGAACGTCACCAACAGAATCGCAAAAATAATTAAAGCTTTGATTTCCACCAGCAGATTGATTGTTTTTGTGTTCAGCGGCTCTTTCCGTACCAGGTGATAAATCTCCTTTATAACCAGAAGTGCACAGCAAATCATCAGAACCACCATCAGCATAGTCGGAAATACTCTTCCATTTACCACATCTTTATCTGATATTGTAACCTGCGACGGCATAATTGCCAGTATAAAAACGCCAAATATGAAAAACAGAACGCCTGCAACCAGATCGATCGGGATACGGACTTCTTTTTTTTCAAGCTTTTCTCCCGTTCGGTCAAACCAGGCATCCATACGTTCTATCCATGCTTTCATGGGAATACCTCCATACATGTATAAATTTCTGAATAAAATGATATAAAGGCTGCCGCAAGGATTTTGCGACAGCCTTCAGTCCGTCTTATCAGCCGGCTACAACATCCTTATACTCTTCTACAAGCGCTTTTACATTTTCGATGTGCGCCTGTACGTCTTCTTCAGACATTGGATCTACTTCAAGAAGCATTGTATCCTGCAGCCAAGTTGTTACTTCTTCATCAGCCAGAATATCATCATAAAGTGTTTTCAGTTCTGTAACTTTTTCTTCTTCTGTACCAGCAGGTGCTAATACGAAGCAGCGGTTACGGAAGTAAGGATAGCCATGCTCTCCAACACCTTCTACGCCTGCAAACGGTCCGTTTTCCAGAGCTTTCTCATCAAATGCACATACGATTGTTACATCGCCCTGTTCAAATGTTTCTAAAATCTGTGACTGATGAGATACTGCGAATGCTGTTTCACCCTTTGCAACAGCCTGAGCAGCTTCTGCTGCTGACTCGTATGGAACCAGCTTCAGCGCATCTCCTGCACCCATAGAGCCAAATAAAGAAGCTGCAAGGAATGCTTCAGAGCTTGTAGCGCCATTTACTGCTACGCTGATAGTCTCGCCGGATTTCACATACTCTTCCAGAGCTGCAATACTGTCAAGCTTAAGAGAAGCTTCTGCAGACAGTACGAATACGGAAGAATACAGGTTCTCTACAAATTCAAAATCCTCATATTCAAACTGAAGTTTCGCCGGATCCAAAACAGAAGTGATGGAAAACAGACCTTCGCCTGCGAAAACCATAGCCGGATCTCCTGCTGAATGGCTTGCAACCCATGTATTTACAGTCGCTGCATCACCTTTTACTGCTTCTGCTACAAGTATCAGATCATCTGAATACTCTGTAGATTTTGTAGCTGCCTGCTGGCTTACCATTGCTGCTACACCTGACGGAGCCCACGGACATGTAACTGTCCAGGTATCTGCGGCCTGTACAACGGTTCCTCCCATCATTGCAATAGCCATTCCTGCTGCTACACCCATACCTAATAAACGTTTTTTCATTTTCTTCTCCTTTCTGATCATGCGCTCTTTCCTGCTCGCCATGAACAATTCGTTATATGGTAAATTCACTATAGCACACGTATTTCTCTAATACAATAAGTTTACATATTTTTATCAAAAAGTTGTCTGGTTTTCGTTATTTTGCCCAATAGTTGTTTTGTTTTGCGTGTTTTTTATATAGTATGTATAGATTTTTTTCGGAGATTCTGTTAGGATATCATTAATTTCAACAAGAGAGGGGAAAGAATATGCCACCATTTTCCGTATTAATCAAACCTGCATCCGGCGCCTGCAATATGCGCTGTGATTATTGTTTCTATCTGGATGAAGCCTCCAAACGAGAACAGCCTTCCTATGGCTTTATGAATAATGAAACACTGAAAAATGTTATTCGCAAGACCATATTAAATGCTGATACTGCAATCCACTATATGTTTCAGGGCGGAGAACCTACCCTGATAGGACTTCCTTTTTTTCAGGAGGTTCTGAAATATCAGCAGCACTACAACAAAAACAATATTGCCGTTTATAATGCGATTCAGACAAACGGATTCTTAATTGATGAAAACTGGTGCCGCTTCCTTCACGACAACCATTTTCTGGTCGGTCTGTCCGTAGATGGTACAGAAAAAATACACAACTCTCTCCGCCATGACAAAAACGGTAAGGACACCTTTTCCAAAGTTCTCAACGCTGCCGCCCTTATGGATCGTTTTCAGGTAGATTACAATATTCTTACTGTAGTCACTCCTGCTATTGCCAGAAAGGCGGAGTCTGTGTATTCTTATTATAAAGAGAAAAACTGGCTCTACCAGCAGTATATCGCATGTCTCGATCCACTGGAGGAAGGCCATGGCAAAACACCTTATGCACTCACTCCAAAGCTTTACGGCCAGTTCCTCATTGACCTTTTTAATCTCTGGTATCAGGACTGTATAAAAGGCAAAGCGCCGTATATCCGGCAATTTCAAAATTATGTGAGCATGGCTGCCGGACATCTCTCCGCTTCCTGTGACCAGTGCGGCGTCTGCAGCATACAGTATGTTGTGGAAGCAAACGGTAACGTATATCCCTGTGACTTTTATATGCTTGATGAATATCTTCTGGGAAATTTCAATGAGAACAGCTTTGCTCAGACAAATGAGAGAAGAAAAGAAATTGAATTTATTGAACGTTCACAAAAACTTCCGGAACACTGCAAAAACTGTCAGTATTACCGCCTGTGCAAAGGCGGCTGCCAGCGTAATCGCGATTACGTTCCGGAAATAGATGCCTACGAAAATTATTTCTGCGAAAGCTACCGGATGTTTTTCAGCGCCTGCTCAGAAAAAATCCGGAAACTGGCGCTTTTGCAGTAAGCAGCCTTTACTTGCGCTCCCCCGTATTGTCACGGGGGAGTGTTTCTTATATTTTCTACATAGCAGCCTGAATCGCCGCAATCGTTCCGTCTGCCACTGCTGTAGAAACCTGACGAACCTGTTTCACACGGATGTCTCCGGCTGCATAAACACCCGGAAGCTCTGTTTCCATTTTTTCATTTACAGGGATAAAACCATTTTCCAGATGAAGCTGTGTATAAAGCTCTGTATTTGGAACAGTTCCTGCATAAACAAAAATTCCGCATCCCGGATCTTCTATGGTATCAATCGCTCCTGTATGTTCATCCGCAAGTTCCAGAGACTGTACGCATTCTGTTCCGTAAACGCCATGAAGCCTTGTATGAAGACGAAGAGAAATATTTGGCATCTGTTTTACTTTTTCCCTGAATTCCGCAATACATCCAAGAGAGTCCTCGAAGTGAATGATGGTTACCTCAGAAGCCAGTTTCGCAAGGTACAAAGCTTCTTTCACTGCCCCGTCTGCACCGCCTACTACATAAACATGTTTGCCGCGATAGCTCTCTCCGTCTTTTGCCGCATTCATACCCATTCCTTTTCCCCTGAGAACCTCTTCTCCCTGAATACCCAGCCTTCTTGGGGAAGTACCGTTTGCAAGAATCACCCGTCCTGTTTCAAAAATTCCCTCGTCTGTGAAAATTTCCTTTTTTTCACCCAGAAGATTCACTTTTTTTACATCGGCTTTTAAGATTTCCACTCCTGCAGCCTCTGCCTGCTGTTTCATTCTTTCTGCAAAGGTTGCCCCTGTTTCTCCCGGAAGTATCCCTGCGTAATGAGTAACGGTAGACACTTTTCCGATCAGACCGCCTACCTGATTTTTCTCAATTATCAATACTTTTTTTCCTCTGCTTGCTGCGTAAATCCCTGCACTGATTCCCGCCGGTCCTGCTCCGATAATAACTACATCATACATATTCTGCATCCTCCTTATACGATACCTTCTGCTGTTTATGATTTCTTTTATTTTTTACTGTTTTGTTTCTTTACATGCTTACTATAATCCCTCTTTATCATTTTGTAAAATTATAATAATTGATATAATCATAAATTTATGTTATGGTAAAACAAAACTGTTTCTCACTATATGAGGAGGTACCTATGCTTGATTTTCGAATGGAAACTTTTCTGACCGTATGTAAATATATGAATTTCACTCATGCTGCGGAAGCCTTACACCTCACTCAGCCGGCAGTTTCCCAACACATCCGTTATCTGGAAGAAAAATACGAAGCGCCTTTATTTTATCGCGAAAAAAAGAAGCTCTCCCTGACTCCTGCAGGAGAACTTCTTCTCTGTACACTGGAAACAATGCAAAATGATGAAAATACTTTAAAAAAACGAATGCAGGAAAGCCTTTCCCGAAAAAAAATCCTGACATTCGGAGTAACTATGACCATTGGAGAATATGCTATCCTTCCCTCCCTTGCTGCCCTTATCAAAAACCATCCTGATACGGACTTCCATATCCGTTATGGCAATACACAGACTCTTCTTACCTGTCTTCAGGAGGGAAGTATTGATTTTGCCCTTGTGGAAGGATATTTTGTGGAAGATAAATACAAGACCCGCATCTATAAAGAAGATGCCTATATTGCCGTAGCATCCACTCTCCATAAATTCCAGCAGCCTGTACATGGTCTGCGTGATTTAACAAAAGAACGTCTACTGACGCGGGAACACGGCTCCGGAACCAGAGCAATCCTTTCCAAGACCCTTGCCCTGAAAAATATGTCTGTTCAGGATTTTTCCCATATTGTAGAAGTGGAAAACATTCACACAATTGTTTCTCTTTTACGGGAAGACTGCGGAATCTCCTTTTTATATAAATCTGCAGTCGAGGAAGAGATTTTAAAAGGAACTCTGCAGCAAATCCCTCTGGCTGATTTTCAGATGACCCATGATTTTTCTTTTATCTGGAACAAAGGAAGCGTATTTTCCAAAGAATACGAAGCTGTTTTTCAGGAACTGAAAAATGCTTCTCCTGCGTGTCATTCCAGTTCCAGATAGCAAGGCATAATATAACGCAAGGGAAGAATCTTTCCCACTGCTCCAGTTAAAATATGCATTTTTCAACTTAATCATCTCCTCTGCTGCTTCATATTTTGAAACAAAAAAAGCAACCTTTCGGCTGCTCATTCATTTATACCTTTAAAACTACATACATGTTGACAATTCCTTGAGAATTCTTTTACCTAGCGTGCTTTGACTCGCGTCTGGTCACTTCGTGACTTCGTCACTCAGTGTCATTTGCTTCGCAAATGTTCAGTCCAATCTGTAAACATCCATACACAAGCAAGCTTGTTCCTGTCTGTTTCCACTTTGTCCTGACCGCTCGTCTCAGCTTTTTGGTCAAGCCCTCGACCTATTAGTAACAGTCAGCTCCGTACATTACTG
>CATXEA010000034.1 GCA_958367245.1 uncultured Blautia sp.
CTATACTAAGATATAAACAGCAGATTGTTTTTGTGCCTGTCTGCTCTATAATATTATCAGCCTGACTTGATTCGGTAGTAGCGAAAAAGATTTTCATTTTTCCCATTTTTTCATGGGCAATGGTTCTTCTGCATGAAACAATATTTGAACACTTGACAAGTAAACGATTGTTTACTATACTATATCGGTAAACAGTCGTTCACTAACTGGAGGGTTATGATGAATACGAAAGAAAAAATATTAGTGGCTGCTCTGCGGTTATTTGCTGTCAATGGATATGAGGCGGTATCTGTCAGCCAGATTGCTGGAGAATTAGATATGACGAAGGGTGCCTTATATAAGCATTATAAAAACAAGAGAGACATTTTTAACTGTATCTTTGAATATGTCTGCCAACTGGATGCGGAGCGTTCTCGAAAAAGCGGTGTTCCGGAACAGGACTACCCGGATATGCCGGAAGCATTTTCTCATGTATTGCCAAAAAGCCTAGGCGATTATATGAAAGCACAATTCCATTATTGGAGCGAAGATGAAATTGCCTGCAACTTCCGTAAAATGCTGACACTTGAACAATACAAATCTCCGGAAATGAATGCTTTATATCAAAAAGTTCTCGTCAGCGGACCGTTAGAGTATATTGAGAATCTGCTTTATGAAATGTCAAAGGGGCAAGAAAAACTGCTTCCCTCTCCTCATGCGTTGGCAATTGAATTTTATTCGCCCTTTTATCTATTGCTCAGCATGTCCGATGGAGTAGATTGTAAAGAAACCAAAGAAGGAATCGCCAAAAGCTATGAGTGTTATATCGACGATTTCTTCCAAAGATATTTTTCGTAAAAACTTAAAAAAGAAAGGAAATTATAGTGGATAATTCAATTAACATAAAAAAATACGGATTCTCAGAAGTATTTTCAAGTAAGATCTCGCAAGATAGTCTTTTAGAACCAGCTCGTGTTCTTTCACAAGAAAAAGGATTCTATAGAATTATAACGAACAAAGGAGAAAAATTGGCAGAGGTGTCAGGAAAATTCCGATTTCAAGCTACAATTTCTTCTGAATATCCTGCTGTTGGAGATTTTGTACTGGTAAATTGGAATGAGTCCGGTAACAGTGCCATCATTGAATCGCTGTTTCCTCGAAAAAGTGCTTTTGTCCGAAAAGCAGCTGGCGAACCACAGCAGGAGCAAGTAGTTGCTGCAAACATTGATATAGTATTTCTGTGCATGGCATTAAACAATGATTTTAATATGAGAAGATTGGAACGATATATTTCGATTGCGTGGGACAGCGGCGCCATACCGGTGGTTGTGCTGACAAAATCAGATTTATGTGATGATTTAGAGCAGAAACTTTCAGAAGTATCTTCGGTTGCTTTTGGTGTGGATGTTCTGGTTACAACTTCGACAGAAGAAAATGGATATAGGGAACTTCTGTCATTTATTTCGGAGGGAAAAACGATTGCATTTATTGGCTCTTCCGGCGTGGGAAAATCCACCCTTATCAATCGGCTATTGGGTAAAGAACAGCTAAAAACAAATGGGCTTCGCAATGACGATAAAGGCAAACACACCACTACACACAGAGAATTGTTCCTGCTCCCTTCTGGTGGTATGGTAATCGATACTCCGGGTATGCGTGAATTTGGAATGTGGGATAATGATACAGGAATTGAGCGAACCTTCTCGGATATTGAAGAGCTTGCTGCTTTATGTAAATTCCGTAATTGTACCCACACAAATGAGCCGGGATGTACCATTCAGAAAGCATTAAAAACAGGAGAATTACAAATTGACCGCTGGCAATCTTATCAGAAGTTAAAAGCTGAAAACGACTATATGGAAGATAAAGAAAGTTATCTGATTGCAAAAGGAAAACGAGAAAAAGAAATTTCCAAATTAATAAAAAAAATGCCGATCAGAGTGTAAAAAGGAGACATTGCTTTATGGAAGAAAATATTATTATTAGAAACGAACAAACAGAAGATTGGGAAATTGTAGAGAAAATCACAAGACAAGCTTTTTATAATCTTTATGTGCCGGGATGTGGGGAACACTATTTAGTTCATATCATGAGAGAACATGAAGACTTTATTCCGGAACTGGATTTTGTTATAGAGCGAAACGGTGATGTAATTGGAAATATCATGTACACAAAGGCAAAATTGATTGACGAAAACGGGAGCGAAAAAGACATTTTAACATTCGGTCCTGTTAGTATCCATCCGGCTTATCAGAGAATGGGATATGGGAAAATGCTTATAGAGCATTCTTTTCAAACAGCCATACAATTAGGCTATGATACAATCGTTATTTTCGGAAGTCCCAGCAACTATGTGAGCCGTGGATTCAGATGTTGTAAAAAATACAATGTTTGTATCGAAAATGGAAAATATCCTGCTGCGATGATGGTAAAAGAACTAATCCCCCATGCATTGGATGGTCATAACTGGATTTATCATGATAGTCCTGTTATGGCAATCAGTGAAGAAGAAGCGGAACGCTATGATGCTACATTGGAACCTATGGAAAAGAAGCATCTTCCAAGTCAGGATGAATTTTATATTATGAGTCAGGCTTTTATAGAAGAATAAGAAAGAGAAAAATTTGAAATGAATATGTGTAGGTATTGTAAGTTATCCACAGGTAGCTTAATATCTTATGTTTTTGTTACGTTTTAGCAGAAAATACTCGTAGAGAATTATAAAACGGCTCTTGCAAAATAAAAAGCCCTATCCATTCGGAACAGAGCATTCATAATTTATAGTTGAAAGAGATTATTTGGCAGGCGTCGCGGCTCCTGCATCTCTTTTAACCCATAGGGTGCGTGGTTGCAACGAAATTTACCACCTCAAATAATCTCTTTACTATCTTATTCTATACATATTATAACCCAACTATGCTTTTTTGTAAATAATATCCTTGTTACGCAAATAATTGTTCAATCTTTTTTCAGTTATTTTCCAACTTGTAATCACCGAATTTTTGTAATTCTTATTATCGTCAGAAGTTATGATTTTAAGTACCAAAAGAGAACTTTCTTCATCATTCAAAATTTTTTTCACAACCAAACCAGTATTCGGACGCTTGTCCCTGAATATATAATCCGGATCATCTAATATTTCTCTCACATAATGCATTGTATCTATGTACGCTTCCGGATGCCTTTCACGAATGTGCATCATTTGTTCTTCTGTAATAATTACCTCATCGGTTATATGATTACTGGAAATGCAATCATAAATATTCCAATCTAATAGTCCAAGACTGTGAATTACGACTTTTTCCTCATTGACGATACTACCATCTCCCCCATGAACCTCATTATACTTCATATCGGTTCTCCTTTCTGCCAATAACTTTTCTTGGTTTGTGATTGCACCCTTTTGTACAACCAGTTTATTTTGTTATTGTAACACAAGTATTTCACTATGTACAAGTGGAAACCGAATTCTTCGCACTATTCATTCTGTCCACCCAGTTACATAAAATTACAATACTCTCCAAATTTACATTAATATATGTACGCCGCCTTTTCTTCCGCCAAGCACTTTCTTTCCTTTCAGATCTTCCCATTTAAAATCTGGCATTTCTTCTCTGGCTACAAGAAAATTTCCGGCACGCTGGGTAAGCTGAGCAAAGTTTACCACCGGATCATTTGCGCCTTCCTGATACGCATAAACAGAAGCTTCTGCCCCCATAAATCCGATTTCCGCCTCACCGGAAAGCACGGCTGTCATTACCTTATCTGCGCCAAAGCCCGTAACCAGAGTCAGATCCAGCCCTTCCTCCTGAAAGTATCCCTCTTCAATAGCAACGTACTGAGGCGCATAAAAAATAGAATGCGCCACTTCGTTTAATGTCACCTCTGTCAGCTCCTCCTTTTTCTCTTCTGCCAAAACAGAAACCGGCAGAGCCGTCACTGCAAGAAGAACTGCAAGCGCTGCTGCAGTCAGCCGTTTTCTTATTCTCATATAAAATTTACTCCTTTTGCCTTCTTTCCTAGCATATGAAAAAGAGAAAAAAATGTGATTTCACTCATTTTGATTTAGAGTCCCAATCACATGAAGCAAAAAAGATTTTATGTATATTTTACGCCCCCAAATATGAAGATAAAAGTGATACGTACGCCTAACAACATCCAAATTAGGGGGGCAGAATTTGGGGAATGCAAAGCACGAAAGAATGTTCATGTGCGGTAAAGTAATACACAAGAATTTGATAGACAGCCGCCACATTATTCCTTAAAAATAAAAAAACTATTGACTTATGTACGAAATCGGATATAATAAGAATGTACGAAATCAGACATATAAAAAGGAGGATGAAGATTTTGCACTATTTAGAAACAGGACAATACACCTATTTAGCAGGAGAGATCAACGCTTTATACCACGAAGCGGCTGTAAAAATGGGTATTTCAGATAGCGTTCAAAATATTCTGTATGTCCTTTGTGAGAAAGGTGGACAATGCCTGCAAAGTGAAATCAGTAAGCTTACAGGTATCAGTCGCCAGACAATCAATTCAGCCATTCGCAAATTAGAAAAAGAGGAAATTGTCTATCTGGAACAAGGGAAAGGCAGAAATACCATTCTCTGTCTAACGGAAAAGGGAAAGAAATTTTCAGCAGAAAAAATAATGCCTTTGCATGAGATTGAGAATAAAATCTGGAATGAATGGACAGCGGAGGAACAACAGCAATATCTGACGCTTACAAAAAAATATCGTGACGGATTAAAAAAATACCTGGAAGCCATGTTATAAAAACAAAAATCAAAATCTTTTGAAGGGAGGTGGCTTGATGTCGGCAGCAGCATAATAAGGGGATTATCACACTTGATATTGTCCCCTGTTTGAAAAACTATTTTGAAAATGAGAGGACAATTTGATATGGAAAAAACACAAAAATGGAAATCACAGTTTATGGTTGTAGCATTGGGACAGGCAGTTTCCATGTTGGGAAGTCACGGTGTTCAGTTTGCTCTGATTTGGTGGCTTGCCGAAAAAACATCTTCGCCGTTCATGCTGGGAATATCAGGACTTGCTGCATATCTCCCAATGACCTTATTCAGCCCGCTGGCTGGAATTGCGGCTGACCGTTATAACCGAAAATTTATCTCTATTTTTTCGGATATGGCAATGGGTGCAGTTGCACTGATTTATGCAGGACTGCTGTTCTTTTTTGACCTGCCTGTGTGGACAGTATTTGTTATGCTGTGTGTGAGGGGAATTGGAAGCACATTCCAGCAGCCGGCAATACAATCTATCATCCCGCAGCTTGTACCAAAAGACCAGTTAGTAAAAACAAATGGGTGGATGCAGCTTCTAAATTCCGGCTCATTTTTATTGGGACCGGTAATCGGTGCGTCTTTGTATGCGATTTTCCCGATGTCAGTCGTTTTAATGAGTGATGTGGTTGGGGCGATTTTAGCAAGTGTTGCGCTGGCTGTTGTTAAAATCCCAAAACTTGAAAAAAAAGAACAGGAAAAACATCATTTTATCGCAGAGATAAAAGAGGGATTGCAGGTATTCAGAGAAGATAAAAAATTGTTTTATATCGTAATTGCAGAAGCTCTCTGTATGTTCTTTTATGCACCCTTATCGTCCTTTTATCCACTCATGACAAGCGACTATTTTAAGCTGTCGGCAATGTATGGCAGCGCAGTGGAATTGTCCTTTGCAATCGGTATGATGGTATCCTCCCTTTTATTTTCCAGCGTTCTAAAAATAAACCGAAAAATCAGAGTTTCCTTTATCGGTTTGTTTGGAATGGGAATGATGTCGCTGCTCTGCGGTATCATACCGCCTACTTATATCGGTTGGTTTTTCTTTGCGGGAGGCTGTATCTGCTTAGGGGCTTCCGGTAATGTCCATACAATCCCGTTGACTGCTTATATGCAGGAAACCATATCCCCTGAAAAAATGGGGAGGGCATTTTCGGTACTTACCTTGATTTCTTCTGTTACAATGCCGATTGGCTTGCTTTTCAGCAGCCCGATAGCAGAAAAAGTAGGGGTAAATGTTTGGTTCTTCATTTCCGGTCTGTGCATGATTATATTGACTGCATGTGTTTCAATCCGGTATTCAACAAAATGCAGAAGGTAAAAATTATGATTAGAGAGTTTCAAATGTCAGATACAGAGCAAGTTATGAAACTTTGGCTTTCTGGAAATATAGACGCACATTCATTTGTGCCAGAGGAATACTGGCGTTCACATTTTGACGAGGTACAGGAAGCATTATTGCAGGCGAAAGTTTTTGTCTGTGATATAGATGGCAACATAAAAGGATTTATTGGTTTGATGAATGAATATATCGCTGGGATTTTTGTTGACAAAAGCTGCCGTTCCACAGGAATCGGTACGCAGCTTCTTACTTATGTGAAAGAAAAATATGATACTCTTTCGTTGAGCGTATATCAACAAAATTCACGGGCAGCAGCCTTTTATCAAAGAGAAGGGTTTTTAATCCAGTCAGAAGGAGTTGATGAAGATACGGGAAAAAAAGAATATACCATGTTCTGGAAAAAGCTATCAATATAATTTTAATGAAGAAAATTGGAGATGTCGGTAAATGAGTCAGCACATTACAGTAGCAGCCTATGATCCATTGTGGGTAAAAAAATATGGGGAAGAAGTTTTGTTAATCAAGGAAATCCTTGCTGATAACTGTATTGCAACTCATAAGGTGCAGAAAGAAATGCGATTGCCAATATGATTACAAATGGCGAGAATGGTATTTGTCGATTGATAGCGGTTGATCGGAACGGAAAAACAATCCCGCCTTGTGGTGCTTGCCGAGAATTTATGACACAGCTTATGCCGGAGAACTACCGTTCTATTGAAATTATGTTGGATTACGAAAAGGAGAAAATTGTTACACTGGGAGAACTTACCCCTGAATGGTGGATATAACTCTAAGTATGCTTTACTGTTTAGGAAGCATTTCAAAATTGTTTCTTGTAGTGTAGAGGAGAAATTAAATAAATCAAATTTGTAAAACCATAACCAAATTGCAAGCAATTAATGACTATCCACAGACAGCTTAATAATTTTGGCGGAAATATCATTTTGGGTATTTCCGCCACTTCTTTTTATATACTCTTCGTAGCGTCGGTGCAGCCAATAAAAAGTAGGTATGAGGAGGAGACAGTTCCCCAGCAAGATAAAACTCCGAAAATATTACTTATATGACAGAGTGGCGATATGGTAATACCGGGGTGGATTTTGCTTTCGATAATTTTGGAAAGAAAAAATGCAGAGAATGCTATTTTTTATGAATTGTAATTATCAATCACACAAAATCGAAAATCAAATGCGTTTTTTCTAAATACAAGTATTGTGAAACCAAAATGCTTATACTATAATTTACTTATGCCAAAGTGGAGGAATATGACAATGTCGGAATACGGATTTACTAAAAAGGATTGGTCTTTGTTCAGAGAGAAAATTGCAGATTGGCAAGAATCCTATATGGATAAATTGAATAAAGAATATATTGAGTTACTGAGTGGTGAAGGAAAACCTTCTGAAAAATTCTGGGCTTTAGAAGAGAGAATTCGTAACGATAAAAAAGATACAGGTATACAGTTAAAAATGAGTCGTTCTAATTGCATTCCTAACATTATTTCACTTTTAAATGAAGGAGCAATCACGATGAAAGATTTAGAAGAATTTAGCGATGAATTGAAAGAAACAATACATTTCATCACAAGATAAATTTCCTATCTATTCAAAACAGAGCATTCACAATTTATAGCTAAAGAGATTATTTGGCAGGCGTCGTAATTCTTATGTATTGTTGATAATAAAATTGATGTATAATATTTATAGATTATAACAAAATTAAGGAGGGAGCGAATGAATTTAGAAATATATCAAAAATTGTGTTCAGAATCAAAAATTCTCTGGACACAGCATTGTCTGCAACGAATGCAGGAAAGAGATATCAGTCGTGCTGATGTAAAAAATGGAATTGCAACTGGTGAAATTATAGAAGACTACCCTGAAGATTATCCTAATCCAAGTTGCCTGATTTTTGGATATAACGTAAATGGACGAATTTTGCATATTGTTGCCGGGTGTGATAATATAAATATATATATCATAACGGCATATTACCCAGATACAAAGAAATTTGAAGATGATTTAAAGACTCGAAGAAAGAGGTGATGGATATGTGTATGTATTGTAAGAATAGTACAACTGTCAATAGCACAACAACACACGTCGTAAACTATAAAAATTGTATTATTGTAATTAAAAATGTTCCATGCCTTGAATGTGATCAGTGTGGAGAAAAATATTATACAGACGAAGTTGCTGAACGCCTTGAATTGATTGTTGATATGGCGAAAAAATTAATGCAGGAAATTGCAGTTATCGATTATCCACAGGTGGCTTAATAATTTTGGCGGAAATATCATTTTCGATATTTCCGCCACTTCTTTTTATATACTCTTCGCACTATTCATTCTGTCCACCCAGTTACATAAAATTACAATACTCTCTAAATTTACATTAATATATGTACGCCACCTTTTCGACCTCCCAGAACTTTTTTGCCCTTAAGGTCTTCCCACTGGAAATCAGGCATTTCCTCTCGGGCTACGAGGAAGTTTCCGGCGCGCTGGGTGAGCTGTGCGAAGTTTACGATTACGTCGTTAGCGCCTTCCTGATAGGCGTAGATGGAAGCCTCTGCGCCCATGAAGCCGATGTCCGCCTCGCCGGAGATGACAGCCGTCATAACCTTATCTGCGCCGAAGCCTGTTACCAGCTCAAGGTCGATGCCCTCTTCTGCAAAGTAGCCTTTTTCAATGGCGACATACTGAGGCGCATAGAAGATGGAATGGGCGACTTCGTTTAAGGTGACTTTTGTAAGCGGCTCTTCCTTATTTTCTGCCATAACAAAGGATGGCAGAGCTGTAATGGCCAGAAGTACGGCAAGAGCGGCAGCAGTTACTTTTCTTTTTAATTTCATATACAATGACTCCTTTTCCCTTCTTTTTCAGCATATGAAAGAGGAGAAAAAAGGGTGAATGCCGAAGGGGCTGAGCGGAAGCGCTTTTTCAGGAGAGAGGAGAAAGGGAATTCTCCATAGAGGAGGCGTTTTTTGCTGATTTTGCCTAAAATGAGTGGGAAAATAAGGGAGATTCTCTATAGAGGAGGCGATTGCCGCGTTTTCTGCCTAAAATAAGTGGGAAAATAAGGGAAATTCTCTATAGAGGAGCCGATTGTCACATTTTCTGCCTAAAATAGACGGGGAATCGGGAGAAATTCTCCATAGAGAAGCCCATTCCCGCTGTTTTTGCCTAAAATAAACATAAAAGCTGCTTTTTCTGAAAAAACCTCTGCTGAATAAGATTTTCGTCTAATTCAACAGAGGTAAGAAGCCGGTTATTTTTTTGAAATAAAATCCTGCGGGAAATAATGCCTACCGGATGTCCTCCGGATATTCCACGCCTTCCGGAAGGGGATCCCACTCATTTAAGCCAAGGCTTTGTTTGAATTTCGCCTGTTCCAGAGTTAATGGCGGAAGGTCTTCATTCAGGTAGTCCAGAAGCTCGCTGATGCCTTCCCTTGTTTTATTGTTTACCATAAAAATCCGTTCACATCCAGTATTGAGCAGCCACTGGCGAACCATGGGAATATTTGCGTGAGGAGAATCTACCTTGGTGATGATTCCGATAAGCGGGCGGAGTATAAAAGCCCGTGAGCAGGGGGCGAAAAGATTGAAAGGTTCGTCGGCAGCCTGAACAATGGCTACCACATCTGCTTCGAAAGAGAAGCAGGCAAGTCCTACGCTGAAATGCTTGGACTCTGCATATTCGCCCGGAGAGTCTATGGTATCATCGTTTGTATTGGTATACTGAGTCTTTATGTAGTGAAGCTCTTCGCCTTTGAGAGCCTGAGTCAGAGAAGTCTTTCCGGCTTCGCTTCGTCCCATTAAAAACATTTTTTTCATCTTGTCACCTCGCAGGTTCTGAAACCAAGGGTATCGCGGAAAAAGCGTACAACCTCCTCAACTGCAGTCTCCACCTGTGCAAGTCCGCCTGTGAGAATGAGAGAACCGCAGAAACGATCCATAAAGCCGATATCTACATGCGCGCTTTTGACAGCGACATCCGCCGCGACTACAACAGCCTCCCACGGTGTGAAACGAATCAGACCGATAGTTTCGCCTGTATGATCCTCGCCTTCGTGAACGCCGATGTGAAGACCGAGATTCTGATAAATACAGGCTTCGGAAGGGTTGATAATATGGGCAAGGCAGACTTCCTTTCCGGGAACGCGTACGCGGGTAAGACGGAGTTTTTTTCCTTTCAGCTCTTCATAATTCTTGTGAAACAGCTTCTCCAGAAATTCCTCTCTGGTAATCTGGTTTGTTTGCTTCATATCAGCACTTCCTATCTTTTCGTAATATTGCAGACTACATAACCAAGGGAATCACGGAAATAATCCACGACCTCTGTCATTGCGGACATGACGTCGGAAATCTCTCCTGTGATAATCAGAGTTCCTGTGAAGCGGTCTGCGAATCCAAGATAAACATTTCCGCTTTTTACTGCGATATCGGATGCGATAACTGCAGATTCAGGAGGCGTCATATTCATAATTCCGATTGCGGATGAACGATAATCTAACTGAGGATTCAAGCCAAGCTTCTGATAGATAATCGGCGCCGGACCACCCATTACATGTGCAAAGGTGATTTCCTTTCCTGCTACGGTTTCCTGTACAATTCTAATCTGTTCTACATTCTCATTTGCCATTGATATTTCCCTCTCTTTCAGAAATTCTATTCGATGAAGCTTTTGACCCTGCAAAAAGCAAGCTATTCTACGCTAAATTATACTATCCGGCGATAAGGGGGTCAAGTTGAAAAAAATCCTTTAAATAGTAAAATTCTTCGTTTTTTAAAATAAGGGGGAAACATTTTCAGAAATGGATTGCTGTTTTTTGTCAGAGGCGTATAATGGAGCCTATATTACAAAAAAAGAGGAGAAAGAAACACATGAAAAAACAGGGAAATTTGCTTATGAAGCTGACAGATCTTGCAGGGCTTACTTTTTTATGGATTATCGGCTGCATTCCGATTGTGACGATTTTTACTTCAACGGCGGCAATGTATCACACGGTAGTTACCTGTGTCCGCGGAGAAAAGGTGGGGATTACGGCAGAATTTAAGGCAGCTTACTTAAGGAATCTGAAACAGGGAATTCTTCTGACACTTTTGTACGGCGTTGTAGGAGCGCTTCTTGGAGCAGGGAATTATTTTGTGTTTGGCGTAAATGAGACACAGAGCAGTGAGATGATGATTCTTGCTCTCAGCACGATTATCGTGACAGCTCTGTATGTTCTTAGTATTCTCTGGCTGATTCCTGTGCTGTCCAAAGCATCAGGAAATTTCAATGAAATTATGAAGCTTACATACACAGCCGCGACCAAAAATATCGGGAAAGGACTTCTGATGCTCTGGATTGTTTTTGCAGTGGCAGTAGGAATCCGCATCTTCCTTCCGCTTGCAGTAATTCTTCCGGCAGCATCGGCAATGTGGAATTCCTATCTGGCAGAGCCGGCATTAGAACGTATTTGATACAGGAATCGTGAAAAATTGTGATTGACATTCATACGTTAATGTGACAAACTAACTTTATTAAGTCAGAAGGAAGGGAAATCATATGACAAAGAAAAGACAGTGCGGTGTGCTGCTTCCAATCAGCAGCCTTCCGTCCAAATATGGAATCGGATGTTTTGACAAAAGCGCGTATGAATTTGTAGATGCTTTGAAAGCAGCGGGACAGAGCTGCTGGCAGATTCTTCCTCTGGGGCCTACAAGCTATGGGGATTCCCCGTATCAGTCATTTTCCACATTTGCGGGAAATCCTTATTTTATCAGTCTTGACGCCCTTATTGAAGAAGGAGTGCTCACGAAAAAAGAATGCGAAGCTGTAGATTTCGGAAAAGATGAGACAAGTATTGACTACGCGAAGCTTTACAAAGGCCGCAGCAAGCTTTTGAGAAAAGCCTATGAGCGCAGCGACATCAGCAAAAATGAGGAATTCTGTAAGTTCCAGCAGGAGCAGGGCTACTGGCTGAAGGATTATGCTCTTTTTATGGCTGTAAAATCCCGTTTTGACGGTGCGCCCTGGAGCGAATGGGCGGAAGATATCCGTTTGCGCTGGCAGTTTGCGCTGGATTATTACAGAGAACAGTGCTATTTCGATATAGAATTTCAGGAATATGTACAGTTTAAATTTTATGAACAGTGGGGGAAATTAAAAGCCTACGCAAATGAGAACGGAATTCGAATCATTGGAGATATTCCGATTTATGTGGCAATGGACAGTGCAGACACCTGGGCGAGTCCGTGGCTCTTCAAAATCGATGAGGATAATCAGCCGACACAGGTTGCAGGATGCCCTCCTGACGGATTTTCCGCAACAGGACAGCTCTGGGGAAATCCTCTGTACAACTGGGAAGTACATAAACAGTCCGGTTTCGAGTGGTGGATTCGCCGGATCCGTCACTGCTTCACCATGTACGATATTGTCAGAATCGACCATTTCCGAGGTTTTGACGAATATTATGCGATTCCTTTCGGCGATAAGACAGCAGAGAACGGCTGGTGGGAAAAAGGTCCTGGTATGGAGCTTTTTAATGCCATTAAAAACCGTCTTGGAGAACAGGATATTATCGCGGAGGATCTGGGCTTTATGACAGACACGGTAGTGAAGCTGGTGGAGGACAGCGGATATCCGAATATGAAAGTAATTGAGTTTGCTTTTGACGAGCGTGATACCGGAAACAGCAGCGACTATCTGCCCCATAATTACCCTAACAACTGTGTGGTATATACAGGAACCCACGACAATGAAACCCTGTCGGGCTGGTTTAAGGATATTACGCCAAAGGAGCGGAGAATGGTTCGCCAGTATCTGAATAACTTCCATACCAGCGATGACGAGATTTATAAAGATATTATCTGTCTGGTTATGCGCAGTGTAGCGTCACTTTGCGTAATTCCGATGCAGGACTATCTGGGGCTTGACAATTCTGCCCGTATCAACCAGCCGTCCACTCTGGGCAAAAACTGGAAATGGCGTCTGAAGGAAGGGCAGTTTGACAGTCAGATTCAGAAGGAAATGAGAGAGCTTGCAGTAAGATACGGAAGATGCGAGCCTGTATATGAGCCGGAAGAGAAGGAAACAGAAGCCGAAGAAAAAGAAATGAAAGAAGAAGCAGTTCCAAATGCAGGAATTGATGAAAAAGCCGGGGAGAAGAAATGATATGAAAATAAAAACAGATAGAAACAGAGACTCTTTCCGGTCGCACTGGGGCTTTGTCATAGCCTGTATCGGTTCTGCGGTGGGAATGGGAAATATTTGGATGTTTCCCACAAGAGTGTCGAAATACGGCGGCGGTTCTTTCCTGATTCCGTACTTCATTTTCGTCATTTTGATTGGTTATTCCGGAGTAATCGGAGAAATGGCGTTCGGCAGGTCAGTACATTCCGGACCTGTGGGAGCCTTTGGCGCTGCCTGCGCTTCCCGTGGGGAAAAGTGGCGTAAGACAGGAGAGCTTCTTGGATGTATCCCCATGCTTGGGGCGCTTGCTCTTGCCATCGGCTACTCTGTGGTTGTAGGCTGGATTATTAAATATATGGTAGGAACCTTCACAGGGGCGACTCTTGCGCCGGAAAACGTAGAGGGCTTTGGCGAGGCGTTTGGTTCTATGGCGTCGGCTTACGGAAATAACGGATGGCAGATTGTGGCGCTTATTGTCTGCTTCGTCATTATGGCATTTGGAATTTCGTCAGGTGTGGAAAAGGCTGCGAAGATTATGATGCCGTTATTCTTCCTTATGTTTCTCGGACTGGCAGTGTATCTTGTTTTCCAGCCGGGAGCAATGGAAGGGTATAAATATATTTTCCGCATTGAGAAATCAGCGATTCTGAACCCCATGACCTGGGTATACGCACTTGGACAGGCATTCTTTTCTCTGTCTCTTGCAGGAAACGGAACCATTATTTATGGTTCTTATCTGAAAGAAGATGCAGATATTGTAGATTCTGCGAAAAAAGTTGCATTTTTTGATACGACGGCAGCAATTCTGGCAGCCCTTGTGATTATTCCTGCGATGGCGACAGCGGGACAGGAGCTGACAAGCGGCGGTCCGGGACTGATGTTCGTCTTTATTCCTCATATTTTTAAGGGGATTCCGGGAGGCAGTATTCTGGCAGTTATTTTCTTTATCGCTGTATTTTTTGCAGGAATCACTTCCCTTGTGAATCTGTTTGAAGCGCCGATTTCTACCCTGCAGGATTATTTCCATCTGAAACGTCCTTTGGCAGTGGGAATTATCGCGGTAATAGGCGGAGTAGTCAGTATTATGATTCAGGGAATTGTTTCAGGATGGATGGATTTCGTTTCTATTTATATCTGTCCGCTGGGCGCAGGCATGGCTGGAATTATGTTCTTCTGGATATTCAAAAACGGAGCAGCCCGTAAAGCGATTCAGACAGGACGGAGCAAGCCTGTCGGCAGATGGCTGGAGCCGGTAACGAAATATGTATTTTGCGGACTGACTGTTATTGTTTTTATTCTGGGAATTATTTTTCACGGAATCGGGTGAGCAGACCTGTTAACTTGTGTTCTGAAATAATGCAGGAATGATAACGGTTGTTTCTATGAATTTGAAAAACAGACGGGAGAATTGTATTATGACTAAAATTGGATTTATCGGATGCGGAAATATGGCTTCCGCCATGATTGGGGGAATGCTGAAAAAAGGACTTTACAGCAAAGAAGAAATTATTGTTTCCAATCTCACGGAAGCAGGAAGCAGACGCAGCCGTGAGAAACTGGGGGTTGTGACAACTCTTGATAATAAAGAGGTGGTAAGAAGCGCAAAGATTGTTTTCCTTGCAGTGAAGCCGCAGTTTTATGAAGAGGTTCTGGAAGAAGTAAAGGCAGAGATTACCTCAGAACATATTCTGGTAGGAATCGCTCCGGGCAAAACCCTTGCGTGGCTGGAAGAAAAATGCGGACAGCCGATGAAGGTGGTGCGTATGATGCCGAATACCCCGGCTCAGGTAGGGGAAGGAATGACAGGCGTCTGTGCCAACGAAAAAGTAACAGAAGAAGAATTAAAGCTGATGTGTGAGATTACAGACAGTTTTGGCCGCACAGAGGTTGTGCCTGAGCGCATGATGGAAGCTTTAAGCGCAGTGAGCGGATGTTCACCGGCGTATGTATATATGTTTATCGAAGCAATGGCAGACGCTGCAGTTGCTCAGGGAATGCCGAGGAAACAGGCATATGCGCTTGCGTCTCAGGCGGTGCTGGGAAGCGCTAAGATGGTGCTTGAGACAGGACTTCATCCGGGCGAATTAAAAGATATGGTATGCTCTCCGGCAGGAAGCACCATTCAGGGTGTGCGTACTCTGGAGGCAAAAGGTTTCCGCAGCGCTGTGTTTGAAGCTCTCACAGCAGCTGCAGAAAAAGGTAAAACACTTTAATTTCGGGACAGGGACATTACCATCCCCGGCTCATGGTATTGTTGTGGTATTTCGTGGAGCAGGTCACATCCTCTCCAAACCATGCGGGAGGCTGATAGGCGTCTGCTTCTTCCACAGAAGCAAATTCCACTTCAGCAAGATAAACGCCGTCGTATACGCCGTGGAAGATATCCAGCTCAATGGTGAGTCCGTTTTTTTCGGGAATGAGATAACGTGTCTTGGAAATCAGAATACCGTCGGCTTTTGGCTTTAAATGTTCATAGGCTTCCTTGTTCAGCGGAAGATTATATTCTTCTCTGGCAAGGAGGCCTTTTGATTTGTAGGTTAAATAATAAGAATCGTCCTGACGGCGGATACGGACCACCGGATCTGTGCAGAGATATCCCTGTTCAATTTCATGTTTATCAAAAGAAGCAAGGTCTGCGGGCAGATTTTCTTTTGTGATGAGAAATTTACGTTCAATTTCCATAAATAAACACCTCCGTTTTTGTCTCAGTCTATGTTCAGGAACAGTATACCCTCCCCGTTGTAAAAAAGAAAGCAAAATGCTATAATATCCGTAATTATTCTGTATGAAAAAAGGAGGAACTTACATGAGCAAGGTATATATTTTTCTGGCAGACGGTTTTGAGGATATTGAAGGCCTGACAGTGGTAGATTTAATGAGAAGAGCGCAGATTGATATAAAGACAGTTTCCATTAAAGAGACAAAGGAGGTCACCACATCCAGAGGAATTACCCTTTTTACAGATCTGACTTTCGCAGAATCAGATTATAAGGATGCAGATATGCTGGTGCTTCCGGGAGGAATGCCGGGAACCCGTTATCTTGGAGATTACAGACCTCTGACAGAGCTTCTGACAGAATACTATGAAAAAGGCGGGAAAATTGCCGCCATCTGTGCAGCGCCCGGCGTTTTTGCAAAGCTTGGTTTCCTGAAGAACAGAAAAGCCACCTCATACCCGACCTGTCTGGATGGTCTGGAAGTAGGAGAGCTTAGTGAAGAGTCCGTTGTAGTAGATGGAAATGTGACCACAAGTCGGGGACTTGGAACAGCCATTGATTTCTCACTTTCCCTTATTGCCCAGCTTCTGGGAGAGGAAACAGCGGAAAAAATTGCAGAATCCGTGATTTACAACAGATAAACCCGAAAAAACCGCGTATTTCTGACGAAAAAACACTGGCGTTTTTGCTTGTTTTGTGATATACTTCTGCAATGACTGTAAAACATTTGACTGCGGTCGTAAAGAAAAGTGTTAAAAATATAATATCACATATACCCTGAAAATTAAGGAGGAACATCTAAAATGAGTTTACAGGTGGAAAAATTAGAAAAGAACATGGCGAAACTTACTATTGAAGTTTCCGCTGAAGATTTAGAAAAGGCTATGCAGAACGCATACCAGAGAGCAAAAGGAAAAATTTCCATTCCTGGATTCCGTAAAGGTAAAGCACCAAGAAAAATGATCGAGCAGATGTACGGCAAGGGAATCTTCCTTGAAGACGCTGCAAACGCTCTGATTCCGGAGCACTACAGCAAAGCATTAGCTGAGTGTGATCTTGAGATCGTTTCCCAGCCGGAAATCGACGTTACACAGGCTGAGCCGGGTAAAGCTTTCATCTTCACAGCAGAAGTTGCAGTGAAACCGGAAGTTACTTTAGGCGAGTACAAAGGTGTAGAAGTTGCTAAAACAGACGTAGTTGTAACAGACGAGGATGTTGACGCAGAAGTTAAGAAAGAGCAGGAGAAAAACTCCAGAACAATCGCAGTAGAAGACCGTGCAGCTCAGATGGGCGACGTTGTGACAATTGACTTCGAAGGTTCTGTAGACGGTGTTCCTTTTGACGGCGGTCAGGCAACAGAGTATCCTCTGACACTTGGTTCCCATACTTTCATTCCGGGATTCGAAGATCAGTTAGTAGGCGCTGAATTAGGTTCTGACGTAGACGTTAAAGTTACTTTCCCGGCTGAATACCAGGCAAAAGAGCTCGCAGGCAAAGAAGCTATCTTCAGATGTGCAGTTAAGAAAATCGAAGCAAAAGAGCTTCCGGAGCTTGACGATGATTTCGCAAAAGACGTTTCTGAGTTCGATACTCTTGCTGAGTACAAAGAGAATGTTAAAAAAGGTCTCGTAGAAAAGAAAGAGGCAGAAGCTCTCAGAGCTAAAGAAGACGCTGCAATCGAGAAAGTAATCGAAGGCGCACAGATGGATATTCCGGAAGCAATGATCAAATCTCAGTGCTCCCAGATGCTTGACGACTTCGCAAGAAGAATGCAGGCTCAGGGATTATCTATGGAGCAGTACTTCCAGTTCACAGGCATGACTGCTGAGAAGATGATGGAAGATATGAAACCTCAGGCGCTTAAGAGAATCCAGACAAGACTGGTTCTTGAGAAGATTGCTGAAGTTGAAAACATCCAGCCAAGTGAAGACGAAGTAAACGCTGAAATCGCTAAAATGGCAGAAGCATACAAGATGGAAGCTGACAAATTAAAAGAGCTTCTCGGCGACCGCGAATTAGAGCAGATGAAGAAAGATATGGCTGTACAGAAAGCCGTAACTCTGGTTGCTGAGGCAGCAAAAGAGGCTTAATCACTTCCTCTTGACATAGAAAATGGAGGCATGTATATGAGTTTAGTACCTTATGTCATTGAACAGACGAGCAGAGGGGAGAGAAGCTACGATATTTATTCAAGGCTTCTGAAAGACAGAATTATTTTTCTGGGCGAGGAAGTAAATGATGTGAGCGCGGGTCTTATCGTTTCCCAGCTCCTTTTCCTTGAAGCAGAAGACCCGGGGAAAGATATTCAGTTGTATATTAACAGTCCTGGCGGTTCCGTAACTGCGGGAATGGCAATTTATGACACAATGCAGTATATTAAATGCGATGTTTCTACCATTTGTCTCGGAATGGCAGCCAGCATGGGTGCATTTCTTCTGGCAGGAGGTGCGAAGGGTAAGAGATTTGCCCTTCCTCATTCCACGATTATGATTCACCAGCCGTCAGGCGGTGCGCAGGGTCAGGCAACTGAAATCCAGATCGTGGCAGATCATATCGCACAGACTAAGAGAACTTTAAATGAATTATTGGCTGCAAATACAGGTCAGCCGATAGAGGTTGTTGAACGTGATACAGACCGTGACAACTATATGACCGCAGAAGAAGCGAAAGCATATGGACTGATTGACGGTGTAGTCATGCACAAATAACGAATGATAAGACTCCTGCAATCACGCAGGAGTCTGTCTTGATTTATAGGATAGGAAAGGAATGGAACATAATCCATGGCAGAAAAGATAAGAGAGAGAGTCAGATGTTCTTTTTGTCATAAGACAGAGGACCAGGTGAGAAAGCTCATCGCGAATCCGGACGGAAATACTTTCATCTGCGATGAATGTATCGGCATCTGTTCAGAAATCATGGAAGAGGAACTCAATGCTTATAGCAGAGACGAATTATTTGACTCAGACATTAATCTTCTGAAACCGGAAGAAATCCATGCAATTCTGGATGATTATGTAATCGGACAGGACGACGCAAAAAAGGCGCTGTCTGTAGCTGTTTACAATCATTATAAGAGAGTCCTTGCATCCAGAAATCTGGATGTGGAGCTGCAGAAAAGTAATATTCTCATGCTTGGACCGACCGGTTCAGGAAAGACGCTTCTTGCGCAGACTCTTGCAAGACTTTTGAATGTACCTTTTGCCATCGCAGACGCGACAACTCTGACAGAGGCGGGATATGTAGGCGAGGATGTGGAAAATATCCTCCTGAAGATTATCCAGGCAGCAGATTATGATATTGAGCGCGCCCAGTATGGAATTATCTATATTGATGAGATTGACAAGATTACCCGTAAATCCGAAAATACATCCATCACCCGTGATGTTTCCGGCGAAGGCGTACAGCAGGCGCTTCTGAAGATTATTGAGGGAACTGTGGCAAGCGTACCTCCTCAGGGCGGACGCAAGCATCCTCATCAGGAGTTTCTTCAGATTGATACCACAAATATTCTGTTTATCTGCGGCGGTGCTTTCGATGGAATCGAAAAAATCATCGAAAACAGAAAAGATACGAAATCTATCGGTTTCGGCGCAGAAGTTTCTGCAAAAGAAGAGCGTAAAATCGGAGAACTTCTCAAAGATGTTATGCCGGAAGACTTTATTAAATTCGGTCTGATTCCGGAGTTCATCGGACGAGTTCCTGTTGTGGTAACGCTTGACGGACTGGATGAGAGCGCCCTCATCCGTATTCTCAAGGAGCCTAAGAACTCCCTGACGAAACAGTACCATAAATTATTTGAGCTTGACGGCGTAGAGCTTGATTTCCAGGACGAGGCGCTGGAAGTAGTTGCCCGCAAATCTCTGGAGAGAAAGACAGGAGCCAGAGGACTGCGCGCCATCATGGAAAATTCCCTGATGGATCTGATGTACAAGGCTCCGTCAGACGATACCATTCGTAAATGTGTAATTACCAAAGATGTTGTAGAAGGCACCGGTGAACCGGAAATTATCCGCGGAGAGGCGCCTGCACCGGAAAAAAGTACCGGAAGCAGAAGGACATCCCGTTCCCGCAAAAAAGGGACGCCGGAAACTGCCTGATGAAGGGATGAGGAAATAGATGACAAATTCAACAAATGTGCTGCCTGCGATTGCACTCAGGGGGACGACGATCCTTCCGGGGATGATCGTTCATTTTGATGTGAGTCGTGAACGGTCTACCAAGGCAATTGAGGCTGCCATGCTCCATGACCAGAAGATTTTTCTGATTACGCAGATCGACCCTGAGGTGGAAGTACCGGGAATGGGAGATTTGTACCGTATTGGAACAGTTGCCTATGTGAAACAGGTAGTGAAGCTCCCCAACCATCTTATCCGTGTGCTGGTTGAGGGAACAGAGCGGGCAGAGCTTCTTGGATTTCAGCAGGAATTTCCGTATATAAGAAGTGAGATTTCTGTTTATGAAAAAGAGAGCGCAGTTCTGCCTGAGCATGTACAGGAAGCCATGCACAGAGGTCTGAAGGGACTGTTTCACCGCTATGCAACGGAGAGCGGAAAAATCAGCAAGGATCTGGTAGCGCAGATTTTAGGCATTGAGGATGTGGAAGAACTGGTTGACCAGATTGCGGTCAATCTTCCGCTGTCCTATCAGAATAAACAGAAGATTCTGGAGGCGATTTCGCTGGAAGACCGCTACGAGGTACTCGGGGCGATTATCAGCAGTGAAATTGATATCATGCAGATTGGCAGGGATCTCCAGAAAAAGGTAAAAGCCCGTATTGATAAAAATCAGAGGGAATATATCTTAAGAGAACAGCTCAAACTTATCCGTGAGGAGCTTGGAGAAGAAAACACTGCAGATGATGCGGAAGAATTCCGGAAACAGTTAAAGAGTCTTCAGGCATCTGACGAAGTAAAAGATAAGATAAATAAAGAAATCGACCGTTTCAAGGTAATGAACAGCAACGCTTCTGAGAGCACGGTACTCAGAGGTTACATCGAGACTCTGCTTTCTCTTCCGTGGGATAAGCGTTCTCAGGATTCTGACGATCTGAAAGAGGCATGGAAGGTTCTTCAGGAAGGACACTATGGCTTAAAAGATGTAAAAGAACGCATTATGGAATTTTTATCTGTGCGTAAGCTTACAAATAAAGGAAAAAGCCCGATCCTCTGTCTTGTAGGACCTCCGGGAACAGGTAAGACTTCCATTGCGAAATCCGTGGCAGAGGCGATGCACAAGAAATATGTGCGTATCTGTCTGGGCGGCGTTCGCGATGAAGCGGAAATCCGCGGTCACAGGAAGACATATGTAGGCTCTATGCCCGGACGTATTACAGCAGCTCTGCAGCAGGCAGGAGTAAGCAATCCTCTTATGCTTCTTGACGAGATTGACAAGACAAGCAGCGACTATAAGGGAGATACTTCCTCCGCTCTTCTGGAGGTACTGGATCCTGAACAGAACAGTAAATTCACAGATCACTATGTAGAGCTTCCGCAGGATCTTTCCGAGGTTCTTTTCATAGCGACTGCCAATGATGTGCAGGGGATTCCGCGGCCTCTTCTCGACCGTATGGAGCTGATTGAGATTTCCGGATATACGGAGAATGAGAAAGAGCATATTGCAAAAGAGCACCTGATTCCAAAGCAGATGGATGCCAATGGAATCGAGGAAGGCAGACTTGTGGTTCAGAGCTCTGCGCTGAAAAAAATCATCAACAACTATACGAAAGAAGCCGGTGTGAGAAGTCTTGAAAGAAGCATCGGTCAGATTTGCCGCAAGACAGCCCGCGCAATCATGGAAGAGGGCAAAGAGAAGGTCACGGTTACTGCGAGAAATCTTCCAACCTTCCTTGGGAAAGAGCATTTCAACTATCTGATGGCAAATAAGACAGATGAAATCGGAATTGCCAGAGGACTTGCGTGGACTCAGGTAGGCGGAGACACCCTTCAGATTGAAGTTAATGTTATGCCGGGAAAAGGCGAGCTTATGCTCACCGGACAGCTCGGAGATGTGATGAAAGAGTCCGCGCAGGCGGGAATCACATATATCCGTTCCGTAGCGGCAGAATATGGAATCGCTCCGGAGTTTTTCCAGGAGAACGATATCCATGTACATATTCCGGAAGGGGCAGTGCCTAAAGACGGCCCGTCAGCCGGAATTACCATGGCGACAGCAATGCTTTCCGCCATTATCAAAAAGCCGGTTAGAGCAGATGTGGCTATGACAGGAGAAATTACGCTCAGAGGGCGTGTGCTTCCGATCGGAGGTCTGAAAGAGAAGCTTCTGGCTGCCAAATATGCGAAGATTAAACAGGTTCTTGTACCTGTGGAAAACAGACCGGATGTTGAAGAAATGGACAAAGAGATTACCAGCGGACTTAAGATTTCCTATATGGAGACGATGAAAGAGGTTCTGAAAGAAGCGCTGGTATAAGACTCGACTGCGAGTCCTGAATGATAAAGTGAGGAAACCGATGGTTATAAAGAATGTATCACTGGATATCGTCTGCGGCATCACAAGCAAGCTTCCGGACACGGGACGCCCTGAGGTGGCTTTTGCCGGAAAATCCAATGTGGGGAAATCCTCCCTCATCAATGCGCTGATGAACCGCAAAGCTCTTGCCCGTACCAGCGCCCAGCCGGGAAAGACTCAGACGATTAATTTTTACAATATTAACGACGATATGTATCTGGTAGACCTTCCGGGCTACGGATATGCAAAGGTGTCGCAGCAGGAAAAAGAAAAATGGGGCAAAATGATCGAGCGTTATCTCCATACATCAAAGACATTGAAAGCGGTATTTTTGCTTATTGACATCCGCCATGACCCTTCCGCCAACGATAAGATGATGTATGACTGGATTTTACACAACGGTTATGAGCCGATTATCATTGCAACGAAGCTGGACAAGCTGAAACGCAGTCAGATCCAGAAGAATATAAAGGCGATCAAAGAGGGGTTGAAGCTTCGTAAGGATGGAATCATTATTCCGTTTTCGTCTGAAACGAAACAGGGACGCGAGGAAATCTGGGCGCTGATCGACGAACTGACCGGACTGGCAGTTACCGAAGAGGCTCCTGTACAATAACAGAGGACAAAAAAATGGGAATTATCAAAGCATTCAAGCTGGGATTTGACTATCTCAAATACGATGAAGACGGCAATGTGCAGGATACGCAGAGAGCTGTCAATAATGTAGACCTGGACATTGAAGCGGGACAATTCGTAGCGATTCTGGGACATAACGGAAGCGGAAAATCCACTCTTGCGAAGCATCTGAATGCGCTTCTTATTCCTTCCGAGGGAACTCTTTGGGTAGATGACATGGATACCTCCAAAGAACCGGAACTGTGGAAAATCCGACAGAAAGCAGGTATGGTTTTTCAGAATCCGGATAACCAGATCATAGGAACTGTAGTGGAAGAAGATGTCGGGTTCGGACCGGAAAATATGGGGATTCCCACGGAAAAAATATGGAAGCGTGTGGAGGAAAGTCTCCGGAAAACAGGAATGACTGCTTACCGCCACCATTCTCCGAACAAGCTTTCCGGCGGACAGAAACAAAGAGTTGCAATTGCAGGCGTTATGGCGATGCGGCCTAAATGTATTGTTCTTGACGAACCGACAGCCATGCTGGATCCAAACGGAAGAAAAGAAGTTCTTGAGGCAGTACGGGAATTAAACAGGCAGGAAAATGTGACTGTTATTTTAATCACCCACTATATGGAAGAGGTTGTCCATGCAGACAGAGTATATGTGATGGACAGCGGAGAAGTGGTGATGCAGGGAACTCCGAAGGAGATTTTTTCTCAGGTAGATACCCTCAAAAAATACCGTCTGGATGTGCCGCAGGTAACTCTCCTTGCCCATGAACTGCGCAGGGCGGGAGTGGATATTCCGGAGGGAATCCTGACTACAGAGGAATTGGTGAGTGTCTTATGTCAATAGAATTAAAAAATGTAACCTACACCTACAGTCCGGGAACTGCATATGAGATTCATGCTTTGAAAGATGTAAGCCTGTCCATACCGGACGGACAGTTTATCGGAATTATCGGACATACAGGAAGCGGTAAGTCAACGCTGATTCAGCATTTGAATGCTTTGATACAGCCGACTTCCGGTACAATTACCTATAATGGAGAGGATATCTGGGGAGAGAAATACAACCGTCGTGCTCTGAGAAGTGAGGTCGGGCTTGTATTTCAGTATCCGGAGCATCAGCTCTTTGAAAGCGATGTGCTCTCTGATGTATGTTTCGGTCCCATGAATCAGGGACTGAAAAGAGAAGAAGCTGAAGTCGAGGCAAAAAAAGCTTTGCAGCAGGTTGGTTTCAAAGAAAAAAATTACGGGAAATCACCTTTTGAACTTTCCGGAGGTCAGAAGAAAAGGGTTGCGATTGCAGGAGTCCTTGCCATGAATCCGAAGATTCTGATTCTGGATGAGCCTACGGCAGGACTTGACCCAAAAGGAAGAGATGATATTCTTGAGCAGATTGCGGAACTTCACAAAGTGAGAGGGATTACGATTATTCTGGTGTCTCACAGCATGGAGGATATTGCGAAATATGTGGAGAGACTGATTGTTATGAACCACGGGGAAGCAGTATTTGACGATACGCCCAAGGCAGTCTTTTCCCATTATAAAGAGCTGGAGGAAATGGGACTTGCAGCTCCTCAGATAACTTATATTATGAGTGCGCTGAAAGAAAAAGGTCTTCCTGTGGACGCAGACGCAACGACTGTGGACGAAGCATGTACAAGTATTCTTGAGGCTCTCAGAAAAAAGAATTCACAGCTTCTGAAATCAGGAGGAAGAACAGATGATTAGAGATATTACTTTAGGACAATATTATCCGGCAAATTCTGTTCTTCACAGAATGGACCCGAGAACTAAGCTTGTGGGAACTCTTGTATTTATTATATCTGTATTTGTATTCCACACCATTCCGGGATATGCGGTGGCAACTTTATTTCTGGGTACGATGATCGCAGTGTCGAAGGTGCCGCTGAAATTCATGTTTAAGGGATTGAAAGCCATAGCCATACTTCTGTTGATTACAATGGCTTTTAACGTGGTACTTACTCCCGGAAAGATTTTGTGGCAATGGGGCTTCCTCAAGATAACAGAGGAGGGAATCCGTCTGGCAGGCAGAATGGCAATCAGGCTTATCTATCTGGTAATCGGTTCTTCTGTTATGACTCTGACAACAACGCCGAATCAGCTTACAGATGGTCTGGAAAGGCTGCTCCGTCCTCTGAATAAGATTCATGTTCCTGTGCATGAAATCGCTATGATGATGTCGATTGCCCTTCGTTTTATTCCGATTCTTCTGGAAGAAACGGATAAGATTATGAAGGCGCAGATTGCCAGAGGAGCAGATTTTGAGAACGGAAATCTGATTCAGAAGGCAAAAAACATGGTACCGCTTCTTGTGCCGCTGTTTATTTCCGCTTTTCGCCGCGCCAATGACCTGGCAATGGCGATGGAGGCCAGATGCTATCACGGAGGTGACAACCGTACACAGATGAAACCGCTGCATTATGAGAAACGCGACTATATGGCATATGTGCTGATGATTGCATATCTGGCAGTGGCGATTGCGTTCCGCGTAATCGGTATATAAGCTTTACTGAAATTCAGGAGGAATCTTATGAAACGAGTCGGCCTTGTCGTGGCTTACGACGGAACCAATTACTGCGGCTGGCAGACCCAGCCCAACGGAGTTACAGTTCAGGGAATTCTCAATGAAACCTTATCCGAGCTTCTTGGAGAGGAGATTGAGACTATAGGCGCAAGCCGGACAGACGCAGGAGTACATGCGATGGGAAATGTGGCAGTGTTTGATACGAATACACGCATTCCCGGAGAAAAAATATCGTATGCGCTGAATCAGCGCCTTCCGGAAGACATTCGCATCCAGCTTTCCGAGGAAGTGGAGCCGGATTTTCATCCCCGTTACTGTGACAGCGAAAAAACTTATGAATATCGTATTCTCAACCGGAAATTCCCGGTGCCCACAGAGCGCCTGTACAGTTATTTCTATCACTACAGACTTGATGTGGATAAGATGAGGGAGGCAACTTCTTATCTGATCGGACGCCATGATTTCGCATCTTTTTGCGGGGCAAAGGCGCAGGTAAAAACAACGATCCGTACAGTCACCGGTATTGATGTATGGAGAGATGGAGACATTATCACTATCCGCGTATCAGGAACAGGATTCCTTTACAATATGGTACGGATTATTGCCGGAACACTGATTGAGGTGGGAAACGGGCAGTATCCTCCTGAAAGAGTAAAAACGATTCTGGAAGCCTGTAACAGAGAGATGGCAGGACCTACTGCCCCTGCGCAGGGACTGACCCTGATGGGAATTGAATTTTTTGATTAAGCAAATAAAAGGCATGACCGTTATCTGTCTTCGGACAGGCGGCCATGCCTTTTGATATTCCTTTCAGGCGTAATCGTGGTCAATCTGGATTACTGCGAAATATTTACCGTTATCCCAGGCGCGGATGCTGCTTTTGATGCGGGATACAATTTCCTGATCGGATTTTTCACTTTTGTAAGGGATTACGATATCAAAAATAATGTTTGTGTGAGTGTTGCCTTCCACTACGCGGAAATCGTGAATGTCAAGTCCGGACTCAATTTCCTGAACAAGGGCTGTAACTCTGTTTTTCAGGTCATTGATGCGGGTGTCGTTGGTGACGATAGGATCCATATGGATGGTTGCTGTGCAGGAAAGTTTATCCTGCAGTTCTTTTTCGATGTTGTCAATCTCGTCATGTATTTCCAGAAGATTTCCGTGGGCGGGAACCTCTGCGTGAAGGGATATGATGAGCCTTCCCGGACCGTAGTCATGGACAAGCAGGTCGTGAATGCCGCAGACAATGGGATGGGCTTTTACCAGAGCTTCGATTTCCTTTACGAAGTCAGGGCTTGGCGGCTGCCCGAGGAGAGGGTCCATAGTGTCTTTCATTGTTGTGATACCTGTATAAACGATGAAGAGTCCCACTGCGATTCCAAACCATCCGTCCAGCAGCAAGCCTGTAAACTGGCTGATGAGTGTTGCGCCCAGAACAAGAATGGTGGAAACCGTGTCGCTTAAACTGTCATTGGCAGTTGCGATCATGGCAGTACTCTCGATTTTCCTGCCGATTTTCCGGTTATAATAATTCATATAGAATTTCACCAGAATGGATGCGATCAGGATACCCAGAATCAGCGGGCTGCTTTCGATGGTTTCCGGATGAAGCACCTTTCCGATAGAGGTTTTTACCAGTTCAAAGCCCATAATAAGAATTGCAACTGCAACGAAAAGTCCGGAAATATATTCCATTCTGCCGTGACCGAAAGGATGCTCAGGGTCCGGTTTCTGACCGGAAAGCTTAAACCCCAGAAGGGTAATGACAGAAGAGCCTGCGTCGGATAAATTATTGAAGGCGTCGGCTGTAATGGCAATAGAGCCGCTTAAAGTTCCTGCAAGCCATTTGCCTGCAAAAAGCAGGATATTGAGCAGAATTCCCACAGTTCCGCAGAGCATACCGTAAGCCTGACGTACCTCTCCGGAATGATAGTCGGAGGGGTTTTTGATAAATATTTTTGCTAAAAAAGTTACCATGTTTATTTCTCCCCGTTTTTGAATACGCTCTGAAGCGTGTTTTGTCTATAAATATGTAGGATAGCATAAATCAGAATAAAATTCTACAAAAAACAGGAAAGAATATGTAATTTAGAATTTTTGTTTTACCATTAAAAGAAATAACAAAAAAGCAATATTTCTAAAAAATAAAGCAAAAAGACAATTGAAAATAGAGGCAGAAAACATTACCATAGGATTATGGGTAACTGAGCAAAAACACTAGGAGGATAAAAAATGGAGAAAAAATTTGGCCGTGTTACAATACCGACAGATATGGATGTAATTCCGGAGACTCTGGATATTCTGAAAAGATGGGGCGCAGATGCGATCCGTGACTGCGATGGAACAGAATTTCCTGCAGAACTGAAAGAATCAGGCGCAAAGATTTATGCTACTTATTATACAACCCGTAAAGATAACGCATGGGCGAAGGCTCATCCGGAAGAAATTCAGCAGATGTATATTATGACATCTTTCCACACAGCAGTTTCCGATAAGCTGTCCATTCATCTTATGGATCATCTTTATCCGGATATGCTTAAGGTAAACAGCCGTGACGATATCAAACGCTGGTGGGAAGTTATGGACAGAACTACGGGAGAACCTGTAGATACTGATAAATGGAGCTACAGCGAGGAATCAGGAGATGTGACCATTGATGCGGTTCCTTTCCACGATTATACAGTAAGCTTCCTTGCTTATATTATGTGGGATCCGGTACATATGTACAATGCAGTTGTCAATGACTGGAAAGACGTAGAGCCTCAGATGACTTTTGATGTGCGTCAGCCTGCAACAAGAGAATTTTCCCTTAACAGACTCCGCAGATTCCTTGAGACACATGAGTATGTAAATGTTGTACGCTTTACAACTTTCTTCCATCAGTTCACTCTCATCTTTGATGAGATGGCGAGAGAGAAATATGTAGACTGGTATGGATATTCTGCTTCTGTCAGCCCTTATATTCTGGAGCAGTTTGAGAAGGAAGTCGGCTATAAGTTCCGTCCGGAATTTATTATCGATCAGGGTTACATGAATAACACTTACAGAATCCCGTCTAAGGAGTTTAAAGATTTTCAGGCTTTCCAGAGACGCGAGGTTGCAGCTCTTGCAAAAGAGATGGTTGATATTGTACACGAATACGGCAAGGAAGCCATGATGTTTATGGGCGACCACTGGATCGGCATGGAACCGTTTATGGATGAGTTTGCAAATATCGGTCTTGATGCAGTAGTAGGAAGTGTTGGCAACGGCGCTACTTTAAGACTGTTCAGTGACATCAAGAATGTTAAATATACAGAGGGACGTTTCCTTCCATACTTCTTCCCGGATACCTTCCACGAAGGCGGAGATCCGGTAAAAGAGGCAAAGGTGAACTGGGTAACAGCCCGCCGTGCAATTCTGAGAAGCCCGATTCAGAGAATCGGCTACGGCGGATACTTAAAGCTTGCGCTTCAGTTCTCGGATTTCGTAGATTATATCACAGAGGTAACAGACGAATTCCGCACGCTTTATGACAATATTCAGGGCGTTACACCATACTGCGTGAAACGTGTAGCAGTTCTCAACTGCTGGGGAAGAATGCGCGCATGGGGTAATCATATGGTTCACCACGCTCTTTACTATAAACAGAATTACTCCTATGCAGGCGTGATCGAAGCTCTCAGCGGCGCTCCGTTTGATGTAAAATTCATCAGCTTTGATGATATTAAGGAGAATCCGGAATTATTGAGCGAGTTTGACGTTGTTCTCAATGTTGGCGATGCAGACACTGCATATACTGGCGGTGAATTCTGGAAAGATGAGACAATTGTAACTGCTGTTAAGAAATTTGTTTACAACGGCGGCGGTTTCATCGGCGTGGGCGAGCCTTGTGCGCATCAGTGGCAGGGACGTTTCATTCAGCTTTCTGAAATCCTTGGCGTAGAGGAAGAGCACGGATTTAACTTAAATACAGATAAGTACAACTGGGAAGAGCACAGAGACCACTTCATTCTTTCCGACTGTACAAAGGATGTGGATTTCGGCGAAGGAAAGAAGAATATCTTCGCGCTTCCTGAGACAGAAATTCTGATTCAGAGAGATAAGGAAGTGCAGATGGCTGTCAGAGAATTCGGCAAAGGCCGCGGCGTTTATATCAGCGGTCTTCCGTACAGCTTTGAGAACAGCCGTATCCTTTACCGTGCGGTTCTGTGGTCTGCAAATGCAGAAGAGGAGCTGAACTGCTGGTTCTCCACAAACTTCAATGTGGAAGTTCACGCATATGTGAAGAATAATAAATATTGTGTTGTAAACAATACTTATGAGCCGCAGGATACCGTTGTATACAGAGGTGACGGCAGCAGCTTCCCGCTTCATATGGAGGCAAATGAAATTAAATGGTATCAGATTGACTGATGCCGGTGAAGTTAAGGCAGGGGCTTTAATGCTCCTGCCTGTTTTTCTGCAAAAAACTCGAAAAAAAGTTGAAAAATAAGGAAAAAGTGGTTGACAGAAGAGGGCGCTTATAATATAATTACCCAATGTGACGTAGTGCGAAATACTTGAGCCAATAGCCCCGGCGAGAGTGTTTATCAGCGGTTTCGGACATTTCCGCGGTTTCATGCACAGGCGTCCCGGTAATAACTTTTTACGCGGGAATCCGCGGTTGATTAAACTATCGTTGATAAATAACAGGAGGTAAAACCATGCAGACTTATATGGCTAATCCAGATAAAATCGAAAGAAAATGGTATGTAGTTGACGCTGAAGGATGCACACTGGGCCGTCTGGCTTCCGGTATCGCAAGCGTTTTAAGAGGTAAAAATAAACCACAGTTTACACCACACGTAGACACAGGTGATTACGTAATCGTTGTCAATGCTGACAAGATTAAAGTTACAGGCAAGAAATTAGATCAGAAAATTTACTACAATCACTCCGATTATGTAGGTGGTATGAAAGAAACTACATTAAAAGAAATGTTAGCAAAGAAACCAGAGAAGGTTGTTGAGCTTGCAGTGAAAGGTATGCTTCCAAAAGGACCTTTAGGAAGAACTATGTACAAAAAACTTTTTGTATACGCAGGACCGGAACACAAACATGAAGCTCAGAAACCGGAAGTTTTAACATTTTAAGGAGGTAGATTACATTGGCTAGCGCAAAATTCTACGGAACAGGAAGAAGAAAAAAATCAATCGCAAGAGTTTACCTTGTACCTGGAACAGGTAAAGTTACAATCAATAAAAGAGATATCGATGAATACTTCGGATTAGATACACTGAAAGTTATCGTTCGTCAGCCATTAGTTGCAACAGAGACAGAAGGCAAATTTGACGTATTAGTAAACGTACACGGCGGCGGATACACAGGACAGGCTGGTGCCATCAGACATGGTGTTGCAAGAGCACTCCTTCAGGCAGACGCTGAATACAGACCAGTTCTTAAAGCAGCAGGCTTCTTAACACGTGACCCACGTGCGAAAGAGCGTAAAAAATACGGTCTCAAAGCAGCTCGTCGCGCTCCGCAGTTCAGCAAGCGATAATCGA
>CATXEA010000035.1 GCA_958367245.1 uncultured Blautia sp.
AAGGTATCGGTCTTTGCCGTACAGAGCATATGTTCTTCGAAGGCAACAGAATCGACGCATTCCGTGAGATGATCTGTTCCGAAACTGTAGAAGAGAGAGAAGCAGCTCTTGAGAAGATCCTTCCGGAGCAGCAGGCAGACTTCGAGGCTCTTTACGAAGCACTTGAAGGTAACCCGGTTACTATCCGTTTCCTGGATCCGCCTCTTCATGAGTTCGTTCCAACAACAGAAGAAGATATTAAGAAACTTGCTGATTCTCAGGGCAAAACTGTAGAGCAGATCAAGACAATCATCGATTCCTTACATGAGTTCAACCCAATGATGGGACATCGTGGATGCCGTCTTGCTGTAACATACCCAGAGATCGCTAAAATGCAGACAAAAGCAGTTATCCGTGCAGCTATCAATGTTAAGAAAGCACACGCTGACTGGAATGTTTGCCCAGAGATCATGATTCCATTAGTAGGCGACGTAAAAGAGCTTAAATACGTTAAGAAAGTTGTTGTTGAGACAGCAGACGCTGAGATCGCAGCAGCTGGCGTAGAGCTGAAATACGAAGTTGGTACTATGATCGAGATCCCACGTGCAGCTCTTACAGCTGACGATATCGCAAAAGAGGCAGACTTCTTCTGCTTCGGTACAAACGACCTTACACAGATGACATTCGGTTTCTCCCGTGATGACGCTGGTAAGTTCCTTAACGCATACTATGACGCTAAGATCTTCGAGAACGATCCATTCGCTAAACTCGACCAGACAGGCGTTGGTAAATTAATGGATATGGCAATCAAACTCGGTAAACCGGTTAATCCAAACCTGCACATCGGTATCTGCGGTGAGCACGGTGGTGACCCGACATCCGTAGAGTTCTGCCATAAGATCGGTCTGGACTACGTTTCCTGTTCTCCATTCCGTGTTCCGATCGCTCGTCTTGCAGCAGCACAGGCAGCAATCAACAACAAATAATTAATCAATAACTGAATATTGATTTTGTGTCCCAACGTAAATTAAGGCTCTTGGACTTTGGAGAATACCTCTAAAGTTTCAAGAGCCTTTTTTTGTATTGGAAAATAAAATAGTGGGAAATAGTTAACCTTGTGGAGTTTAATAACTACATGACAACTACATGGATAGGTGCTATAATGTGGTTAGAAATAATGGTGTTTAAATTAAGAATATAACAGAAGCAAGGGAGGAAAACGACTAATGCCTGAAATCAGTTTGTTCTATGGAATACGCATTACAATGTATTGGAGTGACCACAACCCACCACATTTCCATGCGGAATATGGAAATAATAAAGCAATAGTATTGATTGAGGAAGGAATCATCAGTGAAGGGTATTTACCTAAGCGGCAATTAAAATTGGTACTCGCATGGGCAGAAATTCATAAAGATGAATTAATGCAGAACTGGGAATTATCCAAAGATAATAAACCGTTAAACAGAATAAATCCGTTGATTTAAAAAGGGTGAAATATATGAATGATAATAAACTTGATGCTCGATTCTATCCTGAAATATATCAGGTTGTAGCAGATAAAAATTATATGGTATATGCCTATCTGAGTGATGGAAGTGTGAGAGAATTTGATGCCAAGCCTTTAATACAGCAAGGCGGTATTTTTAAAAAAATTGAGGATGAACAGATATTTAAGGAAACACTAACTGTTTTAAATGGAACAGTTGCATGGGATATAGCAGGAAATCGGAATGAATATGAGTGTATTGATATTGACCCTGTGACAATTTTCAAATGTCCAATAGTTTCGGAAATCCCTGAAATATAAGTAGTCAGCCTAGAGGTGTATATACAATGCCAAAATTTGAAGATAAATTTCATTTAACACCTGAACAGAGCTTGTTTCTGGCGAAGAAAAAGAGGGATGAAAATGTATATTGTGGAATGAAAATGGAAAACAGAGCAGTTACTTTTCCTCAAACACAGACCATTTTAAACGGTATAAATGTACCAAATGTACAGCTTGACGATATTCAGGCAATTTTGAATATGCGTGATGCATGGAAGTTTCTGCTGAATACAGTAAGTGAAAAAGTTACATTTGAATATTGGTGCAAACTAAATGAATATATTGCAAGAAATGAAGCCTTGGAATGGGGAAAACTTCGTACTGGAACTGTTGGAATATCAGGTACAGATTATGAACCGCCTGTTCCTGATAAAGAAAAAACAGCAGAAGAATTAAAAGATATTTTATCTGCTATAGATGCTTCTGCAACAGACAAAGCCTTAGAAGCATTTGCATGGGGAGCAAGAGGGCAGTTTTTCTGGGATGGAAACAAACGTACCAGTTTAATGCTTGCAAATAAGATTCTGGTTTCTTCTGGTGCCGGTATCATGACAATTACAGATAAGTATATGGAACAATTTAATGAACGGTTATTGGGTTATTATAACACTGGTAAAGCAGAGGAATTGAAACAATTTTTATATGAAAATGCTATACAGGGGATAAGGCTATGATGTATCCGTATATGATACTTGCTGATGAAACAGAGATTGTTCACTCTCAGATTATTGAAAAGGATGATATGAGAAAGGTTATAGTGAACTTTAAACGCCCTATAGAGAATGGGTTTGACTCTGCAAGGTGTGAGCTGCCTGATTGCAAATGCTCTGGCAAATTAGTTACCGAGTAGTTCACGAAAAGTAAATAGCACTAATAATCGCCTTGTAACCTATAATGAATTTCTTACAACCAACAAAAAATGGGAACATCCTACTGCGAATAGGAAGCTCCCATCATTGAAACATTGGAAGAGTATATTATTTTATCATCTTATCAAGTAATGTGGGATTACTTGATAAAGCCAAGTAATTGGAAAAGGAAACGTCTTTGAGGATAATAACACAATCGTTAGAGAGTGTTATTTCCAGTGTGTTGTTTGGTTTCCAGTTGATACTGAGAATATTCATAATATCACCTCTTTTCTCTGTACAGTATTTTTTTGCACAGTATTTTCTGTTATGTATAGTGTTACAGCCTGTTACTGCCAATAACAGACCACAATATTATTATACGAGAATTACAGGGAAAAGAGGAACTGATTGAAAATCATAATAAACGGGTGCTGAACAAACGGAAATATGCACAGCCTGTTATTTTGGAGGGCTACACAAAGTTTCTGTTCCTTAACCGGAACGGCTTGCCAAAAGTGGCAGTCAACTATGAAAGTATGTTCCGCGGGCTTGTAAGGAAATACAACAAAACGCAAAAGGTCGCATTGCCAAAGGTAATGACACCGCACACCTTACGCCATACATTCTGCACCACGTTAGCAAATGCGGGAATGAACCCTAAAGCATTGCAATACATCATGGAACATTCCAACATCAATATGACGCTGAACTATTACGCACACACAACTTCCGAAACGTCAATAACCGAAATGAAGCGGCTGATTGCATAGTAGTAAATGGAAAATTTACTACCCCACATACTACTTTTGAACACAAAAACATACGGGGATATAAGAAGATTTGAGAGTATCTTCCACAATGAAAAATGCCGGAAAAGCCTGTAACAATAGGCTATACCGGCATATAAGAACTTTTGAAAAGATAATCAAAAATTACTTTGTGATTTTAATTATACAGGATAGATTATATAGTATTCTTAAAAAATATGGTAGAAGTAATAAAGCATTAATCAGTAGACGGTTGTATTATCAAATTATCAAAAGGTATAACTAATCAGAAAATGTACTTATCAGAAAAAGATGTAGAGAGAATAATACAGAGAACAAAGCAATACAGAAAAGAAAGAAATACAGAAAGGAAAGCAATACGGCGAATAAAAAGATTATTTTTCAAGGCAGCAGTTGTGGACACTGAACAAGAATATACACAAATGTTACCTAAAGTTTTAGAAAGAAACTAAATTAAAGTTTTTAGAGGTTATTCTACAAATTTCCAAATATGATATATTCTAAAAAGGAGTATTCTAAAGAGCGTTTGACATTTCAGTAGTATTCTATATGCAGCAAAGGTATGCCAAAGTGTACTGAAGTGGTCAAAGGTATACTAAAGTATGCAAGAGTGTACTAAATCAGTCAAAGGTATGTTGTATGGGTGTAAAAGTATGTTTTATTATGTTTTGTGGAGAAGGTGTTGTGATAATCAGTTGAGTGTCTAGTTGGATAAAAACTTTGCCCCGAAACAGAATGAAAGAGATTGCCCTATGACATGAATATTGATTTTGTGTCCAAACGAGACAGAACCCCTCCGTCCATGTGACGGAGGGGTTTTTGCGTAAATTTAAAACTCTATATTCTTGGAATTGACAAAGGTGGGGCTGAGGCGTACAATGAAATAGTCGAATGTCGTACGTATAATGAATTGGAGGTTGTGGCATGGAAAAAGACTATATAGTAGCTATAGGGGTAGCCTGTGTTGACGAGTACTATACCATGGATCATTGGATTCCAGAGGGGGAAAAAGGAAATGTATGTTTTGTGGAGTCAAGAATTGGAGGGATGATTCCAAATGCGGCCTGTGTACTGGCAGGATATGGGGAAAAAACATATATGATTACTGCCTTGAATAATCAGGAGGTCAGTAAAGCGGTAAGTAGTGATTTGGAGAAATGGGATTTGGATTTGTCTTGTGCGGTTATAGATAAGAGATTTCCAGATGCAAAATGCATGATTATCAAAACTCCTGCTGAAAGAACCATTTTTGTATCAGATACAAGTACCATACGGTATCCGGTAGACAAAAAACGGTATAATTTGTTAAAAGGAGCAAAATGTATTTATACTTCAATGATGGAATTTCACAGATTGGAAGACTGGGAAGAGTTGGCAAAAGATTTAGCCGAATCAGGAGTTAAAATAGTTTTTGATCTGGAAACGTCTACATTCGATACGTATCAGGATCCTTTGTTCGATTATGCGTCAATTTTGATTTTTAATGAAGAGGGATGGAAGAAATTTTGTGGGAAAAGACAGGAAAAGGAATGTATGGACAGCTTGCTTAAGGGACGAACAGAAGTCGTGATGATTACATTGGGGGCTGAAGGTTGTTATGGAAGAACAAAAACTGAAGAAATTCGAATTCCGGGAAATAAAGTCGCTGTTGTAGATACTACAGGTGCAGGCGATACTTTTAACGGATCCTTTGTTTTTTCGTGGCTTTCCGGAAAACCGCTGAAGTATTGTGCAGAATTTGCGAACGCTGCAGGCGCTTACGCAGTGACGGTTCAGGGAGCAAGAGGTGGTATAGCATCTTATGAAGAAACAGAAAAAAGAATGAAAGAATTTAGCAAAGAGAGGCAACTATGAATAAAGGAGTAGTAAAACCGATAAGCGAAGAAGCTTTTAAGCGTTATGGGCAATATTTCAATATGAAAGATGGAAAACATATAAAAAATGAAAAAATATCTATGTATATGACAGAACGCACAGATTTAATCCGACCATTAAAATTTGGAATTACTGTGTGTGATAATGCAAATAGATTCCAGGTGGATAGTATGGAGCGACACCTTTCATCAGAGGAGGTACAGTTTGCAGGTGAGAAACCTATTATTTTAAGCGTAGCTTCCAGTGATCCATGGGGAAACCCATGCACAGAGGATGTGGAATCATTTTTATTAAAGCCAGGTGATCTTGTTATCCTGAACAGGGGAATCTGGCACGATGCCTGCCATAGTGTCGATGGAAAAACGACATATTATTTTTTGTCGTATACAAATGGGGAACCAAGCGAAACGGCATGGCTTCCGGTAACACCTGAGCCAGTTTGGATTGAAATATAAGGAGAACTCTGCGATGAAAAAAATTTTAGTAGAAGATGCGGATGTTAATAAGTGCGCACCGTATGGTACATATATCGATTTGACCAGTTACAGTAAATTTACCGGAGATGGATGGGAATGCTGGATGACGGAAGGTCTTTGTATGGAAAGTTATTCGGGGCTGGCAATGTGTAGCAGTGAATATGTACAGCCGTTTGAGATATCTTGTATGGAGAAATGCAATACTCAAAAAATGATTATATGCGGCGAACAGAATTTAATTGTAACAGTGTCACAAAGAATGGATAGTATGGAACCTGATTGTGAAAGTATTCGTGCGTTTCGACTGAAACTAGGATCAATATTTGTTCTTCATCCGGGAGTGTGGAATGGAGCTTTTGCAGGAGAAAAAAAATCTGTTGAGTATTGCATGCTTACAGGAGATGAGAAAACAGGGGCAAAAGATGGATTTGTGAAGCTTAAGGGTGAATCAGTGCAGATTTGCTGCATTATTTAAATTTATATAGAAATACCAGAGGTGAATTTTAGAATAATGGAAGAAATTACCTCTGGTATTTTTGTTTTCAGTTGAGTTATGATAATAGAGAAAAATTATTAAAAAAAACTGATAAATAGAATTTATTTTATTGACAAATTACATGTTAGACGTTATTATGAATATATGACGTACGTCGTACTTTTAAACTGATGATTTTAATACCGTCGAAAATCTTCAGAAATCAGACAAATGAAATAAACTCAATATTAAAACAAAGGAGGAGACAGTAATGAAGAGAAAATTAACAGGTATTTTGCTTTCAGTGACAATGATATTTTCCATGTCAGCGACTGCCTGGGCAGGAGAGGAAAAAGATTTTAAAGATGAAACTCTTGTTGTAGGTGTCTGGGGCGGAACCATTGAAGAAGTACTCCGAAAGAGCGTTGTAGATCCAATGGAAGAAGAGTATGGCTGTAATATAGAACTGGTTCTGGGTGGAACAAGTGAACGTAAAGCAAAAATGTATGCGGAAGTTAATGACCCTTCTATGGATGTGTTGTTTTTAAATATCTATGAATCCAAACAGGCAATAGATGATGGTGTTGCACAGGACGTAGATCCTTCTTTAAGTAATTTTGATTCACTTTATGATTTTGCACAGACCGGCGGATATGGAATGTCTATTATGGGGTTAGGAATCTGCTACAATAATGAATTGGTGACAGAGCCTATTACTTCATGGAAAGACCTCTGGCGTGAAGATTTAAAGGGAAAAGTAGCGCTTACGACATTTCCGAGCTTTGAGGACGATGCATTTGTAGATTTGACTGCACAGGCATGGGGACTTGATTTAAAGACTCAGGAAGAAGAAGTGTTTAAGAAAATTGCGGATTTGGGTCCGTTCCCACTGTTCTTTACAGATCTTGACGAGCTGTTTTTGGAGATGAAACAGGGAACAGTAAAAGCGGCAGTCATTTTTAACAGTTACAGCAATGATTATATCGAACAGGGATTTCCGGTAGAATTTGTATATCCGTCTGATCCGGGAGCGGCACTTGCAAAAGATACAATTGTTATTGCGAAAAATACAAAGCATGAGGCGCTTGCAAAAGAATTTGTAAATCGATGCATTAGCGTAGAAACTCAAAAAGCATATGCGGAAGATATTTATTTTTCACCATGCAACAAAGATGTAGAAGTAGATGACGAGGTAGCTTCAAAAATTGTTTATGGAGACGAAGTTGATAAACTGGTGTCTCTTGACTGGGATTACATTCTCGAAAGAGAAAGCGATTGGACAGATATGTATAACAGAATGGTCGAAAACAATTAATGGATGGCAAAAGTGTGAGCTATGGAGCTTATCCAAAGCTCACACTTTTTTCGGAAAAATGAAAAAAAGTGTCTTCCCTGACAGTTCCTAAATAAAAAATGGAGGTGGGAAAGTGAAAAAATCAGTTAATAAAGCAAACGCTATGCTGATTCCCTTAACAATCATATTTGTCGTTTTCTTCATTATACCTTTTATTGTGTTGTTGTATTACAGCTTTTTGACATCCAGTTCAGGGCAGGTAATTCCGACAACACCTTATACGATTGCTTCTTACAAAAAATTTTTCCAGGATAGCTTTTATCCGCGCGTGGTTATGCGTACCATTGGAATCAGCTTACTGACAGCATCTATATGTACAGTTTTAGGATATCCGGTTGCTTATTTTATATCAAAAAGCAGAGGATATAAGAAAACAATCTTGTTGGTTATTATAATTTTACCATTGGTTGCAGGTGTAATGGTGCAGACACTCGGATTATACGGTATACTTACAAGTTATGGACCTGTTAATAACGCATTGCTGTATCTGGGGATTATCAATGAGCCGATAGAGTTTCTTGGTACTCCTACAGGTGTTGTGATCGGTTTGGCACAGGGATTCTTACCGTATATGATTCTTCCGGTAATGAACTCTATACAGGCAATACCGGATAATGTACTGGAAGCAGCAGACAACCTGGGAGCAAACGGGGTTCAGAGATTTTTCAGAGTAACACTTCCGTTGAGCAAGACAGGGATTATTTCCGGTTTTGTGCTGGTATTTGGATGCTGCCTGAATTCTTATACGACACCGCTTCTTTTAGGACGTGGTAAAGTTTCTGTTATTGGAACAACAATATATCAGCAGGCAATGCAGTTGTTTAACTGGCCGTTTGCATCTGCTATTGCGATGATTCTGATTTCTATCGTATTACTGGTATATATGCTTACGAACATAATTCCGAAAAGCATGAAAAAGAGACAGGAGGGACATGCATGAAACGAAAAAAATATATTTCAAAAGTGGTGTTTTCTGTCATAGTTATCCTTATTCTGCTGTTTATTGTGTCTCCCATGATAGCAGTAGTAGGAGCATCTTTCAGCGATACGAAATACTTTCAGTTTCCGCCCACTTCTTTCAGTTTGAGATGGTATAGTGAAGCAATAAAAAATGGCGAGCATATCAGTTCATTGCTTACAAGTGTAAAGATTGCGTGCTGTACAATGCTGGTTGCGGATTTGATTTGTATTCCGGCCTGCTTTGCATTGACAAAAGGAAGCAGGAAACTTGTGAAAAAAGCCCAGACCTTATTTATGGCTCCGTTGTTCCTTCCGATGATTGCGCTTGGTGTAGGTCTTATGTTATGGCTTGCAAAACTGGGAGTTCGCGGTAATTTCTGGACTCTGGTAATGGCGCATGTAATTGTTGCAGCTCCATATTATATCAGAGTTGTGGGCACCTGTCTCAGTGAGTTTGACTATGGACTGGTAGACGCGGCAAACAGTTTGGGAGCAACACCTGTGAAAGCTTTTTTATATGTGACATTGCCGTCAATTGTACCGGGGATTATTGTGGCGTCTATGTTTGGATTTATGCTTTCTTTTTCAGAATTAATTATTACATTGTTTATCAGCTCCAGCGGTATGACAACTTTTCCGGTACGGGTATATTCATCTATGGTTACAGAAGGTTTAAATCCAATGATTTTGGCATATTCCACAATCATTATTCTTGTGGTGCTGATTATTTCCGTTTTGGCTGAAAAATTTGCTCACTGGTCGAAATATTTTTAAAGGAATGGGAGGGAAAATTATGCTTGAAATCAGTAATTTATCAAAATCATACAAAACTAATCAGGTATTAAAAGATACAAATATTGTTGTAAATGATGGAGAGATGGTAGCCTTGTTGGGACCGAGCGGATCGGGAAAAACAACAATTCTCCGAATTATTGCCGGATTTATAGAGGCGAATGGCGGTGAAGTAAAAATAGATGGACAAAGTATTCTGGATTTAGAAGCGCATAAAAGAAACATTGGCGTTGTGTTTCAGAATTATGCATTATTTCCGCATATGACAGTGTATCAGAATGTGGAATTTGGGCTTAAAATGAGAAAAGTACCAAAGGAAGAGAGAGGAAGCAGAGTGGAAGAAGCTCTTAAAGTTGTAGATATGCTTCCTTATGCACATCGATATCCCAGTCAGCTTTCCGGTGGACAGCAGCAGAGAGTGGCTATTGCCAGAGTAGTAGCAATACGTGCGAAGCTAATGCTTTTGGATGAACCCCTGTCAAATCTTGATGCAAAGCTCAGACGTCAGGTTCGTGTAGAAATCAAAGAATTACAGAGAAAGCTGAAAATCACAACAATTATCGTCACGCATGATCAGGAAGAAGCAATGACTCTTGGAGACAGGATTGCTATTTTAAACGAAGGATATATTCAGCAGATAGGTACACCTATGGATTTGTATGAGCAGCCTGCAAATCTGTTTGTGGCAGGTTTTCTTGGAACACCATCTATTAACACTTATGACATGGAATGGGTAGATGGAAGATGGATGATAGAAGGAATTCCTGTAGAAGAAAGCTGTATGACAGAAAAAATGAAAAAATTATCGCCAGGGAAATATGCGCTGGGAATTCGCCCTGAACATATCAGAATAGCGGAGGAAGAAGATAAAAAGATATTCCGTGTCAATGCTCCGGTTTCCCTTGTTGAGAATTTAGGCGCTGAAACGCTGATTTATTATAACCTTAACAATAAGAAATATTGTAGTAAAATGGCACATACGATTCGAATAAAAACTGGAAGCGAAATAAAGCTGGCAATGGAACTGCAGCATGCTGTTATTTTCGATTCAAAGACAGGAAAGAGAATATAAGAACAAAAAACAACCGCAGTCCATATGAACTGCGGTTGTTTTTGCGGAATTGAATGGTTAAAGTTTAAATGGAGCTACAAGAGACATAACCATATTTTCCGGATGAACAAAGACCTCTCCAACTCCGACAACTCTGTCGCTGATATTATAAATTACCTCGTCGAAGCAAAGGAGCGGCGTATTTTTCGGAATTCCAAATTCATTGCATGCCTGCTCATCAAATTTAATCCTGCATTGCATAGAACAGTAATCGATGTAATTATTTTCGTCCTCTTTGCCTTTGGTCATGTATTTCTGACTGAATTCAGGAAGGCTTTGGATTTTAATATCCTTTTCCATATTTGGGGAGATAAATTCCTGAGGAAAATAAAAACGTGTATAGAGGCGTTTTAACTGATCGGCAGAGTAGACCCAGCAGCTTAGAAATGCGGGAACATCCTGAAAATACTCCTGAAATACCTGACTTCCACTGTCAAGCATTTCCCATTTAACATCAATTTTGACATCTTTGTACTGTTTTCTTAACATAACGCCGAAATCCGTGTCTAAATCGATGCGATTCTCCAGCTTAAAGACGGAAGGATGTCCGAATGTTCCTAATCCCTGATGCGAGGTGATGATTCTGTCCATACGAAGGCGGACAAGGGCATCTCGTACAGTAGCGCGGCTGACTCCAAATTCTTCAGATAATTCTTCTTCAGAAGGGAATTTATTTTTTCCCGGCTCCATTATGGAAACGTCATTATATAAAGAGTTATAAGCCTGCTGACCTTTAGTGGCGCTTTTTAAGATTCTTTTGCTGTTTGTCTTTTTCATATATGTTGGTCTCCTATTGTTTATTTTCCATGATGCTGAAAGGTTCGGTCAAAATACTGGAAGTTTTATAATTATAATAATACCTGACAATGAAAAAAGCAAGTATAAATGATAAACATAGTACGTCTTACAAATGGAAATTTTGAAGAAATAGTATTATGATAAACATATTTTCCGGAAGTAGGATTCTAAATATACCCGCAATTTTATGGGAATTATTTTGATAAAGTATTGTATTTATGATAAAAGTGTGATAAAATTAATTAAAAGTAAGACGTACGACGGAAAATAAAACTCAAGGAGGTAATTCGATGGTAAAAGGAAATGATATTGTTTTGAAGAACATTGATAAAATTGTCAGCGGTGATATTCACAAAGGCATTATACCTGGAGATACCATTGTAGTCAGAGACGGTCTGATTGCAGAAATTGGTTTCGAAAAGGATTTGAATGTGGATGGAATTGATACGATTGTGGATGTTGACGGACAGATAGTTTGCCCGGGCTTTATTGACTGTCATGTACATAATACTCTGGATGATTATGCACCTCAGAGGGGAGCTGTTGGCTGTTATGCAGATGCGCTGTATTCCGGTACAACTTCTATGGTTTCCGAGGGTGAGCAGGGACCTGGATGGCCTCGCTTTTATGACGATGCTGTTGGATGTAAAGCGGCTGCTATTCTTTCAAAGAGAGTATTTGACCGTTTCCGTCCAGGTGGTGGTCTTAAATTCCATGGTGGCGCACTGGTGCTTGTACATGGGCTTACAGAACTCGATTTTAAAGAAATGCATGACGCCGGAGTGTGGCTGATTGCAGAAATCGGCGGCGGCGGACTCTGTGATCCGGAAGAAGTTGAACCAATGCTGGAATGGGCACGGAAATATGATTTCTTCTATTCTGTGCATTTGGCGCCGCCATCCATACCGGGATCGTCATGGGTGACTTCAGAAAACATCCTTAAACTTCGCCCGAATAAAGTGGCTCATACAAATGGAGGATCAACAGGCGTAGAGTTTTCACATATCCAGAGATTAATGGATGAATGTGATATTCCATTGGAATTAGTAGTAAATGGAAACTTCGTCAACTTCAATAAAATGTTGAAACATATGGACAGGAAAAATGAACTTTACCGTTTGGTAATGGGCAGTGATTCTCCAACAGGTCAGGCTTCCATGCCGGGTGCGATTAATCGATGTATCGTGAAAGCATCTTCCTTAAATGACATTCCTGCTGAGAAATGTATTGCCATGGCTACGGGAAATACTGCAGATCTGTATGGACTTAATACAGGAAAAATTGAAGTGGGAAGAGAAGCAGATCTTCAGGTAATTGATAATCCTCCGGGATCATGTGGAACAGATGCGCTTAAGGCAATCGAACAGGGAGATCCGTTTGGAAACTCTATGGTGATTGTAGATGGAAGAATTATTGCATACCGCGGCAAAGATTCCCGACCAACTGCGCGTACCTGTAAAATAGAAGGAGCTCCGGTATTTGTTTCAGGAATAACAGAGCATCTGTTTTTCCCACCGCAGCCGGGAAGACATTATGAAGGATACAGTATGCAGACTGGGTTCAAAGTAAAATAAAAATGCAGACGGGAGGAGATTACAATGCTTCATTCATATCGGGAATTAAGCTGGAAAGAACATGCTGAACTTCCAAAAGACAAGATATATGCGATGCTTCCGATTGCTTCCATAGAGCAGCATGGACCACATATGTCTGTAGGCACAGACGACCTGATTATTGAATATGTATTAAAAAGACTTGCCAATGAGCAGAAGATTGTGCCGGAAATATACGTTATGCCGCCGGTGCATTATGGATTAAGCCCTGAACATATGAACTTATGCGGAACGATTACCTTACGTTCAGCTACGCTCAAGGCGATTGTGGATGACATTCTTTCTTCACTTGCGCAGCACGGCTGGAAACGGTTGATTATTCTTAACAGTCATGGCGGAAACAAAGGTGTTATTCATGGACTTGCACAGGAGTGGAAACGGGAATATGGTCTGGATATATATATTGTAGAAACAATGCATGCAATTTATGACAGTTATGCAGAAACTGTTATGGAGACACATCCGTCAAAAGAAATCCATGCCGGAGAAGATGAAACCTCCCAGATGCTGTATGAGTTTCCGGATACTGTGCATATGGAAGAATTGACAGAGGGATTTAACAAGAAGACAGACAGTCTTCCGCTGCGGAGAGATTCCTGGTTTACAAGTGAAGTAAATGAATCCGGCATCATAGGAGGAGCGCATCTGGCAACAGCAGAAAAGGGAAAAAAATTAACAGCGTATGTTTGTCAGAGCGTAATAGAACAATTGAACTCGCTGGAAGATTAATAACAGTTAAATTTTAGAGGAGGACTTAAAAGCCCTCCTCTTTGTGTGCCTAAAGATCTTTGAGATAACGGGAAATTTCAGCCTGAGCATTGTGGACAAGTCTTTCTTCATCAATGTTGATGAGATGACCATGCTCAACTGTGACTTTTCCATTCACTACCGTATAATCGACAGCTCCTTTCAGACCTACTGTAGCAAGTACGGAACACGGATCCATACATGCTCCTACAAGTTCCAGACGATTCGAATTGACTAAGAAAAAGTCTGCGCATTTTCCGATTTCTATACTTCCGATTTCTTTTTCCCGACCAAGAAGACGGGCGCTTCCTATGGTTGCCATTTTTAAAATATCGTATCCGGAAGGCGCTTTGTCGCTGGAATTTAGTCGGTGCAGCAGATAAGCAACGCGAATTTCTTCAAGCAGATTGGAGCCGTCATTGCTTGCGCTTCCATCAACACCAAGACCGACGGGAACACCTAATTCCAACATTTCAGGGATTCTCGCAATGCCGGAAGATAATTTCATGTTGGAAATCGGACAATGACATACGCCGGTCTGAGTGTCAGCAAGAAGATGAAGCTCTTCGTCATTAAAATGAATACCGTGGGCATACCAGACATCGTTTCCAATCCAACCGAGTTTTTCCATATAGGCAAGAGGACGAAGTCCTGTTGTTTCCAGAGTAAAGCGTTCTTCATCCAGCGTTTCGCATAAGTGAGTATGCAGCCGAACATTGTATTGACGGGCAAGCTTAGCACTTTCTTCTAAAAGTGTTGCAGAGACAGAGAAAGGTGAGCAAGGTGCCAAAGCAACTCTTTTCATAGACTGAAAAGAAGTATCATGATACTTTTCGATGATACGAATGCTGTCATTGAGGATTGCGTCTACAGGCTGAACAACAGAATCAGGGGGGAGTCCGCCGTCTTTTTTAGAGCGATCCATACTTCCGCGGGAAAAATGCATTCGGATGCCAAGTTCTCTGGCTGCTTCCCATTGGGCTTCAATGAGATCTCCGGCTTCATTGGGGAAAACGTAGTGGTGATCAAAGACAGTTGTACAGCCATTTTTCATTAATTCGCCCATTCCGGTAAGAGAGGACAGACGGATAGTGTCCTCGTTTAACATTTTCCATACTTCATAAAGGGTTTTTAACCAATCGAAAAGTTCCATGTTCTGAACCTGAGGAAGATTTCTTGAAAAAATCTGATACAAATGATGGTGGGTGTTTACAAGTCCCGGATAACAGATCATATGACTTCCATCTATCACAAGGTCCGCAGAAGGCGCATCTGCTCCAATAGAGCGAAAAATACCGTTTTCACAATAAAGATTTACATTAGAATACACATGATCGTCACCGTCACAGGAAACGAGGGTTTGGATATTTTTGATTAATAAACTGCTCATAAACGTACCTCCTGTATTTATTGTTATTATTCCAGATTGGGAATCCAGTATTGTTTCCCGCTTTTCTTTTTCTGTTCATCCATTTTATAAAGATTTGCAAGACCTTCAAATGCAATTTCAATAGCATGATCCTGTCCATTGCCTGCAGTGAAGGATTCTCCTGTAACAAGGTTGTTATCTACAGAGATGACGGCGCCTCCCCTTCTGCCAAAAAGATTACAAAGAGTTACAATACCGGAGGACTCTCGATCCCAGTACATGACTCCGGCACGGTTGTAATAATCGATAATTTCGGTATGGCGCGGTTGTAAATAACCATTTACAGAAGGTCGTCCACAGGCGACATGCTCACTGTCCTGAGAGCGTCCCACACCGATATGATAAGAATATTCAAGATTATCGGCAGCTTTTGCCAGAGCTGCCACAAGGTCGTAGCTACAGTATGCCGGATAAGAGGGAGTGATGTATGCCTGACTCATACCTTCATCGCGTACAACGCCACTTGCAATGACGCAGTCACCGGAATGGACAGCTTCGTGGATTCCGGCGCCTCCGCCAAGCCGAATGAACGTATTGGCAGAAGTATAGTGCATAAATTCAACAAGAATTAACTCGGCTTCGGGACTTCCGCTTCCGCCTGAGACAATACTGATATGAGCGCCCTTATAATATCCGCTGTAGGTTGTGAACATTCCGGATTTCCCCGCAAGTACACGGTTTTCCAGACGCTGGGATAAAAGCTCTGCAGGGTCGCCATTATAATCAAGGAGTGGATCCCGGACAACCATAATAACATAATCGCCAATTAAAGAAGGATCAATTTGTGTGAGAGCAGGTTTCCCGTCAATTACAAGTCCGCCTGGTTTTAAACGATCTGCATAATCATAGTTCTGAATGATTTTATCAAAGCAATTCATGTACATACCTCCTCGCATAATTGAAAATTATAAAGTGATTTTGCTGTTCATAATAGTAGGAAAGCCCTCACCTTCTGAAAATGGACCTTCAAAATACGGACCCATATGACCATGCATATAAATGTCATTTTCTTTTAATGGCATATAGGCGGTCAGACAGGCGGACAGAAAAGACAAGGTGAGAGGTGCGAATTTTTCTGTAAGGAAGAAGGGGACTTTAATGGTGTGTTCCTCATCTGCCAAAAAACGGTTACTGTCTGTTATGACAATATATGGGCGTTTTTGATAACGCATGGACTGCTCTAATTCCAGACATCTGTTTAAGAAGCGGGCGCTGTCGGGGCAAATAAGAACAGTTGGAATATGCTCCGGATAAAGAGAAAAGAAATTCATATGTGCGAATTCTTCTAATTCCGGACTGAGAGCAGTGTAGCCGGTAGCTTCCAGAGTTTTAGCCATACCAAAGTCGGCAGAGGCTTTACAGGAACCCCCAGATAAAAATTCCACTCGTTCTTCTTTGGCGCAGAGTTTTGCAAAGGACTGGAGCTTTTTCCGATTTGCATTAAGCGCAGATGGTAATAACTGGTCGAAAGAGGATAATTCCTCAATTAGTTTATCAGCAGTTGTTGTGTCCAGCAGATTTTTTTCATGCGCGAGATGTACTGCAAGCAGATACAGAGAAAGCTGCGCAATAACAAAACTTTTTACTCCGGGAAGCGGGATTGGATCTTTAGGAGAGGAGGGGGTAAGGAAAACTTTCCCGGCAGCTTTTGCACCCGGACTGTTCGGAGCAGAAGTAATTAAAACAGGACTGTATCCCGCTTTTGAAAGAGCCATTGTTGCTTCCACTCCCCGGATCATACGACCGGAATTACTGACTCCTATGACCAGCACAGATTCCGGTTTCGGCATGCAGTAGCCGGGAGCGTAACGAGAAGCCTGCAGGGAAGTCAAAGGATATGCAGGCAGTTTACACAACTCCATAAATGCGCCGGCAGCGCCCAAAGCAGCACACCAGGAATCGCCGCTTCCGTAAAGGTATACAGATTGCAGTGGAAGGTGAGAGATTTCTTTGGAAATCCGAAGAGCCTCCTGATTTATGGAAGAAAAAACATCCCGAATAAAATTGGGAATACTCTCAATATGGTTGAGATATAAATTATCAAACATTAGTATACTCCTTTCCTATATTGAAGTGACTAAAGATTTCAAGGGTAGAATTTTACTTTTGGCATCATCCATGAGTGCCTGATTAATCTGAGGCGGTACTCCATATTGCTGTAAAATGTAGGATGCAGAGATGGCAGCGCAGACTCCGGCTTCTACGATATCTCCGCCTGACTGACAGAATCCGGTAACCAGCCCTCCTGTAGAAGAGTTTCCGCCTCCTGTTACGTCCACCACATTTGTCGGCACGGCAGGAATATGAAACGTATCTTTGCCATTGGAAACAAGAGCGCCCTTTGCGCCCATTCTCAGAATAACATTGCGGGCATTTAAACGAAACAAATCATTGATGATATCTTTGGGTTGTGAAAGACCGGTTAACCGCTTGCCCTCTGTCAGATTAAGAGAGAAGAGCTCAATGTGCCGAAGAGCATCTCCGATAAAGCCTCTTTTTTCAGGAATTGCAGCAGCGCCGCGTATTTCCCAGCATTTTACAGAGGAACTGTGTAAGAGAAACGGAAGAAGTTCATCCCAGAAAGATTCCTCACAATCTTTATAAAAGTACATTCCCTTACAATTCTGGTATTCGGGTGGTATTTCTGAAACGAGAGGCTGGGATTCTCTGTGAGAAGCGCATCCGGGGAGCAAAATTTCTTCACGTTCGCCATCTGGAAAATAATTTATGGCTGCATGTGTGCAATTCTTATCTCGCCGACCGCCGGAAATTTCTATTCCGTTATTGATGAACCACGTATCGTAGTTGTTTTCGAAATCCGGTCCGGGAGCACAGCAAAAACCAATTTTATCATTCCAGATACGCATACCTGCCACTGCGTAGATACCGCCGCCTAACTGATTCGTTTTCCGCTCGCCGGAGGGCAGGGAAATGTCGTCAATCAGTAACTGCGTCAGTACATAATAATCAACCGTTGCTTGCATAGATAATACCTCCTTATATCGTAGTACGTCGTACTTATATTTTACAGCTAAAAGAGATAACTGTCAATTGCAGAGTGATTATTATTTTGCTGAGACGGAGCAGGAAGCTCTTTTGTAAAACACCTCTTGACTATACTTCGGCATACCGATATAATGTAGGAGAAAGGAGTTGATGATATATGATTATTGATGAACTTCTTAGGGAAGCAAAAATGAGTCGATATAAATTAAGCAAAACAAGTGGTGTTGCACAGGCAACAATATCGGATATTTGCAGTGGAAAGACTTCAATAGAAAAATGTTCTGCCGGAACGCTATATAAAATAGCAAAGGCATTGAATGTTACAGTCGATGCTTTGTTGGAAGCAGATGAACAGGAAAAGATTCAAAAGCTGGTTGCTATGAAGCTGATGGCGGGCAGACAGTATAAAAATGATTTGTCTGATGTTGTCGGTATTCTTCTTGAGCAACAGAACGCTGAAAAGGAAATCAGCCTGGACAGTATCAAACGAGCTGCCGAGGAACTGTATGATGGGTATGAGAACTTGCCAGAAACATCAAGAACCTTTATAGAGGCGGTTTATCAGAATCCGGACCTTTCGGCTTTGTATGACAAAATCCGCGAAGATGAAAAACAGAATAAGGATATTTTGCTGGAGTTTCAAGATGATTATCCGGATGTGCTTAACGGCGACAATCTTGCGGATATCTTAAAAGCAGCCAAGGCAAAAAAAGGAAAGAATGACAACTGATAATACACTTTTTGTCGAAAAAATTTGCCACATTTCTTGCCACATATTGAATCTTTTTCTCAAACATAATATAATTAAAAAAATACCCCAAAACGAATAAAAAAATATCTATCGTAACATTTTTACAACAAAAGTATCTCCAAAAAAATAAAAATAGACAAAAAGCGGAAAATATTGCAAAACTCAAAAAATCCTTGTATTTAGATGGGGACTGCGATATAATAAACACGAAAAGTACAGTATAGCACTTTATCAGAGCAGAGTTACATTTTGAAATCCGAATAGTGCGATGAGAGAGGCTACCCCTTCTGAAATGGTGAAATTTCTGGGGGGGGGGTATTTTTTCATGCAAAAAAACAGAGGAGGTAAGATGTCTGGTTTTTTTGACATACACACACATATTTTGCCGGGAATAGACGACGGCGCCAGAGATTGGGATATGTGTCTGGAAATGATAGACAGAGCCTGGGAAGGCGGTGTCCGGCGGATTATAGCCACACCTCATTATCTGCCCTGGAAAGAGAAGAAACCAAATCCGGTTCAGATTGTCCGATTATGTAATGAAGTACAGCGGCGAGCCAGAACGGAACTGGGATATGAAATCAGAATTTATCCGGGACAGGAAATCTATTATCACGTTGATATGATAGATGGAATCCGGAGAGGCGAAATTCTTACCATGGCAGGAACAAGGCATATACTGGTAGAATTTCCCATAGACATCAGCGCCCAGCAGTTGAAACAGGCAGTCAGACATATCTGTGAAGCCAGATACACCCCGATTCTTGCTCACATTGAACGATATGAATGTCTTAGAACCAATGAAACTCTGGAAGAGGCAGCAGAACTGGGAGCGCTGTTTCAGATTAATATAAAATCTCTGCAGGGGAGTATGCTGAACCAGACAACCCGTTGGTGCAAACATCATTTACTGAAGCAGAGAATCGACTTTCTGGCATCTGATATGCATAACTTAAGCAGCAGACCGCCCACATCCTACGAAATGCTGGACTGGGTAGGAAAGAAGCTTGACAGAGAATACCAGAGAGACATATTGCTGAGAAATGCATTGCGCATGGGGATATAAAAGGAAGAGATGAAAAAGAAAAAGAAATTTCCGGTTTTAAATCGTCGCATCGCCGCGTTTGAAACAGAAATGATCATAAGCTTTGTCAGATTCGCCTGAAACAGGACGAAATGGCGAAGCGCGTCCTTTTTTACAGGAAATCATTTTGGTTTAAGGAAAGACAGGCAGTAAATTAATGAGAGAGAAATTCATGTGGTACGTAATCCAGGTTCGCACAGGCACAGAGGAAAATATTTGCGTTCAATGTAAGAAAACAATACCGAAACCTATTCTGGAGCATTGTTTCATACCTCATTACGAAGAAAAAAGAAAGATTCAGGGCAAATGGAAAACCCTGCAGCGTGTGCTGTTCCCGGGCTATGTATTTGTAATCACAGATGAGATAGACAAACTCCATGATAAATTGAAAAGTGTCATAGGAATGACGCGGCTTATTGGCAGCGGCGATGACGTCGTTCCTTTAACCAATCAGGAAATCTCTTTGCTGTTAAGCTTCGGCGGAGAAAAACAACTGATTGAAATGTCGGAAGGTATTATTGTCGGAGACCAGATTATTGTCAACAGCGGACCCCTTCAGGGCAAAGAGGGATACATCCGCAAAATCGACCGTCATAAACGGAAAGCCTGGCTGGAAATTCCGTTTTTCGGAGCTATGCAGACCGTGCAGGTGGGATTGGAGATTGTTGAAAAAGATAAGAAACCGTAAAGAAACAAAGGAATACAAGGAGAAATATGAAGAAACAGGCAAATGAAAAAGAAAAAACAAAAAGATGGGAAGGGAAAATACAGCACTGGCATGTAATATCTATGTGGCTGGTGATGTTTGATGTGGCAGCTATCTGTCTGTCATATTTTGCGGCATTGTGGATACGGTTCGACTGTCATTTTCAGGAAATTCCCCGGGAATATTTCAAGTCATATTATTACTATATTCTGATTTATGCAGCCTTTTGCGTTCTCATCTTCTATGGGTTAAGGCTTTACCGAAGTATCTGGCGTTTTGCCAGCTACAGTGAATTGTGCAGAATGGGGGCTGCTACAGTAATTACAGCATCCTGCTATATTCTGGGAATGTCACTGTTTGTACAGCGTATGCCGGTCGCTTATTATCTGTTCGGAATTGTGCTTCAGTTCCTGCTGACAATAGGAGTTCGCTTTGCTTACCGTTTCGTACTGCTTCTCAGAGGAAGAAATAATACAGAGGTAAAAAACGAGAAGCATGTAATGCTGGTAGGCGCCGGCGCTGCAGGGCAGATGATTCTCAGAGATATTAAGAGCGCCAAAGAAACAGATGAGCAGGTTTGCTGCTTCATAGATGACAATTCAAACAAATGGAATCGATACATAGACGGAGTACCGGTTGTAGGCGGAAGAGAAAACATAATGGAAGCCTGTGAAAAATATAAGATTCAAAAAATCTATATTACAATGCCAAGCGCTTCCCCGGCAGAAAAAAGAGAAATTCTAAATATCTGTAATGAGACAGGATGTGAGATGAAAAACCTTCCGGGAATGTATCAGCTCTACACAGGAGAAGTTACTGTCAGCAAAATGAAAAATGTGGCTGTAGAAGACCTTCTGGGAAGAGATCCCATCCGGGTAAACATGGAAGAAATCTTCCAATATGTAAAAGGAAAGGTAATTCTTGTAACAGGAGGAGGTGGAAGCATTGGTTCCGAGCTGTGCAGACAGCTTGCTGCCCATGGACCGAAGCTGCTGATTATCTTTGATGTGTATGAAAATAATGCCTATGACATTCAGCTGGAACTTCGCAAAAACTATCCGGATTTGAATGTAGAGACAATCATCGGTTCCGTGAGAGACAGCCGAAAAATCTTTCAGGTATTTGAAACTTACCGTCCGGAAATTGTATACCACGCAGCAGCTCATAAGCATGTACCTCTCATGGAAGACAGTCCTTGTGAGGCTATCAAAAATAATGCTATTGGAACTTATAAGACTGCCTACGCAGCAATATGCCATGGATGTAAAAAATTCGTACTGATCAGTACAGATAAGGCGGTAAACCCGACCAACATTATGGGAGCATCCAAGCGTCTCTGTGAAATGATCATTCAGGCATTTGATCACAAGGTAAAAGAAAAGAAAGCTGACGAAATCCCACAGCTCTTTACTCACAGTATGAGAGCGATGGTTCAGAATCCGGTGATAACAGAGGCCCTGCAGCATACAGAAACAGAATTTGTGGCAGTACGCTTCGGAAATGTACTGGGAAGCAACGGCTCCGTAATCCCCCTCTTTAAGAAACAGATTGAGGCAGGCGGACCGGTGACGGTAACCCATCCGGATATCATCAGATACTTTATGACCATTCCGGAAGCAGTCAGTCTTGTATTACAGGCAGGCACCTATGCCAAAGGCGGAGAAATCTTCGTTCTTGATATGGGAGAACCAGTGAAGATTGATACATTGGCACGAAATCTGATTCGTCTGTCCGGTCATAAACCGGATGTAGACATTAAGATAGAATATTCCGGTTTAAGACCAGGAGAGAAGCTCTTCGAAGAGAAGCTGATGGCAGAAGAGGGACTGAAAAAGACCAAGAATGATCTGATTCACATCGGATGTCCGATTCCGTTTGATATTGAAGTATTCTTAAAGCAGTTAGATGGGTTGATGGAGGCTGCTTATAAGAATAAAGAAGATATTCGGGAACGGGTGGAAGAAGTGGTAAGTACGTATCATCCGGCGTGAAGGATTGTAAAAGAAGAAAAAATTATGAAAAAATTCTAGGATAGTTTTTCATAATTTGTACAATGGGGACAAGCAGCAAATAATCTGGAATTATAAGGCATTTGCTGCTTTGGTTCAAATTCTTTGTACTTTTTGATTACAGGAGATAATAAGAAATAAGCTTAGACAGCAGTTTGATAATAAGCTTTATTATTTCAAAGTGTTGGAAGATTGAATGGATATTTTTTTGAGGTGTTGAGTGATGGAATTAGATCATATAGCATTGATTGTGTCTTGTGAAGAAAACTTAAGGTTTTATGAAAAACTCGGATTTAAAGAAACGAATAGATTTGAAAGAACTTATGACACAGTTATCTTCATGGAGTGTGATGGAATTGTGCTTGAGATTTTTGTAGATCCTAATCATCCTGAGAGAGTAAAGAAACCAGAAACAAAAGGTTTGAGACATATCGCTTTTTTTGTGGACTGTCTAGAGGATATAGATATTGATTGTAAGGATATTAGATATGACTGGTTTGGTAGAAAGTTTACTTTTGTAGAGGATTTAGATGGGCAGCCTATTGAACTCAAAGAAAGAGGTTAAAGGAGTATTTTAGATGAATTGGAAGCATGTGCTGGGAATTGCAGCAGCAACACTTGGAACAATATTTGTAGCTACTGGTGTGGTTGCTATACTGAAAAAAGGTAGCAGTGTTTATGAAGATGAGCCGGAGCAGAAGAATCCTTTGGAAGGTAAAAAGGTTGTTTTTATTAAAGATGAAAGTGAAAATGAAAATGCTGATGGTGTTAGAGGACACCTTGAGGCAATTGGTAGTTCTGTTTATATGGCGGGATTTTACGAGAAGTATATTAAGCGCGGAATAGATATTGTTCTTTCTTTTGGAGGCTTAGTAGTTTTATCACCGATTCTGCTGGCGATTTCTGTTGCTATAAAAATAGATGATCCAGGACCTGTTTTATTTACACAGAAACGTATAGGAAAAAACAAGAAATATTTTAGATTGCATAAATTTAGAAGTATGAAGATGTCTACACCACATGATAAACCGACACATATGCTTGAAAATCCCGAACAGTATATTACTAGGGTTGGGAAATTTCTTCGGGCGCACAGCTTGGATGAATTGCCGCAAATTTGGGATATTTTTATTGGGAATATGTCCGTCATCGGACCGCGTCCGGGTCTTTGGAATCAGGATCTTTTAACAGCAGAAAGAGATAAATATGGTGCTAACGATGTGAGACCAGGGCTTACCGGTTGGGCACAGATTAATGGTAGAGACGAGCTGGAGATTTCAGATAAAGCAAAACTTGATGGTGAATATTGTAAAAATATTGGGATTAAGATGGATATTAAAGTGTTCTTAGGAAGTTTAGGTGTGTTTTGTGGAGATGATAGTGTTGTTGAAGGTGGGACTGGTGCTATGGAGGAATGCGATGAGATGAAAAAGACAAAGAATGGTAAGAAAAGAGTATTATTTCTTTCCAATCATTTTCATACTTTGTTTGCATTTAGAAAAGAGCTTATTCAGAAATTGGTGGAAGAGGGACACGAAGTTTATCTGTCACTTCCAGAAGATGAGAATGACTTTTTTAAGAATCAGGGATGTCGTATTATTGTCACGGAAATGGATCGACGTGGTGTTAACCCGAAGAATGATTTGAAATTGCTTCATTTCTACAAGAAGTTGATTCCAGAAGTAAATCCAGATATTATTTTTTCTTATACAGTAAAGCCTAACATTTATGGATGTATGGCTAGTGGTAAGAAATATAAACAAGTTTGTAACATTACAGGAACGGGTGCGACTTTCCTTGAGGATAATCTTGTTGCAAAAATATGTAAAGTACTCTATAAGCTTTCTGTTCGAAAAGCATATAAGGTATTCTTTCAAAATACAGGAGACAGGGATTTCTTTATTAAGAATGGCCTTGTAAGGAACAATTATGAAATGCTTCCAGGTTCCGGATGCAATCTTGTAGAGCATGCATTTCAGCCAATGCCTGAGGATGATGTGACTCGTTTCATTTTTATTGGCCGTGTTATGAAACTTAAAGGTGTGGATGAATATCTTGAAGCAGCAAAAATAATTAAGACAAAATATCCAAATACAGAATTTATTATTGCTGGATGGAATGAAGAAGAAAAATATAAGAACATCGTATCGGACTATCAGAAAAAAGGGTATATAAATTATATAGGCTTTCGTACAGACATTGGAGAATGGATTACAAAATGTAATTGTACAGTTCTTCCATCGCATGGGGGTGAAGGTGTTCCTAATGTTTTGCTCGAAAGTGCTGCAACAGGTCGAGTTTGTATTGGTTCTAAGATTAATGGAACGACGGATGTCATTGATGAAGGTGTAACAGGTTATCTTTTTGAAACTGGTAATGCAAAAAGTCTTATCGAACAGATTGAAAAATTCTTACATCTTTCTGATAAAGAAAAGGCTGATATGGGGCAAGCAGCTAGAATAAAAATGGAATGTGAATTTGATAGAAACATTGTAATTAATAAATATTGTTATGAGGTTGAAAAAGCTTAGAGGATAATACATGAATAAACAATTATTTCGAAAAATAAAAATTAGAGTAGCTCAGTATTTTTCATTTTTGCCGGATAGTCTAGTTTTGAAAATTCAATATAGACTAAAAACAGGACATAAATTAAATTTGACTGCTCCCAGAAGATATACTGAAAAATTACAATGGTACAAGCTATATTATAAAAATCCAATTTTAAAAAAGTGTGTAGATAAATACTGTGTCAGAGATTTTGTTAATAGCAAGGGACTTGGCTTAATATTAAATGAATGTTATGGTGTGTTTGATAGACCAGAATTAATTGATTTTAATGATTTTCCGGATAGATTCATATGCAAAGACACTCTTGGAAGTGGAAGTAATTCTGTGCTTGTCGTAGATAAACAGAATGCAAATATTGAGGCTATTAGACAACTATTACAAAAATGGGTAAATGAACCTACAAATTGTAAACATCCAGGAAGAGAATGGCCATACGATCATCAAAAACACAGAGTAATAATTGAAAAATATCTTGAGCAATGCGATGGAGATTTAGCTGATTATAAGTTCTTTTGTTTTGGAGGACAAGTAGAATGCTTTTATGTTAGAACTGAATATGCTAAAGATCATGGTAAAGGGAAAATGGCTTTTTATAACCGTCGCAAAGAATTATTAAAAGGTGTTGAGATGGATTATTGTAAGGGAACAACTGATATTCCAACTTTGCCATCAGAACTGGACACTATGATTGAATATGCTGAAATATTAGCAAAGGATTTTCCTCACGTAAGGGTTGATTTTTATGATGTAGATGGACAAATTATTTTTGGAGAGTTGACTTTTTTTAATGCTAGTGGATATATGAAGTTTTCTCCAGATGAATTTGATTTTGAATTAGGGAAAAAATTTAATCTGATTGGGATAAAGAGGTAGAGAATGCAAATAACTTTTGATTTAATAGCAGGAAGTGTCAAATTGATATGTAAAAGAATAGTGTTAGGAAATAGATTGCATATAACATCTATTATCAGAATGTCACGAACTTCCTCAATTAAGGCAAGGAGAGGAGCTAGAATTTCTATAGGTAAAGGTTCCTCATTAAGTTCACATGCAGTTGTATCTGCAACTGAGAACGCAAGGATTCATATAGGAAATGGAACAGGAGTTAATTACAATACTGTTATAGTGGCAAGGGAAGAAATCAATATTGGAAATAATGTTTTGATTGGACCTAATGTTGCGATATATGATCATGACCATATTTTCAGCGGAAATGAGTTGATTCGTGATCAGGGATACATCACTAAACCTATTATGATTGAAGATGATGTATGGTTGGGAGCTGGAGTAATAGTGTTAAAAGGAGTTTATATTGGTAAGGGTAGTATCATTGGTGCAGGTACGATTGTTTCTAAAAATATTCCAGAAAATTCTATTGTCTATAGTAGAGAAGAGTTAGCTGTTAAAAATCGAAAATAAGAGGAGGAACATAATATGTTGGAGCCAGTTCGCGTTCTGTTTCTTGAAACTGTGATGGATCGTGGGGGAGCAGAAACTATGACAATGAACTATTTTAGATGTATAGATAGGTCAAAGGTGGAATTTGACTTTTTAGTTCATCGTGATTATAAGGCTGCATATGAAGATGAGATTATTGAATTAGGTGGAAAAATATATCGTTGTTGTCCTCCATATCCTCAAAATTTTTTTAAATACTATAAGACAATTAACAAATTATTTAAGGAACATCCTGAATATCATATTATTCATGGTAATATGATGGAGCATGGTGCAATTGCTTATCTATCGGCAAAGAGAATGAACATTCCAGTAAGAATATGTCATGCACATACATCGGGTGACAGTAGACCTATTAACATCAGAAATACAATACTGTGGATATATAGAAAAATTACAATGTATTGTATTACTCATAAATTTGCATGTGGTGAAAAGGCAGCAAAATGGATTTTTGGAGAAAAAAATATTTCTGATGTCACATATATAAAAAATGCAATAGATGCAAAATCATATCAGTATAATTCGAGGGTAAGGGAAAGTGTTAGGGCTGATTTCAATTTGAATGGAAAATATGTAGTCGGTCATGTTGGTCGATTCTTTGAGCCAAAAAATCATCCATTTATTATTGATATATTTTATGAAGTCTCAAAAATTGAACCAAATGCAGTTTTGGTGTTAGTTGGTGGTGGAGAATTAGATGATGCGGTATTAAATACTACTAAGAAAAAAGTCGAGAAACTTGGTATAGAAGATAAAGTTATTTTTACAGGAGTTAGACAAGATGTAAATAGAATTTTACAGGCGTTTGATGTATTTATTCTTCCATCGCTGAGAGAAGGATTACCAGTAGTTATGGTTGAAGCCCAAGCTTCTGGTTTACATTGTATTGTATCTGACAAAGTTCCGACAGAATGTGATATTACAGGTAATGTGGAGCGAATTTCTTTAGAAGCTGGTGCGAAAGTTTGGGCGGAAAGGATATTATTATATCGGAATATGGAGCCACATCTCGATACATTAAAACAGATTATTGATTCTGGTTATGATATTCATGAAAATGCTAAATGGCTTGAACAATTTTATCTGAATGAGCTGAAGAAAATTAAGGAAAAGTAAGTTGAAAGAAAAAAGTAGAAATTGTCGTAACAAAACAAGAGCATTAGTAAATTGCTGTTTTTTGTAGTAAAAATTTTGATTTTTAGAAAGATGTCAAGTTGGCATAGCTGGAGGGATTATGGTAAAGCCGTCTTTGTCTAAAACTTTAATAGCGTTTTTTATGTATTGTTCCCGATGTTTTTGGTGGAGCTCTTCAGATATATCAGAATCATCGGTTTCCGTAGAATTAAAAGCTTCTTTCTTTAGAAACATATGATAAATGCATGTAAGTATCATTCTTGCAATTACGATAATGGTTCGTTTGCGACCACGACATTTTTTTAATACGATTATATTTGAATTTAATGCAAGGATTTTTTGTATCCTTTATGGCGGCATTGGCACACTGAACAAGCAGAGGTTTTTGGTATATATCGACATGTAATACACGGACACTTTTTTCCAACACTCTTGTTCTGTGAGATGGACTCAGTCCAAGAACAAGAGTGTTTTGAGGATTTGAAAATGGTCATATCGCTACTTATTTCAGCAATAATATAAGTAGCGAATTTATTCCTTTATAGGAAAGACCGCCTACGGCGCTCTCTTGAATGGAAAAGGGCCCGCACGG
>CATXEA010000036.1 GCA_958367245.1 uncultured Blautia sp.
AGGCACCATAAGGCCTACGAGCATTTTTTCTTATATTCAACTGTCAAACTCCCGGGTTTCCCTGCGATATACAATCAGCTTACAAAAGCAAGCAGAATTTCCTCCGCTCGCTAGAGGAAATCAGCTATGCTGATTTCTCAGCTCGCACTCCTGTTTTATTGTATCATTTTCACAGAATTTTTAAAAGGTGCAAATTGCCAAACATAACTTTTCCTGTTATAATGTTGCAGAGATGTACCGGGGGTATTTTTTTCCGGACATCCGGCGCCAGAAACGATTTCTGTTTCTGCAGCATTAAATTACGAAGGGGGATTCAACCAATGGAACAGTTAATACTTCCGGCAGGATATAAGGCAGACCTGAATCTTCACGATACACAGATAGCGATTAAGACCGTAAAGGACTTTTTTCAGCAGACACTGGCTCAGAAGCTTAACCTTCTGCGTGTCTCCGCTCCTGTATTTGTAAATCCGGCTTCCGGACTTAACGATAACCTGAACGGCGTAGAACGCCCTGTAAGCTTTGATATAAAAGGTCAGGAGCAGGATGCGGAAATCGTCCACTCTCTGGCGAAATGGAAGCGTTATGCGCTGAAGAAATACGGTTTTAAAGAAGGAGAAGGGCTTTATACGGATATGATCGCAATCCGCAGAGACGAAGACCTGGATAACATCCACTCTGTCTATGTGGACCAGTGGGACTGGGAAAAGGTCATCTCGAAAGAAGCACGTAATATGGACACTCTCATCCAGACAGTCCGCGCCATCTACAGCGCGCTTCGAAAAACTGAGAAATATATGGCTGTACAGTATGATTATATCGAGGAATTTCTTCCAAGAGAAATCAGCTTCGTTACTTCTCAGGAGCTTGCGGACATGTATCCTGAATGTACGCCGAAGGAAAGAGAATACAGGATTGCCAAAGAAAAAGGCGCTGTCTTCCTCATGCAGATCGGCAAGGCATTACGTGACGGCAAGCCTCATGACGGACGCGCTCCCGATTACGACGACTGGGAATTAAACGGCGACATCCTTGTTTACTACCCTGTTCTGGACATTGCTCTTGAGCTTTCTTCCATGGGTATCCGTGTAGATGAAAAGAGCCTTGACAGACAGCTTACCCTGTCCGGCTGCGACGACCGCAGAGAGCTTGATTTCCAGAAGGCAATTCTTAATAAAGAACTTCCGTACACAATCGGCGGCGGTATCGGGCAGTCCAGAATCTGTATGTTTTTCCTGCGCAAGGCGCACATCGGAGAAGTTCATGTTTCTCTCTGGCCGGAAGAAATGATTGTACAGGCGCGGGAAGCAGGTATCGAACTTCTGTAACAGCAGCAATTAACACAAATGTAATGGGGTATCAGATTGAAGAACATTTTATTTTTTTTAACACCGAAAAGCGAAGTTGCTTACATATTTGAGAATGAAACTCTGCGCCAGACTCTCGAAAAAATGGAGCACAGGAAATTTTCCTGTATCCCTCTTCTGAGTCTGGACGGCAAATACACAGGAACGATTTCTGAGGGCGACCTGCTCTGGGGGATGAAGCATATGCACATTTCCGATATGAAAGATGCAGAAAGTGTTCCTATCATGGCTCTGCCGCGCAGGGCTACTTATAAGCCGGTTCACGCAGATTCCGCTATGGAGGATCTTCTGGACCGCGCCATCAACCAGAATTATGTACCTGTTGTTGATGACCACGGTTATTTCATCGGAATCATCACCCGTAAAGAAATTATCAAATATTGCTACAACGAGCTGAAAAAATTAACCGCTGATTCCCAAAAAGAAAAAGCGGAATAAAAAAAGAGCATCCGGTACTGTCTGCGCAGCATCGGATGCTCTTTTTTTGCTGTAATCTTCGTCGAAAATTTAATCTGAAATTAAAGTACCTTTGACAGGAAATCCTTCAGTCTCTGGTTTTTCGGATTGCCAAAGAATTCTTCCGGAGTATTTTCTTCCTGAATTCTTCCATCGTCAATAAACATAACACGGCTGGCAACCTCACGGGCAAATCCCATTTCGTGGGTAACTACAACCATAGTCATTCCCGTCTGTGCAAGCTCCTTCATAATCTCAAGAACTTCTCCTACCATTTCAGGGTCAAGAGCAGATGTGGGCTCGTCAAAGAGCATCACATCCGGATTCATTGCCATAGCTCTTGCAATGGCGATACGCTGTTTCTGACCGCCGGAAAGCTGACTCGGATATGCGTCCGCCTTGTCCGGAAGTCCGACTCTCTCCAGAAGTTCGTCCGCTTTTTTAGACGCTTCCTCACGGCTCATAAGCCCAAGCTTCTCAGGCGCAAGCATGATATTTTTTTTGATTGTCAGATGAGGAAACAGATTAAATTGCTGAAATACCATTCCAATCTTCTGACGCATTTTATCAACATTTACAGATTTATCCGTAATATCTGTTCCCTCAAAGAGAATCTGTCCTCCGGTAGGAACTTCAAGGAGATTTAAAGAACGTAAAAATGTAGATTTACCGCAGCCGGACGGTCCGATAATCGCTACTACCTCTCCTTTGCGAATCTGTGTTGTGATTCCATTGAGAACCTGATTGCCGCCAAAAGCTTTCTCAAGGCCTTTGACATCTAATAAAATTTCACCATTAGCGTTCACTGTTTCTCAGTCTCCTTTCCAGTTTGCTGACAAGATGTGTAAGGAATACTACAAGTATCAGGTAAATTGCCGCTACTGCAAGCAGAGGCAGCAGAGCTTCATATGTCTGACTTCGGATGATATCTCCGCCTCGTGTCAGGTCTGTCAGTCCGATATAACCGCTGATAGAGGTTTCTTTCATCAATACAATGAACTCGTTTGCCAGCGCAGGAAGAACATTTTTGAATGCCTGAGGAAGGATAATCAGAATCATGGTCTGTCTGTAATTCAGACCGAGGCTTCGTCCTGCCTCAAACTGTCCCTCGTCAATAGACATGATACCGGAACGGACAATCTCAGCAACATATGCCGCAGAGTTAAGACCAAAAGCAATAATCGCCGTAATCATAATTCCGGGATCATATGTTACAAAAATAACATAATACATGATCAATAACTGGATCATAGCCGGTGTTCCTCGAATCACCGTAATATACGCCTTACAGACAGCATTGAGGATTTTCATTTTTCCTGTTCTGTCGTGGGTAGAACGTACAATCGCAATCATGAAACCAAGTACAATACCGATGATAACCGCAAAAAGGGTAATCAAAAGTGTATTTTTTAATCCTGTAAAAATAAACTCATATCTTGAGTTTTCAATGAAATTAAACTTAAATTTTTCAATAAAATCAGCCAAAATTTCCACCACTTTCCTTTCTTCTTTTTATTTTCTCACATTTTGCTGTCAGACATACAAATTCCGGGTTTCCGATATCGGGATTAGCGATACCAAAAGCCCGGAGTCTTTATTTAAATATTTTTTATGGAAGCTTATTTACGAACGATAACTACCTGCTTAGCTGTTGCATAGCTGTCTGTGAAATCAACATTTTTCAGACGGTCTTCTGTTACAGTCATACCTGCAACGCCGATGTCTGCTTTACCGGAATCAACTGCATTGATGATTGCGTTGAATTCCATATCTTTTACTTCGAATTCATAGCCAAGCTTGTCACATACTGCCTTCGCCATATCTACATCGAATCCAACAATCTCGTCTCCCTCAAAGTACTCGTATGGAGGGAAAGTTGCGTTTGTTGCCATAACCAGTTTGCCTTTAGAGTGGTCTGCATCTTCCGGAGACTCATATGGGCAGGTTCCTTTTACATCATCGTCGCCGATAAAGTTATTTGTAATCTGATCAAGAGTGCCGTCTTCTTTCAGTTCTTTCAGAGCTTCGTTAATCTCCTCTACCAGCTCTGTGTTGCCTTTCTTAACTGCGATTGCATATTCCTCAACAGCAAAGTCCTCATCAAGAATCATAAGGTCGTCGTTTCCTTCGATGAATTTCTCTGCCGGAAGACTGTCAATGATAACGCAGTCAATCTTACCCTGTTTCAGAGCCATAACTGTTTCATTTGCTTTATTGTAACGAACAACTTCTGTACCGGCTTCATCGCCTTCATAGTCGCTCGCATAGATATCACCTGTTGTTCCAAGCTGTACGCCGATTTTTGCACCTTCCAGGTCAGCGATGGATTTTACTTCTTTTTCTGCAAAAACAGTATTTGTCATAGATACTGTCATAGCTGCGCAAAGCGCAAGTGCTGCTAATTTCTTCATATCCTTGTCCTCCTTATATATCAGGGTTTGTTCCCCTTGCTCATTCCGTTTTTTGATGATGTGTTTATTCTACCACATTTTTTTATAATTGCAAGGGTATTTATGCATAATTATTTACTTTTTTCTTGTTTTTACATGCACATATTCACCAATTATGCATATTATCCCTGTTTTTTATACATTTATGCATATATTTCATGCATAAAATACATTTCCTGTTCAGGATGACTATACATCAAGCTTCATGTCGCCTTTTCGTATAAAACCTTTCTTTTTCATTGCCGCATAAATGATATAGGAAATCACTGCCGGAAGGAGTACCTGAAAGACCAGAATTTTCATCAGCACCAGCATCGGCTCTTCCCCTGCAGCCATAGTCTGATACGTCATAATCGGGCCTACCAGTCCTGATGTACCCATTCCTGCTCCTGTGGGATTATTTGTCATATGGAATGGTCCTATAATAGCTATCGGTCCAAGAATGGCAGATGCAAGGGTAGGCGGAATCCAGATTTGAGGTTTCCGTACGATATTCGGAATCTGAAGCATGGAGGTTCCTACTCCCTGGGCAAAAAATCCTCCAAGACCATTATCCTGAAAGCTTGTCACTGCAAATCCTACCATCTGGCAACAGCATCCAATGGTTGCCGCTCCTGCCGCTATCCCGTCTAATCCAAGAATAATCGCCAGCGCAGCCGAACTGATAGGAAGAGTCAGCGCCATACCCATAAGCACGGATACAACGATTCCCATAAGAATTGGCTGCTGTACAGTTCCCCAGTTAATCAGTTCTCCGATCCAGTTCATAAATCTGGAAATTCCCGGTCCGATCAGCATTCCTACTGCTCCGCCGCTGATAATGGTAACAGCCGGAGTAATCAGAAGGTCAAGCTTTGTTTTTCCGGCAACGAGACGTCCCACTGTAATTCCTACATAAGCGGCAATAAAAGCGCCGAGCGGTTCTCCCGGTCCTGCCAGCATCACTGCGCCGCTCTCAGAAAAGAAAGTTCCGCCAAGAATATTTGACGCATAAGCGCCAATCATTCCCACTGCGCCTGCCGAGAGAAGGACATAGGTGGATTCCTTAAACTTGTAAGCCACTCCAATACCGATTCCGGCTCCGGTAAGTCTCTGAGCTACTACTGCAAAGGCGCTCAGATAGCTGCCAAGCTGTCCTCCCATCAGGTCGCCGATCTGCTTGAGAATCGTTCCGATAATAAGGGTGGAAAAAAGCCCAAGCGCCATGCCGCTTAAACCGTCAATAAAAATGTGTGATAAAAACTTCTTTAAACTTTTCATTTCTCCTCCTGTAAAAATTTAGGATATTTCTTCTTAGTGTATCACGGTTTTCCTGCAACAACAATCATTTTTCTCTGTACCAAAGGTAAAATCGAAATAACAGATACTGCTTTTTGAGATGTATAATACAAAATCAAACATAAAAATATAACGAAATTTTTTCAAATTCACGCTTTCATAACATTTATCCTGTATGGTATGATGTAAAATAAGCAATGTGTAAAAGAGGGAAGTATATAAGGAGGACATCATATGAAATTCACAAAAATGCACGGCATCGGCAACGATTATGTATATGTAAACTGTTTTGAAGAAACGGTAGATAATCCGGCGGAAGTAGCAAGATTCGTCAGCGACCGCCATTACGGCATCGGGTCAGACGGTCTGATTCTTATTAAGCCGTCTGATATTGCAGACTGCGAGATGGATATGTACAATCTGGACGGCTCTCAGGGCGCTATGTGCGGAAACGGTATCCGCTGCGTTGCAAAATACGCCTATGACTACGGCATTGTAAACAAAACAAGCATCAGCGTCGCTACAAGAAGCGGCATCAAATATCTTGACCTTTCCGTAAGAAACGGTAAAGTCTCCACAGTAAAAGTTAATATGGGTTCTCCGATTCTCAGCCCGAAAGAAATCCCTTTCGTCTCAGAAAAGGAGCAGGTCATCAATGAACCTTTGGAAATCGACGGCGAAACCTTCCATATTACAGCAATTTCCATGGGAAATCCTCACGGAATTGTATTCATGGACGACATCGACAATCTGGAAATCGAAAAAATCGGTCCGAAATTTGAAAACCACATCGCTTTCCCGGACCGTGTAAATACAGAATTTGTCAAAGTTCTGGACCGCCATACTGTACAGATGCGTGTATGGGAGCGCGGTTCAGGAGAAACACTTGCCTGCGGTACAGGAGCCTGCGCAGTTGCCGTAGCTTCCATCCTGAACGGGCATGTAGACGGCGATTCTCCTGTAACAGTCCGTCTTCTGGGCGGTAACCTTGAAATCTTCTGGAACAGACAGGAAAATCTGGTTTATATGACCGGTCCGGCAACAACAGTGTTCGACGGCGAAATCGACCTTTCTTTTATAAGATAAAACAAAAAAGCCTCCGCGGCAGAGTTCTTTTACGATACAGACTCTTCCGACGGGGGCTTTTCCTGAACCGGCAGATTTTTCAGAGCATATTTGCAAATTCCAAAATCCTTTCTGTGATAAATACCGCAGCACATGCCAGCAGCGCTACAGTAAGCAGACTTTTTTCTTTATAAGCCGCCAAAAGCGCAACTGCAAATCCCACTGCTGCCGAAATCACACTGGCTGTAGAAAACAGAATTGCAGGAAAGGTCATGGCAGCCAGACATGCATAAGGCACATAAAAGAGAAAAGATTTCAGAAACGGGCTTGTAATTTCTTTTTTTGACAGCGCCAGAGGAAGCATACGAATCAGATAGGTCACTCCTGCCATCACCAGAATATAAACATAAATATTATGACTCATTTAAACTTCCTCCTCTGTATTCCCATCTTCCTGAATCGGGCAAAAATATGCGGCTGCTCCTGCAACAAGAAGGGTAGTGATGATGATTACAAATCCGGAAGATACCTTTTTCAGCACCGGAACTACGGCAAAGAGACTGCTCACTGCCATAGAAGCTGCCACCACTCCAAGAATTGCTTTATTTTTCTTCACAGGAGGAATGATAATGGCAAGGAACATCCCGTAAATTGCCACGCTTAAAGCGCTGATCATAAAGTCGGGAAGAAGGTTTCCGGAAATTGCCCCCACAAGAGTTCCAAGAGTCCATCCCGGAACTGCCACACACATTGCCCCGTAATTATAAAAAGCGCTGACCTGTCCCGGACGGCTGACACTGATTCCAAAAATCTCATCTGTCACTCCGAAAGCAACGCCGTAGCGGTGAATCCGCGCCTCGTCTCTGCGAAGCTTCTGCGCAAGGGAAAAGGACATCAGACAATACCTGAGATTTATGATAAGCTGCGTCAGCGCCATTTCCCAGTAAGAGCCTCCCATAAGAATTATATCAAGTCCCGCAAACTGCCCTGCAGACGTAAGATTTGTAAGAGAAATCAAAACCGCCTGCCAGATACTTAAACCTCCCGACACCGCCATCATGCCAAAGGTAAAAGACACGGCAAAATACCCCAGCGCAATTGGTATTCCATCCTTCAAACCTCTTTTAAAGCTTTCGCTTTTCACAGTAAATCCCCCTCTTTCTCTATGTGTACTGAACTCAACGGAGAAAATCCTCAAGTTATATTATATTAGCACTTTAAAGAGAGAAATTCAACTGTTTCTTCCACACAAAAAACACAGCCTGAAAAGACTGCGTTTTTCGTGTATTCTTTATGCTTTCCGCTCCACAATTTTATAATATACCTTTGCAGTCATCGTATAGATGATTCCATAGATTACTGCGAACACAAGCGCTGTCACTGCTGTACACACCATAAACAGAGAGGTATTTGTCATGCCAAAGAGCATCAGCAGTCTGCGGATTAATGGAAATGCTGCGCAAATGTGAATCATTGCAGTAATCAGCGGAAGGAAAAATACCATCAGAATCTGTCTGCGGATGGAGGATTTCACTTCTTTCCTGCTCATTCCTACCTTCTGCATAATCTCAAAGCGTTCTTTATCCTCGTAACCCTCAGAGATCTGCTTGTAATAGATAATCATTGCAGTTCCCAGAAGGAAGACAAGTCCGAGGAAAATACCGATAAATAAAAGTCCGCCGTTGCTTGTGTAAAAACTCCAGTATTCCTCCTGCTGGATGCTTGGCATGATATAGGCGTCCTGCGAAACTGCGCCTTTATCTCTCAATGTTCTAAGATATGCCTTCAGTTCCTCACTGACAATCTTTCCATAATGGATTTCATCTGCTTCTGTTCCGTCAATATTCATACCCATCTCCAACTGAATGGAACTTGGGAATTCATACGCTTCACGCTGGATAGCATCAATTTTGCGGAAATCATTTTCCGTTACAACCATCAGCATATTCTTTGCGACCTTATCCTCTTTTGTATAAAGAGGCCATTCTTTCAGCCATCCTTTTACCCTGAAGGTTTCATCATTCACTGTCATGGTTTCCACCGGAGTTTCTCCGCTTCTGTATACCAGAACCTCTCCGTCCTGAAGACCGGTATCTGTCCCGTGAATCCTTTCGTATTCTTCCTTTATAACCAGATTGAGATACCCGATTTCTCCCATATATTCAATGGATGAAGAATCTGAAAAGTCAGAAGGCTCTGCAATCAAAATCTCCCCTGGGTTGTACAGACAGGTAACTGCCATATATTCCTGCATAAAGACTTCCTCTGCCGGAACCTGATTCTTCTCCAGAGACTCCTCAAAGGTTTTTCTGAACCCTTCTTCCTGCTCCCTGTCTATCCATCTGACGCTGTATTCGGCTTCATAAGGATAGCGGTATTCTATAATGTCCTCAATACCGAAATCCAGACAGGTGGTAGCTGAAAGCATGAGAAGTACTCCTGTACTTAAGATACAGATACTTGCAAGACCGACTGCATTTTGTTTCATTCGGTAGAGCATACCGGAAATTGCAGTAAAGTTTTTTGTCTTATAATAGAAGCTTTTTTTCCAGCGCATGATTTTCAGCACTGCTATGCTTCCTGCAGTAAATACCAGATACGTACCGACCATTACCAGTAGAACTGCCACAAAAAATAAGGTAATTGCCTGTAACGGCGATTCTGTGGTTATTGCTATATAATATCCCACTCCGATGCATACAAATCCGATAATCGCCATAATCCACTTTGCTTTCGGCTCCCGCTCTCCGCTTTTGCTTCCGCGAAGCAGCTCCGCCGGCTGATTCAGATGGATTTTTCTCATATTTTTAAATAGAGTCAGGATAAAAACAGAACCGTAAATCATGGCGCAGGCGCCGATTCCCCCATATGCGATGTTGAAACCAAGCTGTGCCGGAACATGAATCAGCTTAAACAAAAACAGCAGCGCCAGCTTACTTCCCAAAATTCCGAATCCGATTCCCAGAAGGAAGCTCACGCCAAAGGTAATCACCATTTCCACGCAGAGCATCTTACCGATATGAGCCTTTTCCATACCCAGAATATTATACAGACCGATTTCCTTTTGTCTCTGCTTCATAAGAAATCCATTGCTGTACAACAGAAAAATCACGGAAAAAATGCTGACAATAAAAATTCCCATAAGCATGATACTCTGAATATAGGGACCGCCTGTAACCTTATCCCTCAAATCCGGACTCTGATTGATAAAAAACATCATATAGGTCATGGCAATACAGAAGATACAGGTAATCATATAGGGAATGTAGGTTCTTCTGTTTCGTTTGATGTTGTCAAGAGCCAGCTTTCCAAACATTCCTTTACGCATTTGTCTCACCACCTGTCATAAGAATCGTCAGAGTATCTGAAATCATATGATACATTTCCTGTCTTGTTTTATTTCCCCTGTAAATCTGATGGAATACCTCGCCGTCCTTAATAAAAAGTACCCGTGAAGCATGGCTTGCCGCCTGTGCGCTGTGAGTTACCATGAGAATGGTCTGTCCTGCCTCGTTAATTTCCTCAAACATGGACAAAAGGGCTGCTGCCGCCTTGGAGTCCAGCGCTCCTGTAGGTTCGTCTGCCAGCACAATACGGGGCTGTGTGATCAGCGCTCTGGCAACTGCTACTCTTTGTTTCTGACCTCCGGATACCTCATAGGGATATTTTTCCAGAATCTCTGTGATTCGAAGCGCCTGAGCAATAGGGCGGATTTTCTGCGCCATCTCGCGATAGTCTTCTCCAGCCAGTACAAGAGGAAGATAAATATTATCCCGAAGGCTTAAGGTATCAAGAAGATTAAAGTCCTGAAATACGAAGCCTAAATTTTTCCGGCGAAATGCGGAGATTTCTTTTTCGGAAAGATTTACGATGCTTTTTCCCTCAAGAAGGACTTCCCCCTCTGTAGGACGGTCAAGAGACGCCAGAATATTCAAAAGCGTTGTTTTACCGCTTCCGGACTCACCCATAATCGCAACAAATTCTCCCTTTTCCACGGAAAAGGTAACATTTGACAACGCCTGCACTTTATTTCCGCCGAAGCGGGTACTGTATATTTTCTTTACATTGCTTACTTCCAGTAATGACATAATTTTTTCTCCTTTACCTGTTCTTTGTTTCTGTCATTACTATACCAAAAGAAAAAGCCTTCATCCATCGACCTGGGTTACAAATCGTGGTGAAAGCTTACATTTTTGTAAGGTTGCATGTTATTTTTATTGTTTACCACTGCCCGCATAAATTTCCTTTGCATCGAGCCCTGCTGTCTCTGTCAGGTAATATACTGCATCTGCGGCAACACAGACTACATTTTCTTCATGGAGAAAATCGGTGATATTGGAATCAAAGAGCATATTTGCCTGCGCTTCAAATTCATCGTCTGCATCCCAGAAATAAACTGCTATGTCTAAAAACGGATATACTGAAAGCTGATATCCCACATCTCCCTGAGGCAGAGGCTTTCCCCCAAGTTTTTCACAGGCTTTCCTCAACTCCTCTACATGACCGGAAAAAGTTTCCTGTAAGGTTTTCAACACCGTACGCTTATACGCCTTCTCAAAGGGATATACTCTTTTTACCTGGCGAAAGGGAACCAGAATGCCCGATGCCACCGGAATATCGATGGAATAATGAAACAGGTTGTAGACATCCATACAGGTATTAAAGCCTGCAATTTTCTGTGGTTCTTCTAAATAAGCGATAACACCTGTGAATCGGTCGATGCGCATTTTATGATTAAAGTATGTAAGATAGACAGCCGTTTCATCAGATTCCAATTGAAATTTCTCAATCAGCGCTTCCTGATTCATCTTCAGAAAACGAAGTCTCCACTCTTCAATGACTTTGTCGTAATTTGACTGATTCTGAGGCCTGCTTATTTCCATTTTCATTCTCCTCTTTTCTTACATTCCTTACACACACCATATAAAATGGAATTTTTACACTGCAGAGTAAATCCGTGACCCTCCTCAATGTGATGCGAGATTTCGTCCATAAAATGACATTCCAGATGGATAATTTTACCGCATTTCACACATTTCATATGAAGGTGCCCGTCACAGTTTCTCCCCGGCTCCACGTACTGGTATGACGCGTAACTGCCTTTTTCCGCCGCATATTTTATAACTGTGCCGTCCTTGGCAAGCTTATCAAGATAGCGGTAAATCGTCGTGATATTTACTTCACTTTCCTGTTCTTTTAAATAATAATCCACATCTGCCGCAGTTACAGTCCGGTCGCTGCTGGCTTTCAGAAAATCCATTATCTTTTTTCGGTTTGTTGTTGCATACCCCATATCTATCTCCTAAAAAACAATTCCAAGTAATTCTATGACAACACCCCAGAAAACTCCAAGCCCGTAGAGAGCCGCAAGGATGGAAAGGTTCTGCTTCCTGTCACGATTAAGCCGAAACAGAACAAGAAGTCCGATTCCTGCATTGACCAGAAGTCCCGACATCATGGCTCCTGCTCCGATAATCTCATCCAGATAAAGCTGTGTGATCACAACGGAGGATGCACAGTTGGGAATCAGCCCCACCAAAGCGGCAGCCATTTCGCCAATTACCGGAAAACCGGAAAAGAGTCCTGCAAGTGTGTCTCTTCCTATTACTCCAATGATAATATTTAATACAAGAGAAATCAACAGGATATACAGAAAAATCTTTCCTGTGTGTATCAGGGCAGAACGTACAATTCCATGCTGGCAGTCACAGCGCTCCTCTTCACAGATTGCATGTATATCTATTTCCCTCTCCTGCCGTTTCATTATATACCGAAAAACAAATTCCACAAAAAATCCGGAAATTACAGCAATACATACTTTCGTAGCTAATATTCCGGCAATGGTTCCAGCAGGAACTGCATTGGATATCATAATCGGAAGCATTTCATCTGAAGTAGATAAATAGATTGCCAGAAGCGTTCCTACTGTGATTACTCTTCCTGCAAACAGGCTGGATGCCGCAGCAGAGAATCCGCACTGCGGAACTACTCCAAGTATTCCTCCCCACAAAGGCCCGAACTTTCCGGCAGTCTGTATCCTTTTTCTCGCCACACTGCCCGCTTTATGCTCCAAAGCTTCCATTAATAAATATGTCAGAAAAAGAAAAGGAAGCAGTCTTACACTGTCCTTCAGAGAATCTAATAAATATTCAGTCATAACTCCTCCATAAATTTTATCTGTCATTTCTTTTGATGCAATTTGCAACTTATTTGCATTTTTGTATTATAAACCCTTTTATAAAAAAGTCAAGGCAAAACCGTTTTCCATTGAAATGTCTGTTTGTAAATGCTACAATACATTCAAAGGAGATTCTATATATACTTCACAAAAGATAAATCACCATATTTTATATACTTCTTATGATAATAGTTTCCACAAAAAAACCAATGAAACCGTCAGATGGTATAAAAAGTTGTATTTTACTCAGGGAACACAGATATGTTCCTGCCTGTTATAAGAAGGATTGGTGATTAAAACGGCAAAACAGGATTACATCAAACCAGATGTTATACTAAAGAATTTCTGGAGGAATAACGAGCATTTCGCAGATTTATTCAATGCTGTACTCTTTCACGGGAAAACATTTATTAATCCACAGGACCTTACAGAAGCAGATACTGATATTTCTTCTATTGTGACTTTTAAAGAACACACGGAAACCATTCAAAAAACTCTGGATGTAGTAAAAAAGACCGCATACGGGATTGATTTTGTGATTTGGGGGCTCGAAAATCAAATGCGGGCTCATTATGCCATGCCTCTCAGACATATGCTTGGAGATGCTTTGGGGTATCTAAAAGAATACACAGGACTTGTAAAGAAAAATAAGCAGACGAAAAAACTGGAAAATTCTCTCGAATTTCTCTCCGGCATGAAAAAAACTGACCGACTGCATCCCATGATCACTCTTTGCGTATACTATGGTGAAGAACCTTGGGATGGTCCTTTCTCTCTTATAGATATGCTCAAAATTCCAGAGGAATTAAAGCCTCTGGTCTGTGATTACAAAATGAACCTTCTTCAGGTCAGAGACAGTGAAAACTACATATTTCACTCGAAAGATGTAAAGACCGTATTTGACATAACCAGAAATATCTATCAGAAAAATCATAAAAAACGCAACGATGTGTACTGGAATCAGGAGCTCAGCTCTGAGCTTGGGCTTGTCATCGGTTCCATCACCGCATCTCAGAAACTGATTCATCATGCTCTGAAAAGAAAAGGAGGTACCTTTCTTATGTGTAAAGCTCTTGAAGAATGGGAAGAAGAATGCCGCAACGAGGCTGCGATTATGGCAACTGTTAAAACCTGTAAAAAATTCAATATTCCTCAGGAAGCTGCCTTTACGCAGATTCAGACGGAATATAATCTAGATTCACAGGACGCATGGAATCTGGTACAGAAATATTGGGCAGAATCCCCCTGATATAAAAAACGCACCCAAAGGATTTTACGACAAAAAAACCATGACCATCGTTTTCATCGATGGTCATGGTTTTTTATAAAGCATCTTTCAAAGTATCCAGCTTATGCAGTCTCTGATACTCTATGCTGAACGGATTTTGTTCCTCTCTGTCCTTCATTTCCGGATATGGTCTGTGATGACCTACATAGCGGTAGGCAGGACGAATAATTTTGCCCGCGTTAACCAGCTCTTCCAGACGATGCGCAGACCAGCCTGCAATACGGGAAATAGCAAAAATCGGAGTAAACAGTTCTCTCGGAATACCAAGCATCTTATAAACAAATCCGCTGTAGAAGTCCACATTGGCGCAGACCGGCTTAAACAGCTTACGTTTATGCATAATCAGCTCCCCTGCCACTTTCTCCACTCTTTCATAAAGAGAAAATTCTTTTTCCCTGCCTTTCTCTTTCGCAAGATGCTTCGCATATTCTTTCAGAATTACCTCACGAGGGTCGCTTAACGTATAAACAGCATGACCCATACCGTAAATCAGTCCTGCATGGTCAAAGACTTTTTTATCCAGAATCGCATTCAGATAATCTTTCAGCGCTTCTTCATCCTCCCAGTTCTCGCAGTTTGCCATAATATCGTCAAACATATCCTGAACCTTCAGGTTCGCGCCGCCGTGCTTCGGTCCTTTCAGGGAACCGATAGATGCTGCCACTGCAGAATAAGTATCTGTACCGGAAGAAGTAACTACATGATTCGTAAACGTAGAGTTGTTACCGCCGCCGTGCTCTGCGTGAAGAACAAGGGCAATATCAAGCACCTTAGCTTCCAGATCTGTAAACTGTCCGTCCTCGCGAAGCATATACAGAATATTTTCGGAAAAAGTAAGCTCCGGCTTCGGGTTCTTAATCAGAAGATTTTCATCGTGTCTGAAATGGCGGTAGGAATGATAAGAATAAACTGCAATCAGAGGCAACTTCGCAATCAACTGCATAGACTGACGCAGCGCATTCTCCACACCTGTTCCATCCGGATTATCATCGTATGTATACAATGTCAGAACACATCTCTGCATAGCATTCATAAGATTCTCATTGGAAGCTTTCATAACAACATCACGAATAAAACGGTTATTTAAAGTCATCATCTCTGTCAGGATTCCCTTAAACATGGAAAACTGACGCTCATTCGGAACACGACCGAAAAGAAGCGTATAAATGGTTTCCTCAAACCCTTCTTTTCTGTTCTTAAAGCTTGCGATCATATCTGCCACATTATAGCCCTGGAAATACAGTTCACCGTCTGCAGGAATCTTTCTTCCATGCTCATACGTATATCCCACAACGTCGGAGATTTCCGTCAAACCTGTCAGCACACCTTTACCGTTGGAATCACGAAGCCCGCGCTTTACATCATATTCCTGGTACAGATTCTGATCAATTCGTCCGGATGCCAGACAATACTGGATCAGTTCCTGAAAGTCTCTGTTGTACTGTTCCCCGATTTTCAGTATTTCGTCTCTAGCCATAAATTTATCCTCCCTTAATTCAGGTTTTCTCTGATCGCCTTAATAAATTCCTCACTGTTTAAAACAACCGGATTTTCCAGCGTAGTAATCAGCGCGAGGTCCTTTGTCATTTTTCCGTCCTCAATCGTCTGAATAGTCGCTCTTTCCAGTTTATCAGCAAACTCCATCAGCTCCTTATTTCCGTCAAGCTCTCCTCGTTTGCGAAGAGCGCCGCTCCATGCAAAAATTGTAGCTACAGAGTTTGTGGAAGTTTCCTCCCCTTTCAGATGCTTGTAATAATGGCGCTGTACAGTTCCGTGAGCTGCTTCGTACTCATAATAGCCTTCCGGAGATACCAGAACAGACGTCATCATAGCCAGTGAACCAAAGGCGGAAGAAACCATATCGCTCATTACATCTCCGTCATAATTCTTACATGCCCAGATATAGCCGCCCTCGGATTTCATAACACGGGCAACCGCATCGTCAATCAGTGTATAGAAATAAGTAATTCCCGCTTCTTCGAATTTTTCTTTATATTCCGCATCAAAGATTTCCTGAAAAATATCTTTAAAGGTATGGTCATATTTCTTGGAAATCGTATCTTTTGTTGCAAACCATAAATCCTGCTTCGTATCGAGCGCGTAGCTGAAACAGCTTCTTGCAAAACTCTCGATGGAATCATCAATATTATGCATTCCCTGCGCAACTCCAGGTCCCTTGAAATCAAAGACCAGATTTCTTGTCTCTGTTCCATCTTCCGCAGTATAGACAAGCTCTACTTTTCCGGCTTCCGGAATCTTCATCTCTGTATTTTTGTACACATCACCATAAGCGTGTCTTGCAATCGTAATCGGTTTTTTCCAGTTCTTCACGCAAGGTTCGATTCCTTTTACCACAATTGGTGTACGGAATACTGTTCCGTCAAGAATTGCACGAATTGTTCCGTTAGGACTTTTCCACATTTCCTTCAGGTCATATTCCTCCATGCGGGCTGCATTCGGTGTAATCGTCGCACATTTTACAGCAACACCGTATTTTTTTGTCGCAAGCGCAGAATCTATCGTTACCTGGTCGTTTGTTTCATTTCTGTGTTCCAGACCAAGATCATAATATTCTGTCTTTAAGTCTATATAAGGAAGTAAAAGCTCATCCTTAATCATTTTCCAGAGAATTCTGGTCATCTCATCTCCATCCATCTCTACAAGGGGTGTCGTCATCTGAATTTTACTCATTTTCTTCCTCCTTAGGGGTTCTGCCCGGTCTGTGTTCAAGATTTGCAATCACATGTCTGATATGCTCGTCTGCCAGCTTTTCTGCCTGATCTGCATCTCTGTTTCGGATTGCCTCCAAAATTGCCTTATGTTCCCGCACAGATTCTTCTGCACGATTTTTTGCCTTCATGGAAGTGATTCTCGCCATTTTTACATAATGGTGAAAAGAAGTAAGCATATGCTCCAGCATTCTGCTTCCGGACGCATGATACATAAGTTCATGGAAGCGTCCGTCCATATTTACCATTTGTTCCTCCTTGGAATGTTCCAGATGAAACTCTGACAAAAGTTGTACTTCTTCCATTTCTGCCAAATCCTCATCCTTTATATTCTCTGCTGCCAGACGCGCTGCCAGTCCCTCCAGCTTAGAACGCATCAGGTAAATATCCCCGATATCTTTTTCTGAAATTCCGGTAACTCTGGCTCCGCGGTTGGGAATAATTTCTACCAGACCCTCCAGTTCAAGCTGACGCAGCGCCTCACGAACCGGAGTTCTGCTCACTCCCAGCTTCGCTCCCAGGGTCGCTTCCTTTAATTCTGCTCCCTGCTCATAGACTCCGGTCAGGATATCTTCCCTGATTCTGGAAAATATCTGACTCCCCAGGGACTGCTCCTGATATTCCATAAGTGCCTCCGCTCTTTATCTTTATATTTTGTACTCTTGTATTTTTGTATGATTGTATACAATTATACAGTTTTTGTCAAGCAAAACTTTAGTGAGGAAAAGCATTTTTTAAGAAAACTCAAACAAAGGAGTGGAATAATATCTGTCTCCTGAATCCGGCAGAAGAACTACGATTGTTTTCCCCTTTTGTTCCGGACGGCGTGCAACCTCGATTGCTGCCCATAATGCTGCGCCGGAGGAAATACCGACAAGAATCCCCTCTGTTTTTGCCAGAAGCCTCGCTCCCTCAAACGCATTCTCATCCGTAACGGTAAGTACCTCATCGTAAATCTCTCTGTTCAGAAGCTCCGGAATAAAATTCGCCCCAATTCCCTGTATCTTATGAGGCGCTGCCACTCCTCCTGACAGGAGAGGTGACGAAGCCGGTTCCACTGCAGCAACCTTTATCTGCGGATTCTTTTCTTTGAGATATTCTCCTGTTCCGGTAATCGTTCCACCAGTTCCGACACAGGCGACAAAGAAGTCCACCTGCCCATTTGTATCCTCCCAGATTTCCGGCCCGGTACTCTTTTGGTGCGCCAGAGCATTTGCAGGATTTTCAAACTGTCCGGGAATAAAACTGCCCGGAATTTCCCTGTGAAGCTCCTCCGCCTTTTCAATTGCGCCGCTCATTCCCTTCGCCCCTTCTGTGAGCACAATCTCTGCTCCGTAGGCTTTCAGGATATTCTGCCTTTCCACACTCATTGTTTCCGGCATAACGAAAATTGCCCTGTATCCTTTTACTGCCGCAATGGAAGCAAGGCCAATTCCCGTGTTTCCTGAAGTCGGCTCAATGATTACAGCCCCCTCTTTCAGAAGTCCCTTTTCTTCCGCGTCTTCAATCATACTCTTTGCAGCGCGGTCCTTTGTACTTCCTGCAGGATTCAGATATTCAAGCTTCACCAGCAGCCTTGCCTGAAGCCCAAGCTTTTTTTCCAGATTTCCAGCCTCCATGAGAGGTGTTTTTCCGATAAGTTCCATCGCATTTTTATAAATCATATACTGCCTCCTTTTACATCAGTTCCAATTCCTCGCGTTTTAAACCAAGAAAAACCTTCGTTCCTTTTCCGGGCTCAGATTCTATGGAAATCTCATTACCCAGACGTTTCATAATTTTGGCGCAGAGGTAAAGACCGATTCCTGTAGATTTGCCCTCTCCCCTGCCGTTATATCCGGTAAACCCTTTTTCAAATACTCTCGGAAGGTCAGATGACTGAATTCCGATTCCCGTATCTTCTATGACAAGAGTCTTTTCCTGTGATTTGTCCATATAAATAGAAATTTTTCCTTTTTTCGTGTACTTTAATGCATTTGACAAAAGCTGCCCAATTACAAATCCAAGCCACTTGCTGTCCGTAAGCACCTCTTCCCCTGTTTCCGAAAAATCAAGGCTGATTTTTTTCCCTATAAAAATACGGGCATACTTGCGAATCTGTTCTCTCACAACTGCGTCAAGCTCTATACACTCAAATTTCATATCTGCGGACATATCTTCTGCCCTTAAATATCCAAGAACCATTTCCACATACTGTTCAATCTTAAAAAGTTCTCCCAGTTCGTCACGGTTTTCTTCCGGTTCTTCCTGAAGCAGAAGACGCATTGCTGCAATGGGCGTTTTAATCTGATGCGCCCACATGGTATAGTAGTCTGTGACTTCCTCATACATTTTAAGTTTTCCCGCCTCTGCGCTCATTCTCCTTCTGTTCAGTTCAAGAAGCATATTCTGATATATTTCTTCATTTCCATCCTCCGACTCCGGCATCTCTTCCAAATCCACAGGTAAAATTGCCCGAAGCTGCACCAGCCGTCTCTTTTTGTTTCTGTATTGATAATATCCATAAAAAAGAAACAAAGCGATTACAATTGTGCAGAGTATCGCCCCATAAAGAAGCGGCTCCAGTGAAAGATCGTAAAGAAAACAAATTATCAGCAAAATGACTGCACAAATCCCCTCGGCAGCAAGAAACTTCCATATCTTCTGCAGATATTCCACCCATGTTTTTTTCAAACCATGTACCCCATTCCTTTCTTTGTGACAATGAAATTTTTCAGCCCGATTCCCTCAAGTTTTTTGCGAAGTCTCGTCATATTTACTGTCAGAGTATTATCATCTACGAAACTGTCATTTTCCCAGAGCTTCGTCATAATGGCATCTCTGGATACAGCTTTTCCGTTATGCTCAAAAAGAATCTGAAGGATTTTCAGTTCATTTCTTGTCAGTTCCAGACTCTCGTCTCCCACTGTCAGGTTTCCGTTTCCCAGATTGAGAACTGCCCCCTTATGTTCCAGTATATTAGATGCCTTGCCAAAAGAATATGTTCTCCTGAGAATCGCCTGAACCTTCGCTACCAGCACTTCCAGATCAAAGGGCTTGGCAATGAAGTCATCCGCCCCTCTTGCCATTGCCATAACCATATTCATGTTGTCTGCTGCCGAAGAAACAAAAATCACAGGAACCTGAGAAATTTTTCTGATTTCCTCGCACCAGTGAAATCCGTTAAAAAACGGCAGCTTCAGGTCAAGAAGCACAAGCTGCGGATTGATTTTTGCAAATTCTCCCAGAACATTTGTAAAATCCTTCACCACATCTACCTGATATCCCCACGATTCCAGATGCTTCTTCATAAGACCTGCTATCATTTCATCGTCTTCCACAAGATAAATCCTGTACATAAAATCCCTCCGGCTTATCTCTCCAGTTCTTCCACCCTGTTAAATACAGTAAAACCATTATTCTTCAGAATACTTTCTGTCACCAAAATATCTTCCGCCTGAAGAATAACCGCAGGCACAAGGCTCTGTCTGTGAAAAGAGGTGTAAATATAGTCAAGACTTACGTTGCTGTCTGATAACACAGTCAGAAGAGCGTCAAGTCCTCCGACCTCATCCTTCATATCCACTGCAATCGCCTGCGTGATACGGTTCATATATCCATGCTCACTGAGAAGCTTTTCTGCCCGTTCCGGCTCATTGCATACCATTCGAAAAATTGCGAACTCCGGCGCGTCGAAACAGGCAAATCCATAAATATTTATATTCTCCTCTTTCAGAAGGTTTGTCACTTTCTTAAGGCTTCCCGCCCTGTTTTCCACAAATACAATGTTCTGTCTAATCATAATCTGTCTCCTTTTGTATGCTCGTCGCTGTTCCCAGCAACCTGTAATTCTTTCATTTTCTTTCCTATTATAACACCATCTAATATTGAGGAAAAGCGTTTTATCACTTTACATCATTGAAATTTCATTTTATAATAGAACCGCACAAAATAATTTTTTCAGGAGGTTTCTCTCATGGTCATTGATTTTCATACACATATTTTTCCGGATAAGGTCGCTGCCAAAGCCATCCCTCATCTGGCTTCTATCATAAAACTCATTCCCAGCATGGACGGAACACTTGACGGGCTTCGCGCTTCTATGGAACGAAGCGGCGTTGACGTCAGCGTTGTCCTCCCTGTTGTCACTGCTCCCCAGCAGTTCGATTCCATTCTCCGTTTTGCCTCTGCAGTAAACGAAAAATGGGCAGAGAATCCTGATACCAGAATCATTTCCTTTGCAGGCATCCATCCGGCTCATCCTGATTATAAAGAGCAGTTAAGACTTATCGCCTCCGAGGGATTCAGAGGGATAAAAATACATCCCAATTATCAGGGTCTGCACTTCAATGATATCCAATATAAAAGACTTGTCTACACAGCCTCAGAGCTTGGACTTGCCATTCTTACTCATGCAGGCTTCGATCCGGTGACACCGGATGAGGATTTCTGTTCTCCTGATATGATTCTCGAAGTGGTACAGGAAACCGCTCCTCCACGCCTTATTCTTGCCCATATGGGAAGCAACACAAATTATGAGGAATCCCTGAAGAAGCTCTGTGGTCAAAGTGTCTATCTTGATACCGCATATTCCGTTCTTCACATGGACGAAGAGCTTCTTACCCGGATGATACACAGTCATGGCGCTGATAAAGTTCTCTTTGCTACAGACGCTCCCTGGGCAGACCAGAAAGCCTGCGTGGAAAAAATCCAGACTCTCTCAGGTCTGTCCGAAGAGGAGAAAAAACAAATCCTGTCCGGAAACGCACAATATCTCCTGGGCATCTGATGCTCTATCAAAAGAAGCTGTCCCACCGGACAGCTCCTTTTTTACTCCGCCTCTTTTTCCGGCAGAGCAACCTTTCTCTTTACATATACTTCCTCATCATAGCAGGAGAAAATCTCTTCAATCTTTCTCTTTTCCAGCTTCGGCGTCACAAAACTGACAACCGGAACTACTATAAGACCTGCCGCCATAGCTGCCGCACCTGCGTTAATTGGAGAATCAATGAATTTCAGGAACATATTAGCCACAGTGATTCCGACTCCCACAAAAAAGCTTGCCCATACAGAAAGCTGTGTCGTCCCCTTCCAGAACAGCCCGTAAAGGAACGGAGCAAGGAAAGCGCCTGCAAGGGCTCCCCATGAAATCCCCATTAGCTGCGCGATAAAAGTCGGCGGATTCAGAGCAAGTACAACGGAAATCGCAATAAAAAATACAATGAGGATACGCATGATAAGAAGCTGTTTCTTCTCACTTAAATTTTTAACAAAATTTCCCTTAATAAAATCCAGTGTCAGAGTAGAACTTGATGTCAGCACCAGCGACGACAGTGTAGACATGGATGCAGAAAGCACCAGAATTACTACAACACCAATCAGCGCATCCGGCAGAGTAGAAAGCATGGCAGGAATAATCGCATCATAGGCTACGCTTCCGTTCTCCGCGTAAATTGCCGGACTGTCAAAGAGTCTTCCGAAACCTCCCAGAAAATAACAGCCCCCTGAAATAATCACTGCAAAAACAGTTGAAATCACAGTTCCGGTCTTTACTGCCTTCTCGTTCTTAATCGTATAAAATTTATGTACCATCTGAGGCAGCCCCCAGGTTCCCAGAGAAGTCAGGATAATAACCCCGAAGAGGTTCAGCGGGTCAGGTCCAAAGAAAGAGGCAAAAGCACCCTGCTGTCCCATAGTCACCGGAATATCACTTTCCAGTTCCGACAGACTTCTCACAGCGTTCATAAATCCACCCTGACCATTAAGAACTGCTGCGATTACCGCAACAATTCCGCCAATCATAATAATTCCCTGAATAAAATCATTAATTGCTGTTGCCATATAGCCGCCAAGAATTACATAAACTCCCGTCAGAATCGCCATCATAACAATACACACTGCATAGGGAATATCAAATGCCATCCCAAACAAGCGGGAAAGTCCATTATATAAAGAAGCCGTATACGGAATCAAAAATACGAATACGATTGCCGATGCAGCAATACGAAGAGCATTGCTGTGAAAGCGTTTGCCAAAGAAGTCCGGCATGGTTGCAGCCTGCAGATGATGAGACATAATCCTTGTTCTTCTTCCCAGAATCACCCATGCCATAAGACTTCCGATTACGGCATTTCCAATACCAATCCAGGTGGACGCCAGACCATATTTCCATCCGAACTGTCCTGCGTAACCTACGAATACAACTGCCGAAAAATAAGAGGTCCCATAGGCAAAAGCCGTAAGCCAGGGCCCCACATTCCTTCCTCCCAGTACAAATCCGTTTACACTGGTCGCCTGTTTACGGGAAACAATTCCCACGCCAATCATGATGCCAAAGAAAATGACCAGCAGCATTATTTTTACATACATTTCTTCTCTCCTCCTATTTATCGCGTTGAAGTGTAACGCTTTTAACTGTTAAATTATTTTTTGTTCAGTATATCATTTTTATATAAAAAGTCAAGAATTTTTTTGTTCAAAATCCAGCAAAAAGCGGTTGACATTAACGCGTTAATTGGTTATCATAGACTTTATTAAGCCGACGCTTTAAAGCGCGAATTTGAAGGAGAGGGACACAGCGAAATGTCCCGAAGAAAGGTGATACTTATGCCACTTACTGATATTTTGGAAAAAAACTGCCGACTATACGGCGACGACGTCTGTCTTGTGGAAATTAATCCGGAAATGCCTGAGACAAGGCGTGTAACCTGGAGAGAATATGAACTGATTGAACCTGTACGCGCTTCTTATTACAGACGTGAAATCACATGGAATGTTTTTAATGAAAAAGCCAACCGCTTCGCAAATCTCCTTCTGGAGCGCGGAGTTAAGAAAGGTGACAAGGTTGCCATTCTCCTGATGAACGGTCTGGAATGGCTTCCCATATATTTCGGAATTTTAAAAACAGGCGCTCTTGCCGTTCCCCTGAACTTCCGTTATTCCGCAGAAGAAATCCAATACTGTCTCGATTTGGCTGATGTTGATATTCTGGTATTCGGTCCGGAATTTATCGGCCGTGTGGAGGAGGTTGCGGACGAAATCGGTAAGCACCGTCTTCTTTATTATGTAGGTGAGAACTGCCCCGGTTTTGCAGAAGACTACACCATGCACACAGCCAACTGTTCCAGCCAGTCGCCAAAAATTGATATCGATGACGAGGATTATGCGGCGATTTACTTTTCTTCCGGAACTACAGGTTTCCCGAAGGCAATCCTGCATACCCATCAGGCGCTGATGCATTCTGCCAAGGCGGAGCAGCACCATCATCACCAGACAAAGAACGATGTTTTCCTCTGCATCCCGCCTCTTTACCATACAGGCGCCAAGATGCACTGGTTTGGAAGTCTTCTCACAGGAGGAAAGGCAGTTCTTCTGAAAGGTACGAATCCGGAATTTATTCTCCGCGCAGTATCTGAAGAAAAATGTACCATTGTGTGGCTGCTGGTTCCCTGGGCTCAGGATCTTCTTCTGGCTCTTGACAGAGGCGATATCAAACTTGATATGTACCAGCTTGACCAGTGGCGTCTTATGCACATTGGAGCACAGCCTGTCCCGCAGAGTCTTATTAAACACTGGAAGGAATACTTCCCTCATCACCAGTACGATACCAATTACGGTTTAAGCGAATCCATAGGTCCGGGCTGCGTACATCTGGGCGTAGAAAATATCCATAAGGTAGGCGCTATCGGAAAAGCCGGTTACGGTTGGGAAACAAAAATCATCGACCCTCAGGGCAATCCTGTCAAACAGGGAGAAACCGGAGAACTGGCTGTGAAAGGCCCCGGCGTCATGGTCTGCTATTATAAAGATCCGAAGGCGACCTCTGAAGTTCTCCACGACGGCTGGCTCTATACAGGGGATATGGCAATGGAGGATGAAGACGGATTTATCTTCCTTGTTGACCGTAAAAAAGACGTTATCATCAGCGGAGGCGAGAATATCTATCCTGTACAGATTGAAGATTTTCTCCGCACCAATGACAATATTCTGGATGTAGCTGTCATCGGACTTCCGGACAAACGTCTGGGTGAAATCTCCGCAGCTATTATCTCTCTGAAACCGGGATGCAGCTGCACAGAAGAGGATATTAATCTTTTCTGCAAAAAACTGCCCCGCTACAAACGCCCGCGCAAGATTTTCTTCGCAGACGTTCCCCGCAATCCTACGGGAAAAATCGAGAAGCCAAAGCTTCGTGAAATGTACGGCGCTTCCCATCTGGTTGCAGAACAAAACCAGTCATAATACAAAAACAGCATTTTCAGAAACAAAAAGAGTACTGTTTCTTCCCTTCGCGGAAAATCCGGTACTCTTTTCTTATAATCTGTTTTGCGATATATTTTTCAAGAACGCTCCAGCGTTTTTTCTTTTAAAATCCTGTAGATTTCTTCTGTACTCTCCAAATCCTTTCCTGCAAGAACAACGGTAATTCCCTTTACATCCATAACGACCGTTTCCTCACAGTCGGCATAGGTATAGCGGATATAGCTTCCGTATTCTTCATTTTTAAAGTGCCCCATGGAAAGTCTGAAACTTCCGAAACCATTGGTTCTGCTTCCTGCTTTTACACCTCTGACAAGCTCCAGCTTTTCAATTTCTTCATAAGCAATCGTCCTGTCCGGCCAGTAAGAAGCCTCCACTGTGAACTCATTCTCTCCATACTTTATATGAATATTTCCGGTAAACAGTATAATTCCTACAAAAACAAATACAATTCCTGTAAAAATCATACTTCCAATCATTACTTTCCGGTTTCCCGCCTCTCTGGCTGCTGCAGCTTTCGGGTCTTCCTCCGTTGCTTTCGGAGCATCTTTCGCATAACACTTCGTATTTGACACATAAAGAAGTACAATTACATCCAAAAGAACCACAGCGCCAAAAAATTTACCGAACCAAGAGGGAGCATTTTCCCCAAGTATGGAAAGCGCAGTCAGAAGAACGGTGATTACAGAGAATCCGGCGCCCATAACACGACAGAGCTTTTTTTCATCGTATTTTGCCTTATCCGCCTTGCTTGAGGTATTATAGCCGGCAATCAGAAACGCTCCATGACCGGATAAAAGCACTACAGACATTACAGCGCAGATAATTGTCAAAATCCACTCCATCATAAGACATCCGGCAGTCCTTTAAGCCCTGCCTGAAGCTCTTCATCTGTAGGAATATAATCCTTCATTTCTCCGTCATTGTATCTTGCATAGGCAAACATATCGAAATATCCCGTTCCTGTAAGACCGAATACAATCGTCTTTTCTTCGCCCGTTTCCTTACATTTCATCGCTTCATCGATTGCTACGCGGATTGCATGAGAGCTTTCCGGAGCCGGAAGAATTCCTTCCACCTTCGCAAACATCTGCGCTGCCTCAAAAACAGAGGTCTGTTCTACGGAACGGGCTTCCATGAGACCATCTGCATAGAGTTGGGAAACGACAGGACTCATACCATGATAGCGAAGTCCGCCTGCATGACTTGCCGATGGAATGAAACCGCTGCCCAGAGTATACATTTTCGCCAGAGGTGTCACCATTCCGGTATCACAGTAATCATATGCAAATTTTCCTCTTGTCAGACTTGGACAGGACGCCGGTTCCACTGCAATAAACTGATAATCTCTTTCCCCACGGAGCTTTTCACCCATAAAAGGAGCAATAAGACCGCCAAGGTTGGAGCCGCCGCCTGCGCAGCCGATAATCATATCCGGCACTACACCGTATTTATCAAGAGCCGCCTTTGTTTCCAGACCAATTACAGACTGATGAAGCATAACCTGATTCAAAACACTTCCCAGCACATATCTGTATCCCTCGTGGCTCGTAGCTGCCTCTACAGCCTCAGAAATCGCGCATCCAAGACTTCCGCTTGTTCCCGGATGAGCTTCCAGAATCTTTCTTCCCACTTCTGTAGTTTCAGACGGAGAAGGCGTCACTTCTGCGCCATAGGTTCTCATCACCTCACGGCGGAAAGGTTTCTGCTCGTAAGAGCATTTCACCATATATACGTGACAGTCCATATCAAGATATGCGCATGCCATGGAAAGAGCAGTTCCCCACTGACCGGCTCCTGTTTCTGTTGTTACGCCTTTCAGTCCCTGTTTCTTTGCATAATATGCCTGAGCAATGGCAGAATTAAGCTTATGGCTGCCGCTTGTATTATTTCCTTCAAATTTATAATAAATTTTCGCCGGAGTATCCAGTTTCTTTTCCAGACAATAAGCGCGAACCAGCGGAGACGGACGGTACATCTTATAAAAATCGCGGATTTCCTGCGGGATTTCTATATATGGATTGGTGTCGTCCAGTTCCTGCTGCACCAGTTCGTCACAGAATACAACTCCAAGTTCCTCTGCTGTCATTGGTTTCAGAGTCTGTGGATTTAAAAGAGGCGCTGGTTTGTTTTTCATATCTGCACGGACATTATACCATTCCTTCGGCATCTCACTTTCTTCCAGATAAATTTTGTAAGGGATTTTTGTTGTCTCGCTCATAATTTTCTCCTCTCTGACTTTCGCTGTGGAAAACATATCAGGGTATAAAAAAATACCCCTGTCTCCCACAATCAACGATTACTTGCAGGGACAAGAGTAAAACTCCTGCGGTGCCACCCGGCTTGGTATCTGATACCCACTCATCGCATACTTCCATATGCCCGATTTGATAACGGAGTCTGCACTCCGGCTTGCATACTGTTCTCTCAAAAAAGATACTTCTGCTCGCCCTCAGAAGCCCATTCCCCTATGTCTCTGACACTGCGTTCCCACCATCCGCAGTTCTCTGGACTCAGCGCTCCAAAGGGTACTCACTCTTCTTCAACGGTTTAATGATTTAGTTAGTTATAGCATATTATATGAGCACTTGTCAATATTATATATTAAATTCAGAATATTACTTTTCTATCGTACAATTTAAGGGATTTCTTTTAGATTACGAATCGAGTAGGAGGAAATTCCTCTAATTGAGAAATTTCCGACCTCTCACACCACC
>CATXEA010000037.1 GCA_958367245.1 uncultured Blautia sp.
TTTTTATGAACCCTTATACAAGTGCGCCCCAAAATCCACTTTATTTTTCACTCTTAGACTCCTTTAATTTTTGATTCGTGATTATAAATACAGGAACGCTTCAGCGTTCTTTTGGTGATAAACACCATATTAGTGTACCATAATACCTGCCGGTAGTATACAGGAATCTTCTGTTTTCAAGTCAGATACAGACAAAAATGCGAAAAAGATTGCGCGTAATGAAAAAGTATATTACCATTACAGAAAGAGGAAAAGGGAGGGAACAAAAGATATGAATTATTTTGACTGTCATGTAGACACACTTACAGCAATTACAAAACCGGGGGAAACATTCGGAGCAAACAGCGGAGCGCTGGATTTAAGAAGAGTAAAGAGTTTTGCGGATAAATATGCCCAGATTTTTGCCATTTTCATGGATGAAGGAGAAATGGATATGGCTCGTCCGGAAGAGCAGTTTTATCAGGCTTATAAACGTGCGGCAGAGCTTCTTGAAAACGAAAAGGAGTCGCTTGTCTGGTGTAAAAATGCAGCAGATATGGAAGCTGTACATGAACAGGGAAAAGCAGCGGCATTTCTTTCCGTTGAGGATGTGGCAGTGATGGGAAGTCATGTGGAACATATCAAAGAACTGGGAATCCGTTTTGCGCTTCTTACATGGAATTATGACAATCGTTATGCATGCGGGGCGTCCTGCGACCAGAAGAAAGGGCTGAAAGAAGAAGGAAGAAATCTGGTTAAAAAATTTGTAAAAGAGGGGATTATTCTCGATATTTCCCATCTTTCTGATAAAGGAGCAGAAGATATTTTTAACCTTACAGACGCGCCTGTTATGGCGTCGCATTCCAATATCAGAACCCTTTGTCCTCATCCGAGAAATCTGACACCGGAGCTTGCAAAGGAATTGATACGTCGTAAAGGACTGATTGGTATGAATTTCTATGGGAATTTCATCGGAGAAAATCCGGATATGATGTCCCTTATGCGGCATATGGACGCTGTCCTTGAGATGGGCGGTGAGGATGTGCTGGCTCTTGGAACGGATTTCGATGGCTGCAGTATTTTGCCGAAGGAGATTGAAGGGGTACAGTCAATTCCTATTCTTTATGAGTTTATGGGGGAAAATGGCTTTGACAGACGTCTTCTTGATAAAATTTTCTTTGAAAATGCCCATAGATTTGTTTTGGAAAATGTGAAATAATAGATAAATGCGGTAAAAGGATATGATAAAAGGAGACTATATATAAGATGAAATTACTGATTGTAAGACACGGAGATCCGGATTATTCTATTGATTCTCTTACGCCTAAGGGATGGAAAGAAGCGGAATATCTGTCTGAGAAACTGACGAAGCTGGATATTAAGGCATTTTATGTTTCTCCTCTTGGTAGAGCGAAGGACACTGCATCCCTCACCTTGAAAAAGCTTGGAAGAACTGCTGAAGTCTGCGAATGGCTGAGAGAATTTAACCCTGAAATTCACAGACCGGATCAGAAAGGGAAGCTCAAAAATGCCTGGGACTGGCTGCCTCAGGACTGGACAGAGGACGAACGCTTTTACCGGTATGATAAGTGGTTCGAGAATGAAGTGATGGAAGAGGGCAAAGTAAAACAGGAATATGAATGGGTAATTAAGAACTTCGATGAACTTCTTGCAAAGCACGGATACGTGCGTGAAGGACATTATTATAAAGTGGAAGAATCAAACCATGATACGATTGTGCTGTTCTGCCATTTCGGTCTGGAATGTGTGCTTTTAAGCCGCCTTATGAACTGTTCTCCAATGGTTCTGTGGCATGGAATGTGCGCTGCTCCGACTTCTGTTACAACTCTTGTTACAGAGGAGAGAAGAAAGGGAATTGCAAGCTTCCGCATGAGTGCTTTTGGAGATATTTCACATCTGTATGTCTACGATGAGCCTCCTGCGTTTGCAGCCAGATTCAGCGAAGTGTATGAGGATGAAAACGGAAGAATAGATTGATAAACAAAAAAGCGCCGCGATGAACGGCGCTTTTAATATGACCTTTATAATTGTTTATAGTCTGACGCGGTAGTAGGTAGAGTTTACAGAACTAAAGCTGCCTCTGTTGGCAACAACCTTGATCAGGTAGTCCTGTCCCTTTTTCATTCCGGTGAGAGTGTAGCTTAATCCGGTTGTCTGTTTAACCTTTTTATAGCTTTTGGTTCCCGGGTATTTCACATAAACGCTGTAGCTTGTAGCTCCCTGTACACGTTTCCAGCCAATGGACTGACTGGTGTTGGTATGACCCTTCTTGGAAAGCTTCGGCTGCTGCGCAATGTAGTGGGTAAGGCTGGTCTTACTGTAGGAGCGTATCTGCTTTCCGTCTTTAGAAGTAAGGATATAAGGTGTAATTACCAGCTTGTAAAAGTAATTTGCCTTGGGTTTGTAGTAAAATCCGGTTCTGCTTTTGTTGTAATAGTGGGTAGATTTTGAGTGGTTCGCTACATTTTCATACCTGACGCGGTATCCCACAATATCGTCAGATTTATTACTTGGCGCCGGATTGTACATGCGGATGGTAAACTTGTTATTTCTGTCGGAAGTGACGCGCATTACCTTGGGCGCTTTCGTTACGGAGTGGAAGAGAATATACTTATTACTCTGATCCACAACTTTATTGCTGCTGTTGAGTTTTACGGACTGGACACGGATGGAATAAGGCGTATCCGGAACCAGTTGGGCGATTTTACAGCTTGGGCTTTTAACAATACCGAGATTTTTGGACTCTTTCAGGGAACCTTTGTATGGTCCGATATAAACGCGGTATCCGTTGGCTCCGCTTGCAGCTCCCCATTTAAAGGAGAGTGAGGTAAGCGAAGATGCGGTCATTTTTACATTGTCTGTAGGCGGAGTTGGAAGAACCCTGCCTGCATCCAGATCGTAATCCTCCAGAATGATGTCCTCTGAAGATTCAGATATGACTGCCCCTTCAAGTTCTCCTTCCGATGCAGCGGAAACAGTTGCTGCTGTTCCTAATGTGAGCAATGCGCCCAATCCCAGAGTTACTAATAATTTTTTGAATTTCTTCATATAGCTTTGCCCCCTTTCTCAGTCATAGTCAGGCTTTTTTCTTTATTATAACAGATTGGAAAATGCCTGTTGTAATTTCGAGATTATTGATATCATCATATCATGAATCCAGTTCCGGCACAAGAAAATTATTTCGCCAAAAGCTGATAAAATTATTCATCCCATCCATCGTAAAGGCGGATATTTACAAGAATATTTCGTACAATATCACCTTCCTGCAAAGATAAGTCACTTTCGTCAGAAATGGCAGGAAGCTCCATTTCGTCTTCTGTCAGTTCTGCGTAAATCCAGTTGTAAGCGGCGTCCCCGGCATTGTCCATCGCTTCGTCAAGGGTATCGCCTTCTGCATAGCAGCATTCCAGATCAGGAAAATAGCCTCTGTATTTGCCATCGTCATCTTTGCGAAAAACCGCAGGATATATAAATTTCATTAAAAAACCCTCCTTAATAATAAAAATTATCTTAATCAGTATATACTACTTCAAAAATTTCATCAAGATAGGAATTGGAATTACAGAGTTTATGGGCTATAATAAAAAAATACGCAACGGATAAAGGAGACATGGTTTATGCTGACAATTGAGATGGATTATTTTGACCTGGGGCAGATCTGTGAATCCGGACAGTGCTTTCGGATGAAAAAAATCGGGGAAAACCGCTGGAATGTAGTCGCAGGGGATAAATATCTGGAGCTTACACAGGAAAATGGAATTGTGAATTTTTTCTGTCCGGAGGAAGAATTTCTCTTTTTCTGGATTTCTTATTTTGATTTGGACAATGACTATGGAGATTACATAAAAGAAATCAATCCACGGGACAAATATCTTACAGAAGCGGCTGAAATGGGAAAAGGAATCCGTATTTTACGTCAGGATTTATGGGAGATGATTATTTCTTTTCTTATTTCTCAGAGAAACAATATTAAGAGAATCCGCCGCTGTATCGAGAGCATTGCTGTGGAATTCGGGGAGAAAAAAATAACACCGGAAGGCGTTGAATACTATGCGTTCCCAACGCCTGAGGCGCTGTCGCTTGCCACGGAAGAACAGCTTAAAAACTGTAATCTGGGATATCGTGCCAAATATGTAAAAAAGGTTTCTGATGAGGTGGCGGCAGGGACTGTTTCTCTGGAAAATATAGCAAGAATGAAGTATAAAGACGCAAAAAAAGAGCTTATGAAGTTATATGGAGTCGGAGAAAAGGTGGCGGACTGTATCTGTCTTTTCGGGCTTCATCATCTGGAGGCATTTCCTGTAGATACCCATATTCGTCAGGCTTTGAATGTACATTACCGAAAGGGATTTCCTCACAGACGATATAAAAACTGTCAGGGGGTAATGCAGCAGTATATCTTTTACAGAGAACTTATTGAAGTGAAACCAGATATAAAGAAATAAAAAAATCCTTCCGGACAGAGGCTTAAATCTGTCGGAAGGATTTTTGGCGATTTAAAGTTTACGGCTGATGCGCTGGAAAGTAAGATAAAATACAATTCCCTTGGCAATGGATGAGAGGGTAAGAGCCCACCAGATACCGTTGATACCAAGTCCAACCTGAGTGAGAAGAAGAGCCAGAGGGATACGCGCGCCGGTAAGGATAATGCTTATGATACTGCATATTTTTGTCTTTCCAAGACCGGAAAGAGCGCCTACCGTCATAAGTTCCACACTCATAAAGGCTTCTCCGATGCCGATGATTACCAGATATCCTACTGATATTTTGATAACATCTGTCTCATAGAAGAACAGTCTGGAAATAGGTTCTGGAAACAACATAAAAGCAGCCGTTATAAAAAGTCCCCATGTTACCAGAACACGAAAAGAAATGTGATATCCCTTCCGGATTCTGTCTTTTTTTCCGGCGCCATAGTTCTGACCGACAAAAGCGTTCAGCGCAGCGCCGAAACCATCTGCAGTGTTCCAGCACAGAGATTCAATCTGTCCGCCTACACGCTGTACAGCGACAGCTCCCGGACCAAATACGCCTACCATTCTTGTAAGAGCCATGGAAATCATACAGTAAACACTTCCCTGTAAAGCAGTAGGAACACCGATTTTGCAGATAGAGCGATAATGGTATCCTGACACAGGCTTAAAAAGACGGGAGGTGTGAAGAACATTGTTCTCCGGTTTTGCGCGGAGCGCTCCCCAGATTAATACAGCAAGTACGAGAGCCTGAGCGGAAACCGTAGCAATGGCAGCTCCGGCTACTTCAAGTCTTGGAAACGGACCGTATCCGATAATGAGGAGAGGATCCAGAATCATATTGGTTACAAGACCTGCCAGATTCGCAAGGAAAGGAGTTTTTGAGTCTCCCTGAGCTGTAAAAAGTCCGGTAAGTGTGAAATTCAGATACGAAAAAATAATCAGTCCGCAGGTGATCAGCATATAGCTTCTGGCACATTCATATGTCTGCGCGTCGTTGATGTTAAAGAAACGTATCAGGGGATGGACAAATATTACGCATACAGCGGCAAATAAAATACCGAAAAGAATGGTAAGCTGCAGGGAGGCAGACGCATATTTTTTGGCTTCTTCACGCTCATTTTTGCCGCAGCTCTGAGCGACATTTACCTGTCCGCCCATACGCGCCAGTGATACAAGTCCCTGGGAAAGCCAGGTGTACATACCTCCGATTCCTACTCCGGCAACTGCTTTTGAGCCAAGGAGACCAATCCATGCCATATCTGTAATGCTGTAGGCAGTTCCCAGAAAAGCAGAAGCCATGATAGGTACTGCAAGGGAGGTCAGAGTCTTTAAAATCGGACCAGATGTAAGGTCAAGTGTCTTTGTTTTGCTCATGATAAATCTTTTATTCTACTCCATTTTTTTTACAAATATCTTCGAGACAGCACTTGTCGCAGTGTGGTTTTGTGCGGGCGGTGCAAATGTCTCTTCCGTGATAAACAAGCCTGTGACAGAAATCGCTTCCTTCTTCTGGAGGAATAATTTTCCACAGCGCCATTTCTACTTTTTTCGGTTCTTTTATGCCGTCTACAAGACCAATGCGGTTCGTAAGACGGATGCAGTGAGTGTCTGTCACAATGGCGGGTTTGCCAAAAACATCCCCCATGATGAGGTTTGCGCTTTTTCTTCCAACGCCGGGGAGCTTCAGAAGGGAATTAAAGTCCTCCGGAATCTTATCGTCATATTGTTCGTGAAGGATTCTCATGCAGGCGCTGATGTCTCTTGCTTTACTTTTTCCCAGACCGCAGGGTTTCACAATGGCTTCAATTTCTTCCGGTTCAGCGGCAGCCATAGCTTCTACTGTGGGATATTTGGCATACAAATCCTGTACTACGATATTTACCCGGGCATCGGTACACTGGGCAGCCAGACGGACGCTTACGAGAAGCTTCCATGCATCATCGTAATCCAGAGTGCAGCCGGCATCGGGATATTCTTCTTTCAGTCTCCGGATTGCTTCCAGAGCGCGTTGCTTTTTCGTCATAATCTATCCTTTCTGAGACTTTCGTCTGATTTGTTGAAAATTGTTATTTTTTGCAGAAAAACCTACATCTGTTATCTTAATGGTTTCAGGAGATTTTGGCAAGAGAAAGATACTGCATACCTTGCATTTGATGTGGCTGTATATTAAAATGTATGTTATTGAGGGCGGACGCCTCTGTCTGCCGGACACTTAAGAAAAGGCGGGTATAATATAGATGGGAACAAATGAAATTAAGATAAGGGCTGCCAGAGAAGAGGAAGTGGAAAGAATCGCGGAAATTGAAGCAACCTGTTTTCCGGAAGCGGAGGCGGCAGGGCTTGCGGACTTTAAGGAGAGAATGAAAGCGTTTCCTGAGAATTTTCTTGTAGCTGTGGACGGAGAAACGATTATCGGATTTATCAATGGATGCAATACAGATAAACCGGTTCTTGGAGATGAATTATACCATGATGCGACGCTTCACAAACCGGATGGAGAAATACAGACAGTGTTTGGACTGGATGTACTTCCGCAGTATCAGCACAGAGGAATCGGCCATCAGCTTATGAGAGCGTATATTGAACATGCACGTACTCATGGCAAAAAAGCGGTGATTCTTACCTGCAAAGAACAGAAGATTACGTTTTATGAAAGCCTTGGCTATAAGAAGCAGGGGATTGCAGATTCAGAGCACGGCGGAGCTGTATGGTATGATATGCAGCAGTGGTTCTGATGGAGGGGAAGTATGAAAATACGAATGTATAATGTGGGATTCGGAGACTGTTTTTGCCTCCGTGACCGCAAAAAGAGCCTGCTTGTGGATTTTGGGACAAGCAACAGCAGAATCGAGGGACGACCGAGAAAAGAGGCTTTTGATGTAATAATTTCAGATTTTACTACGATTGAACGCAAGAATCTTCTTCTGACACATTTTCATCTGGATCATCTGTCAGGGCTTCTTTATATGATGAAGCACAGAAGCAGTTCTTATGAGTTTGGGAAAATATATCTGCCGGATGTTTTTTCGTCAGAAAAAATGACAGGGACACTGGTACTTCTGCTTCTGGCAGACCTTTTGAAAGATTCCTGTCTCCCCAGCCGTCAGGTCAGCCTTTTTGCGCTGGTGGAAGCGCTGGCAAAGAAGCCTCAGAAAATAGAACTTTTAAGTCGCGGAAAAATATTTGAAGATAAATATCAGGCTCTTTGGCCAGATAATACTGTTATTTCTTCGGAGACAGAGGAAGTTTATGGGAAAATTGCAGAAAACCATAAAGAAATTATGGAGACTCTGTGGATATTTGCGGAAAAGCTTCGTAAAATTGTATATTCCATGACTGAAGAATGCAAAGAAAAAACAGAAATAACAGAAACGAAAATGCGGGCTTTTGACAGGGAGTTCCGCGCTGTGAGAAATACATTGGAATTTGCGGAATTACTGAATTATCTTGATGAAAATAAGGTGAAACTACGCAGATTTAAGCATAAGATAAGCGTTGTGTTTCAGAATGCAAGAGACGGAGAACTGAATCTGCTTTTTACAGGTGACGTACAGCCGGAACATATGAAAATGATTGCATCGAATTATGATGGTAAGCTGCCGTTATTTGAACATTACTGGTGTATAAAAGTGCCTTATCATGGAACACAGAAATACTACTTTGATTTCTCGGAATATACACCGGAAAATATGCTTATTTCTAATGGAATCCACTTTGCAAACAGCAAAAAACAGTCAAAGGAGCTTCGTACTTCACCACAATATGGAGGGCTGTTTTATATCAATGATACACATATGTACTGTTCTAATTGCGACTGCTGCGACGGATATCAGGATGGCTGCAGTTGCAAGGAATGTGACATTATATCGCCGGCTTACTATAAGGATATTTAAAGAAATAAACTGGTATCCGGCTGCAGGATAAGGAGTGTGACAGAGTGATTTATAATTTCGAACAGGCGAAAAAGGCATTTGAGGAGTATCTGGATGAATACGACAGAACTCAGCCAAAGATACAGTTAAAAATAATACACACCTATGGAGTTGTAGAGGCAGCTAGACAAATAACAGAGCGAATGAAGCTTTCCGGAGAGGACAGAGAGCTTGCACAGCTTATTGCTCTGCTTCACGATATAGGGCGTTTTGAGCAGTTAAAAAGGTACGACAGTTTTCAGCCGGAAACGATGAATCATGCGGCTTTTGGGGCAGGACTACTCTTCGGAAAGAAGAAAATGATTCGGAAATTTTTAAAAGAAGATACTTATGACAGTCTGATTTGCGAGGCAATTGCAAAGCACAGTGATTTCAGGCTGGAGGGAGTAACAGATGAAAGAACACTTCTTCATGCCCGGCTGATACGGGATGCAGATAAGCTGGATAACTGTCGTGTGAAACTGGAGGAATCTTTGGAGGTTCTTCTGGGAGAAACTGCCGAAGAAGTGGGAAGAGAGGAAATTTCTCCGAAAGTATGGGAATACTGCTTAAACAGGGAGTCAGTTCTATCTGCAGACAGAAAGACAAAAATGGATTACTGGATTTCTTATCTGGCACAGTATTTTGATGTAAATTTCAGGGAAACTTATGAGATTATCAAAGAAAATAATTATAATCGCCGTATTGCGGACAGAATACCTTATGAGAATAAAGATACTGCGCAGAAAGTAGAGATTCTGGTAAAAATGCTGGATGAAAATATGAGGTGATATCAGGTGAAGGCAATTGCAGATCTGCATATCCACTCCAGATATTCTATGGCGACAAGCAAAGATGGAACGCCTGAAAATCTGGATTTATGGGCAAGAAAAAAGGGGATTTCTATTCTGGGAACAGGAGATTTTACCCATAAAAAATGGAGAGAAGAATTAAAAGAAAGTCTGGTTTCTACAGGGGATGGATTTTATAAGCTTAAAGATGAAAGGATTGCTCCGGAAGCCTTTTGTATGGGGGAATCCACTGTAAGATTTGTGGTTTCCGGAGAGATAAGCTGTATTTATAAGAAGAATGAAAAAACAAGAAAGGCGCATCATGTGATTATTTTGCCCGGGTTTGAGGCTGCAGAAAGGTTTGCGTCCGGATTGGAAAAAATCGGAAATATACATTCAGACGGAAGACCGATTCTTGGACTTGACAGCAGGGATTTGCTTGAAATGATGCTGGATATTGCTCCGGAAGGTATCTTTATTCCGGCTCATATATGGACGCCTCACTTTTCCGTACTTGGAGAGAAATCAGGGTTCGATTCCATAGAAGAGTGTTTCGAAGATCTGACCCCGTATATACATGCTCTGGAAACAGGACTGTCTTCGGATCCTTCTATGAACTGGAGGGTTTCAGCCCTTGACAGATATCAGCTCGTGTCCAATTCGGACGCGCATTCGCCTTCTAAGCTTGGGAGAGAAGCAAATCTTCTGGATACGGATTTGTCATACGCGGGACTTTATAATGCGATACAGAAGGGAGAAGGGCTTCTTGGAACAGTGGAATTTTTTCCGGAAGAAGGAAAGTATCATTATGACGGGCATCGCAAATGCGGTGTGTGCCTAAGTCCTGAGGAGGCTGAAGCGTGTGATGGAATCTGTCCTGTGTGCGGTAAAAAGCTGACAATGGGAGTCGGGCACAGAATTGAACAGCTTGCAGACCGTAAGGCAGGATACGTGAAAGAAAGGGCGAAGAAGTTTGAAAGTCTTGTTCCTTTGCCGGAAGTGATTTCATCCTGTATGGGATATGGAACTGCGAGCAAAAAAGTACAGAGTTGTTACGAAGAAATGCTGAAAAAGCTGGGGGCAGAATTTGAAATTCTGCGTCAGGTTCCTGTGGAAGATATTGAGGTATCATTTGGTGAAGATATTGCCGGAGCAATCGGCAAAATAAGGGCAGGAGAAGTGAAAAAAACAGCAGGATATGATGGAGAATACGGAAAAATCACGTTTTAAATTCAGATATACCGGGAGGAAAATATGAGCAAAAAAATTGGTATTATATCAGATACACATGGTCTTCTGCGCTTAAATGTAATGGAGATTCTGGAAACCTGTGACTGTATTATTCATGCAGGAGATTTTGACAGGGAAGAAATTCTTGAGGCGATTCAGCCGCTGGCTGCTATTTATGCAGTGAAGGGAAATAATGATTTCTGGGCAAGAAAGCTTCAGAGAAGTCTTACTTTTACCATAGAAGGCGTGAAGTTTTTTCTGGTTCACGATAAGGCAGATGTGGCAAGAAATCTTGGAGATACAGACGTAGTGATTTTTGGTCATACACACAGGTATTTTAATGAGATTATAGATGAAAGACTGTGGTTAAATCCCGGAAGCTGCGGTTATCAGCGATTCGGAGGAGAGGCATCTATGGTGATTATGACAGTGGATAACGGGAAATATTCTGTTGAGAAAATTGTCGTTGAAGAAGAGAGAAGGCTTTGATTTTGAAGAATAAAAATAGAAAGAAGGTATTCATGTTTGGAAAATAAAAAAGAAGAAAAACGAGACTGGAAAATGATTATTGGCATGGCGCTTTTTATTCTTATTTTTGCTGTTGTCGGTGGTTCTTTCTGGAGAATGGTAGGAAAGGAAGCGGAGAAAGTGAAGGAAGAGGAAGCACGCGCAGAGGCAGAGGCGCTTACGGCAATTTATCTGGAAACAGGGGAATTTCTGAAAATGCCGCTGTTTGCTGATATTGAAAATGGCGCTTTTTTTACAGCGGAGATACCGGAAGAAGGAATTTACAACAGAAACGGAAAGCTGATTGAGGGCGATGTACTTGAGATAGGAGATGTTGTCAAAATATACGGAAGCGGAATTATGACAAGGTCTGATCCGGGACAGTATACAGATGTGACAAAAATGCAGAGAGTACGGCGGGCTGATCTGGAAGAAACACAGGAATATCTGGATTTGGCAGAAGAGAGATATGGCACAGGCGACTGAGCCTGAGGAACAGGGAGGACATAAAAGAAACAAAATGAAATATGTAAAACAGTTTTTGATTATTTTGCTGATTTCGGCGCTGGGAGAAGGGTTGTATGCCGTTCTTCCGCTGCCGATTCCGGCAAGTGTTTATGGAGTGATTTTGATGCTGGCAGCTTTGATAAGCGGTATTCTGAAGGTAGAGCAGGTGAAAGAAACCGCAGATTTTTTAATAGAAATCATGCCTGTTATGTTTATTCCGGCAGGTGTCGGACTTTTGACCGCATGGGGAGATTTGAAGCCGGTCTGGATGCCGATTTCAGTGATTATTGTGGTTACTACTGTGTTCGTTATGGTTGTCACGGGATGGGTAACGCAGGCTGTGATACGCAGGAATAAGAAGGGAGAAAATCATGGCTGAATTTATAGAGAATTCTGTGTTTTTCGGTGCGGTAATCAGTCTTCTTGCATATGAACTGGGACTGATTCTCAAGAAAAAATTCAGACTTGCAATTTTTAATCCGCTTCTGATTGCCATACTCTGTGTAATGGGGGTACTGGTGGTAATGGATGTGGATTATGATACTTACAATGAAGGTGGAAAATACATAAGTTATCTTATGACTCCGGCAACAGTCTGTCTGGCTGTTCCCTTATATCAGCAGCTTGCTTTGCTGAAAAAGAACATAAAAGCAGTTGCGGCAGGTATTGTTTCAGGGGTTCTTGCAAGCGGAGTCAGCGTATTTCTGCTGGCAAAGCTCTTTGGACTGTCACATGAGGAATATGTAACGCTTCTGCCGAAATCTATTACAACGGCTATCGGAATGGGAGTTTCCGAGGAGCTTGGCGGCATCGTGACAATCACGGTGGCTGTAATTATTATTACAGGCGTTCTTGGAAATATGATTGCAGAGGCAGTTCTTAAAATCGCGCATATTGAAGAGCCGGTTGCCAGAGGACTTGCTATCGGAACCTCCTCTCATGCAGTGGGAACTGCGAAAGCAATGGAACTTGGACAGGTGGAGGGCGCTATGAGCAGCCTTGCCATTGCTGTTGCAGGTCTTTTAACAGTGATTGCGTCATCTGTATTTGCACAGCTTATGTGAGGATGATAATTGGAAGTCTCTCGTATGTATAATAAGCATACGGGAGACTTTTTGTAAACAAATGTTCTGTAATTCCTGATTTATCCCGTTTTATTGGACTATATATGATGTATGATAACACTATACAGAAAACATGTTCGGAAAATATGTTCGGTTTAATATTCACTTTGGGAGGAAAGAACGATGTGGGATACAGAAGGAAGTATGAGAAATGATAAGGTGATTGCACTTACAGATTATTGTGAATGTCATGATAAGACTGCGAAGACTTCGGGCGGAAGCAGGAAGCTGTCCCGTACTATGGCTGTGATTCTGGGGGCTGCGGTTACAATAGAGATTATGGTTGCCGGCGCTATGATTTTTAATATTGATTTTCATAGTATGGATGGTATTGCCCTTATCTTTGCCTTTATGGTATTATATTTTGGAGTAGTAGCAGGTTTGACAGATAAGTAATCCTCCGTCAGTGGGGCGGCAGAAACAGAAGGTGCAGATGTGGCGAAGTCTTTTGGACAAAAAATGAAAATTCTATACCTGATGCAGATGTTTATGAAAAAAACAGATGAAAGAAACCCCATAACAGTAAAGGGAATCATAGAATATCTGGGGGAATTCGGCATCAGTGTGGAACGAAAAACAGTTTATGATGATATTGAAACACTGAGGATTTTCGGAATGGATATTGTGAACCGAAGAGAGAAGCCGGCAGGATTTTATCTGGCAGGAAGAGAATTTGAGCTTGCAGAACTCAAGATTCTTGTAGATGCGGTTCAGTCTTCAAGGTTTATAACCAGTCGGAAATCCAGCCAGCTTATCCGTAAGCTGGAGAGCCTTGTCAGTGTCCATGATGCAAGGCGGCTTCAGAAACAGATGGGTGCGGGGAATCGCATTAAGACTGCCAACGAGAGTATTTATTACAATATTGATAAGATTTACGAGGCTCTTTCGGATAACAGGCGGATTAGTTTCCAGTATTATGAATGGACGGTTTCCAAGGAGATGCGCCTTCGCAGGAATGGAGCAAGATACATGGTAAGTCCATGGGAGATGCTCTGGAAGGATGAGAATTATTATCTGGTAGGTCTGGACGAAAAGACCGGAATCGTAAAGCATTACCGGGTAGATAAGATGCTGAAAATTAATGTGGAGAAGAACTCCAGAAACGGGGAGGAGTTGTTCCGTAATTTTGATGCAGCCCAGTTTTCGGCAAGAACATTTGGAATGTTTGGCGGGAAAGAAGAAACCCTGTGTCTGGAATTTGAGAACCGTTATGTGGGAGTTATTATTGACCACTTTGGGACAGAGGTAATGATATATAAGAAAGATGACAGGCATTTCACGACTCTGGTGCGTGTAAGCGTGAGCAACCAGTTCTTTGGCTGGCTTGCAGGTCTTGGAGATGGGGCGGAAATTATTTCGCCGGCAGGTGTCAGGAAGGAATATCAGATGTTTCTGGAGAACGCGCTGAAAAAATATAAGTGAGAGATATGTGGCAGGTTTGGAGATGAAATTAAGAAATGACGGTTAAATCAAAGATTTTGGAACTGTTTGAACAGCATAAAGGAGAAGTGATATCCGGAGAGGCGATTGCGGGGCAGCTTGGCTGCACCAGAGCTGCGGTGTGGAAGGCTGTGAAGTCGCTTCGGGAAGAAGGATATCGTATAGAAGCCGGACCGAACAGGGGATACACCCTTGCGAGAGATACAAACAGAATTTCAGCAGAAGGGATTCGTCCGTATCTGGATAATCAGAAGGCGGCAGTGCAGGTTTATAATGAAGTCGGGTCTACGAATCAGACTGCGAAGAAGATGGCAATAGGAGGGCAGGCAGGGCATGGCTCTTTTGTGGTGGCAAGAAGTCAGAGTGAAGGACGCGGACGCAGAGGAAGGAAATTTTATTCGCCTGCGGATTCAGGACTCTATTTAAGCGTAGTGCTGGAACCGAAGGGAACTCTGAAAGATAATCTTTTGCTTACTACGGCGGCGGCTACGGCTGTTTACAGAGCAGTAAGCAGGCTTTGTGGTATTTCTCTGGATATTAAATGGGTGAACGACCTGTTTTACAGAGGCAAAAAGGTTTGCGGGATTCTTACGGAAGCAGTTACAGATTTTGAGAGCGGAGAAATTGAATTTGCAGTTGTGGGGATTGGAATGAATCTCTACAGAAATTCAGAGAATTTTCCGGAAGAGCTGGAGGAGATTGCAGGAGGATTGTTTGCTTCAGAGAAAGAGGCAGAGACAGTGGACAGAAATCAACTGATCGCATCTGTTGTGAATGAATTGCTTGCAGAGACAGAGGATCTTAAGCTGTCCAGTGAATATGTGGAAAATAATATAATTCCCGGGCATACGATTACCATTGAAGATGGAACACGTACGCGCAGGGCATTTGCCATGTCTATATGTCCGGATGGAAGATTACTGGTGAAAGAAACAAATGGAAAAGAATCGGTACTGTCTTTTGGCGAGGTCAGTATCTCGATATAAAGATTATAAAAGACAAATAAAAGAAATAAAAAAGACAGCTTCCCGCAGATAATTTTGGCAGGGGAGCTGTCTTTATATGAATGAATTTAATTTTCTTTGTTTTCCTGAGGCTCTTCAGGTTCGACTACAGTGGCATTGGCTTCAACAACAGTTTCTGCTTCAACCGCAGGCGTAATTTTGGAAGCTGCTTCTTCTACTTCTGCATGAGGGCGATACGGCTGCCAGAAATGTTCGTCCTTGAGGTCGTCTGCCTGTGAAGCTTCTGTTTCTTTTTTGTGTTTCAGAAGATAAACACCTCCAAGGATGATGCAGACTGCAAGTACAAGCTGTGGAAGCATATATCCGATACTGTTCAGCAGATTTGCCAAGCTGTGAGGGAGAATCCAGTACAGAGCATCGGAAAGCCCGCTCCACAGAATGGAAGCGCCGAAGGTAATCATAAGGATTGCGACAACAAGGCGGTATTTAGTGAGAATTACGCTTGTGTTTCCAAGGAATTCATCCAGATGAAGGATATAATTGTCTTCAACGGAATAGAATTCTTCTTCTGACAGTGATTTCAGGTTGTGTACATTAAAGAAGCTGTAGAACCATACGATTGGGAAAAACATGATAATCCAGTCCATTCCTGTGCTTGCGCCAATGGCGAAAAGGGAATAAAAAAGAAGCATGATACTCAATCCCTGTTTTTTAAAGCCCATGTACATTTCTCCGGCACCTGGAATCAGTGAAAAAATGAAAAGCCAAAATCCTTTTTTTTGTTTTTGCATATTACTTGCCTCCGTTTAATATTTTATTTGAAATTTCATTCAGATATTTTGTGAATGCATCTGTGCTCTTTGAGATTTCAATTCCAATGCTGCGTGTGAAATCATAGAGCTGATTTCTGTGTTCCGGAGTTTCCGGCTCCCGGACACATTCTATTGGTACAGGGGGATTCTGATGCCGGATTGATAAATCAATATTCCCGCTGCATAATAACAGGAACAGCGCAGCCATTATTCCGAAGGCTGTCTGAAGTCCGTGATAAAACAGGCGCATTCTGCAGGACGCAGCGGCTCTTGATGCCTGTATTTCGGGTGATGCCGCTTTTTTCATAATTTGTTTCTTTAAATATACAGGAGCTTGGATGCAGTTTACACTTTCTTCCTGAATAAGTTGTTCCAGACAGAAGTCGCAGGTGTCAAGATGCTCCAGAAAAGCAATCATGTCCTGTGTATTTAAAGAGTTGTTTTCAAAAGAATCCAGTTCTTCTTTATGTATGTGCATCTAATCACTCCTTTCCAGCATTTTTTTTAACATAGACCGGGCGCGATACAGTTGAGTCTGAATGGTTTTGGGGTTTTTGTTTGTTTTTCCTGCAATTTCCGGGACAGACAATTCTTCACAGAAATGAGCCAGAGCGACTTCTCTGTAAGGCGTTTTTAACTGTTCGCACAGGAAATGTACACGCTCGTCTGAGGCTGTGAGAAGATAGGTATCTTCCGGGGAACCGTGTGTATCCGGGAGCTGTGAGAAGTAGACATCTTCAGTGGGAACTGTGCGTCTGCCCGCTGCTTTCAGGAAATCCAGACATTTCCGAACAGCAATCTTGCTCAGCCATGCTTTTTCGTATTTGCCATCGAATCGGGAAAGATTTTTGTAGGCTGACAGGAATACTTCCTGGGTCAGGTCCTCGGCGTCAAAGGGATTGCCGACGGATTTCTGGCATATGGAAAATATTAAATTTTGGTATTGGTCTATCAAGTATTCCAGATATTCTTCCTGTGTAATGTTATCAGCCCCTTTCTGTTCCCGCTCACTTATTATAACGCATCTTATGAACAGATGTCTTCAAAAATTAAAAAAGTATTTATATTTTTTGCCAGAGTCATAAACATATAAGCGGTTTTCTGTATTGCGTATGAGATAGGTTTGTTCTATACTGTCCCGTAGAGACTGCTTTGTGAAGAAAAAGGACAGGTGTTTGCGAAGCTTTTTCAGTGAAAAGAAAGAGGAAAAGAAAAATGATTGAAACAAGACGTTTATATTACGAGGACGTATATACAAAAGAATTTACGGCTACTGTTATGGAATGCAGGGAAGAGAAAAATGGCTATCGTGTGATTCTTGACGAGAGCGCTTTTTATCCGGAAGGCGGCGGCCAGCCGAGCGATTATGGGACACTGGGAGATGCGAGAGTCAGTGAAGTTCACGAAAAAGATGGAGAGCTTCTTCACTATACAGACAAACCGCTGAAAACGGGTGAGACAGTTGTCGGAAAGATTAACTGGGAACACCGCTTCGATCTGATGCAGCAGCATTCGGGAGAGCATATTGTAAGTGGTCTGATTCATGAGAAATATGGCTACGACAATGTGGGTTTTCATATGGGAAGAGATGTGATTACGATAGATTTTAACGGCTCTCTGACAGAAACTCAGATGGCGGAAATCGAGCAGAAAGTGAATCAGAAAATATGGGAAAACAGTGAAGTGGAAATTACGTATCCCACGGCTGAGGAACTGGAAGAGCTGCCATATAGAAGTAAAAAAGAACTTACCGGAAAGGTGCGTATTGTGCGTTTTCCGGGAGCGGATCTCTGCGCCTGCTGCGGAACACACGTATCTCACACAGGCGAAATAGGCATGGTGAAACTTCTTTCTGTGGTGAAATTCAGGGAAGGTGTCCGTATGGAAATGCTTTGCGGAAAAAGAGTTCTCGACTATCTGAATATGGTTGGTGAACAGAATCATAAGGTTTCTGTGCAGCTTTCTGCAAAGCCGGACAGGACTGCAGAGGCAGTGGAAAGAATGCAGGAGGAGAATTTCAGATTAAAGGGGATCGTTCTGCGGTATGAAGAAGAAATGTATGCTGCAGAGGCAAAAAAATGGGAGAATGCGGGAAATGTGCTTCTTTTCAAAGAAGGAATGGAGGCGGACAGTGTCCGCAAACTGACAGATGCAGTTATGAATACATGTAAGGGAAGATGCGCGGTATTTTCCAAAAATGCAGACGGAAACTATAAATATGCAATTGGCGAGTGCGACGGTGATTTGCGTTCCTTTACAAAAGAAATGAATGCTGCTTTAAATGGAAGAGGCGGCGGAAAGCCATTTTTTGTGCAGGGTTCCGTGCAGGCGTCAGAGGAAGAAATTCGGGAGTTTATCAAAAATGTTTGGTGAGTGTCATGCGCATGTAATCATGGATGGAATTAATTACCGTCATGCGGTAGACCTTCACAGAGAGAATGTAAATGAAGAAGCAATACACAGATGTTTTAGGCGATATGCAGACAGCGGTGTGAAATTTGTCCGTGACGGAGGAGACGCGCTTGGTGTTTCTGCGCGGGCGAAGGAAATTGCTCCTGAATATGGGATTGATTACAGAACTCCTGTGTTTGCGATTCATAAAGAAGGCTGTTATGGCTCAATTGTAGGGAAAAGTTTTACGGATTTAAAGGAATTTCATATCAGAGTGCAGGAGGCGAAGGAAGAAGGCGCAGATTTTATAAAGATTATGACAACCGGTCTGTTGGATTTTTCAAATCATGGGTCAATTACCGGAACGCCTCTTGATGGGACAGAAGTAAAAGAAATGGTTCATATTGCCCATGAGGAGGGATTCGCAGTAATGAGTCATACCAATGGTGTTTACGGGGTACGAGCTGCGATAGAGGCTGGCGCAGACAGTGTGGAGCATGGCAATTACATGGATGCGGAAACAGTTTCCATGCTTGCCGGCAGTGATACAGTCTGGGTTCCCACCCTTGTTACAGTGCGTAATCTGAAGGGATGCGGAAGATTTGAGGATGAAACGCTTCTTCCCATTATTAAAAAGGGAGAAGAAAATGTAAAGCTTGCCTGCAAAATGGGCGCAAAAGTTGCCCTTGGGAGCGATGGCGGCGCTTATATGGTACCTCATGGAAAAGGGATTCAGGACGAATATCAGGCGTTTCTCAGTATTCTCGGGGATAACGAAGAGGTTCGTGAATGGCTGAAAAATGGTGAAACAGAAATAAAAAAACGATTTAAACATAGCTGATATGCATTTGCTGATTTCAGCAGAAGCTCAATCCTCATCTGATATACGCTCCAAGAGGGCGCAAGACATTCGGAGGATGTCTTTTATGCGCCGACTGTAACGGAGTGAATCTGGAGCGTGTCAGGCGTCTGTAATCTGTAAGGCTTCATAGATATTGGAAGTGACAGATTTAGAGGGGTCAAATATGATGCGTACGCCGGAGCCTTCTGCCAGACCTCCGGTGGAAATATCAGAAGCATTGTCTGTACGGAAAATTGCCATGACTCCATCGGATGTCCGGGTAGTCACGGTATTTGCAGTGGTTCCGATCACAGTTCCGGTAACTGAGAAGGAAATATGACGTCTGCTCAGTTCTTTTGGATTATCTCCTGTGACTGAGAGGACAGTGATTCCGGCCAGTGTATCTTCTTTAAGTTCGCCTGTATATGTAACGGTAATGCTGGCGCCGGGAGCGATTCCGCCGCTGAAATATACAGGGGAGGAGGACAGATCAAGGTTCTGGACTGTGCTTTTTCCCTTTGGGATAATCTGCAGGATATTAGTGTCCACAGTCTGTATTTCTGCCCGGAATTCCTTGATATTTTCGTCTGCTGACGGAGTGGGCGAAGGAATGCCTTTTTTGACGCTGAAATCTTCAAAATCAGAAACACTTAAGACTTTCAGAGGGCTGGTATTCAAATCAGAAGATGCGTTAGCCTTTCCGTCGGGAGCGTTTCCTCTGAATTTAATATAAACCCAGTTGTCTTTTTTCAGTCCGCCCTGATAATACTGGGCTGTTCCGGTGATGGGATATGTGGCAGTGATTCCCTTATCAGATTTAACAGTTATGGTATTGGGAGTCAGCTTTTGTACCATTCCATAGACTTTATGCGTTTTCAGTTTTGCCTTTTTGTGAAAGTTATCCACAACTTTCAGAGCTTTTACCATACTGGTATCGGTAGTTTCCAGTTTGCCTTCGTAGATGACGCTGATTTCATCTCCGGCAATCATTCCTGCCTTACATTCAAGCGCAGCCTGAGATACATCGAATACATAGGTGGCGTCGTCAACGGATAAAGTGAGGGCGCTTCCGGTAAAACTATCAAGTTTGCCTGTAAGTTCGTCTATATAGACACGTTCTCCGGATTTTGCGGGAGCTTCTTCCACAGAGGGGGCTTCTGCTGACAGGTCTCCGGTAGAGGTGAATTTTTCAAGTATGTTTCCAAGACTGCAGCCGCAAAGTGCTGCAGTCATGCCGGCACAAAGGCACACGGCGATTAATTTTTTTATTTTCAATCTTTTTCCTCCGATATATCAAAGGAATAACTGCCGGGAGAGGCGGGGATGAAATTAAGGATATCCTTGTAATTTTCCCATTCCTCCAGGTCTTCTGCAGCCCGGTATATAAGTCCCGTACACTCTGTATCTGCGGCAGTATCCATATAGTTGTCATAATGAACATTGTAGGAATCTGCCGGGGAATTATGCGAAAATTGTCTCATTTTTTTTCTCCCTGTGTGTTTAAGATAACATATTGGTTTCAGGGTTATTATGTGAAAAAAAGATAAGTATATGCATTTCGCAGATAGAACGGCAGAATTTGGTATTTCAGGTAACAGAGGGGATTATAAAATCCGCCTAAATTATATTGTACAAAAACAGTGGTGGATTTTCAACAAAAAACAGGGAAAAATAATCTTTTCCGGCTTTTTCGGACAGATTGCAATGAAAATATTTCAAATAAGTTGTCAGGCAGAGGATTTTGGAGGAAATGTATAAAAAATGCATGAAAAATTTGTGAAAAAATTATCATATATTATATTGTAATTCTGATGATATGTGATATAATCGGCTTAAATAAATAATAGCGAAGTAGGAATTTATGCGTCAAGTGTTCACAGGCTGGGGAGTCGCCGTGGAACGAAAAGCAGATGGTTGCTTACGATATATTTTCCGCACCCGTTGCTACATGTGAGAACATCTCATAATGTGGAGGGATTATTATTTATCTGTAACTCTATTTTTAAAACATTATGGAGGTGTTTTTATTATGCAGAAAAAACAATATTGGAACGTAAAAACGCTGGTGTACATGGCTCTTCTCATTGCCCTTCACCTGATTCTCACACGCGTTTTCGTAATTGAACTGGGAGCTTATCGTATTTCCGTGGGCAGTGTGACCACGATTCTTGCAGGTCTTTGGCTTGGTCCTGTTGCAGGAGGTGTCTGCGGTCTCTGTGCAGACCTTATTGGCTGTATGATGAAAGGATATGCAGTTAACCCGTTTATCACCGTTGCGGCAATTTTATGGGGAGTGATTCCTGCTCTTGCGAAGCCTCTCTTTGTAAATAAAAAGAAAACAGGCAAAACAGTGGGAATCTGTGTATCAATCGTATTCACAGCAGTTTTAAGTTCCCTGATCCTTACAACAGCAGGACTTGTAATTTTCCTTGGCTATAACTTCTATACGATTATGCCGGGACGCCTTATTCAGTTTGCAATCCTGATTCCGATTTACTGTGTGCTGACCTGTCTTCTCTATTTCAGCCCTCTGACTGTTATGGTAGTAGGCAATGTTACACCGCCGGTTCTTGAAAAGAAAACCGTATAATTTAAAACAGTATTGATTAAAAATTGATTCCCCAAAGATAAACTCCGTCAGATATCTGGCGGAGTTTTTTTCGGGAGATTTATAACAATTTCAGCAATTCATCCGAGATGACACGATGTCCCAATGTAGTGAGGTGAATGCCGTCTACAGTGACTGCTTCAAAGCCGTTTTGGGAGGCAAGGCGGTTCAGCCTGCTGTGAAGGGAAAGAAAGGAAAGTCTGTATTTATCTGCAAGAGTGCGGATGACGTCGGACATTGCATATATATGGGGAATCCAGAGTTCGAGCTCCGCGGGACAGGGGAACAGAAAGGGTTCTATGAGAATCAGCTTGTCTGCACGAGCCATAACCAGCCGTATGACATCTTCATAAGTGTCTGCGAAGACTTTCATCATTTCTGTTTTTTGCTCCGGAGTCCGATTGGTATTCATTATAAGTCCGATATCGTTGATTCCAATAAGAAGAGTACAGATACTTCCTGCCGGAATGGGCTGGCTTTTTATATTGTCCAGAACTCTTCGAACAGTAAAACCGTCGAATCCGCGATTTATAACAATTATATCATTTTTGTGCTTTTTTAATTTTTTCGCTGTCATTTTGACATAACCGTTTCCAAGGGGAGGGGCGTCGAAGAAACGTCCGCAGTCAGTGATGCTGTCGCCGAAACAGATCAGGCGGTTCATTGTTGTATCTCCCTGAACTGGTATCCGGGCTGAACGCGAAACCAGTAAGTGTATATTTCCTGAAATCCCAGAGATTCGTAAAGGGTTCTGGCAGGAGCATTACCTTCTACAACCTGAAGGTAGGCTTTCTGTGCGCCTTTTTTCAGACCCTCCTTTAAAAGTCCGGTGCAGATTTGGCGGGCAAGACCCTGGCCGCGGCAGGATTCTTTTACGTGGATGGCATAGATGCCGATGTAGTCACGGTCGAGAATTCCGAGTCCTGTGGCTATGATTTCGCCGTCTTCTTTTACGCAGGCACAGATAGTCTCTTTCAGGATTGCCTGATACATGGAAGGGACAACTTTTCTGTGAATCGGGTTTGTAGTTCCTTTCAGGTCAAAAAGACTGGTAATCCACCGGGAGGGAATTTCGTTATGTCTAAATTCCACCCGGGGATAAGGAATGTCCAGATGGGCGGAAGAAAGATTCACAGCCATCACGTTAGTGGTGTGCTGGATGGAATAACCGCGGTTTTCCAATACATAGTCGAAGTCAGGAGAAACGAGAGGGCTTATTTTAAAGACGGCAGGAGAACCGAGCCGTTTGTATTCCTGCTCACAGAATGGAATTTTTTCTCTCCAGGGAAGAGCTGAAATTCCAAATTGTTCGATACTGTTCGTTCTATGTGTGTAAAAATAGGAAAAACGCAGAATCCAGCCGTCGTAAAGCTCCATTTTATGAGAGGGCCATGCATTCAGCGACATATCTTCGATTTGTTTTATTATTGTTTCCATTACCAAAGGTTTTTCTTTCATAGCAATATCCTTATCTGAATTTGAGATTTAACTGTGCATCATTATACAGCAGTAAAGTAAAAGGCGCAAGAGAATTTAGTTTATAGTTTTTTTAGAGATTCGACAAAAAAGCCCTCTGGACAAAAGCATATCTCTGGTCTATAATGAGACTCACCAGAAATCTTCTGGTAATCACAATCCGTCAATTCAGACGGGAATTTCCACAATTTTATTTACACTGAAGTACGAAAGATAAAAGACAGTATTTAACTGCACCATCTGTTAGAGCATGGAAGGAATACACATGAGAAGTGAGGTGAAGTTATGTTTTTTTGTACCCTTTTTCCGGTAGTGGTATCCGCAGTGGCGCTGTTTATGGATTTGCGCTCTGCGAAAGTTGACAATGGATGGATCTGCTTTTCCATAGCCATAGGTCTTGGCATCCAGATATGGAAGAAAGGGGCTGCAGGAATATGGGATTTTGCAGCAGGGAGCATCCTGCCGGTTCTGGTTCTTGGAGGACTTTTCTTTTTTCATATGATGGGAGCCGGGGATATTAAACTGTTTTGCGCTCTGGGCAGCGCCTGGGGGCCTCGAGCAGTATGGAAATGTATTCTTATGTCTTTGTTTCTTGGAGCGGGCATATCTGCCGCAATCTTGATTTCTGAGGGCAATTTCAGCCAGAGATTCCACTATTTTGTCCGGTATATTGACGAGACTGTAAAGACAGGACAAATCATGCCTTACAGCAGGCTCAATATTTCAACCCCGGAGAGTTTCCATTTTACGGTACCGGTATTTTTAAGTGCCGCGTTATACGCAGGAGGTGTCTATTGAACAGTGAGAAGGAATATTTTTGCAGTATGTGATCTGGAAGTGGATTATGCACTGAACTTTATGGATTATCTGAACCAGAAGAAAAATATTCCATTTGAAATTCAGGCTTTTACAACAGTGGAAAGCCTCATTGCATATGGAAGAAAAACACACATAGAGTTGCTGCTTATTTCCGGAAAGGCAATGTGCCGGGAAGTACGGGAACTGGATATCGGTAAAATGATTATCCTTTCAGAAGGAGTACATCCGCCGGAACTGGATTCATATCCAAGTGTGTATAAATATCAGTCTTCTTCTGACGTGATCCGTGAGGTTATGGCATGTTACGGAGAAGAGAAGAAGGCGCTTCCGCAACAGTTCGCAGTATTGAAAAAGACAACGGAGATTCTGGGAGTTTATTCTCCTGTAGGACGCTGTCTGAAAACTTCCTTTGCACTGGCGCTTGGACAGATTCTGGCACGGGAAAGGGCTGTCTTATATTTGAATCTGGAGGAGTATTCAGGATTCGAGGAACTGATAGGGAAAGGATTTGCACATAATTTAAGCGACCTTCTTTATTATGTGCGTCAGGATAATCAGAATTTGATTCATAAGATGAACGGAATGGTGCAGACTGTCAATAATCTGGATTTTATTCCGCCGGTGCAGACCCCCGCGGATGTCAGGGGAACTCCCTGGCAGGACTGGGAGAAGCTGATAGAGATGATTGTTATGGGAAGCTCCTATGAGGTGATTATCCTCGACATCGGGAATGGAATTGATGAGAATCTTCAGCTTCTCGACATGTGCAGACGGATTTATATGCCGGTACTGTCAGATACGATGTCTTCCTGCAAAATCGCGCAGTTTGAGAATTTTGTGCGGATATGGGATTTCCCTCAGATACTGGAAAAAACAGTAAAAATCAGGCCGCCCTTTCATATAGGGACAGATTCGAGCCAAAATTACATAGAGCAGCTTGTGTGGAGTGAACTTGGGGATTATGTCCGGGAAATTTTAAGGGCAGAAAGGGAATGAGGTGAGAATGAGCGGAGAATCATTTCGGAAGCTTCGGGGGATGCTGATGGAACAATTGGATCTTTCCAGAGAATTATCGGATGGAGAGATTCTGGATGCCATAGATGAACTGATTTTGAATCAGATGCGGGAGTCCTGTATGGCGTTGAAAGAAAAGGTACAGCTTAGACAGGAGCTTTTCTATTCCGTGCGTAAGCTGGACGTTCTTCAGGAATTGATTGAAGATGAATCTGTGACGGAAATTATGGTTAACGGACCGGAGACAATCTTTGTAGAGCGCGGAGGGAAGCTTTCCAGATGGCATAAGAGTTTTACATCCAGAGAAAAACTGGAGGATGTTATTCAGCAGATTGTGGGCAAATGCAATCGTGTCGTAAATGAATCTATGCCGATTGTGGACGCGAGGCTTGAGAATGGAGCCAGAGTCAATGCCGTGATTTACCCGGTGGCATTAAATGGACCGATTCTCACCATCCGGCGTTTTCCGGAACATCCCATTACTATGGAAAAGCTGATTGAACTTGGAAGTCTGTCTCAAGAATGCGCACAGTTTCTTCGCAAGCTTGTACAGGCCAGATATTCTATGGTTATAGGCGGAGGCACTGGAAGCGGTAAGACCACCTTTCTGGCGGCTTTGTCAGAATTTATTCCCTGCGATGAGAGAATTATCACTGTGGAGGATAATGCGGAATTAAGGATACAGGGGATTGATAATCTGGTACGTCTGGAAGCGAAGATGGCGAATGTAGATGGCGGCGCATCTGTAACAATTCGTGATTTGATCAGAACGGCTCTTCGAATGAGACCGGACAGAATCATAGTTGGAGAAGTGCGCGGAGGAGAGGCAATGGATATGCTGCAGGCGTT
>CATXEA010000038.1 GCA_958367245.1 uncultured Blautia sp.
TTATCAGTCTACACCATCGGTTTTCTTAAGTCCAGCTGACCCTTGAACAGTAACAAAGTATCAAAAGTTGAAAATATATAGATTAGAAATTGAGATGAAAATAGTATACAGCGGATGTATTATATAAACAATACTTTTTACGTTTAATAGAAAATCTGAGATGTTATTTACAGATATGTGGGAGGTAATTATGTGAAAAAAAGAAATATATGGTTTCAATGTATAATTTCGGTGATTTTATTGGCTATGTGTGTAAATTACATAGAAGTTTTTGCTATGACAGATGAGAGTTGTATTGAGCAGGCAGAAGGTGAAGGGAATATATTATTCGAAGAAGAGACAATATTTCAAACAGAGAGTCCTCCAATAGATGAAAGTTTGTCTGAAAAAAATGAATTTACAAGTGGGGAAGATATATTTAGGGATGAGATTACAGATGTAACAGAAAACATATTGGACAAAGAGATTCTATTGGAACAAGAGGAGTTGGAGACAGAATTAAAGGAAGAAGATAAAAAAGGGCTGTCGATTATTTATGAAAATGGAACACACTATATTAAAGACCCTGAGTATCCGAATGAGAAAATCACACTTTTTTGCATGAACAACACTCTGCATTGGCCTCATCACACAAATGATATGGGAAATATGCAAGTGCCGGATTATACGGAGGGATATTTGACACCGGAAGATTTTTCTTCGCCGGAAGATTATGAGGAGTGTATGCGCCGATTGTCGAAATTACTCTATGCAGGTTATCCATATAACGGAGAAAGATTATATAAAATTGTAGAAAATGCAGAATTGTATATTCCTACGGAAACAGAGTTTAATGAAATGTTGATTGTTCCGCCGGCACTTCAAAAAGCATTTCCCTATTTGGGACACCATGCGTTTACTTATCAGGATTGGTTAGGACAGGACAAAGAACATTTAACAGAGTTATCAAATTTCATTAGCTCAGTTGGAAGACTCTATCCAAATGGACAGACAGAGACCGGATTAACATATTCCGATATTACGGCGATGCCATTTTATAAAGCTTCCTTAAGTATGTTAAATGCAACAGATAAAGACAATCCCTTAACCGTTTTTGCATATTTTTATCCGGGTTCTTATTTTGTCACAGAAGAACAGGCATACAATGCTACACAAAAAGCAGTTTGGAGATTATTGCAATCTTATAATATTCCGGACAATGATATAAATAATCTGAATGACACACAGTTGGGACAGATTCTATACACATATTCAGAAAGAGGAGGATTATTGAATTATGAACCTTCTTTAAATGATATTCATTTATCAGGAAGTTTGAAATTCAGATACAATCCTAAAGATGGTCTTTGGCACAGCGGAGTTTTACAGGTTATCGAGCCTTCCGAGTATCATGGTATCTATTATTTGGAGCTGCCAAAAGGAATGACTGCGTTATGTGATAATTTGTCCTATGTGTATGGAAATGAAGAATATGAACTGGTTTCTGAGTATGAACCAACAGAAGAAGAAACTTTTGGAATCCGTGCCGAATTTATCTGGTTAAAAGAGTTTAAGCAGTATTCTCCTAGTCCGGATATAGAAGTAAATGGAAAAAAATTCCAGCATATGATTGGCGCGGTCATCCGTAATAAAAAAATATCCGCAAATGTTCCGGTTGGTGTGAATGAGGTGGGGGCGCTGTCTATTACAAAGAGTGTTGTCGGAGAAGAAAACTGTCAGAAAGAGTTTGAATTTGAACTTAGACTGCCTTATCATACAAGTATCAATGGGCTTTATGGAGATTTAGAATTTCATAATGGAGTTGCAAAATTCAGTTTGAAGGATAAAGAAACCAAAATAGCGACGAACCTTCCCGAGGGCGCCAGGTATGAAGTAATCGAGTATGAAACAAAACAATATCAAGTGGGCATGACAAATAACACAGGTGAAGTTGTTAAAGATGTTACAACGGCGGTGACATTTACAAATACAAAATGTCCGGATTTAACACTTACTAAAATCGTAACCGGTGAAGCAGGAGATAAAACAAAGCCATTTACATTTGTGATACAGCTTACAGATAAAGAAGGTAATCCTGTAAACGGAGATTATGAGTATAAAGGCAGCGTAAAGGAGGGAACTGAAAATGAAACAACAATGCCTGGCAATGGAATACTTACATTTAATAATGGAACAGCAGAAATAGCTTTGGCACATGGACAACAGATTACACTTCTAAATCTTCCACCGGATGCAACTTATAAAGTGACGGAAAAAGAAGCAAATCAGGAACATTATACAACCACTTATAATGGGCAGACGGAAGGAGTGTTGAATGATGAATGTGGTGTTGAGGTGGTAAATAATAAAGAGTTTGTGCCTGATACAGGGATAGCAGATACAAACAGTCAGAGTATAAGTATAGGGATTGCAATTTCTCTGATTGCAATGTGTTTTCCTTTGTTTGTATGTTTATTCCGTTGGCGTAAGGGATTGAAGAAATGACACAGCAAAAAAAATCAATAAAAGAAGATTTAATATTCCTGGTTTTAAAAATTGCTATTTTTATTATTCTGCTGGCAATGATGTTTCTTTTTGTATTTGGTATTTATCGTTGCAGTGATAACATGATGGCTCCGGCATTTAAAGATGGAGATTTAGCGATTTATTACCGTTTGCAAAATGAGTACCATTCATCCGACATGGTTGTTCTTGAAAAAGACGGGGAAATGCAGATACGCAGGATTATTGCAAAATCCGGTGACAGCGTGGAAATTACAGAAGAGGGATTAAAAATCAATGGATATTTGCAGCAGGAAGCAGGAATTTATACGGAAACACTTCCTTATACAGAGGGAATTTCCTTTCCGCTCACAGTAGGAAGAGATGAATATTTTGTGTTGGGAGATAATCGTACCAATGCAAAAGACAGCAGAATATATGGAACTGTTAGTAAGGAAGAAATAAAAGGGACGGTGATCACCCTGCTTCGCCACAGGGGATTTTAGTCGTAACTGTTTTGGACAGATAATATACAAATAAAAAAGAAATGGGGAAAAAAGGATGTTAAACAAAAGAAGATTTGGAGCATTATTATTAGCGGCAACAATGATTATGGGGATGAGTACTACTGCATTTGCGCAGGAAACAACCAGTTTACCGACGGTTGAGACAGGAACAGAAGATTCTCCCGCTACTGTTTCCATTACAAAAGATTTTGAAATGGCAGAAGGACTTTCAATTCCGACTGTAACCTTTGATTTTAATGCAGAAAAGGTAACTCAAGATGCACCTAATGCTACAATTCAAGCAATTCAGTATGGTGAATCAGATTCGAAAGGAAATGCAGTTAATGGAAAATACACTATTTCCAAAGCGGCTGAAATTTCATTTGGAGCATTCCCTCATGCCGGAGAGTATACCTATACAATAACAGAAACAAAGGGAAATGCTGCAGGAATTACTTATTCCGAAGAAAAATATACGCTGCGTGTACAGGTTGCTAATAAACAAAATGGTGGTTTCTTTGTAAAAAATATAACAGCAAATAAAGGAACGGATGAAAATAAAGTTGATAAAATTTTGTTTACCAATACATATCGTAAAAATGCTTCTCTTGTTATTGAAAAAAATACAACCGGAGATTCGGCAGATAAGACTAAACAGTTTGATTTTACAATCACTTTTACAAAATCAGCGACAGAAGATTCTTTGAGTGAATTCGTTGGAACAATTACAAGAAAAGGAGGAACAACAGAGCAAGTTACTTGCACGAAGGAGACAGCTGATTTTAAATTAGCAGATGGAGACAAATTGACTTTTACGAACATTCCGGCAGGCACGAAATATACAGTAACGGAAAAGGGAGAAAAAGACGGATATACTGCAACTGTTAAAGTTACAGACAACGGAGTACAGGGAGAAGTTGTAAACGGAACTGATGGTGCGGATTTGGCTTCTTCAGAAAACGGAAATTATATAGGAGAAAAAGAGAATAAGGTTGAATTTGAAAATAAATACAATGATGTTCCGATTACAGGTATCATTTTAAACAATCTTCCGTTTATCCTGATGATTGGTGTTGCGGTTCTGGCATTTGGCACACTTGCAGTTTTAAAAAAGCGCAGAAGGTCTGAAAGATAGTGTTTAATTGGAAGAAAATAATTCAAATAACAGATAAAGCGGTAAACCTGTTGATTGTATTGTGTTTTTTACCAGTCTTATGTTATGGAATCTATGTTTTATGGGACTCGCAGCACATTAATCAACAGGCTGACGCTTCTCTTTATGAAACATACCGACCGAACGAAGACAATGATTTTTCGCTTAAGGAAATTCAGGAACGAAATCAGGAAGCGTTTGGCTGGATTACAGTAGAAGACACCCATATTGATTACCCGTTAGTGCAGGCACAGAATAACTCTAAATATGTAAATACAGATGTATTGGGAGCATTTTCTTTATCGGGAAGTATTTTTCTTGACTGCCGAAATTCGAAAGATTTTTCTGATTTCAACCACATCCTTTATGGACATCATATGGCGAAAGATGCTATGTTTGGGGAATTGGAATATTATGAAGAATTATCGTATTTTGAAAAGCATTTGAAGGGCTCATTATATTATGAAAATACATGGCATGATGTGGAGTTTTTTGCTTTTGTTCATGCAGACGCATACGATACTATATTATACAATACTTCTTTAAGCAACGAGCATATGCAGGAATATTTGGATTATATCAAGAAAAATGCAATCAATTATAGAGAATTGCCGTTTAGTGTGGAAGAACGCTTTGTGACATTATCTACCTGTACTTCAGGCAGTACAAATGGCAGACATCTTTTGATTGGAAGAATTGTGAAAGCTGCTGTTGATAAAAAGGGAGAACCACAATATGAGGAAAAATAGACATATGTTTGTTTTAGCAGTTCTAATGTTAAGCTTCTTGTGCATTCCTGTTAATAAAGTTTTGGCTGCGTCATATGCGGCAGAAGTTCCGTTAACTGTTAAACAGAGTTTTGAACAGAAAAATAATCGAAATGAAATTAACCTTACAGGAAGCTATGAATTTCGTGCTTTAGATATTGGTATTCCAATGCCGGGAGATGCTCAAGGAGACATATATTCTTTCACACTTGAGGGAACTAAAGCGGAAAAAACGATTTCGCTGCATTTCCAACATGTAGGGAAATATCGGTATCAATTAGTTCAGACAACAACGGATAAAGAAGAGTATTCATATGATAGAAGTGTTTATACGGTTACTGTTTATGTAAAAAATGGCAAAGATGGAGAACTTATTTCACAAGTGATTGCAGAGAAAAGCGATGGAAAGAAATATGGAGAGTTGGAGTTTCAAAATTTTTATAATAAGGAAAACCAAAATCCTTCTAATCCGTCAAGCCCATCAAAACCGGTAGAAACAGGGGACGCTGCCAATACAGCAATGTATATAATGATTGCTTCAAATGCATTATTGTTGATTATCTTATTTAGCTATATAAAAATAGAGAATAAGAAAAATTGTAGAGTCTGACTTTCTGTATTTTTTATCTTTTTATTGCAATTTCATGGATGTTCTTTTAAAATTAAAAGAACAATGGACTAACTATCAAATAACGGAAATGGAGTTACAAGATGGATTTAAAAAACAGAACACTATCGAATTTTGCAGAACTTGTCGAAACTGGTGAGTGCAAAAAATTCAAAGGAAGATTAAAGGTTGGTGTGGACCTTGGAACTGCAAATACTGTTCTGGCTGTTGTGGATACTGCAAATCGTCCAATAGCCGGAATTTCCGCGCCTTCTCATGCGATTCAGGATGGAGTGATTTTAAACTATTATGAATGCGTACAACTCGTAACCAAATTAAAAGAAACACTGGAAGAACGACTTGGTACGGAGCTTACTTATGCGGCTGCTGCTATTCCGCCCGGAGTATCTGAAGGCAGTGTTAAGAGCATTGGCTATGTACTGGAAGGCGCCGGTTTCGAAGTAACCAACATCGTAGATGAACCGACTGCAGCAGCGGCTGTACTGAAAATCAGCGACGGCGCTGTTGTAGATGTGGGTGGAGGCACGACAGGTATCAGCATTCTGAAGGACGGAGAAGTAATTTATACAGATGATGAGGCAACTGGCGGAACTCATATGACAATGACGGTTGCAGGACATTATCGCATTCCTTATGAAGAAGCTGAAATACTGAAAAGACAGCCGGACAAACAGGAAGAAATCTTTCCTGTGATTAAAGCTACCGTAGAAAAAATGGCTCTGATTACGGAGAAGTTTATCAAAGGATACGATGTTCCTGCAATTTACGTTGTAGGCGGATCTTCTATGTTCCGGGAATTTGCGCCTGTATTTGAGAAACGCCTGAAGCTTCCGGTATACCAGCCGGTTCATCCGCTTCTGGTTACGCCGCTTGGAATTGCTTATTGTTGTCAGCTTCCAAAACCTTCCGCTAAAAAATAATAATGAAATCTTGACAAAAATATGTAATATTGTTAAAATGAACAATGTTCAAATATTGCCTGACAATTAAGAAGAAAGGAAAACAAAAAAATGAAGAAATTATGGAACATTGCTTTTACATATTTTCTGGCAGCTATGGCAGGAGGCGTTTTTTACAGGGAGTTTGCCAAATATTGGGGATATACAGGGGAAACCACACTTGGTTATATTCATGTACATTTAATGGTGCTGGGAACATTTACTTTCCTTCTGCTGGGTGTGATTGCAAAAGTCACAAATCTGACCAGTCAGAAAAGATTTCCTGTTTTTGTGAAACTGTATAATATTATTTTGCCTCTTATGATGGCAGTGATGATTTGGAGAGGTGTTCTTCAGACTCTTGGAACAGAGCTTTCCAGAGGAATGGATGCAGCTATTTCCGGTATAGCAGGACTGACCCATATTGCAATAGCAGGAGCATGGATTTTCTTATTTACAATTTTGAAAAAAACAGAATAAAGATTTAACAGGGGACAAAAGAAATGTCCCCTGTTTTTTCGTTAATGACTTTCTTTGCGAAGGAGCTTTTTATAGGTGGAATCAATTCCCAAAGCCCCCAGTGGAGCAGTAATCAAAATGGCAAGAACAGCTACAGAGAGTGTGATTTTTCCGCAGGAAAGTCCCAGTGTCAGAGGAACAGAGCCGATTGCCGCCTGTACAGTTGCTTTTGGAAGATAAGCGATTATACAGAAAATACGTTCTTTCCATGTCAGAGCTGTTTTTAAAAGACAGAGAGAAACGCCGACAGAACGGAAACTAAGTGCAATAGCTATCATCAAAAGAGCGGAGATTCCGGCATTCATTGTGTATCGGATATCAACTGCAGCTCCAACCAACACGAATAAAATTACCTCTGCGGCAAGCCAGAGTTTTCCAAACTTTTCAGACAGGCGCTTTGACACAAATGTGACACTTTTTATTTTTATCACGCAAGCCATGCTTACGACAGCCAGCAGACCGGATACCGGCACAGTTCCATCCAACCACGTTTCTGCCGCCATAAGAAGGAAGGATACGCCCAAAATAATAATAACTTTCATGCTGTTTCTGACATAGTGTTTGCGCGCGTACGCTGTTTCAAAAAACAGACTGAGAATGTAACCTGCGATTGCCCCGAAAACGACGCCGAGAATAATGGAAACAGGAATATTTACAAAATCCATAATATCGGCATTGCCGCCCTGTGCCATACTGACGAAGGTCGAAAATAATACAATGACAAAAATATCGTCACAGGAAGCGCTTGCCATAATAAGCTGCGGTATACTTTTATCTGTACCATATTTTGAATCCATAAGCTGAACCATTCGTGGTACAACGACTGCCGGAGAAACGGCTGCGAGAACAGCGCCTGTCACAGCAGCCTCTATTCTTGTGATACCAAGAATGTTCGGGGCAAATAAAAGAAATCCCAGAATTTCAAAGCTTGCCGGTATAAAGGACATCAGAACAGCGGGGCGTCCCACTTTTTTCAGGTCGGACAGATTAAGAGATAATCCAGCCTTGAGAAGAATGATAATTAATGCCATTTGCCGCAGGTCTGCGGAAACAGACAGAATAGACGGGTCGAGCAGGTCAAGGACATAGGGACCTAAAAGGATACCTGTTAGAAGCATACCGATGATACGCGGCAGCTTCAGTCTTTGACAGATAGCCGCCATTGCCAGTCCTGCAAGAAAAATGAATGCAAGAGATGTTAACATATTTTTCCTCCTTAAAAGATGCAAGGTATTATAGCATTGAGCAGCTTTTTTGTAAATATTTTTTGTGCTATTGGAGAAGGAAAGATAGGAAAAGTAAAGGTGTTATTGTTGATTAAGAATAAATTATATATTGGTTTGCAAATTTTTATACATTTTAATGTCCGCCACTCATTGACAAATGACTTTCTGTGTGATATTCTGTAGGAGCATTCGAGGAAGCCTCTTGAATCTGAAATGTTTTTTTTCGGAGACTGGAGGTGGAGAATACTCTGGAAAAACTCTTAATTGAGTACCGAAGGTGTAAGGTTCTGATGGACTGAATCTCTCAGGTAAAGGAGACAGAGGCGGAAAATTCTGATATATGGATTTCTCGTACTGGCTTTTCTCAATTTACATGTTTTTTCAGAGCAGCGATTTAAGCTGCTCTATTTTTATGAAATAATGTATGTAAGGAGAAAAAAAAATGTCTGAAACACTGTTACCAATTGTACAAACAATCAATAGCTATCTATCCGATTACATCCTGTTTATTCTGCTGATCGCAGTGGGATTGTGTTACTCTGTCAAAACCCGGTTTGTCCAGGTGAGATGCTTTGGAGAAGGGATGCGTCATGTATTTGGAAATCTGACTTTGAACGGTAAAAAACATGAGTCCGGAATGAGCTCCTTTCAGGCGCTTGCCACTGCTATTGCAGCGCAGGTAGGAACCGGCAATATCGTAGGCGCATCCGGCGCTATATTGACAGGAGGTCCCGGCGCCATTTTCTGGATGTGGGTGATTGCTTTTTTTGGTATGGCAACTATATATGCGGAAGCTATTCTTGCACAGGAAACACGTACGGTTGATAAAAAAGGTAATGTCAAAGGCGGACCTGTGTATTACATAACAACAGCGTTCAAGGGGAATACAGGTAAATTCCTTGCCGGCTTTTTTGCAATTGCAATTACTCTTGCACTTGGATTTTTCGGCTGTATGGTACAGTCCAATTCCATTGGTTCTACCTGTGAAACAGCGTTTGGAATCCCATCCTGGGTAGTAGGGCTTATTCTTGTAGTTATCTGCGGATTTATTTTTCTGGGTGGAATTAAGCGTCTTGCCGCTGTTACTGAAAAGATTGTTCCTGTTATGGCGGCATTGTTCTTACTGGGAAGTCTGGTTCTCTTAATTGCAAGAATTAAGTATATTCCGGCTACTTTCGGTATGATTTTCAAATATGCGTTTCAGCCGCAGGCAATTATTGGCGGTTCCTTTGGAGCAGCTTTGAAAATCGCGTTGACTCAGGGTGCGAAGCGAGGACTTTTTTCCAATGAAGCAGGTATGGGTTCCACTCCACATGCCCATGCTCTGGCAAATGTAAAAAAACCTCATGATCAGGGATGTGTGGCTATGATCGGTGTGTTTATTGATACTTTTGTGGTATTGACATTAAACGCTTTGGTTGTAATCTCTACTTTATATACCAGCGACGGTATTCTTGCCAACGGTTATACAGGAGCTGCTGTAGAAGTTGTAAATAAAACAAATCTGACACAGACAGCGTTTGGTCTTGTTTTTGGTGAACAGATTGGCGCGGTTTTCATTGCAGTGACCCTGTTTTTCTTTGCTTTTTCAACAATCCTTGGATGGAATCTGTTTGGAAAAATTAATGTTTCTTATCTTTTTGGAGAAAAGGGAACGAAGATATATACTGTTATTGCTTTAATTTTTATTTTTCTTGGAACACTGGCTTCCAATGATCTTGTATGGGAACTGTCAGACATGTTTAATAACCTGATGGTAATTCCTAATGCACTGGCGTTGTTTGCACTTACCGGAATGGTGACTGCATCTATGAAGCGAGCGAAGAAGTTATAAGAGCAGATCTGGATATTGTCTGATGCATGACCAGCTTGGTTGGTTCTGTATGTAAAATGTGATTGTTGAATGATTTAAAATCACATAAATACAGGATTAACCGAGCTGGTTTTTTGCAGAAAACAGGTTTTGGCAAAGAAAATTTGAGGCAGAACATGACACCAACTGTAAAAAGCTGCTGCAGTGAAGGAATCGGAAATAACATAAATATTTAAGAAGGTGAACAATTTGGATTATAAAGAGATACTGCGAAATGAAGAAGTAAAAATGTATTTAAAAAAAGGAAATGAAAACCTTGGTATATTGGGATATACAGACCATTCAGAGAAGCACTGTGCAATTGTTGCAAAAAGGGCAGGGATGATTCTGTCTAAATTCGGATATTCTGAACATAAAATCTATCTGGCGCAGATTGCGGGGGCAATGCATGATATTGGGAATGTAGTCAACAGGAAAAATCATGGAGAATATGGAGCGCTTCTGGCAAATTCTATTTTGGAAAAGCTGGATGTTCCGTTGGAGGACAGGGTAATTATTATGTCTGCGATTGGAAATCACGATGAATCTACCGGAGTGGCTGTTGATGCTGTATCGGCTGCGCTTATTCTGGCAGATAAGACGGATGTCAGGAGAAATCGTGTAAGAAACAAGGATAAAGCATGTTTTGATAAACATGACCGTGTGAATTATGCTGTTACAAATGCAACGGTAAAAGTAAGTGAACAAAAACATCTTATTACTTTAAACCTGCAGATTGATGAGGAAATCTGCACAATGTATGAGTATTTTGAAATTTTCCTTGGAAGGATGATGATGTGCAGAAAAGCTGCGGAACTGCTGGGAGCCAGATTTAAACTGACCGCAAATGGAAGTAAGGTTTTGTAAATATCTGGTTTGAGATAAAGATTTTGTTCATCCATTATTGGAATCAGGTGTTATAATAGACTGCATACACACTAATATGGATTCCGGGAGGGATAATATGTGGATTATTTATGCGTTTGCTTCTGCGTTGTTTGCGGGAATCACTTCTATTTTGGCAAAGTGCGGAATTAAAAGGACAGATTCGACAGTTGCCACTGCGCTGCGCACAATCATCGTGCTGATTTTTTCGTGGGTGATGGTTTTCACAGCAGGTTCTCAGTCGCAGATTAGCTCTATTGAAAGCAGGACATGGCTTTTTCTGATTTTATCAGGAATATCAACAGGAGCATCGTGGCTTTGCTATTTTAAGGCTTTGCAGTTGGGTGATATAAACAAGGTAGTTCCCATTGATAAATCAAGTGTGATTTTAACAATTTTGCTGGCGTTTCTGTTTTTGCATGAGAAAATTGATTTTCCAAAGGGAATAGGAGTCATTTTGATCGGAGCGGGAACTTTTCTGATGATTGAAAAAAAGAAAACGTCATCAGAAGGACAGAAGAGAGGCAGCTCATGGTTCTTTTATGCTGTGGGTTCTGCAGTTTTTGCAAGTCTTACTTCTATTTTCGGGAAAGTGGGGATCAGTAATGTTGAGTCGAATCTGGGAACGGCAATTCGTACAGGTGTAGTTCTTGTTATGGCGTGGGTTATGGTATATATAACCGGAAAACAAAAGACAGTAAAAAATATTTCCGGTAAGGAACTTGGATTTATTTCTCTGTCCGGGCTTGCGACAGGAGCATCCTGGTTATGCTATTACAGAGCATTACAGGATGGTCCTGCAAGCATCGTTGTTCCAATTGATAAGTTAAGTATCCTTGTTACGGTTTTATTTTCTTATCTTGTGTTCGGAGAGCGTCTGTCAAAGAAGGCGTGGGCAGGTCTGGCTGCAATCGTATCAGGTACCCTGATTATGGTAATTTCGTGATATAAATTACAAGCGCTCCTTAAAAAAGGCTGTTATCTTGTCAAATGGTATAATGTCGGTTCTGTCATATAAATCCGTATGCACAGCCTCCGGAATCAACAGCAGTTCTTTGTTTTCACCTTTCAGTTTTTTATATGCGTCTTTGCTGAAATAGCAGGAATGTGCTTTTTCTCCATGTACAATCAGTACGGCACTTCTGATTTCATCTGCATATTGTAAGATAGGCATATTCATAAAAGACATAGTGCCTGTCACATTCCAGCCGTCATTTGAATTAAGGGAGCGCTCGTGATACCCTCTGTCCGTTTTATAGTAATCGTAATAGTCTTTTACGAAAAAGGGCGCGTCATCCGGCAATGGGTCAACCACTCCGCCGCCTCTTGCATAGCTGTTGTTCTGATAGTCAACAATTCTTTGGGCGTTAAAAGCTTCTTTCTTTTTATAACGGGCTTCCTCACTGTTTTCTGAATCAAAATATCCATTGGCATTAACGCGGCTCATATCATACATAGTCATCGTGACTGTTGCTTTAATTCTTGTATCAAGTGCTGCCGCGTTCAGCGCCATTCCTCCCCATCCGCAAATACCGATAATGCCGATTTTTTCCGGGTCAACATTTTCATGAACAGAAAGGAAATCCACCGCTGCCTGAAAGTCCTCGGTATTGATGTCCGGCGAAGCTACATATCGTGGAAAACCGCCGCTTTCTCCTGTAAAAGATGGGTCAAAAGCCATTGTTAAAAAACCATTTTCAGCCATTTTTTGTGCGTATAGTCCAGAAGATTGCTCTTTTACTGCGCCAAACGGACCGCTGACAGCAATAGCGGGAATTTTCCCGCTTATATCTTTGGGAACGTACAAATCAGCAGCTAATGTAATACCATAGCGGTTGTGGAAAGTTACCTTTTGGTGATGAACCTTTTCGCTTTTTTGGAAAGTTTTATCCCATTTATTTGTCATATTTAATTGTTCCATAATAAACCTCCATTTAGTCTTAATGTTTCAGAGTTTCCGCCTTTTCGTGGACTGGCAGAAATAATCAATACTTTTTGTTCATTACATTTCCTCTGTATCTAATACTTTGATTATTTTAGCAGGCACACCTCCTGCAACAACATTTTCCGGGACATTTTTTGTGACAACTGCACCTGCGGCAATGATAGAGCCATTTCCAATCGTTACACCCGGAACAATAGTGGCATTTGAGCCTATCCAGACGTTTTCGCCAATCACAATCGGAGCAGGATGTAAGGTGCTTCGTTTTTTCGGTGAAAAATCGTGGTTTAATGTGGCAAGTACTACATTGTGTCCGATTAAAACACCGTCGCCGATTGTAATACCACCCTGATCCTGAAAGTGGCATCCTGAATTGATAAAAACATTTTTGCCGACAGTAATATTTTTTCCACAATCCGTATAAAATGGCGGGAATAATCCGAATGACTGGTCAACGGGCTTTCCAATCAATTCAGAGAATAGTGTTCTGATTTCTTCCGGTTCGTGATAACGTCCGTTTAATTCGGCAGTTATTTTCATTGCTTCATTGCTGACTTTGTGCATGAACTGGTGCATCTCTGAATTTCCGATAACTGTTTTTCCGCAATTCAGATGTTCCAAAAAATCAATTAATTCCATAGACATCCCTCATCTTTCTTTTGGCTTATTTATAGTATATACCACACGGATTTAAAACATCAAATACCTATATAGAATACAACTCTATGCTTTACAGGCATATAAAACAGAGCTATAATTTTATTGATAAATGAAAAGGAGATAGTGGCTTATGGAAATTCGTGTTTTGCGCTATTTTCTTGCTGTAGCCAGAGAAGAAAACATTTCCAGGGCTGCGGAATATCTGCATATTACACAGCCTACGCTTTCAAGACAGATTATGGAATTGGAAGAACAACTGGAAACAAAACTCATTAACCGTGGAAAACGGAATCATAAAATCACCTTAACTGAAGAGGGAATGTTGTTTTGCAAACGGGCGGAAGAAATCATTCAGTTGGTGGATAAAACAGAATCTGAGTTTGCTGTATCTGATGAAATAATCAGTGGCGATATTTATATTGGGAGTGGAGAAACAGATGCTATGCGCCTGATTATCCAGATTGCTCAAAAGCTCCAAAAGGATTATCCTCATATCCGTTATCATCTGTTCAGTGGCAATGCGGAAGATGTGACAGAAAAACTGGATAAGGGATTGCTTGATTTTGGGATTTTGATTGAACCTGCCAATATAGAAAAATACAATTATATGAAATTACCCGCAACAGATAGCTGGGGGCTTCTTATGCGAAAAGACAGTCCTTTAGCACAAAAAGAAAAAATCACGCCTGATGATTTGACTGCAATTCCACTTATCACATCACGTCAGGCATTGGTTGGCAACGAATTGTCAGGGTGGAGTGGGCAGGATTACGAAAAATTAAATATTGTTGCCACCTATAATTTGATTTATAATGCTTCTCTTATGGTCGATGAGGGATTTGGCTATGCCCTCTGCTTAGACAAATTGGTAAATACATCTGAAAGTAGTAATCTTTGTTTCAAACCACTCACACCGCCATTGGAAGCACATTTGGATATTGTCTGGAAAAAACATCATGCATTTTCCAAAGCTGCGAAAAAGTTTATATCTGCTTTGAAAAAAGAAATAGCATTTACGGAATAGAGTTGCATGTCTTTCTTTTTGGGTGATGCATGAGAGAAAAAGAAAACGGAGGCGAAAAGATATGGGACTATTTAAAAAGAAAAGCGCTGTGCTGACATATGACCGGGAAAATAAGAAGCCGGTAATCAAGTCGAGCATTTGTACAGGAGAGGCGGTTGCAGGATTTCAGGATATTCACACAGGCAAGATTGAAGAGATTATGTTGGTAAAAAGTCCGGCGGATCTTGAAAAATTCAAGGAAATGTATGGGATAAGGGAAGAAATAGAAAAGGTGTATTAGAGCGCGTTCCGGCGTTTTTGAAGGAAATAAATTCATGCTGTCTTAGCTAAAAGGCTGACAGAGGATGAAATGTGAATGGGAGAAGGAATATGACATATGTAGCGCATATCAATGAACAGGGAGAACAGACTCTGAAGGAGCATTTAGAAGGGACAGCTGAATTAGCGAAAGAGTTTGCAGAAAAATTTGGAAAAGGAGACTGGGGATATTGTAGCGGAATGCTGCATGACATAGGAAAATACTCTCCGGAATTTCAGAAAAAAATTCGAGAAAACGGAAACCAGATGGTAGACCATTCCACCGCCGGAGCGCAGGTTTGTATGGAAAAAGGAGGAATGCAGGGATTTCTTGGCTATTGTATTGCCGGCCATCATGCAGGACTGCCGGATACAGGGGTTCCTGATTGTTGCGGTGCCTCTACCCTGATGGGAAGGAAAAAGAAAAAAATACCGGATTATCATGCTTACAAACAGGAAATTGAAATCCCGAAAATAGTAACAGAGCCATTTGATCCTAAAAAAGTAAAGAGCATAGATTTTTCTTTGAGTGTATTTATCAGGATGTTGTATTCCTGTTTGGTAGATGCCGATTATTTGGATACGGAAGCATTTATGAGTCATGGAAATATAGTAAGAGACCAGGGGGAAAGTCTGGAGATTTTATTAAAAAAGCTGGAAGACTATGTATCTGACTGGCTGAAGAATAAGGATTTGGATACCATATGTGGAAGAAGAACAGAAATCCTGCAGCATTGTTTGGAAGCAGGAGAAAAAGAAAAAGGGCTTTTCCGGCTGACAGTTCCAACAGGAGGAGGTAAAACGATTGCCTCACTGGGATTTGCGCTTCGCCATGCAGTAAAACATCAAATGGACAGGATTATTTATGTGATTCCCTACACCAGTATTATTGAACAGAATGCAGAGGTTTTTCGCGAAATCTTGGGAGACAGAAATGTATTGGAAAATCATTGTAATGTGAATTATGACGATTCATCAGAGGAATGGATGCCGATGAAACTGGCAGCAGAAAATTGGGATAAACCGGTTGTGGTGACGACAAATGTGCAGTTTTTTGAGTCACTTTTTGGCAATCGCTCATCCAGCTGTAGGAAATTGCACAATATTGCCAATAGTGTGGTAATCTTTGATGAAGCACAGATGCTGCCATGTGATTATTTAAAGCCTTGTACGGCAATGATTGAGGAGTTGATTTGTAATTATGGAATCAGCGCTGTATTATGTACGGCAACACAGCCCTCTTTGGATTCTTTTTTTCAGGGAATGACAATAACAGAACTATGTCCAAGGATAGAGGAACAGTTTACCTTTTTCAAAAGAACAGAATTTGTTCCGATAGGAAGCATTTCAGAAGAAGAACTTGCAAACAGACTAAATAAAGAAGAACAGGCTTTGTGTATTGTAAATACCAGAAAAAGAGCGCAGAGTCTTTATGAGAAGCTGGAAGGGGCAGGAACGTATCATTTGTCTACCTGTATGTACCCGGAACACAGAAAACGAATTCTCGAGGAAATAAGAGCGAGGCTGGACATAGGAAAACGTTGTATTGTGGTTTCTACCAGTTTAGTGGAGGCGGGGGTGGATCTGGATTTTAGAGCGGTTTATCGACAACTGGCGGGTGTGGATTCTATGATCCAGGCAGCAGGAAGGTGTAACCGGGAAGGAAAGCATTCATCGGAAGAAAGTAAGGCGGTTATTTTTCAATTTGAGGGAAGAGAATTTATTCCGGGCCAAAAACAGCAGATTGATGCAGCGAAAAACCTGATTCTGGACGGAGAGGACATCTCTGATCTGAAAAATATTTCCAGATATTTTGAGACTTTGTATTCCTGGCGAAGAGAAGGTCTGGATAAAAAGAAAATTATGGAGGAGTTTAAATCAGGATATTATAATTTTGCTACGGTTGGAAAAGAGTTTAAATTGATAGAACAAAATACGGTCACGATTCTGATACCAAAAGAAGAAAAAGCAATTCAGATTCTTCACCAGCTAAAAAATAAGGGATATACAAAAACGGAAATGAGAAAAGCAGGGCAATATTGTATTCAAGTCTACGAACAGGAATTTAAGAAGATGTATGATACAGGAATGATTCAGAATATCTCAGAGGATATTTTGGATTTTTATGAACTTAAAGAAGTGGACAGGTATACAGAAGAACTGGGGCTGAAACTGGATTTAGAAGAAGGGATTGCACTTTTTTTCTGAAAAGAATAGGATAGGGAAGAAGCGGCGTACTCCAGATGATTGCTCTGGGATACGCCGCTTCTGGTGGCTGTTACAAAAAAAACTATTATTTCAATCCACAGGTTTTCCTGACAGGAATGATTATATCAAAATCAAACTAATTTTTCAATAGAATTTTATGTAAAAATATTGATTTCAGATTATAAAGGTGGTATATTGACAATATGATAAATGAATAGAGAAAGAAAACACATGATTTTTGGAGAAAAAGAGGTGACAAAATGCTCTTATATCACGGAAGTAACGAAATCGTGGAATATCCGGAAATAAGAAAAGCGCGGTTTCATAAGGATTTTTATTTCGGATTCTACTGTACACAATATTCAGAACAGGCAGAACGCTGGGCAACGCGTTACGGAAAAAATGGATATATTAATAAATATGAGTATGTCCCAAACACCAGTTTAAAATGTCTTAAATTTGAAAAAATGACAGAAGAATGGCTTGATTTTGTGGTGGCTTGCAGAAGCGGAAAATCACATACCTATGATATTGTGGAAGGCCCTATGGCAGATGATACCATCTATAATTATATTCAGAACTTTATTGATGGAAAAATATCCAGAACTGCCTTCTGGGAACTGGTGCGCTTTAAATATCCGACACATCAGATTAGTTTCCATACAATTTCAGCTTTGGATACTTTGACATTTGTGGGAAGTGAGGTTGCATATGGCAAGAAAAAATAACAATGCTCTTTTTTTTACCTGCAGTTTGATTGAGTATATTGGACGATATGTAAAACGGAAAAGGACAGAAGTGGCTGATGGACTTGGCATGGAAAGAATCAGAAGAGTATATGACTATGCAGATGTATTTCACTGTGAACCCATCGAAAAGGTTGCGGTAGAGCTGATCGAAGAATGTGGACTAAAAGAAGGTGATTTTGATAATATAAAAGAATGCAGATACACAGTACCGGATTACTGGGATATTGGGGAAGTTTATGAGAGGCTGATTGAAGATTGCTACGAAGAGGAGAACATTCTGGAAGGAGTGTGGGCGATATATCACTCCTGGATCGACGCACATATTTCTGATTATAATACAGATTTTTATTATCAGCCAAGAGATTATATTGCAGCTTGTTATAAAGAAAATAAAGTGCTATAAAAATTATTTTGACGGAAGGAGAGAGGCTTATGGGAATGGGAGTAAAAGTCAGAGTATGGGGTGATTACGCATTATTTTCGAGGCCGGAAATGAAAGTGGAACGTTGTTCTTATGATGTGATGACACCTTCTGCGGCGAGGGGGATTCTGGAAGCAATCTACTGGCATCCGGGGATGCGCTGGGTAATTGATAAAATATATGTAAAAAATCCCATTCATTTCACCAGTATACGAAGAAATGAGGTGAAAAGCAAAGTTTCCGCAAACAATGTGCTGCAGGTATACAATGGCGCGGATAAGCCGTTATATATCAGCACCAAGGAAGAAATTGTTCAAAGAGCGTCTCTTTTACTTACGGATGTGGATTATGTGATAGAGGCTCATTTTGAAATGACGGAACTTGCAAATGAAACAGATAATCCGGGAAAATTTAAAGATATTATTATGCGCCGACTGAAAAAGGGGGCATGCTTTCATACCCCATATTTTGGCTGCAGAGAGTTTCCTGCCTCTTTTTCTTTGTGTGAGGAAGAAGAAATTAAGACAGCTTATGATGAAGTACCGGAAAAGGATTTGGGATTTATGCTGTATGATATGGATTATACAGACAGGGAGAATATACAGCCAATGTTTTTCAGGCCAGTGATGAAGTATGGGGTTATAGATGTGCGGGATTGTGAGGTGATACGATGATTTTACAGTCTCTGACAAGACTTTATGAAGTTCTTGCGGAACAGGAAAAGGTGTCCAGACGCGGATGGTGCACTGCAAAAGTGTCTTATGGCATTAATCTGTCAAAAGAGGGAGAAGTGAAAGGGATTGTCTGGTTGAAAAAAGAGGAAACGCGCGGAAAAAAGACAGTCTGGCTTCCGAGTTCTACGTGTGTTCCGGAGATGGTAACCAGATCTTCCGGAGTGTCTGCAAATTTTCTTTGTGACAATGCAAAGTACATGCTGGGAATTGACAAAGAAATGGATGAAAAAAGCCGACAGAGGGCAAAGGATTGTTTTTCTGCGGCAAAGGAGAAGCATCTTTCGTTGCTTCATGAAATCAAAGGAGAAATGTCACAGGCAATCTGCCGCTTTTTTGAAACCTGGAATCCAGATCAGGCAATGGAAAGTCCAGAAATAAAGGAAAATTGGGAAAACATTACAGATGGCGGAAATCTGGTCTTTTGCATGGGAATGAGATTTGCCCAAGACGATCCGCAGATTAAAGAAGCATGGGAAGCAGAACATAGCATTTCAAGGGGAGAACCAGAGGGAATTTGTCTTGTAACAGGTGAAAAAACAGAAATAGCCAGAATTCATAAAACGATCAAAGGGGTTCCTGGAGCACAGTCCAGCGGTGCGGCTCTTGTTTCCTTTAATGCTCCCGCTTTTGAATCCTACGGGAAAGAACAGAGTTACAATGCACCGGTTGGAAAATATGCAGAATTCGCCTATACAACGGCGCTGAATTATTTACTTGGCCAAAAAGAGTATTCTTTTTTGATTGGTGATACCATGGTGGTGACCTGGGCAGAAAGTGCACAGGAAGAGTATCAGAAAGTGCTTATCTGGTCTGTTGAACCGCCAAAAGATAACCAAAAACTAATTGCTTCTATTTTTAAAGAAATTCAGAAAAACCAAAAGATTACTGTAAATGATATAAAACTGGACCCGGAACAAAAATTTCATATTTTGGGATTGGCGCCAAATGCAGCCAGGATTGTAGTCAGATTTTATTATCAGAATTCCTTTGGAAATATATTAAAAAATATCTCAAAGCATTATGAAAGAATGGAAATGATAAAACCGGCATGGGAAGACAGAGATTATCTGGGAGTATGGCAAATGCTGGGAGAGACAGTCAATATGAAGTCCAGAGATAAGAAACCGGTTCCAAATATGGCGGCTATGACAACACTTTCTATCATAGAAGGCAGCAGATATCCAGCCAGCTTGTACACAGATGTTCTGATGCGAATTCGATCAGAGCAGGGAAAAGTGACCTGGGGGCGTGCTTCTATTATAAAAGCTTATTTGATTCAAAATTTTAAGTGGGAAGAAGGGAAGGATTATATGGGATTAAATGAAGCAAGTAATGAAACGGCATATTTGTTGGGAAGATTGTTTTCTGTTTTGGAACTCATTCAGATGGATGCAAATCCAGGAATTAAATCTACCATTCGTGATCGGTATTTTAATTCTGCCTGCACAACGCCGTCGGTAGTATTTCCGATTTTGCTTAAATTGAAAAATAGTCACATCAAAAAGATCGAAAGAGATAAAGAAGGCTCCAAAATATATTATGAGAAACTTTTAATAAGTATTATGGGAAAGTTACAGGAGTATCCAACCAGATTGTCATTGGAAGACCAGGGGAAGTTTATTCTTGGATATTATCATCAAATGCAGAAACATTATGAGAAAAAGGGGGATAAATAAATGAGAGAAGCGATTAAAAACAGATATGAATTTGTAGTATTGTTTGATGTGGAAAACGGAAATCCAAACGGTGATCCAGATGCCGGGAATATGCCGCGTATTGATCCGGAAAGCGGGCTTGGTATTGTGACAGATGTGTGCTTAAAGAGAAAAATCCGCAATTATGTGGATATGGTAAAAGAGGGAGAAAACGGATTTAAAATTTATATCCGGGAAGATGTGCCTTTAAACAGAAGTGACCGAGAGGCGTGTATCGATCAGGGCATAGAGGAAACAGATGAGAAAAAAGTTACGGAAGCATTAAAAAAACTGAAAAAGACAGATTCAGATGTGGACTTAAAAATAAGAAACTACATGTGCGACAATTTTTATGATATCCGAACTTTTGGTGCTGTTATGACAACTTTTGTAAAGGCTGCTTTAAATTGTGGTCAGGTAAGAGGACCGGTTCAAATGGGATTTGCAAGAAGTATTGATCCGATCATTAGCCAGGAAGTAACGATTACAAGGGTAGCAATCACAACAGAGAAAGATGCAGAAGGCAAAAATACGGAAATGGGAAGAAAGAGTATTGTGCCATATGGATTATACCGCGCAGAAGGATTTGTTTCTGCAAATTTGGCCCGTAGAGTAACGGGATTTTCTGAGGAGGATCTGGAACTTTTATGGGAGGCAATCATCAATATGTTTGAACACGATCATTCTGCTGCAAGAGGAAAAATGGCAGTTCGCGAACTGATTGTATTTAAGCATAGCAGTGAACTGGGGGATTGCCCGTCCTATCGGCTTTTTGATGCAGTGGAAATAAAGAAAAAAGAGGGAATTACATATCCGAGAAAATATCAGGAATACGAGGTTACGATACATGAAGAAGATATTCCGGATTCAGTAGAAGTGAAAAGGATGATTTGATGGAATATGCAGAAGACGATTATTTGATGATTTCCGGCATTCAGCATTTTAAGTTTTGCAGACGGCAATGGGCATTGATTCATATTGAGCAGCAATGGGAAGAAAATGCACATACGGTAGTAGGAGAACTGATGCATAAAAAAGTGCATGATCCTTATCTTGCAGAAAAGAGAAAGGGAGTTCTGATTACCAGAGCATTGCCCGTTTCTTCCAAAAGTATGGGGGTTAGCGGGGAATGTGATGTTGTAGAATTTCATAAATGTGAGGATGGAATAAAACTGCATGGGCATAGAGATTTATATTCGATTTATCCCATCGAGTATAAAAAAGGAAAGCCGAAAGTAACAGAGGAGGATAAGCTGCAATTAGTTGCGCAGGCAATGTGTTTGGAAGAAATGTTTGCAACGGAAATTTTAGAAGGTGCAATTTTCTATGGAGAAACCAGACGGCGTGAAGTGGTGCAGATTACAGAGGAACTTCGAGAAGAAGTAAAAAACATGTTTGAGGAAATGCACCAATATTATAACAGGAAATATACACCTAAGGTAAAATATAGTAAAGCTTGTAATTCCTGCTCGCTAAAAGAACTTTGTCTTCCAAAACTGGGAAAAATTGTCTCTGTGAAAACCTATATTTCTCAGATGTTAAAGGAGGAAACGGAATGAAAAAGCTGCTCAATACATTGTACGTAACTTCGGAAAGCAGTTATTTGTCTCTTGATGGAGAAAATATAGTGGTGATTGACGGAGAAAAGGAGATTGGAAGACTTCCCTTGCACAATCTGGAAGGAATTGTTTCTTTCGGATATCGAGGAACAAGTCCTGCATTGATGGGAGCCTGTGCAGACAGAAATATTTCATTGTGTTACCTTACACCGCAGGGAAAGTTTTTGGCAAGAGTGACGGGAAAAATAAAAGGAAATGTACTTTTGCGTGAACAACAGTATTTGAGTGCCCAGAATCCAGATACCAGTCTCTCAATTGCGAAAAACTGTATCATCGGAAAGGTCTATAACGCAAGATGGGTGCTGGAACGAGGGATACGAGATCACAGTATGCAGATCGACGTACAAAAAGTAAAAGAGGCATCTGAAAAATTAAAAAATTCTCTTAGTTATCTCCAGAATTGTCAATCCAAAGAGCAATTGCGCGGATATGAAGGAGAAGCTGCCAGTGTTTATTTTGGAGTGTTGAATGAACTGATTTTACAACAGAAAAAAGACTTTGTATTTGAAGGAAGGAATAAAAGACCACCTTTGGATAATGTAAATGCGTTGTTATCTTTTGTTTATACGTTGTTGACCAACCAAATTGCCTCAGCTCTGGAATGTGTTGGGCTTGATCCATATGTGGGATATTTACATACGGAACGACCGGGGAGAGTATCTTTGGCATTGGATCTCATCGAAGAACTTCGTTCTGTGCTGGCAGATCGCTTTGTTTTATCGTTGATAAACAAAAAAATCATCAACGGAAAGAACTTCAGAAAAAAAGAAAACGGTGCTGTGTTAATGGACGATGAATTAAGGAAAAAAGTTATAACAGAATGGCAGAATAAAAAGAAAGAAACATTGACACACCCATACTTAAAAGAAAAGATAGAATGGGGTATGGTTCCATATGTACAAGCGATGCTTCTTGCCAGATATCTAAGGGGAGACCTGGATGGATATCCTGTATTTTTATGGAAATGAGGTGACAGGTAATGTTAGTTCTAATCACCTACGATGTAAATACAGAAACAGCAGCTGGTAAAAAGAGATTAAGAAAAGTTGCAAAGCAGTGTGTAAATTACGGTAGAAGAGTACAAAATTCCGTGTTTGAGTGTATTTTAGATCAGGCACAATGTATCTTGTTGAAATCTATATTAACGGAAATAATAGATGAGGAAAAAGATAGTCTGAGGTTTTACTATTTGGGAAATAATTATAAAACAAAAGTAGAGCATATCGGAATCGATCACGGGATTGCTGCTGATGAAACACTTATTCTATAAGTGTAAGTGCGAACCCCAAGGATACATAAAAACATTGAGAGTTTCGCACCTGAAAAATGAAAAAAAGAGAGGCGAAATTTAATTGAAAGAGAAAATGAATATGTGGAAAAGGAAAAAAATTAGGAATATTTTACAAGAATAGGTGAGGATATTTGTATATATTTGCGGTCGCTCCCCTCGCGGGAGCGTGGATTGAAATTCCATTCCGGCAGTTGCGGCGGCGTTCCCTGACGTCGCTCCCCTCGCGGGAGCGTGGATTGAAATCCTCTCACATATGCTATTATAATAGTGTCAAGAAAGTCGCTCCCCTCGCGGGAGCGTGGATTGAAATGACTTTTCCAATGCCGGATTTCTTCCGAACTTTGGTCGCTCCCCTCGCGGGAGCGTGGATTGAAATTCATTGCGGTTGGCGGCGGTGTTATCCTGTATTTCCGTCGCTCCCCTCGCGGGAGCGTGGATTGAAATCACCGCCTACACCAGCGGAGTGAAAACCTTACAGTCGCTCCCCTCGCGGGAGCGTGGATTGAAAT
>CATXEA010000039.1 GCA_958367245.1 uncultured Blautia sp.
ATTCTATTCCTCCTGTGATGGAAACCTTAAAAATATCAGTAGCTACCTGTTCTTCCTTTTTCGGACGAAGATAAACCGTTGTACCTTCTCCGGGCATAATAACCCCCGTTTCATAATCATCAAGGTACGCCCAGAAATGTTCCGTATTCTCAAAATCAACCGTAACAGGCTTTTTTCCATTGTTATATATCCATATGCTGCGTTTTGGACACATAAACATATCCGGATCCGGGTCTGCATTATCCCACCAGTCATATTCTTCAGGGGTAATTGTGAGAAATCTCGTGCCGCTATTCGGACTGCAGTTCACCTCATAATCCTGATCAGATGCGCCGCGAATAAGAACCCGTATCCTGCACTTCGCCTGAATGCCTTCTTCTGTTTCCATGACAAAGGTTTCTTCATGGATCCCCGGAGAAAGATTTTTCTTTACGTAAATATCCGCTGCAACAGCTTCTCCGGGCTTAACCTTATTCCCAACTTCCATTGGAAACCTTCCCTGAAACGGATAATCAAACGGCTCAAGTGTAAAATCATTCAATTCTGAGATAGATTTGATATGCCAAGCCTCTGTGCCTGTATTTTTTATCTCTAGCCTTTCCCACCCCCAACCACTGCCGTTTACTCCAGTCTGTCCCAAATCAAGGATTTCACTAGAAACTGTCGCCTCATATTTCTCATATCTCATTTCACTGTCTGAATCCACAGTATCCTCGAAAATAGCTGAAGCTTCCGATACATCGCCTTCCTGCTCTGTGGTTTCCGAAATAAATGTTTCCTCTCCAGCAGAAAAATCGGCTGCCAATACCGGCTGACCGGTAACGATCACAGCAGAAAGAATCAGTGATAAAAATGTTTTTCCTCTCCTTCTCATAATACTTTGCCTTCTTTCCATCATTATACTTCGTTATTATGTTACATTTATATTAACAATGCTATCATATATGTAATCTTTTTTCAATAATCATTTTTTATTTAACATATTTAACTCTGCAGAAAAAGTTTTAGGGGCAGGTGTGATTCCCATGAATCACACCTGCCCCTGTTTGGAGTTATCTGTTTCCCGACACCCTCTTATCTTTTACAGTCAGACAAGCGTCAGAGCATCTCATCAAGACAGCAGATTTCAATTCCTTCTTCCTCAAATGCCTTTCGGATTCTTTCCACAAAAGCAAGGGCTTTCGCGCCGTCGCCGTGGACACAGACAGAATCTGCCTGAATATCAATGTCCCTGCCTGTTATGGCTGTGACTTTTTTCTCTTTTACCATGCGAATGACACGGCGGATTGCTTCCTCCTCATCGGTAATCATCGCGCCTTCTTTTCTTCTGTCAACTAAGGTTCCGTCTTCTTCGTAAGCACGGTCTGCAAAAACCTCCATAGCTGTACGAAGTCCCATATCCATAGCTGCACGGGCAAGTTCTCCTCCGGAAAGGGCAAGAACAATAAGCTTATCGTCAAATTCTCTGATTCCTTCGCAGATTGCCTTTGAAAGGCTGTAGTCCTTTGCAGCCATATTGTAAAGCGCGCCATGAGGTTTCACATGCTGCATTTTTACGCCGTTTGCGCGGCAGAATGCGTCAAGAGCGCCAAGCTGGTACAGCACATAGGCTTTTGCCTCCGCAGGCGTCACATTCATATTTCTTCTTCCGAATCCCATAAGATCCGGAAAACCCGGATGCGCTCCTACACGGATTCCGGCTTCTTTCGCCTGTTCTACAGTCTTTCCCATAACAACCGGATCTGACGCATGGTATCCGCATGCCACATTTGCAGATGTGATCAGCGGAATAATCTTGTCGTCATTTCCAATGGTATAACGTCCGAAGCTTTCTCCAAGGTCACTGTTTAAATCCACTTTGTACAATTCTTTACCTCCGTTATTTCCCACCTGACACATTTCAGGATTCATTTTCTCAGTCTGTGCGTCCTTATGGGAAATCATTCAATATTCATAATTTTTGCAATAAATCCGGTATCTGCTTTTCCCTCGCAAAACGTCGGCGTCTTCATAATCTGATACTGGAAATCCAGATTTGTCTCCACACCGATAATCACCATTTCATCGAGAGCGGAACGCATTTTCTGGAGAGCAGCCTCTCTGTCCGGCGCATGTACAATCACTTTCGCAATCATGGAATCATACTCTGACGGAATATTATAGCCTGCATAAAGCGCAGTATCTACACGCACGCCGTTTCCTGCCGGAAGATGCATATGCTGTACAAGTCCGGGACTCGGCATAAAGTTTTTCGCAGGGATTTCCGCATTGATACGACACTCAATGGCATGTCCCTTAATCTTTACATCTTCCTGCGTAAAGCTTAATTTCTCTCCCATTGCCACGCGAATCTGTTCGATGATCAGGTCTGTTCCCGTAACCATTTCCGTTACGCCGTGCTCTACCTGAATTCTTGTATTCATCTCCATGAAGTAGAAATTACCATGGGGGTCCACAATAAATTCAATCGTTCCTGCATTTGTGTAGTTTACGGTTTTCGCCGCAAGAACTGCGTAATGATTCATTTTTTCACGGATTTCCTCTGTAATCGCAGGAGATGGAGACTCCTCAATCAGCTTCTGATGGTTTCTCTGAACAGAGCAGTCACGCTCTCCCAGAGCGACTACGTTTCCGTGCCGGTCTGCCATAATCTGAATTTCCACGTGACGGGGATTCTCCACAAAACGCTCAATGTACATGGTATCATCCCCAAAAGCATTGGCAGATTCTCTCTGGGCTACGTTAAACTGAAACTCAAATTCATCTTCGGATTTCGCCACGCGCATTCCCTTACCGCCGCCGCCGGAAGAAGCCTTAATCATTACCGGATAACCGATTTCACGGGCAAGGATTTTACCCTCCTCCGCTTCGTAGACAGGTTCTTTTGTTCCCGGTACAACAGGAACTCCGGCGTCCATCATAGTCTTCCTTGCATGGGATTTATTTCCCATTTTGTCTATTACGTCTGCTTCAGGACCGATAAAAGTAATTCCGTTTTCCTGACATTTACGCACAAATTCACTGTTCTCGGAAAGAAAACCAAATCCCGGATGAATAGCGTCTGCTCCCATATTCTTAGCTGCTGAAATAATACGGTTCATATTCAGATAACTGTTTTTGGCAGGACCTTCTCCAATACAGATTCTCTGGTCTGCAAGCTGTACATGAAGGCTCTTTGCATCCTCTTTGGAATAAACAGCTACACTGCGGATTCCCATATTACGGCAGGCGCGAATGATGCGGACGGCAATTTCACCACGGTTGGCTATTAAAATTTTATTGAACAAAGTTCCAACCTCCTTCTATGTTCCTACAGTTTTTTTACACGGAACAGAGGCTGTCCGTATTCTACTTTCTGCTCATTACTTACCAGAACTGCCTCGATTTCGCAGTCGAATTCACTCTGAATCTCATTCATCAGCTTCATTGCTTCCAGAATACATACGGTCTGTCCATTTTTAACCTGCTCTCCCACTTTTACAAATGCAGGAGCATCCGGTGCAGGCGCAGAATAAAAAGTTCCGACAATCGGAGATGTGATAAAGAGCTGTTCTTCTTCCTCTTCTTCCTGTACAGCCGCAGGTGCAGGCGCAGGCGCTGCTGCAGACGGCGCCACAGGAACTCCCGCAGCAACCACAGGAGGGTGATCCAGCTTACTCATTGTGATCTTGATATCTCCTTCTTTATAAGTAAATTCCTTTAAAGAAGATTCCTCGATAATTTTTACCAGTCCTTCAATTTTCTCTAAATCCATTAAACTCTCTCCTTATCTATTCAAATAATTTGCTCAGTCTCTTAGCTACAAGGCGGCAATCCAGAACCTCTTTACATGGTTTGTGGATTGATTTACGCATGGCATCCAGTTCTTTTAACTCGTCAAGATACAACTGCTGCGCTTCCTGTACGGTAATCGCCTTAAAGTGAACCTTATGGTCTGTCTTTCTCTGCACCAGTTTCGGGATATCCACAGAAGCTACTGTCGCAATCTTTGCATATCCCCCTGTTGTCTGTCTGTCAGACAGCAGAATGATCGGTTTACCGTGAGACGGCACCTGAATGGCTCCGAAAGCAATTCCGTCTGAGATGATATCGGAAGTCTTTTTCGGCGCAATAAACGGCCCTTCCAGACGGCAGCCCATTCTGTCAAAATCGCTTGTCACCGTATACTCGCTGTTTAAAAAGGTCTCAACCCCCTGCTTACTGATAAGGTCATCCTGCGGTCCCATGATTACGCGCAGGGTTGTTTCTTCCTGGTCGAAATCATCGCCCTCCAGCTTTCTGGAAAGGAAGAACGGCAGATAACGTCTCTTAATGCGGAAATTCATATAATCTCCTGCCTGAAGCTTTCTGCCCTTAAAACCTCCGATTTTACTCTTAAGATTCGTACAGCGGCTTCCCATGACAACCGGAATATCCAGATAACTGGAAAATGCAATATATCCTCTGCTTCCGGTTCTTGCGCTTCCAAATTTCAGAATATCTCCTTTATTCATATAAAGCGCCGTGTACATGGGCGCCGGCTTCCCGTTAATCTGCGGCTGAAAGTCTCCGCCTGTAATTGCAATAATCGTTGCAGAGGTAAATTCCAGCGTCGGGCCGATCAGGGTGATTTCCAGAACAGCCTCGTTTTCCGGATTATCCAGAAGAAGGTTTGCAATTTTTAAAGAACGGACGTCCATAGCGCCTGCAACGCTGAAGCCCTGACTCTGATAGCCATTTCGCCCCAGATCCTGCACTGTAGTCATCATCCCGCCTTTCAGAATACGAATTCCCATTTTATGCCTCCTCCTCGTGAATGATACACTGATATTCGCCGCGTTCCACTAATTCTTTGATTCTGTTATACTCCGCCTCGTCAATCGGAACAAAGCGGATATAGTCTCCTGCCTCTACCAGAATCGGAGTCTCCCGATTGGGATCGTAGGTTTTTACGGGAGTCATTCCCATAAGCTGCCATCCTCCCGGAGAATCCAGCGGATAGATTCCTGTCTGGGAACCACCGATTCCGACGCTTCCCGCATTAATCTTGATTCGTGGATTGGCAAGACGCGGGGTATGGATTCTCTCGTCCAGACCTCCCAGATAACAGAAGCCCGGAAGAAAGCCCAGCATATAGATAAGATAATCTCTGGAAGAATGAATTTTGATTACTTCTTCCTCTGTAAGTCCTGCGTTTTTTGCGATATTTTCCATATCAGGACCATATTCGCCGCCGTAGCAGACGGGAATCTCATAGATTTTTTTACGACTTTTCCGTGCCTTTGCATCCATCTTTACCAGAATTTCCAGTCTTTTTTTCAGCTCGTCAAAGGAGATGACACGGGGATCGTAATTAATCAGTAAGGAGCAGAATGCCGGTATCATATCAACCACACCTTCAATGTGCTGCTCTTTCATCATCTGCACAGTTGCGGTGATCTTCCGGTTAATTTCCGGACTGATTTCCTTACCGAATTCAATCAGGACAGAAGAATCTCCCTCTGTCAAAATTCTAATATTCTGCATGTTTTCTCTCTCCTAACATATTGTCGAAAAGTGTGCTGTTTTTTGTGCCGCAATAACCAAAAAGGTGCAACCTCTGCGATTACACCTTTTCGATACCATTTAGAATAAACCGCCTAATTTTGAAACAAATGTGGTTACTCCCATATATGCGGAAAGAACAACCACAAGGATTCCAAGAATCAGAAGAACTTTTGAGTGTTTATAGGTTGGTCCCATGATGGATTTCTTCTGGGAAGCAACAAGACAGATTCCCAGTGTCACAGGAAGGATCAGACCGTTAAAAGCGCCTGCAAGTACAAGGAGAACTGCCGGATTTCCAAGAACCAGCATAATTACTGTAGAGACTGCGATGAAACCGATAATTACCCAGTTCTCATTTTTCTCAATGCTCTTGCTGAATGTTTTCAGGAAAGATACAGATGTATAAGCTGCGCCGATGATGGATGTAACCGCTGCACAGAGAAGTACCAGACCTGCAAAACGATATCCGATTTCTCCTGCGCCTTCCTTGAAAGCTGCTGCCGCCGGATTGGCTGCCCATGCGTCAGATGCAATAAGATCTGCACTCTTCACAACAACGCCGAGAACTGCAAGGAACAGGAAAATACGCACGATTGTCGCGATTACCATACCCATAACAGAACTCTTATTAATCTCTTTTAAATTCTTCTCTCCGGTGATGCCTGCATCAATCAGACGGTGTGCGCCTGCGAAAGTGATATATCCGCCTACTGTTCCTCCCATAAGAGTCAGGATAGCAGGAAACAGATTTGTCACACCCGCTTCAGGTACGAAAGTATTCTTCAGAGCGTCGCCCATTGGTGGTTTTACCACAATGATAACCACGAAGATTACTATAATCATAACGCCGCCTAATACTTTTGTCAAAGTATCCATTGCTGCTTTTGCATTTTTTAATAAAAATACTGCGATTGCAAGAGCGCCTGCAAGAACGTATCCCACTTCTGTCGGAATACCAAGAAGGGTGTTGAAACCAAGAGCGCCGCCGCCGACATTACCGATGTTAAATACAAGGCCGCCAAGTACAATCATAAACGCTACGAAATAGCCAAGACCCGGAAGAAGTTTATTTGCTACATCCTGTCCGCGAAGTCCGGTAACGCATAATACACGCCAGATATTGAGCTGCGCCACAGCAGACAAAATAATGGAGATCAGAATAACAAAGCCAAAACTCGCTTTATACTGTCCCGTAAAAGTTGCTGTCTGGGTAAGGAAACCCGGTCCGATTGCGGAAGTAGCCATCAAAAAGGCTGCACCAAGAAGCGCACCGCCGCCTTTCTTCTTCTCATTCATAATGAATCCTCCTTATGTAATTTTTCGTATAGATATGATTGTACCAAAACATTCACAATTTAACAAGGTAAAACTTCATTTTGTTATACAAACTTAACAAAATCGAAATTTGTTGGTTTCTATTATATTAATAAAACCGTCATAAGAACGCATTCACATTCCCCATGACGGTTTATAAATCAATATAAAATCCCAAAGCTTTTTTTGATTTTCACAAACATTCTCCATTCGAGCGGATTACTTCCTTATACCAGAAGAAAGATTTCTTCCTGCTTCTTTTCAGAGTTCCTTTTCCTTCGTTATCCTTGTCCACATAGATGAAGCCGTAACGCTTCTTCATTTCTCCTGTTGTAAAGGACACGCAGTCTATGCATCCCCAGGGGGTATATCCCATTAAGTCTACTCCGTCCAGAAGAACTGCTTTCTTCATTTCCTCAATGTGAGCACGAAGATAAGCAATCCTGTAATCATCGTCTATACTTCCATCCGGATTAACACGGTCAACTGCGCCAAAACCATTTTCTACAATAAACAGAGGTTTCTGGTATCTTTCATATAACAGATTTAGCGCATACCTTAACCCGACAGGATCAATCTGCCATCCCCAGTCACTTTTCTTTACAAAAGGATTGCTTACGCTTCCCGGATATCCATCCAGACCGTTTCCCTCTGCTACAACATCTGCTTTCACCGCGTTTGTCATATAGTAACTGAAGCCTACAAAATCCACCTTTCCCTGACTTAGTATAGACTCATCTTCCGGTTCCATCTGAATATGAAAGTTTTTCCGCTCCCATTCACGTAAAATATAAGTCGGATACTCCCCTCTCACATGAACGTCTCCGAAAAGATATCGGTCATGCATTGCTTCCACGGAATACATCATATCGTCAGGATGACAGGAATACGGATAAATCGGAACGCAGGCAACCATGCAGCCGATCTGCATATCCGGATTTATTTCATGTCCTCTTTTTACCACAAGAGAGCTTGCCACCAGTTCGTGATGAACCGTCTGATACATACACTCTTCCGGATTGGACTCGTCCTTAAAAATCACTCCGGAACAGGTGTAACCAAACAGCGGATATTTATAGTTCTTCTGATTATTAATTTCATTAAAGGTCATCCAGTATTTAACCTTGTCCCTGTACCGCTCCATAACTGTCACAGCATATTTCACAAAAAAATCAATCAATTTTCTGTTTTTCCATCCGCCGTACTCTTTCACAAGATGGTAGGGCATTTCGAAATGAGAAAGTGTCACAACCGGTTCAATGTTATATTTCAGGAGTTCGTCAAAAAGATTATCATAAAACTGAAGCCCTGCCTCATTTGGAGTTTCCTCATCGCCCATTGGGAAAATTCTAGTCCAGGCAATCGAAGTACGGAAACATTTGAAGCCCATTTCTGCAAACATTTTTATATCTTCTTTATAGTGATGATAGAAATCAACCGCTTCATGGTTGGGATAATACTGTCCCGGTATAACCCCGTCTGTGATCACACGATCCACTCCGTGCGCCCCTCCTGTGAGAACGTCTACAATGCTGATTCCTTTTCCATCTTCATTCCATCCGCCTTCTACCTGATGGGCGGCAACAGCGCCGCCCCACAGAAATTTATCCGGTAATCTGTCCATAGAAACCTCCTAACAGTCTGCTGTCATAACCTTTTCAGAAACTTCCTTGTTTCCGGTATGGATTTCCAGGTTTTTCACAGCATCCATATTTGTTATAATATAAATTACAGTTGTATCGTAGCCTTCTTTTGCAATCAGCTCTTTGTCAAATTCTACAAGAAGCTGCCCTTTTTTCACAGTATCTCCTGCATTTACATGAGCTTTAAAGCCTTTCCCTTTCAGCTCCACTGTATCAATACCGACATGGATAAGCATTTCCAGACCGTTTTCCCCGGTAATCCCTACTGCATGACCTGTGGGAAAGACTGCCTCTGCCGTGCCGTCGAAAGGCGCATAAACCTTTCCTTCCGAAGGAATAATCCCAATACCGTCTCCCATAGCCTTCGATGAAAATACTTCATCCTTTACCTGAGAAAGAGGAATCGCCTGCCCTTTCACCGGACATCCAATCTCCTGTTGTCCTTCTGCTGTTTCACTGTGTGCTTCTTCTTTCTTCTCTGCCGGAATTTTCTCTTTTTCCTGTATCCCGGCAGTTCCTGTACTTTCCTCCGGAACCTCTTCCTTAAATCCCACGAGCATGGTAAGAATCATACCTAACAGAAAAGATACAAGAATAGAAATCAACAGTCCGATAAACTGTGTCATATGACCTGCCTTAAAGTATGCCGGAAGCGTCGCAATACCGGGCATGTTATATCCCCATGATACTGCGTTAAATCCACCTGCAATAGCGCCTCCCGCTGCTCCTGCAATACAGCCGCAGATCATTGGTTTTTTCAGACGAAGGTTTACACCGTAAATAGCAGGTTCTGTAATGCCAAAGAAACCTGTGATGGCTGCTGAAAGAGAAACTCCTTTCATATCCTTGTCTCTGGTCTTAAAGAATACTCCCAGCGCAGCTCCTGCCTGTGAGAAGACTGCAGATGCCTGAAGCCCTGTAAATGTATCATATCCAAGATTTGCATAGTTTCCTACCGTGACCGGAGTAATCCCCCAGTGTACGCCGAAAATAACCAGAACCTCCCAAAAACCGCCGACAATCATACCTGCTACAATCGGACTTAAATTATAAAGGAAATTGTATGCGTCTCCAATCGCTCCGCCCACTGTGTTTCCAATCGGACCAAAAGCCAGAAGTGTCAGGGGAACCATGATCACGATCGTAAACATCGGTGAAAGCAGATTCCTTACGACAATCGGAAGATATTTGTCAAAAAACTTCTGCACATAAGAAGCGATCCAGATTGCAAGAATAATCGGGATTACAGAAGATGTGTAGCTTAAGAGCTGAACCTTCATTCCCAGAAAATATACCGGTTCCCCTGCGCTTACCATATTCATATAATCCGGACATACAAGCGCACATGCAATCACTACCGCCACAAAGGTATTCACATTAAATTTCTTTGATGCAGTCACTGCAATGAGTACCGGCAAATAGGTAAATGCCGTCCAGGAGATAAAGTTCAAAATCTGATAAGTGCCGCCTGCCGTATCAATTGCGTTTAATGCTACAAAAATCCCCAGAATTCCCTGAAGGATACCACAGGCCGCAAGCGTGTAAAGAAACGGCGCAAAAATCGCTGAAATCACATCAATAATCCGGCTTACAATACCAACCTTCTGTTTATCTTCGCCTGTTTGTGAATTGTCAATCGTAACAAGCTCTGTTACAAACTGATAAGCATCCTTTACATGATTCCCGATAACCACCTGATACTGCCCGCCAGCCTGCACAGTTGTAATGACACCCGGAATTTTTGCCACTTTTGCAGAATCCACTTTTGACTCATCTTTCAAAATAAAGCGAAGTCTTGTTGCGCAGTGGGTTACATTTGAAATATTTTCATTCCCGCCTAACTCTTTGACAAGTTCTCTGGCAGTAATCCTATAGTCAATTGCCATAATCGTTACCCCTTTCCCATTGGTAAGTTTTGTCTTATTCAGCTTCCGGTCGCCTGATGCTTCTAATTATACATGGTTTTTTTTCTGTGTACAGGGCTTTTCCCCGTTCAGACACTCGTATGAAGGATTGATATTTGTGACAGAAAAAAAACAGGATGTTACCAACAACACCCTGTCTGCCGAAAATCCAGCTTCATATATGCCTTAAAGCAGTCTTCTTCCCAACGCTTCCAGAAGATAAAGCACCGGAACCTGCGTCGTAATATTATATTCCTTTCTCGACATCTGTCTGGATACATAATAAGCCAGATTATAGTCGGACATTTTTGCCAGAACATTTGCAGAACCGTTCGTAATACTCACTAAACGGCAGTTGTGTTCCATAAATCTGCCTGCAAGGCGTACTGTCTCCTGCGTTTCTCCTGACTCAGAAAGAGCTACCACTACCGTCTCTTCCATATCCATTACAATGGGATAATAAGGATCCTCAATAAACTGGCTGTACTTTCCCAGATTGGAAAAATATCTTGCGCCGTATTTCCCCAATATACCGGAAGTTCCTATTCCAATGAAAATGAGCTGTTTCGCTTTCTTTATCACCCCGGCTGCCTCTTTAATCTGCTGTTCATACCTCGTAGACGTAGCTGTACGGAAAAAGTTAACAATTTCATCCATAGCAGTATCGGAATCCGGCGCTTTATCTTTTTCCTCCTGATTTTTCAAAAAATTTTTGAACTGCACACGAAATTCCGCATAACCGTCACATCCTGTCTTTCTGCAAAATCGCAAAATTGTGGAAGTGGATACATGAACCGCATCTGCCAGCTCCCGTATCGTCATAAACTGAATTTCTCTTTTATGTTCCATGATATAACTGTACACCAGCATTTCCAGATCATTAAATGACTGCAAAATCTCATAACTGAACATATATATTTCCCCATCTTTCAAAAAAAGCCCGGAACATCCTCTCAAATGTCCCGGGCATATCTCTGTCTGATAAATCAGAATGCAAATTTATCTGCAAAATATGCATCCAGTTCTTCGATTTTAATACGAACCTGCTCCATTGTGTCACGGTCACGTACTGTAACTGCGCCGTCTGTCTCGGAATCGAAGTCGTAGGTTACGCAGAACGGAGTACCAATCTCGTCCTGTCTTCTGTATCGTTTACCGATGTTTCCGCGGTCATCAAATTCGCAGTTGTATTTCCTGGATAACTGCTGGAAGATTTTCTCTGCGCCTTCATTCAGCTTCTTGGAAAGCGGAAGCACACCAATCTTCACCGGTGCAAGAGCCGGATGGAAGTGAAGAACTGTACGAACGTCATTCTTCTCTGCATCCAGAACTTCTTCATCGTATGCGCTGCAAAGGAAAGCAAGTACCATACGGTCTGCGCCCAGAGACGGCTCGATTACATATGGGATATACTTCTCTTTCTTCTCATCATCAAAATATGTCATATCCTGACCGGATACGTCCTGATGCTGTTTCAGGTCATAGTCTGTTCTGTCAGCAATTCCCCAGAGCTCGCCCCAACCGAATGGGAAAAGGAACTCTACGTCAGTTGTAGCCTTACTGTAGAAGCAGAGCTCTTCCGGACTGTGGTCACGGTAACGAATCTCATCATCCTTGATTCCAAGGCTGTGAAGCCAGTCAAGACAGAACTGTTTCCAGTATGCAAACCATTCAAGGTCTGTATCCGGCTCGCAGAAGAATTCAAGCTCCATCTGCTCGAACTCACGGGTACGGAAAGTAAAGTTTCCAGGTGTAATCTCGTTACGGAAAGATTTACCAATCTGACCGATACCAAATGGAAGTTTCTTACGGGATGTTCTCTGTACGTTCTTGAAGTTTACAAAGATACCCTGTGCTGTTTCAGGTCTTAAGTATACTGTATTTTTTGCATCCTCTGTTACACCCTGGAAAGTTTTGAACATCAGGTTGAACTGACGGATTTCCGTAAAGTCATGTTTGCCGCAGGTCGGACATGGAATCTGGTGTTCTCTGATAAACTCTTCCATCTGCTCTTTTGACCAGGCATCAACAGAGCCTTCCAGTTCAATGCCTTTCTCTGCGCAGTAATCTTCAATCAGCTTATCTGCACGGAAACGCTCGTGACACTCACGGCAGTCCATCAGAGGATCTGCAAATCCGCCAAGATGTCCGGATGCCACCCATGTCTGCGGGTTCATTAAAATGGCACAGTCAACGCCTACGTTATAAGGAGATTCCTGTATGAATTTCTGCCACCATGCACGTTTCACATTATTTTTCAGCTCAACGCCAAGATTTCCGTAATCCCATGTGTTTGCAAGACCACCGTAGATTTCGGAACCAGGATAAACGAATCCTCTTGCTTTAGCCAGAGCTACGATTTTTTCCATTGTTTTTTCCATTATAGTTCTCCTCATTCTTTTCTCTCAATTTAGAGTGGGAATTTTTCTCCCCGCCTCGAATGTTTCCATTATAACCGCATCCTGTCACTTTTTCAACACTGAAATGGCTCAAAAACAGGGTTTTCAGCGTTTTCAGGCTGAAACAGGAGACATTTGGCAGTTTCTCACACCATCATCTCAAGGATTTCCAGACTTTTAAACCGCCTCTCCGTATTTCGCCCGACATAGGTATGTATATGATGTTCCAGTTCGCGAAGAACGTCTTCCTTCACTGTAAAGGTATAAAGCTTCTCAAGGGGCGCGCAGATCATATACTTCATAGTATAAAGGGCAGTGGCTGATATTCTTCTTCCGTCTGTCACCTGACTAAGACACGCCCTGTCAAGGACGCCGTGATTTTCCTGGGAAAAGAACAGCTCCCCTCCCTCCTCAACGGGGCATCCGCAGCAGACGCACTGGAACAGTGACGGAGAAAATCCCTGAACAGCCATCAGGCGCAGTTCAAAAATACAGCGCACCAGACGGTTGTCCAGCTTCGGATTCAGAAGCGCCTTTATGGTTACATAGAGAAGGTTCATAGCCTCCTTCTCATCCGTTCCCTCCTGACCGAAATAATCCGCCAGCTCCAGAAAATAATATCCATAATAGATTCCCGGCTGCTCCAGAGCAAGCTCAACGAAGTGATGAGTGACCGAAACCTGATTGAGATTGTAGCTGCTGCGCCCTTCATAGAGTGTAAAAGTACCGAATACAAAGGGGTTCGCAGCCGCCAGAAACGGGCTGTTCGGACGCCTTGCCCCTTTGGCAAAAGCAGATATTTTTCCTCTTTCTCTTGTAAGAAGAACGATTCTCTTATCGTATTCGCCCACAGGCATGGCAGAGAGCACAACTCCCTGCACAACAATCAAGTCACTCATAATATCCTTTCTCTTTTAACTCAGGTGAAAGCTCCTGTCAGATTTCTTTTTTATCATATCCAAAGTTCTTGATAAGGAAATCGCTGTCTCTCCAGTCTTTTTTCACTTTTACCCAGAGCTTTAAATTTACTTTGGCTTCCAGCATACGCTCGATTTCAAATCTGGCGTTGCTGCCGATTTTTTTCAACATAGCTCCCTGCTTGCCGATAATAATTCCTTTATGGGAATCTCTCTCGCAGATAATCGTAGCTTCAATATCTACCAGATTTTTATTTCCCGGACGCCATTTCATAATATCAATAGCAACAGCAATGCCGTGGGGAATCTCCGCATCCAGTGCATGAAGCGCTTTTTCGCGGATAATCTCCGCAACAATCTGACGCTGAGGCTGATCTGTAATCGTATCTTCATCGTAAAACATCGGTCCATAAGGCAGATATTTCAGGATACAGTCTATGATATCCTCTGTATTCTGTCCACGAAGCGCGGAACAGGGAATGATTTCCGCGAAGTCACAGACCTTGCGGTACGTATCAATGGCAGGAAGAATCTCCTCTCTGCTGACTGTATCAATTTTGTTGATAATCAGAATTACCGGAACTCCTACATTCTGAAGCTGTTCTGCAATATGACGCTCTCCTGCACCGATGAAAGTGGACGGCTCTACCAGCCACATAATCGCATCCACCTCTTTGAGCGTACGTTCTGCAACCTGTACCATATACTCTCCAAGCTTATTTTTCGCCTTATGAATTCCAGGTGTGTCAAGGAAGACAATCTGTCCTTCCTCGCAGGTATAAACTGTCTGGATGCGGTTTCTTGTAGTCTGAGGCTTCTTTGATGTAATGGCGATTTTCTGTCCGATAAGATGATTCATCAGAGTCGATTTCCCCACATTCGGTCTTCCGATAATTGCAACAAAGCCTGATTTAAATTTTTCGTTCATTCAGATTTTTCTCCTCTATTGTAATCAGCAGGTAATCAGAGGTCTTATTTCCATAAGGATATCTTCTGCCTTTTCTACCTTGCTCTCACTTCCCACAACACAAATCTGCTGCGCTTTTAAAACAGCTTCCACGATAGGAGCCAGATTTCTCATATCCTGACAGGTTGCCCCCAGAATCTCATCTCTTGTCTTCTGTGCCATTTCCTCTGTCACTCCGCAGAAATATGCAGTCTTTGACACAGCACCTTTCATCTGAGGTGTTTTCGGCACATCCTTGCCGCTGATAGTTCCGATAATATATTTCGTCATTTCATGTTCATCTGCCTGAAAGTTTCTGATATAATCCGGAATTCCCTTATAAACCTCCAGTGTGTGCTTCAGATGAGGGTCGCGGTAAGAAACGAAATAACTTTCTCCGTTTCTCTTAAATCCGCTCATACAGCCGTATGCACCGCCTTTTACACGAAGGTTCATCCAGAGATAATCGTAGCTTAAAGCTACTTTCAGAATATCAAGGGCGCCTGTATACTCCAGTCCCTCTTTTCGGAAGTTTCCGGTCTGCGCCACATACTGTACCTGACCGGAGGTTGTAAAGCCTTCATTTTTCTTTACACAGTAAAGCTCTTCCTCTGATTTATCCACCTCTTCTGTGCAGAAAACTTCTTCCAGAGAAGAAACAAGGCTCTTCATTTCTTCCAGAGACTCTCTTTCTCCTGTGTAGCTTACCATAAAGTTTTCCGGACGGAAAATCTCTTTCATAAGTTCGCGAAGGGCGCTTACGATTTCGTCCTTCCTCTCTTCAAATTCTTTTTCCAGCTTCTCGATAAACTGATAATAGCCGATTCCGGACATCTCATCCTGAAAAGCTGCCATCGGAGAAGAATATGCTGTAGCGCGAAGCACTGCAGTTGCATGTCCCGCTCCGGAAAGACTTGCCTGCGCGCGTGATTTCACCTGTGCGATAATCTCATAGAGACGCTTGGTATCTTCAAGTCTGGAAGTGCTCAAAATCTCTTTCACCATATCGAAAAGGAAAGAAAGCTTCGGATACAGAGCCTTTCCTCTTACAGAAAACATAGCTCTGAATTCTTCGGTAGTATTTACATTTTCAAAAACCTCTACCCCGCAGTTGATTCCGCCTGTATTTGCATTGATTTCGTTAAAGAGTTCACCGTAGGTATAATTTTCTGTATCTACATAGCCCAGAACCGATTTCAGAAGTCCCAGCCAGTTCACATCTTCCGGAGCCAGATCGTCCAGTTTAAACAAAAGGTCTACATATCCGATGCCGTTTGTACATACATCATGGTAAAGGAAGAGATGATCGTCCACTTTCAGCTCTTCATTGTAGAATTTGTCCGCCTCTTTTTTAATATCGCTGATTTTCAGCATAGGAATACATTTTAAGGCTTCCGGATCTTCTTCCTCTTCCTGATATTCCTCAAGAGCTTTTGTTGCACGTACCATTTCCTCCAGTTTTTCCTGAGAAAGGCTGCTTCTGTACGCCTCAAGCTTTTCTTCCAGCTCTTTTTCACGCTTTGCTGCAAGTCCCATCTTCGGAAGAAGGGTCAGAACGCAGCCGTGGGTATTGTCAAGAAGATATTTGCGAATCAGTTCTTCGAAATATCCCTCGTTAAGGGCTTTTTTCAGTTTTTCAAAAACAGCAAGCTGCTGCACCTGCGCAAATGGCTGGCTGTCGTCGTAGAGCCAATCTCCCAGAATATCAAGGCTGTACATCAGTCCTTTTGGATAAGATGAGAAGTCTGCCTCCCTGTAGCGGAATTCAAAATAATTGATTCCTGCTTCCACTGCTTTTCTGTCAATACCGTTATTCACAATATCTGTGAGCACTCTGCGGATAATGGATACGAATTCTTCTTTTTTATCAGGATTTGAGCCTTTAGCAACTACAGTGAAATATGGCTGAAGGATTCCATCGTCAAAGGAGCCGTAAATATCCTTGCCGATTTTTGCATCCAGAAGCGCTTTTTTCAAAGGAGCTCCGGGCGCGCTTAACAGAGCGTAGTCCAGAACCTCAAACGCCATACATTTCATGCTGTCAGAGGCATCTCCCACTACCATATTGTAGGAAAGATAGGTATTATCTTCCTCCCCTTCATTTTCAGAAACAGGATACTCCTTCGTAATATCTCGGCAGGAACCGAAATCCTTCTGCTCATGGAGTTCAGAATCCACCTTCAGCTCATCGAAATGGGAAAGATAGTGCTCGTCAAGGAAGGCAAGCTTTTCTTCCATGTCCATGTTTCCGTAAAGATAAATATAGCTGTTGGACGGATGATAATAGGTTCTGTGGAAATCAAGGAAGTTTTCGTATGTCAGTTCCGGAATATTCTCCGGATTTCCGCCTGACTCACAGCCGTAGGAATTATCAGGAAAAAGGCTGTTCATAATCTCCCTCTCCAGAACCTCGTCCGGAGAAGAAAAAGCTCCCTTCATCTCATTATAGACAACTCCGTTATATTTCAGAGGTCCCTCTGTGTTTTCAAGCTGATAGCTCCAGCCCTCCTGACGGAAAATCTCTTCTTTTTTATAAATATTCGGATAAAATACCGCATCCAAATATACATGCATCAGATTCTGAAAGTCCTGATCATTGCAGCTTGCCACCGGATAACAGGTCTTGTCCGGGTATGTCATGGCATTTAAAAAAGTATTCAATGAGCCCTTTACAAGTTCCACAAAAGGATCCTTTAACGGAAATTCTTTTGAGCCGCACAGAACGCTGTGTTCTAAGATATGAGCTACCCCTGTACTGTCTTTGGGCGGTGTGCGGAAAGCAATGTTGAATACCTTATTCTCATCCTCATTTTCAATGAGCATTACCCTTGCCCCTGTTTTTTTATGGCGGAGAAGCCATCCTGCAGAATGGATATCTGAAAGATTCTCCTGTCTTACCACCTCATAAGCGGTTAAATTCTCTTTCTTCATATTTTCCTCCAAATTTCAGAGCTTGTCTCCATGGGAATCTTCAACGTATCTCCCGATAAAAACAAGCTCTTTGTTACACTGTTTATTTTCGCATTTATTTATTCTTTTTATTCAGCGGCGCTCTCGCCAATCAACGGTTCCTCATCAGGAAAAACCTCCTGATATACTTCCATTGCAGCCTGTGTGAGCAACTGAAGCTCCTTTTCCATCTTTGCATTGACCGGAAGCTCGATGGCAGTCTCCCGGATATCTCTTCTGATTTTCTTTTTCTTCGCGTCACTGCTGATGGTAACAATACCGAAAAGCGTGGAATTATAAGATTTATCTGTCTCGCAAAGCATCAGATAGGTTCTGACCAGATGAATACACTCCTGATACAGAAGTTCTTTATGAAGAGCACTCTTCTCCTGGATTTCTGTAAATTTCAGCTTGTTCAGGACTTTGGAAATCTCTTTCTGGGCAGTCTTCCATCCGAAAAGACGGCTTCCTGAATTACGGTTAAATTCCATTGTCATCCACAGCGCAAGAAAACCATCTGCCCGTGTATCCTCTCCAAGTTCAGAAGGATCCTGATAGCGCAGTTCCCACAGCTCCCTGCGAATCTCATTGGCTTCTTTATCCTCGCCTGCTTCTATCGCCTCCATAAGAAGCTTCTTCCTCTTCATAGGCTCGTGTTCTTTATAGTACTTCTCCATAATTGGTGTTTCCATGCAGTCTTTTCCTTTCTTCCCTGTTACGCCTCTTCGTAGGTCAGCTCTGTCTCAGCCAGAGCCAGCGCCTCCTCAATTACCTGATCCATATCCATGTAGCGATACATTCCAAGTCTTCCGCCGAAGAGAACATTTTTCTCTTCCAGGGCTTTTCGTTCATATTTGTCAAAGAGAATACTGTTTGCCGGGTCATTGACCGGATAATACGGTTCGCGGCCTTTCTCCCATGCAGCCGGATATTCTCTGGTGATAACGGTTTTTGGCTGTGTACCGAATTCAAAATGCTTGTGTTCTATGATCCTTGTATAAGGCACTTCATAATCCGTATAGTTTACAACTGCGTTGCCCTGATAGTTGCCCATATCAAGAACTTCTGTCTCAAATCTCAGAGAACGGTATTCCAGTTCTCCATAGCAGTAATCGTAAAACTCATCGATCATACCTGTAAAAAGTACCTTCTCTGCCTGCGCCTTAAGGTCTTCTTTATTGTCAAAGAAATCTGTATTCAGACATACCTGCACGCCCTCCAGCAGCTTCTTGATAATCCGTGTATAGCCGCCCTTGGGAATTCCCTGATAAGGATCCTTAAAGTAATTGTTGTCATAGGTGTATCGAAGCGGCAGACGCTTGATAATAAATGCCGGAAGTTCTCTGCATTCACGTCCCCACTGCTTTCTTGTATAACCCTCTACAAGCTTTTCATAAACATCCTGTCCCACAAGAGCAAGTGCCTGCTCTTCCAGATTCTTCGGATGAGTGATGTGCATTCTTGCAATCTGCTCCTGAATCTTCGCCTTTGCCTCTGCCGGAGTACGCACTCCCCAGAGCTGATGGAAGGTATTCATATTGAATGGCAGATTATAAAGCTCATCCTTATAAACTGCAATCGGCGAATTAACGAAATGGTTAAATTCCGCGAACTGATTTATATAATCCCAAACTTTTTTTCTGGAGGTATGGAAAATATGCGCGCCGTATTTGTGCACCTGAATTCCTTCAACCTCCTCTGTATAAATATTACCGCCAATGTGATCTCTCTTGTCGATCACCAGACAGGTTTTCCCCCTTCTGGTCGCCTCATGTGCAAACACCGCTCCGAAAAGCCCGGCTCCCACAATCAAATAATCATATTTTTTCATTAGAGACACCTTCTTTACTTCTTAATTTTGTTATTATATCAAATTTACGCGAAATTGGATAGTCTTTCTTTTTTTACTTTCTTTTTCCGCCTTTTAAATATACGTTTTTTATATAGCGAAGAGTGGTATCCTCTCCGTGGTCATGGAGAATACGCAGAAGTCCTTCCAACTCCCTCTTTGTCTGCGGATGGATAAACCACAGTTTCTCTTTACCTTTCAGGAAGTACTGCAAAGGCTGTCTGCAGTCATACGCATCCCCCAGATAAGTACGGGAAGCGCTGATTCTGTCCATTACCATTTCCGCCACATATTTGCGCGGCATCTGCGCGCCCATGATCACATGCTCTTTGTCAAGAGAATAATCTACCCAGTATTCAAAATGATGGCGGTTTCTCCCCTTGTGATGAAGCCACGAAAGAGAAACTCCCGTGTCCTCTCTTTCCGCATTATTGGGGCTTCTGTCCCCCTGGAAATATTTACACCCCACCAAAAATTCCGTTGGCGAATACTTGGACACATCGTGGAGCAGCCCCTGTTTATAAAGACCGATACGGAAGCAGTAGCGCATGACCATCAGCTTATGTCTGGTAATTGTCTTAAAGTGAAGCCAAGGATGCAAGATTTATTCCTCCTTACATGCCCGAAGCACGGCTATGGTGCGCGGACCAATCTCAATTTTCTTTTTATAGCCCCTGTTTTCCTCATTTTCTGTAAGGAATCCATTCTCCGAAATGTCTGAGGTATCAATAACTTTTTCCCATGTTTTTCCATCCGGAAGATTCGGCAGCGCAGTCTCTCTGTTCTCCCAGTGGAAGTTATAGATTACATACAGGAAATCGTCCTCTGTACCGTCTTCCTTTTCGGCATAGGCGCCGCAGTAAAGAACTGCAAGTAAGCGTGATGTGTTCTCGGCGCTGCAATACCACGCCCGCTCTCCGTGGAGGGACACATCCGGAAAACCTTTTGCTTTATAATCCACCCCGCGAAGTTCTTTTTCCATATGGAGTATAGGGTGTTCCTTTCGAAAGGCAATGGCTTTTTTTACGAAATCAAGCAGTTTTTCATTTTTCTTAAGCCCCTTCCAGTCAATCCAGCCAATGGCATTATCCTGACAATATGCGTTGTTGTTTCCTGACTGAGAATTCCCGATTTCATCACCGCCGTAAATCATAGGCGTTCCCTGACTTAAAAGCATCATCAGAAACGCGTTTCTGATCTGCCGCTCCCTTATCTGACGGATATTCTGTTTACGGCTTGGGCCTTCGAATCCGCAGTTCCATGAGAAGTTGTAACTGCATCCGTCCTGATTCTCTTCCCCGTTTGCTTCATTGTGTCTGTAATTGTAGGTCACCATGTCGTTTAAGGTAAAACCGTCCTGAAAAGACATATAATTAATCACCGCATATTTATCATGGTTTCGTTTCACACGCCACGAAACGCCCGGAATCATATCTTCATCGCTCTTTAAAAAGCGGCGCATATCCTGAAGAAATCCGGAGTTATATTCCGCAACGCATTTATTTCCTTTACGCTCTTTGACCATATTTTCATCAAAGCCGATCAGCATAATCTTCGTGTCGCTCAAAACTCCGTCCCTTAAAATCGCAGAAACCGGAACGCCGTCTCCCATGAGATGGAATCCATCCACATGATAAAAAAGTTTCCAGAACTGTAACGCTCTCAATGCAATAAACGGATTTGTCTCAGCAGGAAAATACATTTCCATAATACATTCTATTCCTGCGCTGTGAAGAGCCTTCACAAAGTCTCTCACCTCATTCTCCGGCTCCTTTGTAGCGCAATAGGAACGCTTCGGCGCATAATAACAGCCCTCGTCATATCCCCAGTAATTAATTTTTTCTTTTGCACATTTCTGAGATACCATGCCTGTGTTTTCACTGTTTTTTTTCACTTCCATAAACTCGTATGCAGGCATCAGTTCAATGGCATTGATTCCAAGCTCCTGCCAGTACGGTATCATCCCTGTGAGAGCCTTAAAAGTTCCTTTTGTTCCTGTAACCCCTTTCGCAGCTTTGGTATAGCCGCGCACATGAATCTTGTACAGAATCATATCGCTGTAAGGAATCCCCGGATTTTTATCATTCTCCCAGTCATACTCCTTCTTTGTGAGGAAGCCACAGCGTACCTTATGGATATCCTCATCCATTTCGGCTCCGAAATGTTCACGACCGCGCACACTGTAAGCGCAGGGATCGTGAACAACCTTCTCGTCTATCAGGAAATTATATTCGTAATCCTCATCCTTAAAGTCCGGAAGGAACATTGCATACACATCTCCGCTTCTGTACTCATCGGCAAAAGGAATTACAGCCGTCGGTTCTTTCGCTTTTTTTCTGTAAAGAAGCAAAGACGCTGCTGCACCCTCCGGCGCCTCAAGAGCGAAATTCATTCCGCCCTGCATTCTGTTCGCTCCCAGGATCAGCGGACACCCCGCTTCCGCTGCAATTATCTTCTGGTTTGTCATTTAGTTCATCCCCCTAATCTTAAGTTCCACCGGACAGTGATCTGACCCAAAAATGTCTGAATGGATATCGGCGCTCTCCAGCTTGTCTTTCAGGGACGGGGAGACAATGAAGTAGTCAATTCTCCATCCCGCATTTTTCGCCCTTGCCTGAAAACGATAAGACCACCAGGAATACCTTCCCTCTGCATCCGGATAAAAATAACGGAAGGTATCAATAAATCCGCTCTCTAATACCTTTGTGAAGCATTCTCGTTCCTCGTCGGAAAATCCGGCATTTTTGCGGTTCGTTTTCGGATTTTTAAGGTCAATCTCCTGATGGGCAACATTGAAATCCCCACAGGCAATCACAGGCTTCTTATCCTGAAGCTTCAAAAGATATGCCAGAAAATCGCGCTCCCATTCCATGCGGTAATCCAGTCTCTTCAACTCTGTCTGCGAATTCGGCGTATAAACTGTGACAAGATAAAAATTCTCAAATTCGAGAGTAATGACTCTGCCCTCTTTATCGTGCTCTTCAATTCCAATGCCATAGCTTACGTGAAGCGGTTCTTTTTTTGAAAAAACCGCCGTACCTGAATAGCCGCGTCTGTTGGCATAGTTCCAGTATTGATGATAGCCCGGAAGCTCAAGCTTCACCTGTCCTTCTGAACACTTGGTTTCCTGCAGGCAAAATATATCCGCATCAAGCGCCTGAAAAGTATCTTCGAACCCCTTCGTCAGACAGGCGCGTATTCCATTCACATTCCATGAAATCAGTTTCATTCTCAATCTCCTATCCTGTTATTAGAATCTATTATAGCACAGACAGGAAAAACACGCTATGCAGGGCAACCGCATAAAAAATATTAATACCAAAATCATCACTTTTCCGTTA
>CATXEA010000040.1 GCA_958367245.1 uncultured Blautia sp.
TTTCTTTATTTATTTGTGCTTCGTTGTCCGACGCAAGACATATTATATGTTAAGCTCATCCAAATGTCAACACTTTTTTTCAATTTTTTTTAATTTTTTTTATTTTATATTTTTTGTATCGGTTTCAATCACTTTCGGGTACCCGGAAACCCTTGATTTTATGCGGGTTTCCGGACTTTTTCTCCCGTTTGTTTTTTAGCCCTGTCGGTGTCGGAATCTGTCTGTTTTTTTATAAATATCGAATTTCTACAGAAAAATCTTTTCCTTCTTCTGCATCCATCACTGCATAACTCGGATGCCTTCCCTCTTGTCTGGGATATGCAAGGCTCCCCGGATTGACCACCAGAATCTCATCAATCTTTGACACATATGGTTTATGGGTGTGACCATAAATCACCATATCGCATTCTCTGTCACGCGCTTCATCCACCAGACCGTAAAGGTCCATAGATACTCCATAATAATGCCCATGTGTGACCAGAATCTTTTTCCCTGCAAGAACAATTTCCTCTTCTTTCGGCAAGTCACTGAAAAAATCGTTATTCCCGGCAACAATGCAGCAGGGACACTCTGCAAGGGCTTCGATAAAAAATTCGCGGCCTTCCACATCCCCACAATGAATCAGATAATCAAAAGGCGCTTCCTGAAGAACCGCTTCTTCCAAATTCGAATCCCTGCCATGTGTATCGCTGACGATCAGTACTTTCATCTTAATTCATCCTTTATGGCGCGCAGAGCCTTACCTCTGTGGCTGATTTTATTTTTTTCTTCCATAGAAAGCTCTGCAGAAGAGCAGCCATACTCCGGAAGGAAAAAGATCGGGTCGTAGCCGAAGCCGTTTTCACCCTTTTCTTCATACCCAATACGGCCTTCCATAGTCGCCCTGACAGTCTTCACGCTTCCATCCGGAAACGCCGCTGCAACCGCGCACACAAATCTGGCAGTTCGCTTCTCATCCGGCACACCTTCCAGTCTTTCAATCAGATTTGCATTTTTGATACGATAGGAGGTATCTTCTCCCATATAACGGGCAGAATAGATGCCCGGTTCTTTGTTGAGATAGTCAATTTCCAGACCGGAATCGTCTGCAAGAGTGATTTCTCCGCACAGCTCACAAATCGTTTTCGCCTTAATTACGGCATTTTCCTCAAAAGTAGTTCCATCCTCCACAATATCCGCCGTAATCCCGGCTTCTTTCATGGAAAGCACTTCCACATCCAAATCTGAGAGAATCTCGCGAATTTCTCTCATTTTCCCCTCATTTCCTGTGGCAAAAATTATTTTTTTCATTGTGAAAAACCTTCTTTCGTTATTCATTTTATCTGCAAACTGTTTATTTCCCCGTATTTTTCTTAGGCGGACGCGGACCAAGGAATTGATAATAATAGGTCTTCAGCATACCATTATAGATTTTACGGTTTTTGTCTGCCTTTCTGCCTATGTCGTTTTCTGTTTTGTCATAAGATGTAATAAGATACATCGACCACTTATCCAGCCTTTCGAAGCTTTCTCCAATTTCACGGTAAAGCTGCGGAAGCGCCGATTTCTCTTCAAGGCGCTCGCCGTACGGCGGGTTTGTGATAATGAATCCGTAAGGTTTCGGATGACGCAGGTCTTTCACCGCCCTCTGCTGGAAATGAATGAGATTTTCTACTCCTGCAAGCTTCGCATTGGCTCTGGCTGCTTTTAATGCCTCAGGGTCAATATCATATCCCTGAATGTCTGTATCAATGTTCAGGTTTACTCTGTCGTGAGCCTCTTCAGACGCATTATACCAGCATTTACGGGGAACAAGGTGCTTCCAGTCCTCCGCAAGGAAGGAACGGTTCATTCCCGGCGCAATATCTGCCGCCATAAGAGCTGCTTCAATAGGAAACGTACCGCTTCCGCAAAAAGGATCCACCAGAATCCTGTCCCTGTTCCACGGCGTGAGCATGATAAGAGCAGATGCCAGTGTTTCTGTAATCGGCGCTTTCACCGTCATCTGACGATAGCCTCTCTTGTGAAGAGAAACGCCGGAAGTATCAATGCCAATGGTAGCCACATCTTTCATAAATGCCACTCGAATCGGAAAGCTTGCGCCGTCCTCCTCGAACCAGGATATATTATATATCCCCTTTAAGCGCTCTACAATCGCCTTTTTCATAATAGACTGGATGTCTGACGGGCTGAAAAGCTTACTTTTTACAGAGTTTGCCTTGGCAACCCAGAATTTGCCGTCTCTCGGAATAAATTTTTCCCATGGGAGAGCTTTTGTTTTCTCAAAAAGCTCGTCAAAAGTCTCTGCTTTTACATCTGCTACTTTCAGAAGGATTCTTTCCGTTGTACGGAGGAATACATTTGCATCTGCGATTCCCTGTGCATCTGCATAGAAGGTGACTTTTCCATCCTCTACCTTGCTGATTTCGTATCCCAGATCCAGTATTTCGCGCTTCAGCACTGCCTCCATTCCGAAATGGCAGGGCGCAATCAGTTCAAATTTTTCCATATATTTTTTCCTTTTCTCAGAGTATAATGCTTTTCACTATATTACCTTCAAAGTCTTTAATAGTGAAGATTCCGTTCTCCAGCACTGCATATGTAGGAGGATTACCTTCCTTCGGGATAGACACAGAACCCGGATTTAACAGGATATAACCGTCCATCTGCTCTGCTTTCAGAACATGGGTATGGCCGTGAATGAGAATATCTCCCTCCATCAGCGGCGGCAGATTGTTCTGGTTGTAGATATGTCCGTGTGTTGCATACAGGGTTTTTCCATCAATGTTTAAAATGCAGTAATCTGCCATTACCGGAAATTCCAGTACCATCTGGTCTACTTCTGCCTCACAGTTGCCGCGGACTGCATAGATTTCTTTTTTCATATTGTTGAGCATAGGGATAACTTCCTTGGGAGCATACTCCTTCGGCAGGTCATTTCTTGGGCCATGGTAAAGCAGATCGCCCAGAAGCACCAGGCGCTCTGCCTTTTCATTGCTGTATGCTTCCAGCATTTTTCTGCAAAAATATGCAGAACCGTGAATGTCTGATGCAAACATGTATTTCATATGTTTTCTCCTCATTATAAAAGGTTTCGTAACCGTTCACAGAGCCGGATAGCTGCTGCTGAATCGTTACAGTTTTTTCTCTTCTACATTATCACGCTTATAAAGAAATTACAAGATTTCTTCCACGATAAGCGTTAAATCCGCCAATTACAGAACGGGTTTTGTATCCACGCTTTGCAAGCTGTTTCGCCAGTTTCATGCTCGCCCCTCCCCGGCTGCAGTATAAAATCAGTATTTTTTCTCTGGAAAAATCCACCGGATTCCTCTGTTCTTCCACTTCCATATAAGGAATATTCACAGCGCCTTTTACATGTCCCCGCCTGAAATCCTCACGGCTTCGCAAATCTATAATCAAAGCGTCTGAACGCCCAACATAATAATCCAGCATTTTTGCTGATATTGTCTCCACCGGAAACATAGATAACTCCTTTTTCTTTTATTATATGTAATTTTTTTGAAAAAGAATCTCCTGCGGAGCATACGCCACGCAGGAGGATTTTATTCTCTCTTCTGTATTTTCTTTATCTGTGTAATCTTTACCGGAGATAAGCCCCCGGTTCCAGAAGTTTAATATCTGGAGGATGTTCCTTCAGAGTTGTAGGACTGAGACGCCTTGTTCTGGGATTTGTTTCGCGCATTTTTGCCGGAAGCGTCGCTGCCCGCTTCATTTCTGGAAGTTGTTTCATTTGCAGATTTATTCTCGTTTCTGGAGTTCATTTCGTTTCCATAAGAATTTTTGCAGTTCTTACTGGAAGTACCTGTGCTGTTTTTGTTTGTTTTGCTTTCAGATTCATAATTTTTTGCCATTTTAAGATTCCTCCTGTTGAACAATTAGATAGTAGTCACATTGCTGCTTCGAACAAGGTGAACAGTAACTATTGTCCCAAAAACTTGCAGGAATATTCATCAAAGGATATTGCATTTTCTTCCAATCTATATTATAATCTTATTTGTAAAAAGAATTTACCCTTCAAAAATTTTTTTTACATAAACCCCTTATTTAATTATTTATACTCCCCTCGAAAGCCCCGTCAGCTCCCCTGGCGGGGTTTTCATGTTGGACTATATCTTAGCAGACGAATACGCTTCTCCCCAAACTGCTTTGGAACAGGAAATCTTACATGAACTTCAATTCTGTCCGTACGATACACAAAAACAAATTTTAAAGATTATCAAAGCTTTACAATAAAAAATGGATTGAGATTTTTCGTCCCAATCCATCTTTATTGCACTATTCATTCACTGACTTTACCAGACATTCTTTTTTATAAAATGCGATTCCATACCGGACTACCTTTCGGAATCCACTCCGCTCAATCTTCCTTGCATACTGATTTTCTTCAATCTGATTTATCGCATTTTGACATTCTGTCTCCAGCCTGTCTTCTGAAGAAGCAATTTTCGCCTCGATCACAACAGCCCTGCGGTTTCGGCGGTCTTTGATCACAATGTCTGACCTGCCAAGCCCGTTTTCATAATTGGATTCCACTATATATCCCGCACTGGCAACCAATCCTGTTACAAAAGCATGATAGAAGCTTTCTGCATAATCATGGAAACTAATTGTATCAAATAGTAAATCCGAAAGCAATTCCGTTAGCTTACTGGCATTTCCGTTCCACAAGGCTTCAAAAAACTCCCGTCTGTCGCTGTTAATGGATTTGTCATAAAACCACTCAACAACACTCTTACGAAAAATATCCATAACCTCTGCATTTGGTATTTGAAGAAACATCTTCTGAAACTCTGATCTTTCTTCTGGCAACAACTTCTCCGGTTCCACCTTTGTAAGATAGCCCGTCATATAAAGAAGGCTCCAGAGGTTTTTCTCTGAGGAATAAACAACGTCATATGTCAGAGTCTCGCTGATTTCTTCTTTTATATAACCACCATCCAAAAGGATTTCAAATTTCTCTGTTATATCATATTCTGTTCTCTCAAGAAATTGTCTGATGATGGTATTTCCACTTGTATTTTCCCAGAAATTCTCCGGCTGCACCGTTCCCTGTATCATTGCCTTATTCACATAATTTAGTACGTCCCATGGGCAATAGATATCCATATCTCCAAAATGATAGCCATCATACCATTGCTGCACCAGTTCAAATTGCTTTTCCAGTTCTGCATCCTTTAGAAGTTGTTCTACCTCTGCCTGAGTAAAACCAAAATATTCATCATAGCGTCTGTCTGAAATCGTATCTGTTGTAAAATTATTCACACCTGTGAAAATACTTTCTTTCGTAATCCTCAAACAGCCTGTCACTACAGCAAATTTAAGAGCCGTATTATCTTTCAATGCCGTGCTGAGAATATTCCGGATTACGTCCAACATTTCTCTATAATATCCGTTCTCACTTGCTTTTGCCACAGGTACGTCGTATTCATCGATCAATAAAATCACGGGCTTTTTATAGTAATCCTGCAACATATGCGTTAAAACAAGAAGGGAACGGCTGATATGACCGAAGCTTGCTTCCTCTGATTTGATCAATCTAAATATTCTTTTGTCATCGTCATATACCTCATCACTTTTTAAGAGATATTCATATTTTTTGAACAGTTCAACCAACATTCCCTGCAGGCGCTCATATGCCGCAGAAAATTCCAGTCCGTTAATGTCCTTAAATGAAACAAATATGGTAGGATACTGATTCATCCAATTTTCACACAGCTCACGGTTTTCGCTTATCTTTAATCCCTGAAAGAGTTCCCTGCTGTCCTCTCTAATATCAAAAAAGTGTGCAAGCATACTCATTCCCAGTGTTTTTCCGAAACGCCGCGGACGGGTAAACAGTGTCACTTTTGTTCCCTTTGTGCTTAAAAGTTCTTTTATTAATCCGGTTTTGTCGATATAGTAATATTCTTCTTCCCTTATCTCTCTAAAATCCGAAGTCCCTACAGGTACATAAATCTTGTTCATATGTTTCACACTCCCTTACCTATACCATCCCTGTTTTCCTCTGCCTTTATATTATCACTTCCATAAAAATCGTTTCAATATGTAATTATTTATACTCTCCTCGCCCCCCGTCAGCTCCCCTGACGGGGGGCACGTCGGATTTATAAGGGTTCGCGGGTTCTGATAATCATTTCCCCATTTATCTCCCAGATATCTCCTCTTTCTTCACCAGACATTCTTTTTTATAAAATGCGATTCCATATCGGACTACCTTTCGGAATCCACTCCGCTCAATCTTCCTTGCATACTGATTTTCTTCAATCTGATTTATCGCATTTTGACATTCTGTCTCCAGCCTGTCTTCTGAAGAAGCAATTTTCGCCTCGATCACAACAGCTCGGCGATTCCGACGGTCTTTAATCACAATGTCCGATCTCCCAAGCCCGTTTTCATAATTGGATTCCACAATATACCCGGCACTGGTAACCAGACCGGTTACAAAAGCATGATAAAAACTTTCTGCATAATCGTGATAACTGATAGTATCAAATAACAAGTCAGACAGCAGCTCCGTCAATTTCTTTGTATCTCCACTCCACAAAGCCTCAAAAAATTCTCGCCTGTCACTTCCAGCAGCTTTCTTATTGAACCATTCTACAACACTTTTGCAAAAAATATCCATGACTTCAGTATTGGGAATCCGCAGAGCTATCTGCTTTCCTTCCGGTTTATCTCCCTCTTCCATATCTTCTGGTTTTACTTTTGTCAGATAACCGGTCATATAAAGCAGACTCCACAGATTTGCTTCTGACGATGTGAGAAAATTATACGTCAGATTCTCACTAATTTCTTCTTTTATATAGCCTCCACTCAAAAGAGTTTCAAATTTTTCAGTCACGTCAAAATCTGTTTGATCAAGAAACAGCTTAATCACTGCATTATCACTGGTATGCTCCCAGAAATTTTCCGGGTTTACGATTCCCTGTATCACTGCTTTATTCACGTAATTCAGCACATCCCACGGACAATAAATATCCATATCTCCAAAATGATAGCCGTCGTACCACCGCTGCACCAGTTCAAATTTATCTTCCAGTTCCGCATCCTTCAGAAGTTGTCTCACTTCCTCATGGGTAAATCCGAAATATTCATCGTATCGACTGTCTGAAATAGTATCTGTAGTAAGGTTATTCAATCCTGTAAAAATACTTTCCTTCGTGATTCTCAGGCATCCCGTTATCACTGCAAATTCAAGAAAAACATTATCTTTCAGCACAGTACTCAGAATCCCTCTTATCGCATCAAGCATCTGTTCGTAATATCCGTTAGTATTTGCTTTGGCAACCGGCACATCGTATTCGTCCAGAAGAAGAATTACCGGTTTTCCATAATGAAGCTTCAGCATATGTGTGAGCTTGAATAAACTGTTCGTCACTTCTGCCGGATCTGCTTTCTTTGCGGCTATCCTGTAAAACATATCCTTATCAAATTCATTAAGTTTTTCACTGTCCTTAAGATAATAATGACTTTTATACAGTTCTGCTATTACAGCTTCCAGTTTACCATATGCCGTCTCAAATTCCAGCCCATCAATATCCTTAAAAGAAAAGTAGATTACCGGATACTTATTCATCCATTTTTCGCATAATTCCTGATTTTTGCTTATCTTTAATCCTTCAAACAGTTCTCTGCTGTCCTTTCGGATATCAAAGAACTGTGCCAACATACTCATTCCCAGCGTTTTCCCGAAACGGCGTGGACGGGTAAACAATGTCACCTTCGTGCCTGTAGTACACAGAATTTCTTCAATCAGTCCTGTTTTATCTATATAATAACAGTTTCTCCGTCTTATCTCTTCAAAATCGGAAATTCCTACCGGAACATCAATTTTATTCACAATCCTCTCTCCCTTCCCTATTAGTTTTACCTCTCTTCATATTATCACTGTGAGATTGCTTTTCACAGTCTGCTTCCAAATCTTCCAGCTTCCTTGAATACTTGACCTCAAATACATCCAGACGGTCTCCTGCGTAGTCCTGCACTATAATGTTGCTTTCTCTGCATCTCCATTCCAGTTCGGTTTCTTCTATTCTCATGTTAGCATTTTGTCCATATAATAGCAAGTTCTTCCCATATACTTCCCCCAAATTTCTTTCGACAAAGCCTTTATTCATGCACTTTTCCGAAGCCCGCTTGCCGTTAAAAAAAGAGCAAAACCTCTGTACGATTCTGCTCTTTCCAGTCTCACATGCGTTCGACTTGAACTTATATTTCGAAATATCTCACTCACAATTCGAAAGCCTGCACTTCTTCCCGCAGCGGAATGGATGCCGTCGCCCCCTGTCTTGAAACAGCAATTGCAGACGCTTTCGCCGCAAGCTTAAGCCCCTCTTCCACCGGCATATTTTCCAGAATGGACGCAATAAAATACCCGGTAAAGGTATCTCCTGCAGCCGTGGTGTCGATTGCCTTTACTTTGTAGATTCCCTGACGATAAGCCTTATTTTCATCCTGATAGACAGCTCCCTCACTTCCCAGAGTCAAAACAATCTTTGCCTTCGGGTAAATGCTCCTGACTTTAGCAAGAATTGCTTCCGGCTCCTTCTCTCCTGTAATCTGATATCCCTCAATCTCATTTACAAGGAACAAACTCACTTTCGACAGATCGCATCTGTCAAGCGCTTTATCGTAAGGGGATGGATTCAGAATAATCATCATCCCTTTTTCACAGGCTTTGTCTATAATGTAATCCAATTCGTTTATTTCGTTCTGTAGAAGAATTATGTCTCCCTTCTCAAAAAACGCAAGCACCTCATCTACAAACTCTCTGGTAATACTGCGGTTCGCGCCTCCAAAAAGCAAAATACAATTCTGAGCATCCTTGTCTACCTGAATCACCGTATGTCCGCAGGGCCCCTCAATTTTTCGCACAAATCTGGTGTCTACACCATTCTCTCTGCATGTTTCCAGAAGAATCTCTCCTCCTTCTCCGACCATTCCGGCATGGTAAACCGTAATTCCTGCCTTTGCAAGTGCAATAGACTGATTCAGTCCCTTCCCTCCGCAAAATATTGTCCTGTCTGATGAGGACAGCGTCTCTCCGGGAATCAAAATATGCTCTACCTGATACACATAATCAAGATTTAACGAGCCAAAGTTTAATATTTTCATAAGCGCCCCTTTTACATATCATTATAAACAGTTACAATTTCAAAAACTTATTTATTCCAGCTTAATCCCTTTGATCCTGCTGCCTCTCGTTCCCACAACCAGCATATTATCATAAACAGCAGGGGATGCTTCAATATTGCTGTCATCCAGCGTAATTTTGTTTAATTCCTGACCTGTTTTGCCATCAAGAAGGTACATGTGTCCGATGCTGTTTGCATAGATTACACGGCCGCTTCCATCTGCATTGTAAACACAGACAGGAGAAGACCACGCGTAAGCGGACTTATGCTCCCATTCTACAGCCCCTGTTTTTTTATTCAGGCAGGCAAGAACCCCGTCTCCATAAGAATCTCCTGTTTTGGATACAGTAACATAAACATAATCAGCCAGTCCATTCTTACCTAACGCTATCGTAGACTGCACACCGCCGGAAACTCCCTCGTCACTATAGCACTCATAATCCTTCTGCCAGACAATCTCACCTGTTTCTGCGTCAATCTTCCAGACAGGAACCGTAGCAGAAGAAGAACTTCTCCAGCCCAGCCTGAATGAAGTGCTGACATAGAGGTACAGCCGTCCATTTTCTATACTTAACACAGGCGTTGAGTTAGAGTCATCCAGGATATCCTGCACCCATACAAGCTGCAGAGTGTTTAGATCGATACACATCAGATTTCCGCCATTGTCTGCAATAAAAAGATATCCTTTATAAACAGCAGCGCTGTCTTCCATCCCTACCCAGAAAGAACTTACACTTGATCTGGTACCGTAATAGTGCCACTTTACCACAGGATCAGGGTTGATGGATAATGTTCCCGCTTCAGGACTATAGCTGGTATTTAATTTAATCAGATAGAGAATCCCGTTCTCTCCCGGATAAATAAGCGTATCTGTCTCCGCGTCTACCAAAGCGGAAGAATCAAAATAACTCAAAGCTCCCCGAAGAGAATAAGAATCATTCGCTCCAAATTCATACATTACACTGCAATCCAGAAGATTCACTACAAATACATGAGCAGTTCCATTGTAGCTGTCATATCCTGCACCTACATACAGAATCGGATACCCTCTCGGGTCAAGAGCTCCTGCGCCCTTAAAAGTAAACCCAAGTTCCAGAACATCACGGGTAGCTTTACCAGTCTTCAAATCAAGAAAGTAGACGTTACCATCCATGCAGGCATAAATGACCTCTACCAGATTTTCATCTTCCTTTGCCCAGTCATACATATTCATCTTAGACTTAGACTCCTGAGGCCACTTCACGAGCAGCGGCTGTCCTGTCCATCCGCTTCCGCTCCAGTAGGCGCCCTCATAGGAAAGAGAGCCTGTCTCTGCAGACCAGACGGGCGTCAGCACATTCTTAGACATTTCCGCAGTTCCGTAAGTCGGGTCATCGCGAAAATTATTTCCGCGGAAAGAAATTACTCCCTCCAACGCACTGTATTCACTGCCTTTTTCAAAAGACATCTGCTGTAGCGGCTTATATGTCTTCTCATCTGTGAGCTCTGTATCATTTACGCTGATTCCTGTCTGTGCAATCAACTTCGACGGCTCCGTATCTGCAGTACAGTGGGGTTCAAAAATAATACTTTCTTCCGGTTCTTCCATTTCCACCAGATCAACCTGCCCCGAAGTTTCTTTTTCTTTATCCAGTCTGCCAAATCCCACAGATGCTCCTCCGAGAAGTATCCCCAGAAAGAAAACACCGAAAAGCCCTCCTGCAATCAGCAGATTATTGTGTTTTTTATTTTTGTTCTTCTGTTCCCATTCACCAAACGATATCTTTTGAGACTGCCGGTATGGTCTGGCGGATTTTCGTACTTCCTTCTTCTCCATTAACTTCCTTCTTCTCCATTACATTCTTCTTCCTGTAAATACTGCCACAGATCTGGGACGCATCACAAAACTTCCGTCAATCCGCGGTTCTTCTCCTTCCTGATAAAAATATCTTCCGTTTCCGTCTCCATAGGTATTGACGCTGAGATACCAGAACTCTCTGTTTTTCAGGGTTGGAAGAGTAATTTTCACATCCTCCCAATACGTGTTTACTGCAATATAAACCAGATCGTCCCGTCCCTTTTCCCTGTCATATCCTGCAAAACTGGTTGCAAAGGTTTTTGCATCACGGTCTATCGTCAGCTTCGACGCATCTGTAGAATGGGCATGAATCGGCTCCATACCACACACGGCATCCGGAAGCTTTTTGCGAATAATAGGATGTTTTTGTCGATAATGAATCATAAATTTAAAAAATTCAAACAGTTCTCTGTTTTTCTCCAGACAACTCCAATCCAGCCATGAAATTTCATTATCCTGACAATAACCATTATTATTTCCGTACTGCGTGTTCCCAAATTCATCTCCTGCCAGAAACATTGGTGTTCCTCTGCTGCACATCAGCACTGCACACGCATTACGAATCATCCGGTAGCGAAGCTTCAAAACCTCCGGATCGCTGGTTTCTCCTTCTGCCCCACAGTTCCAGCTTCTGTTATCATTTGCTCCGTCTGTATTATTCCATCCGTTCCTCTCATTATGTTTCTCATTATAAGAATACAGATCATACATTGTAAAACCATCGTGACAGGTCAGGAAATTCACACAGGAATTATATCCTGCATAACTACCTTTTCCGTCCTGCCCCAGACCACAGTACATATCTCCGGAACCGGCAATACTCCATGCCGCAGTCCACGCTTCCCAGCAGTCGCCTTTTAAATATCCGCGCAGGGAATCCCTGTATCTTCCGTTCCATTCCGCCCATCGCTTACTTGCAGGAAAACTTCCAACCTGATACATTCCTCCGGCATCCCACGCCTCTGCAATAAGCTTTACATGACTGAGTATCGGGTCATATGCCAGCATCTCCAGAAGAGGCGGTCTGTTCATTGGAGAACCATCCTCATTTCGTCCAAGAATACTGGCAAGGTCAAAGCGGAATCCATCTACACGGTAGCTGACTGTCCAGTAACGGAGACATTCCAGTATCATCTGACGCACGATTGGATGATTACAGTTTAAAGTGTTTCCGCACCCGCTGAAATTGTAATAATTTCCATCCGGAGTCAGCATATAATAAATCTTGTTATCAATTCCCTTAAAGGAAAAAACAGGTCCCTGCTCATTTCCTTCTGCCGTGTGATTAAATACAACATCCAGAATAACTTCAATTCCATTGGCATGGAGATCACGAATCAGCTCTTTCAGCTCCGTTCCCTCCTGATTATATTCATCAGAAGCAGCATATCCCGTATTGGGTGAGAAAAAGCTGACTGTATTATATCCCCAGTAATCCAGCAGTTTCTTTCCATCAACTTCTCTGGCATTCATATTTTCATCAAATTCAAAAATCGGCATAAGCTCTACTGCATTAATTCCCAGTTCCTTTAAATACGGAATTTTCTCTCTTAAACCGGAAAAAGTTCCTCTGTTTTTTACTCCTGAAGATGGATGAATAGTAAATCCTCTTACATGAAGTTCGTAAATTATCAGATCGCTCATCTCTCTTGTAGACTGAGGCATATCGCCCCAGTCAAAAACGTCCTGCACCACCCGGGCACGGTATGTTCCCGTCTGCTTCTCTCCCCATACTCTCTGACCTGCAACAGCCTTCGCATAAGGATCCAGCAGAATATTATTTTTGTCAAAAAGCCATCCTGCTTCCGGATCGTATCTTCCGTCAATTCTGTATGCATATTCAAATTCCTTGATGTTCAGTCCGAATACGATCATGGAATATACATCCCCGATTCTGTATGCCTCCGGAAAAGGCAGTACAGCAAAGGGTTCTTCCGCTCCCCTCTCGAAAAGAAGCAGCTCGCAGCTTTTTCCATGTCTGGTATGAATTGTAAAATTTACACCGCTTTGCAAAGCTGTCGCTCCATTTACCTCAAACATTCCCGGACTTACAGGATATCCGTTAATTTCCGCCTTCGGGTGAACTTCCAGCGGATATTCCGAAATATATTTCTGATTGTATATCTTCAAGACTTCCGTCCTCCTGTTTTGCGTAAAATGATATCTTTATTATAATATCCTTCTGCGAAAACATCAAGAAACAGCTTGCTTTCATCTTCCTGTTTCTGTCAGAATCTTTTTGCAGATTCCATGAACTGTCATCCGGACATTCTCTTCCAGATTGGAATTGCATGTAACCAGCGTTACCATTTTCTGCTGCCCATTTGGTAAGATTCCTGTTTCATACATGGAATTTTTTCTCAGAATTTCCAGTTGTTCCTCATACTCCTCACTCCCGGTTTCATATCCATATCCAAACGCCGAACTCCCTTCCTGCGCCTGCTCTACAGAAAAAATTTCATAAACAAGTTGTCTTTCCGGCGTTGTAATGATAAATTCAGGACACTCCTCAAAGAATTCCCTGCTCTCATAACAGTTAAGATTGGCGAACATCATATGTCCCTCCATATTGTGTCCGTAAACAAGGCTGTGCGTATCACAGAAATCTCCGTTGTGTCCACATCCCAGAAAGATGCTTCCGAAAGGGCTCTTTGTCCCTTCAACAGAATGTGTAAGATAAAACTCATCATCTTTCCCCTGTACAATCGGATAGGAAATATTCGCTCCGGGGACTGTGATCCATCCCCGGATTTCAGGATTAATGTTTCTCAGTTCCTTCCACGAGATTCCAAAAGACTCCTCTATTACTTTTGGTTCTGTCTTCTCCTTTTCATCTGCCTTCGTCTCTTTTATTTCATCTGTCCCTGTATCAAGACATCTTTCACGGATGTCCTCGTACTTATTTCTCATCTGCCGGTTCTCCTGATAGCTTCTCAGATAAAAACTTCCGCAGTACAGCATAAGCCCTGCTCCCGCCCCGATAAAACTGACAGCCAGACCTTTCCATATCCTTCTCATTTCACCTTCCTTTTTCGTGCCTTTCTGTAAATAATGATTCCTGCCGGTATCAGAAGAGCTCCCAGAATCCCAAGTCTTGCCATCTGGGCAAAAGGTCTTGCATCCCCTGTTTTTGCACCGCCGGTCTGATAATTTCCAAAGGAATTACCGCCTCCGGGGTAGTTGCTTCCGGATGAAGTTCCGTTTCCGCCGGAATTATTATGGGTGATTCCCGGATATCTGGTAGGAGCCGGAGTCAGCTTCGGACAGGAAGGCGCTGTTGGAATTGGTGTTCCCGTTGGCCGGGGCGTTGGTGTCGGTATCGGAGATGCAGTCGGTCGGGGCGTCGGTGTCGCAGACGGAATCGGAGAAGGCACAGGCTCTGCCTCTTCTGTCACATGTACCTCATTTCCGTCTTCTGTTTCCGGCGTACCGTCAGCCCATGCCCGCGCTGTATTTATCACAGAACCGTTTTGAGGCAGCTTCTGGAAAAGAACCTCGTAACAAACTTCAAGTTTATCTCTGTCGCTGAGCGCCGCTCCTGTTGTGATTCTGAATCCTGTATCAGACACTTCGATGGCTGCTGCTTTTATTATTTCTCCATTCTTTTTAAGCAGAATACTATCTTTTTTTATTACTGCTCCGGACGAAGCAAGGGTATCCTCTACCACAATATTTTCTGCCGTCACATCTTCCCGAAGCTGCCTGATGGCAATTGTAAAATACCCTTTTTCGCCAACCTTATATTCTTTTTTGTCAGACTCCTTCACCACCTCCAGAATCGGACTGTGAATCTCTACTGTTTCCTCTCCTGTCTGCGGAATATTTTCCTGACTGTTTGCCATAGAAATATTATGTACGCTCTGCCCTGCCAGCTTCTCATCAATGACTGCTGCACAATACTCTATTATCATCTGTTTTTCTCCCCACAGTTCAAGAGGATTCAGAAGTACCTGCTCCATTATTCCTCCCTGCACTCTGTCAAAAATAGAATAATGAGCATCCTTCACAAGATTTCTGCCCGTCTGCACAAAGAAAGCATTTTCATCGTTCGCTTCTACAGAAGCTGCACTGATTGTCTTGCCCTGCTCATCCAAAAGTACGATGGAATCCTTCAGAAGCCGTACTCCGGGCGTTTCAATCACATCCTCCAAAATCACATTTCTGGCCACACATCCTGTCTGCTCCTGGGTAAGTGTAACCCGATATGTGATAATATCGCCGTATTTATATGATGGCTTGTCCGCCTTTTTCTCCACTCTGAGAACAGGCGAATTAATCCATACCTTCGAACTGCCTTTCACCTCTGCCGCATTTTCTGCCCGTGCGCTGGCTGTATTGGCTATTTCCAGTCCGTTTATACTTTCCTGCACAGTACACCGGAAATTCACAGTGACCGGAGTATGATAGGGGAGATCTGAAATTGTCAATATCCACCCTGTTCCCTGCCTCAAAATCTGGTATTCAACATGTTTTTCCACAACTTCGTTATAGTTTTCCGGATTCAGCGCATTTCCTGCATCATCTGTTCCAGCTACAGGATAAAGAATAGTCTGAGGAATCCCGTACACCATCAGAGCTTCTTCATCTCCATCAAGAGTCAGCCCCTCCGGAAGGGTCAGATCGCTGATCACTACATTTTTTGCAATAGAACCTTTCTGGAGATTATCCACAACCACCTGATAATTCACCTGTTCTCCAACCCGGAACTCATTTGCTGCTCTTCCGTCCCCTACTGCCAGATACGGATTCTGAACAGATTTCTCAACAGACAAAACTGCGCTATTCACATAAATTTCTGTATCATCTGCCTGAGGAGGCGTATTTTCAGCCTGCACATTTGCCGTATTAATACTTTCCATTCCATTTACCTCTTCTGTAACTGTACAAAGGAAAGTTATCGTTATCGGAACTCCGAAGGGAAGATCTGTGATATTCAGTCTCCACCCTGTCCCTTCTGGTACAAACTCATAGGAAACCGTCTTTTCTGCAGTCTCATTATATGCCTCCGGATTCAACATTCCGGGAATATCTGCCGTCCCCGGAACAGGCTGCGTCACACTTGAAGGAATTCCGCTGACTGTTACACTGTCCGGAGAAGAAAGAACCAGCCCTGAAGGCATGGAAGTATCCCAAACCGTTACATTTCTGGCTATTGTCCCTTCTCTTCGGTTCTCTACAACAACTGTATAAGCAACCTGTTCTCCTACCTGCCACTCATAATGATCCGCAATCTTTTCAATCCAAAATTCTCCGGAATTAATATAAACCTCCGCATCGTCCGAAAGCCCCGGCGCATTCCCTGCCTGTACAGATGCCTCATTGACACTTTCTCTTCCATTGGCATTCTCTGTCGCCATACAGCGGAAGAGTATTGTAACAGGACGGTTAAACGGAATATGAGAACAGTAGAAGGCAAATCCTCCTTCATCCCCTTCCAGATGACTCTCCACCGGAACTTTTTCAAACATCTGTCCTGTCTTTTTGTCCGGAACCGGATAATCTGCTTCCTGCAGGACATCCAAAATCTCTACGTTCTGAATCCCACCTGCCAGTATCAGTCCTTCCGGAAGTCCGATATCTGATATCCTGACTTCTCTGGCAATTGTACCAGGCACAGGATTATTCACAACAATCCTGTAGGATACTGCATCGCCCACAGACCATTCATATTTATCCGCCGTTTTATCTATCGTAAGCTGCGGGGAATTCACCCATACTTCTGCAATGTCTTTTATTATTTCCTGCTCATTCGTTTCTTTGTTAATCAGATTTTTTGCTGTAACAGAAACAACATTTCCGCACTCCTGCCCATTAGACTCTTCCAGCGCCCTGCACTTAAACCAGACCGTAATCGTCTGTCCATATCCAAGAGACGGGCACGAAACACGCCATCCGTTCTGCCCGTCACAGACAAGCGAACAATCTGCTACTCCCGGCGCTTCTATCCGGCATTCCTCTTCCAACAGCTCAAGTCCCGGCGGTACTGCATCCTCCATGACCAGATCTGCCGCTCTTGTATTTTCCTTTGTCTGCGTGACAGTCACATTGTAGTCAATCACATCTCCTACTGCCCACTCATATTTCGATACATTCTTGTGAAGCTCCAGTTCCGGTGTGATCACCCCCCGCACCCAGACCGTATTTGCCTGCATCGTATCTCCCGTTCCATTCGTTCTTTCATAACTCATAGAGGCGCTGTTTGGAACAAGTATCGAATAGCCGTCAGGTGCAGCATAATGTGAAACGTCCGCATCAGGTTTCCTGTGTACTGTAAAAATAAAGGTATAATTCTGGTTATTGGAAAAAGACTCCTGCGCCATTGCTTCCTGTTTCCCACTGCATGTTATCTTCTGTCCCTGAACAGCAATATCAAATCTTTCTGTCACATTCTGTCCTGTATCGTCCAGAATAAGAACTTTAGATGCATCCTGAATTGTCAGACAGTCTTCAAGAACATCCTCCACCACAAACTTGTTAAACTGATTGGGTGTCACTTCTGTCTGTACCATATATTGAAATTCGTCAAAATCATTTATAAGAAACGGTTCCTCTTTACCTGAAGCAACTCCCTGTTCCCATGTACATCCCAAAGCTCCTACTCTTTTCTCCGGCGCCTTGTCCATGGCAATTCCACCGAAGCAATATGCTGTAAAGTCGAAATATGCGTGTCCGCGCATAAATTTACCGCCGTCAAAATCCGGGCAATGGCACACTCCATTAGTATCTGTCCGGTTTTTTTTCATCCTGGCAGCCCATGCCTCCTGACTTCCGTACTTTTTTATGCCCTTTTCCCTGTCAGAATCCCATCGGTCAAGCTGCGCTTCGTGTACGAAATCAAAATACATGCTGTCTGTATTATAAAGAAAATTTACCCAGCCTTTTTTATCACCGGAAACAAGACTGTCGTTCCCGGCAGTAACCTTCATCCCATCTACCTCCAGAAAAGTATTGTCACTGAGAATATAAGCGCTGTCAATTCTACTCTGCGGCGGAATAAAGATTCCCTGTCTTGCATCAAGGTCTCTGACTGTACCGTGGCCGCTTATGGCGATTGGCTCATCTGTACCGTTTTTCAGGAATTGCATATGTACTCTTGCAGAATCTACGCAATAGATATACATACCGATTCCTTCCAGAGAAAAACCTACCAGCGGCTGGGCAATATTATCCGGAAAATCATATGCTCCGTCAGATGTTCCCTGTCCTTCTGCCTCATTGTGCTTAAAGACTGCAGTCTGCATATCATAACGAGGTTCAGGATTCTCCACACTAACAAGACTCATCTTGAAATCTATGATGTTTCCTTCTCCATCACGCCCTACGTTGTAATAGCGAACTCCCGCGCTTTCTGCTTTATAATTTCCGGTCATCCTCACTGTGTCTGCATTTCTTTCACTTCTCCCGTGATTGGTAAAAGCGATTTTATCCAGATTGTCGCACCCGTAGGTTTCCACTTTCGTAATTCCCGGCTGATATTTCACATTAAATCTGTAGCCGTAATCCATGACTGTATTTTCATCCCATCTTTCAATGACAGACGCATCTGCCATTACCCTGCGCGCAGGTAAAATTCCCAAAATTGCCTGCGCCAAAAACAACACTGCAAGCAGCAATGCTCCCAGCTTTTCTTTCCTATTCTGTTTCACGTAAATTTCTTCTCCTTTCACTGCTAAAATTTCGAATGTTCCTGACAGGAATTAATGAATAATGGGATTAAAATAAGAATTTAATGATTGAAATAATGAATTTATTTATGAATTTTTCGACTGTCCCGGCGCGTCCACGCCGGGAAAATTTGATTACATTTAAAAATATGTTTCCTCTAATGCCGTTTCTTCCACCATGAAAGAAAAGACAAAATAAGTGCAAAGACAATAAAGAATGGTAACACTGTTCCAATTATGGCAAGCAGAGCAATCACTGCCAGCACTGCGCACAAAATCACAAAAGCCTTTCCATACCATGTGGAAAAATCAATTCTGTGAGTCTTCACTCTGGGCTGAGGTGTACTCTCCGTATCTGAATAACCTTCGTAGTAAGATTCCTGATAATCGTCATATACCTCTGTTCCGTCATCTGTGTTCGTATCTATCAGTGTTTTCGCAATCAGGCGGGGATCGCCCAGTTCTGCAAGAACCTCTTCCTCTGTGCGTCCGCTGCGAACCTGCGACTGAATATAATCTTCATAATAGCGAATATGGGCTGCTGCCCTCCCCTCCTGCATCTGCCCGGACAGTTGGTTACGCAGGATTTGAATAAATTCGATTCTGTCCATACTGTTCTCCATTTTAATAAAACTGCGGTTAAAATACTGCTTTGTTTTTATATTTTATCATACTTTTGCGGGATGGCAACCGATTTAGTTCTTAAATTTCTATAAAATTAATCTAAAAAAAATAACGACTCTGCCTGATGGCAGAATCGTTATTTTTTATTTCAGATTGCAGAACTCTCTGTTTCTATTAGAATAATCCTGTGATCTTTCCTGTTTCGTCTACATCGATCTTTTCTGCAGCCGGTACTTTAGGAAGTCCTGGCATTGTCATAATCTCGCCTGTAAGGGCTACGATGAAGCCTGCGCCTGCGGAAATCTTAAGGTTACGTACAGTAACTTCGAAGTCCTTCGGTGCGCCCAGTTTAGTCTGGTCGTCTGTTAAGCTGTACTGTGTCTTAGCTACACAGATCGGGCAGTTGCCGAATCCGAGAGCTTCCAGTTCTTTCGCCTGTTTCTGAGCGTTGGCTGTAAGAACAACTCTCTTGCCGCCATAGATTTTCTGTACGA
>CATXEA010000041.1 GCA_958367245.1 uncultured Blautia sp.
GGGCACGTACGGTTTTGTGTAGGGGTATGGGGAGTAATCCCCATATCTACTAGAGTTAAGTAATGGAACAAAATGAAAAATCACAATTACTTGAAAAAGTAGATGAACAGCTTTTGTTAAATGCATCAACCGGAAAATATCATAGACATTGTATCTGCGATAATCCCTGTACTACTTCTGAGTGTGGACGTATGAGCTATGTTTATCCTGAAAAAGATCTTCGTGCCTATCCCGGAACCATTCGTGGAACCGAAGAATGGGATAACACTTACAAAATCAGAACTGCAGTAGAAAGAGATATCAATCACATAAAAGAGAATCTCTGTCTTGCAGGACGTCGTACTCAGAATGAGAAAACATTGCATGCAGACTTAATTCTTGTTGGAATCACCCAACTCATTACAGTTGTTCTTGCAGACAAAATCAAACATCATGAATACATACGAAGTCTGAAACCACTCATCGCTTAGGTCTTATTAACTTTATAAAGCCTATGGCTTATTAAGTGTGCCTAAAAACGGTAGTTATCCACTTCTCATCTTAGGATTCGTGCTCTGTACGAATTCTTCCTTGTTTAGATTCAAGATTATGAACAAGCATTGCGAGTTTCGCAATTACCTATTATTAAAAATCAATTATATTTCCGTACCTAACCCTGTATTTTATATATGTTACAGGTTGACGACTGCTGTCAACCTTTTGTATTCTGAGAGTGTGATGACTATCATGGAAATTAAGTTGGAGGATTGGTAATGAAATGAATGGATTAAAATTTATAAGAAAACAATGTGATTTTTCACTAAGCGGTCTTGCGGATTGTCTTGGTGTCAGTAGACAGATTATCAATATGTGGGAAAATGAAAAAAAGGAAATTCCATATAGACGGAAACATCAACTGTCACAGTTTTTTGGGGTAGATGAGAGTTTTTTTGGAGAAATCACAGACGAGGAAAAGCAGATTTTATTAGATAAAGCTATGTTTAGTTATAAAAGTGGAATAGAGAATACTTATCGGTATATACCAGAGGATAAAAACGAGAGACAGATGGTTTATTTTATTAAAGAAAGGCAGTTTACTATTGATGAGGAACTATCAATAAATGCACAAAACAATAAAGAACTTATTGAGCGAATTAGGAAGAATATGTCATGCCCATCTAATGGTTCATTCAGGGATGAACTTGCAGCAGGCTATAGAGCATGTTATGTATTTACAAACTTTGTTGATGCATATGAATATTGTTTTGCAAAAGAACCAATTGAGAAAATGCCATGCTGGCAAGTTATGGCATTGGTTTCAGAGGCGGTCAGAAGCGCTTTTACGGGCAAGCAAAGGGAAGACAAATTTGATGGAGAGTACCGAAAAGATGAGGACGTTGAGTTTGTCAATGAAATAAGTGAAATAATTATGAGAAAGATAGAAAGTGAGCTAACAGATATAAGATTAATGCAACAAAAGTGTGTTGACAAAAAAGATTCTGTGAATGTTAAAGAGGACAAAATAGAAGAAAAGACATTTAATGACAGGGTCATTGAAGCAGAAAAGCAGTATCAGGAGTTCAAGAAGATGAATATTGAATGCAGGGAATTTTCTGTAATGATATAGAGTAAAAAACAAAAAAGGCAGATGGATTCATTTAAAAAAAAGAAATGAAACACCTGCCTTTGTCATTGCCAGTCTATAGTGTGTTATGTATTAAAGTAATGATTGATCTCTTCCATCCGGCTTTCCTGTCTGACTCCAAATGGACAGCGGGATTCACAATGTCCGCAGTGCAGGCAGGCATCTGCCTTGACATTGAGCTTGGTATAGTGGTTGGCGGCAATGATGTCCCCGGCCTGTGCCAGATCGTAATACTTATTCACCAGACCGATATCAATGCCTGCGGGGCAGGGCTGGCAGTGATTGCAATAGACACAGGTGCCGGAAATGGTGTCAGCAGTAAAGGTACCGATGACGGAGTAATCCTTTTCTTCGTCGGTGGCAGTCAGGAATTTCAGCACTTGATTTAAGTGTTCCATAGTCTGCACACCGGGCACAGCTACCAGTACACCGGGGCGGTCGATGGCGTATTGCAGGCACTGATTATGGGTCAGAGCAACACCGAAGGGGGATTGATCGGCGCTCAGAAGCTGGCCGGCGAAGAAAGGCTTCATGACGGAGATGCCCACGCCTTCCCTTGCACACCGCTGGAATAGAGTGATTCGTTCCTTCACAGAGCCGATGCCGTACTCGTCGCCTTTTTCAAAGTCATAGGCCGGGTTAATGGAGAACATCATCATATCAATGAGCTTAGTGTCCAGAATACGATTCGCAACGCTGGGGGTATGAGAAGAGAAGCCGATGTGTCGAACGATGCCTTGTGCTTTCAGCTCCTTCAGATAGTCCAGTACGCCGATTTCTATCAGTTTATCGAAGTCTTCGTCTTCATCCACACAGTGCAGAAAGCCGAAATCCACATAGTCAGTGCCAAGTGTTTTCAGTTCCCAGAGGAAGGTGTTTTTGATGGTTTCAAAGTCCCGGCACCAACCGTACTCGCCGTTTTCGTCGTAAACCGCACCAAAATGCACCTGCAAAAATACTTTCTCTCGCTGACCGGCAATTGCCCGCCCTAAGGGAGCGTAGGTGGCTCCGGCAGTACACAGATCGAAGAAGTTGATGCCGTGGTCAATGGCTTTACGGATGATGGCTTCGATTTCATCAGCGGGCGTCTTGCCGATGCCGCCCAGACCAAGACCAAGGACGCTGAATTTTTCCTCAGAAGTTCCGTGGGGGAGTTGTCTGTATTCCATAAAAATGTACCTCCTTAGCAAATTGAGAAATATGTTTTATAGAATAATTATAGCATATCCGAATGGGGTATCATAGATATTTTATCTTAGTAGAAAATGTTGTTTTGCGACATGCAGTGCCGTCGCCTCATTATGGTCAGCGCTACTCGAACATCACTGGATGTTCAGTACCGCAGCAAGGACGTAAGAAAGTTCTTGAATAGTATGATAAGCGGGAACCCTCCGTTGTTATGGTTTACAAAAGAAAAAGAATTTGGTAAATTTAAGTTAACAGAAAAAGAAGAGGACAATTATGGATGAAATCAGAAATTTTTAAATACGTGAAAAAAAGATATGGAACAACACCGGAGTACCTGTGGAGAAGTTCTCCGGACAGCGCAGTACTTCGTCACAAAAATGGAAAATGGTATGCGGTGATTATGATGATTGACAGAAAGAAACTTGGACTGCAGGAAGAGGGTATTGTGGATATCATAGATGTGAAATGTGATCCGGAAATGATAGGTATGATTCTTCAGACCCGCGGTTTTTTGCCGGGATATCATATGAATAAGCAACATTGGATTACAATTCTTCTGGACGGGACTGTGGGAAAAGAACAGATTCTGGATTTTCTGGATCTGAGCCATGCTCTTGTTGAGGGATCTTCGGAGTGAAGGATAGGGGTGAAAATTGCAGCTTGAGAAGGAGGTATAAGAAGGCTATTTCAAAAGTTGCTTTTCAGAAAAGGAGATGCTATACTAAAGAAAACACTTTAATAAAGTATGGGGTGGTGTGATATGGGAATAAAGCAGGCAACAAACATGGAAGTAAAGAAAAATAATAGAAACCGTGTTTTTCGGTATATCTGTAAACACGGAACAGTTTCTAATCCGGATATTTCTTATAACATGAAAATAAGCCTTCCTACAGTAACGCAGATTACAAAGGAGCTGATTGAGAAGGGGGTTATTGAGGAAAGCGGAGAATTGCATTCCACCGGGGGTAGGCGTGCAAAAGCGTTAACTGTGGCGGTTAATGTAAAGCAGGCTGTTGGGGTGGATATTACAAAAAACCATGTAAGTTTTGTGCTTACAAATCTTACGGGTAAAATTTTAAAATATGTGCGAATTTTTCTTCCATATATACATGAAGCAGGGTATTATCAAAGAGTAAATGAGGAGATGGAAAAATTTCTGGACGAAAGCGATGCTGACCGTAATAAGATTTTAGGGGTTGGTATTTCCTTTCCGGGAATCGTGGACTTGGACAGGGAACTGATTACTTATTCTCATATTCTTGGTGTAAGAATGGTGCCTTTTGATTCTGTGAGTTGTTTTTTTGATTATCCATGTATTTTTTTGAATGATGCAAATGCAGGAGCTTATGCGGAAGGAATTTATTCGGAGGAAAAGGAACGCTTCTTTTATCTTTCTTTGAGCAATACAGTTGGAGGAGCCGTTTTTGACAGTGACAGACTTGTTCAGGGAGATCATTTCCGAACAGGAGAAGTAGGACATATGACAGTAGTTCCGGATGGCAAGAAATGTTACTGCGGAAAAAGAGGTTGTCTGGATGCCTATTGCAGTGCATTAAATTTGTCAGACCCGGCAGATGGAAAGCTGGAAAATTTTTTTGAACTGTTAGAAAAAAAAGATCAAAGAGTGGAAGAAATATGGGATATTTATACAAACTTTCTGGCTGTAGCATTAAATAATATTCATATGGTTCTGGACTGTAAGATTGTTCTTGGAGGCTATGTGGGAAGTTATGCAGAACCCTATATGCCAGATATATGGAGGAAAGTATCGGAGCGGAATACATTTACAGACGATGAGCGATTTGTAGATAGCTGTAGATATAAGCTTGGGGCAGCAGCACTGGGAGCAGCATTGGAAGTAATTGAAAATTTTGTGAAAGAGATATAAAGCCATAGAGGATGTTTATTTAGGAGATTTCAGAAATGAAGTCTCTTTTTTTGTGCATTTTCATTAAAATATAAGAGGCTTTTTTGGGGGGATAGACGAAAAAATGTTTTATTTTGGTGATGATATTGACAAATTCTGAGAAGAAATATAAAATAAAAAACATAATAAAACTATTTAATAAAGTATAAAATAAAGAATACTTCAAAGGAGGATAAAAAAATGGAAGGAAAAATGAAAGTTGCAGTTATGTTGGGAATTGGAAAGATGGGATTTGAAGAACGCGATATTCCTAAAGTGAAAGAGAACGAGGTATTAGTAAAGCTGGAGTATGTAGGAATTTGTGGAAGCGATCTGCATTACTATGAGACAGGAGCAATTGGGGATTATGTTGTAGAGCCTCCGTTTGTGCTGGGACATGAACCGGGAGGAACAGTCGTTGAAGTTGGTAAAAACGTAAAGAATTTAAAGGTTGGAGACAGAGTGGCTTTGGAGCCGGGAAAGACCTGTGGTCATTGTGAATTCTGTAAAACAGGACGTTATAATCTGTGTCCGGATGTAGTATTTTTTGCGACACCTCCGGTAGATGGAGTATTTCAGGAATATGTTGCCCATGAAGCTGACCTTTGTTTTAAATTACCTGATAATGTAAGTACACTGGAAGGCGCTTTAATTGAGCCTTTAGCTGTTGGATTCCATGCGGCTATTCAGGGGGATGCACATCTTGGACAGAGGGCAGTTGTTATGGGTGCCGGATGTATTGGTCTTGTTTCCATGATGGCGCTGAAAGCAAGGGGCGTATCGGAAGTGTATGTAGTAGATATTATGGAAAAACGACTTAATAAGGCGTTGGAATTAGGAGCTACAGGAGTTATCAACGGCTCGAAAGAGGATGTACTGGAAAGAGTAAAAGAGTTGACAAATGGAACTGGAATGGATCTGGTAATTGAAACAGCAGGAACAGAAATTACAACAAGACAGGCAATTCATATGGCTAAGAAAGGTTCCAATATCGTTCTTGTGGGATATAGCAAAAGCGGTGAAATGACACTTCCTATGAGCCTTGTGCTGGATAAAGAGTTGACATTTAAGACGGTATTTCGGTATCGTCACATTTATCCGATGGCGATTGATGCGGTTGCTGCAGGAAAAGTAAATCTGAAAGGAATCGTAACAGATGTGTTTGAACTGGATGAGGCACAGAAAGCGATGGATTACAGCGTAAATAATAAAGCAGATATTGTAAAAGCCGTTATTCGGATTGCACAATAGAGAAAGAAGAAAAATAGAGATTCCGGGGAACTGAATGCTGCGGATAATGATAAGGGGGATTACAATGAACCAGAAAGATACAAATGTAAAAGTGCCATTGATAAGTAAGATTGCATATGGAATGGGAGATGTTGGGTGTAATTTTAGCTGGATGTTTGTAGGAAATTTTCTAATGATTTTCTATACAGATGTTTTTGGGATTAGTATGGGAGCAGTTGCAGGACTGATGCTTTTCTCAAGATTTTGGGATGCTATCAATGACCCCATCGTTGGCGGATTAAGTGATAAGACGCATACCAGATGGGGAAGGTACAGACCCTGGTTGTTAATCGCGGCACCGTTGACGGCTATTGTATTGCTCATGACATTTTGGGCTCATCCGGACTGGTCATCCACATCTAAGATTGTTTACATGACAATTACGTATTGTATTCTTGTATTAGGTTATACCTGTGTGAATATTCCATACGGAACATTATGTGGGGCGATGACACAAAATATAGAAGAGAGAGCTAAAATAAATACATTCCGTTCCGTTAGTGCGATGATTGCAATTGGTATTATCAATATTGTGACAGTTCCGCTTATTGAGAGACTTGGTAATGGAAATGATAAGAGAGGATATTTATTGATTGCTGCTTTGTATGGATGTATTTTTGCTGCGTGTCATATTTTCTGTTTTGCCAAAACAAAAGAAGTAGTGGAAGTGCCGGAAAAAGAGAAAATTTCTCTGAAGGTACAGTTAGAAGCAGTCGTAAAAAACCGTCCATATATGATTGCAGTTGCAGGACAATTTTTATTTGGATTGACTCTTTATGGAAGAAATGCAGATGCATTGTACTATTTTACATATGTAGAAGGAAATAAAGCGTTATTCAGTACATATTCCATGTTTATCATTATTCCGTCTATTATTGGTGCAGCCTGCTTTCCTGTTGTATTCCGGCTTACCAACAATAAAGGACGATCAGCATCTATTTTTGCATTGTTAACCGGAATCAGCATGTTTTGTATGTATTTCTTTACAGTTGGAGAATCCCCCGTTCCATTTTATATATTTTCCTGCCTGTCACAATTTTTCTTCTCTGGATTTAATACTGCAATCTATGCGATTATTCCGGATTGCGTGGAATATGGTGAATGGAAGACAGGACTCAGAAATGATGGATTTCAGTATGCGTTCATATCATTAGGCAATAAAATAGGTATGGCTATTGGAACTTCTGTTCTGGCAGGAGTTCTGGGAATGTTTGGATATGTCGCAAATCAGCAGCAGAATCCGGCGGTATTAGCTGTTATCAAGCATTCATTTACGACTGTTCCAGGAATACTTTGGATTGTAACGGCTGTAGTTTTGTATTTTTATCGTCTGAATAAGAAAACATATAATAAAATTGTGAAAGAAATACACGTGAGGAAAGAAACGGAAATAAAAAATTCTTGAAGGAAAAAGTAGGCAGAGTTATAATTATTTGTACAGGCATGCAACATATATACTATATTGTTATCCGGAATATTTTAAGTAGAATTAAGCTCAGAGTGTTATCTTGAAAAAAAGATGTTCAGGTCTTAAATAGATAAAAGAAAATACAATGAGGAGAAGAAAAATGAGGTTATTATTGGCTGAAGATGAAAAGGCATTATCGAAAGCGCTTGTGACAATTTTGGAAAGGAATAATTATTCTGTAGATGCAGTTTATGACGGGCAGAGTGCTTTGGATTATCTGGAAATGGATAATTATGACGGTGTGATTTTGGACATTATGATGCCAAAAGTAGACGGACTTACTGTATTGAGAAAAGTCCGGGAGAAGGGAAATTTGATTCCGATTTTATTATTGACAGCGAAGTCAGAGGTAGATGATAAAGTAGAAGGATTAGATGCCGGAGCAAATGATTATCTTGCCAAACCATTTCATTCCAAAGAGTTGTTGGCAAGAATCCGGGCAATTACAAGAACGCAGACAGCACAGACAAATTCTAAGCTGACTATGGGAAACGTCACGTTGGATCGGGCAACTTTTGAGCTTTCTACAGCGAAAGGGAGTTTCCGCCTTGCGAACAAAGAATTTCAAATGCTGGAGCTTTTGATGTGTAATCCGCACCAATTAATTTCCTCTGAACGCTTTCTGGAAAAAATATGGGGATATGACAGTGAGGCAGAAATCAATGTCGTATGGGTATATATTTCTTATTTGCGAAAGAAACTTGCCGCCCTCCATGCAGACATACATATCAAGGCAGCCAGAAATGCCGGATATTCATTGGAGGAACTGACATGATAAAAAAACTACGGTTCAAGTTAATTACAGTCTCCATGATTTCACTTCTTGTTGTTTTAGTAGTAATTGAATGCATGGTAGGTTTTTTAAATTACAGAAAAATATGCAGAGATTCAGACAGGATTCTTGACATACTGGAGGAAAATGCAGGGAGTTTCCCTAAAAAATTTCCGGACAACAAAATGGATGGTAAACCATTGATGTCTGTAGAAGTGCCGTATGAATCCAGATATTTTTCCGTGCTGCTGGACAATACTGGAGAAACGATTTTTACAGATACGGGAAAAATTGCTGCTATTGATACGACAGATGCAATAGAATATGCCAAAACCGCATGGGAAAGGCAGTCTCCCAAAGGATTTATTGATCATTATAGATATTTAGCTTCTGCATCCGGAACAGAAGTAAGAATTATTTTTCTGGATTGCCGGCGACAGTTGGATACTTTTCAAAATTTGCTGCTGACTGCTTTTGGTGTTACTGTATTAGGGCTGTTAGCTGTTCTTATTTTAATGATTTACTTATCTGCACGTATTGTAAAACCGTTTTCCGATAATTATGAAAAACAAAAGCGTTTTATCACAGATGCCGGGCATGAATTAAAAACACCGCTTACTATTATTGATGCAGATACAGAAATTCTGGAAATGGATTTCGGAGAAAATGAGTGGCTTCAGGACATTCAGAATCAGACAAAAAGACTTGCGGATTTAACAAACTCACTGGTGATACTTTCACGTATGGAAGAAGGAATCAAAAAAGTGATGGAGGTGGAATTTCCTTTATCTGATGTGGTTGAAGAAGTATTTCATACTTTTCAGGCTCCGGCAAAAATACATGAAAAAATATTAACTGGCGTTATCACGCCTATGATTTCCATGAAAGGAGAAGAGAAAGCAATTCGTGGTCTTGTTACAATCCTTCTGGATAATGCCATGAAATATTCAGATACAAACGGCAGGATTACAGTAACACTGGAAAGACAGAAGAATCGTATCCGCATATCTGTTTTTAACACCACTGAACATATATCAAAAGAACAGATATCCCATTTATTCGATCGCTTTTACCGTACAGATGATTCCAGAAATTCTCAGACAGGCGGATATGGTCTTGGGCTTTCGATTGCAGCAGCTACTGTTGCATCTCATAGAGGAAAAATAACGGCGGAAACAGAAGATGAAAAATCATTGCTGATTACAGTGATTTTTCCACAATAAAATAGGATAGAACAGGGCTCGTACAAACAAAATGTCTGGTACGGGCTTTTTTGTTGAAAAAATAAAATTGTTTTAAGTTAAATTAAGGTAAAGACATTATAGTAGCCTCATCAAAAATAACCACAGGAGGAATAATATGGCATATCAAATGACTTTTGAACGCTATGAATTAAAATATCTGCTTACTCAGCAAGAAAAGGAATTTTTACTTGAGGCCATGAGAACGCATATGAAATTAGATGCTTACGGGAGAACTACTATAAGAAATACTTACTTTGATACAGATACGTTCCGGCTGATCCGGCATTCATTGGAAAAACCTGTATATAAAGAAAAACTCCGCATACGAAGCTATCATCCGGTATATGCAACAGATCCGGTATTTGTGGAACTCAAGAAAAAATATAAATCCGTTGTTTATAAACGGCGGTTACAGCTTCCCGAACAAGATGTTATGGAGAGTTTTCAGACAGGGAATCCTCTTCCGGTACATTCACAAATAGGAAAAGAAATCCAATACTTTCGTGATTATTATGAAACACTTCATCCAACAGTGTTTTTGTCTTATGAACGGGAAGCATATTATGCTCTGGACGGCAGTGATTTCAGGGTGACATTTGATGAAAATATTCTTTATCGCAGGAAGGATTTTTCTCTTGGAAGTGATATTTATGGCAGTTCCATTCTTGGTGAAAACAGAGTTCTGATGGAAATAAAAACTTCCGGAGGAATTCCCCTTTGGATGAGTGAAATACTTACCCGGAATCATCTTTATAAAACATCATTTTCAAAATATGGTTCTGCTTACCAACATATGCAGACAGGGATTATGTAGGGAGGATACAGCAATGTTTGATACAATGTTTCGAGGAATTTTTGATACGGATATAACCAGTGTGATTTCTGTTTCTGATTTTTTATTATGTGTGGGATGTGCCCTTATCATAGGAATGATCCTCGCAGGAACTTATTTGTATGGTACGAAATATACAAAAAGTTTTGTGGCGACTCTGGCTCTTCTTCCGGCGGTAGTATGTGTTGTGATTATGATGGTCAATGGAAACGTGGGAACAGGTGTGGCGGTAGCAGGTGCTTTCAGTTTAGTAAGGTTCCGTTCGGTTCCCGGCTCTGCTAAAGAAATCGGCGCTATTTTCCTTGCCATGTGCTCCGGACTGGTAGTTGGAATGGGGTATCTGGCTTATGCACTTTTATCTGCAGTGCTTCTTGGAGGAATCATGCTGGTTTATAATCGTATGGATTTTGGTACAAGAAAAAATGCCGAGCGTTATAAAACTTTACATATTACCATACCGGAAGATTTAGATTACAGCGGTGTGTTTGACGAGATTTTACAAAAATATACCGCAGATTATGAGGTGGTACAGATTAAGACTACAAATCTGGGAAGCCTGTTTAAACTGAGTTACAACCTGACTTTGAAAGAGCCGGGAAAGGAAAAAGAATTTATAGATGCGCTTCGGTGCAGGAATGGCAATCTGGAGATTATCATTTGCAGACAGGAAACAATTATTGGAGAATTATAATTATGAGGAGGCAATGCTTTATGCGAAAAAAAGAAGTTTTGATTTTATTTCTCATAGGGACTATGTTACTGTCTGGATGCAGTACACAGACAGACCAAAGCAGACAGGAAAATACAGAAACGGAGTCTTCTGTGGAGAATACGCTTGTTGAAACAAATACTTCCGAGATGTTTTCGGACAGGGATAAAGAAGTGGGATATGAAGAAGCAGAAAGTGTTGTAATTCAGCTTATGGATGACGATTCTTCCTGCGAATCAGATTCCGTAGTTATTTCAGATAATACTGTAACAATCAAAGAAGAGGGAACTTATGTGCTTTCCGGCACACTGACAGATGGTATGGTGATTGTAGAAGCAGAAGATGCGGATAAAGTACAGCTTGTGCTGAACAATGTGGCAATTTTCAATTCCCAGTCGGCAGCTTTGTATATACGGTCAGCAGATAAAGTATTTGTCACTACAGCATCAGGCTCAGAAAACACTTTGGAAAATGGAGGAACCTATACAGCTATAGATGAAAATAATATTGATGCAGCGGTATTCTCAAAATCGGATTTGACCTTTAATGGAGAAGGAACTCTCAATGTTATAGCTGCTGAAGGACATGGAATCGTATCAAAGGATGATCTTGTATTTACCTGTGGAAGCTATCATATCGCCAGTGAAGCGCATGGGATTGCAGGAAAAGACAGTGTTCGTATTGCCAATGGAGATTATAGCATCATATCTGGAAAAGATGGAATCCATGCAGAAAATACAGAAGATACAAGCTTAGGGTTTATTTATCTGGCAGATGGAATCTTTGATATTGCATCTCAGCAGGATGGTATTAGCGCCAGTGCATGGCTTCAGTCAGATGGAGGTGTTTATACAATCTTTGCCGGGGAAGGAAGCGCCAGTGTACAGAACCAGAATTCTCAGGAACAGAAACCTATGGAAAAAGAATCCGCAGAAATGACAGAGGAAGATACGATTAGTGTGAAAGGAATGAAGTCTGAAAGCCAGATGGTGTTAAAAGAAGGTACCTATACGATAGATTCAGAAGACGACACATTGCATTCTAATGGGAATCTTGCAATCAGCGGCGGGACTTATAAACTATCTTCTGGTGATGATGGAGTCCATGGGGATTCTAATGTGACGATTTCCGGAGGCAATATGGAAATCACAAAAAGTTATGAAGGAATCGAAGGCTTAAGCATTGATATTACCGGAGGAGACATTTCAGTTCTGGCATCAGATGACGGGATGAATGCGGCTGGCGGAAATGACAGCAGTGGATTTGAAGGAGCTGGTTTTGGTAAGGATCAGTTTGCTTCTACGGAAGGAGCTTATATCTGCATCAGCGGCGGCACTGTATGCATCGATGCTTACGGAGATGGAATAGATTCTAATGGAGATATAACAGTTGCGGGAGGGGAGACATATCTTTCGGGGCCTGTCGATGGTGCAAATGGAACTTTGGATTATAGTGGAAATGGAGAAGTTACAGGTGGGATTTTTGTAGCTGCCGGTTCCTCAGATATGGCACAAAATTTCAATGCGTCTTCATCCCAAGGGGTAATTATGGTAAATCTGGATGTACAGGAAGCGGACACCCATATCTCTCTTATCAGCAGCGAGGGAACAGAACTATTATCATGGGTGAGTGAAAAGGAATATTCTTCTGTGATCGTAAGCTGTCCGGAAATCAAAGAAGGGGAAACTTATACGTTAAAAGCAGGAACTGCTGAAGAAAGTATCACTATGGACGGTCTAATCTATGGAAGTGGTTCCGGGATGGGGGAGAAGCCTGGAAAAGGCGGTAGAATGAGAGACAACGGAACGGAAGGGGGGAAGCCTATGAGAACATTATCTTTTGGAGCTGATTAAAAAAGCCTGTATAAATAAAAGAAGGTGATTATTTGACACTGGAAGAGTATTATGGAACTTCGCTACCATATTTAGTGCAGGGAGAAGAATATATCAGGAAACTAATTGCGAATTATCCGGGATATAAAACAACAGATGGGATACAGCCTGTTTTATATATAAAAACAAGAATAAAAACGCCTGAAAGCATGATAGATAAGCTAAAGAGAAAAGGGGTTTCTACGGATAGTGCTACAGCGTTGGCACAAACCCATGATGCAATAGGTGTGCGGATTATTTGTTCATTTGTGGAAGATGTGTATAATATTTCCAAATGGCTGCAGAAAAGAGAAGACATTGAAGTTATAGAGGAAAAAGACTATATTGCTTATCCGAAACCTAATGGTTACAGAAGTCTTCATCTGATTTTTAAGTTTACAAAAAATCAATTAAAAGGAATGACGGTAGAAATTCAAATTCGTACGATTGCAATAGATTTTTGGGCAGCATTAGAGCATCAGATAAAATATAAGAAAAATGTATCTCATGAAACAACTATTAAAAGAGAATTAAAAAGATGTGCCGATGAAATCGCGTCAGTAGATCTGTCTATGCAGACCATCCGGGATATTCTTCAAAGTGATATATGGGATTGAGAACAGATATGGAATTTCCGGCTATTTTGATAAGTGTTATAAACTACTGTGAATGTTGAGGGTGTATTGTATTTTGCAATATATCCTCAAATTTTTTGGGAAAGTTATGTTAAAGGCTGGAAAATATGCTAGAATAACAGAAATAAAGAACTTGCACTTTGAAAAGGAGGTATAAGAAGGGCGATGGCATTATTTGAAAAACAAGACAAAAAACGTGCAGCTATAGAAAAGGAATATTTTGCTTTACTAAAAAAAGAAGAGCAGTTTAATCAAAAAGCGTTGAAGGCGGAAGCGCCTCACTGGAAAGCTGAATTGGAGAAAAAAGTTCCTGAAAAAGTTTATCATAATCTGGAGGCAACCTACTCAATTCAGGACTACGCTGTTCAGGTTAAAGGTGGTCGAAGGGAACTGAGACAAGTCAAGCGAAGTGCAAATCGTTCCGGCATGGCGAATGTTGCCCTGACAACAGTGGAAGGGATTGGACTTGGGGCGCTTGGCATTGGTTTACCGGATATCGTCCTGTTTGTTGGTATGCTGCTCAAGGGCATTTATCAGACTGCTATAGGTTATGGTTTTACATACGATAGTACTGAGGAACGGTTGTTTATTCTGCGCATGATGGAAGCAGCTCTTGCGAGAAGCTCTGACTTTGAGGAAAAAAATGCACAGGTAGACAATATGATTGAAGGAATAACATTAATTGGAGAGAATGATTTGGAGGAACAGCTTCAAAAGACATCCAGCGCCTTTGCAGTGGATATGCTGTTACTCAAATTTGTGCAGGGCTTCCCGCTGGTAGGAGTTCTTGGAGGAGTTGCCAATCCAATTTATTATAAAAAAATTATGCGCTATGTTCAGATGAAATATCACAAGAGATATCTGATGGCAGCAGCGCAGCGGAATGGCTGGAGTTTATAATGCTTCTATAAGAAAAAGATGCATAAAGGTGTAAATACATGAAAAGATATTTTTAAACTTTGTGCGAAATTGTATTACAAGGCATATACTGTAAATCTGTATAGAAAAACAGATGTAAAAAAATTATTTCAGAATAAAATTCCTGAATGTATTTTTTTCACATTTTATCACAGCATTAGCGATTGCTTTTTTATCAAGTGTATTAATTTCAATATTGATCGGCACAATAATATTCTTTTCAGATATACTCAAAGCTGCAGCGGCAGGAGCAAGAACCTTTTTTACTATAATGACGCTATTATCTAATGATGACATAAAAGTTAAGTCTTGCGCATTAAAAAGGATAGGTATGATTGTAACTCTCTGTTGAGAAAATTTTCTTGTAAGGTATAGTTTTAAGATTTCCAGTTCTGCTGTTAAATCTGAAATAATAACAATTTGAACAGGGGCCATAAATTGTTGGATGATAGAAAATATCTGCAAAGATAAATATTGCAAATGACCATCATCAATAGGATAAGGTATGTTGTTTTCTTTTTTCCATGTATCAATTATTTCAGATACACATTGTCGAACCATGACTTTTGATGGGTCGATTTTTGAATCCAGATAAAAATGTTTATCTGGAATGATACAGTGGAGATTGAAGATACATTTCTTATAAAAATATATAATAGCAGATTTAAATGCATGAGATTGAGTCATTGCTATACCATATTTATTTTCGAACTGTTTTACTAAATTTTTAACTTTGGTGATTGAAAAAATAATACTATGAACTAAGTCAATATCTTCTTGTTTCCATCTATCTGCAAGAACGCAACTGTTAGTGCAGCAATAGACCAAGAATATGTAATCGTAATCATAATCGGAAAAGGTTATGTTTAACTTGTTTTCAAGATTTTTCTTTAAGAGTCTTTTTAATTCCGGATAAATAAATAGTTGTTTTAGTTTTTCTAATTCCTCTGATCTTTCAAAAGTAAGCGGGTATTTTTTTCTTTTCCATGCCAGAATCAGCAGACATTCAAAATATCCGTATTCACCAGAAGTATATTCAAGGAATTGCATATTTATTTTATCGTTTGTGGAGACAATAAATTCTCTGGCCATTTGCGTAGAATGGGCGTCCATTTCATAACAGTCAATTCCATACTTATAATGTAAAAGAGCAATTAAAAAGCGGATGCGGTATTCGTTTCCAATGACTTTATTTTTGTTGACATCAAGTCCAATTTCATGAAGGTAATTCACGCAGTTTTGCCTGATACGGTAGGCGCTTGGACGTGTGAGATATCGTTCTTCTGAAAAATTGGAGAAAGAGTCGTGTGAGTCATTCATAATCATATATCGCAAGCATTCCAACACATTTGAACTTCTGTAAATGGCATGAAATATTTCAAGAAATGAAACATCTTCATATATTTTGAGTGCAATAGTTGTAGATGTCTTTGAAATTTCTGCAATCCCCTGTAAGTCAAAATTAAGTTCATCAATTAACATGATGATACTTGCGGGACTAATTTTGACTTCTTTGGATAAGTTTTTAAGTGAAATGGAACGACATATATGAAGAATAGAGAATACATGCAGTTTTTTCTGGACATTATTTTCTAAAAAATTATTAAGCATAAAACTTTTATCCTCCCATTATTCTACTTTTATTAGATGATAATATATGAAAATATGAAAATCAACTTTTTTATAAGGAAAAGTATCGTTACTGTTCAAGGGTCAGCATAAGTCATTGTAAAAAATGACGAAATTTATTTTG
>CATXEA010000042.1 GCA_958367245.1 uncultured Blautia sp.
AGTTTTTTTTCTATTCACACAAGTGGTTAGGTTTAAAAAGTTCTGGAAGTCCACATCCTTTGATAGCGTCCTGTTCTTTCATAATTGAGTTTACATAATATACAGAAGCTACCGTAATAAGCGCCCAACCTCCAATCTGCAGAGCCTGAATGAAGTAAAACGGCAGGATAGAAGTCACAAGAAGACTTCCCAGAGCTTTCAGCATAAAGAAGATTTCGGAGATTCTTACCCAGATGTCGCAGCGGACTTTTTTTACCATATATCCGAAGAGAAACAGGGTAGGAAGCTCAATAAGCGCGGAAAACGCCATGGAAATGCCCATCTCTGTCTGCTCCCTTTTCTGCTGATGCGGAAGGATTTTTCTTGATTTTTGTAAATGGAAAGCAAAGTACGGCAATGAGAAAAACAACATAAACGAGAATCATGGTTACAGGTACGGTAATTTCTCCTGCCGCCGCAACAATCGCTCCCAAAGCATAGGATGCCAGAGCATAAGCGACAGAACCCATTCCTCTTGAAACGCCGAAATTCAGTTTTTTACCCTGATTGATACTTTCCATGCCAAGCGCGTTCATAAAGGGAGTAAGAAGCTGAAGCACAGTAATACAGACTCCGAAAAGCAATCCTGTCAGAAGCATGGAACGCTGATACAGCAGAAAAAGAATGGCAGATGAGGTCAGCAGCACAGCGGTCAATATAAGGACGATTTTTTTCAGAGAAGGACTGTCAGGTTTATCTGCATAGACTGCAAGGGCGGGCTGAAGAAATGCCGAAACAGTGCCTGCGGCAGCGATGAGGAGGCCGATTTGTGTGTTTGTAAATCCGGCATCCAGAAGGTAAATGCTTGTAAATCCCATGACAGCAGCGAAGCTCATCCAGAAAAATCCCTGAATGTAGGCGTAGCGCAGAGTCAGGTTTGGTTTAGAGTTTTTCATACGTAATCTCCTTGTAAAATAGATTTGTTTTATCATACAATAGAATGTAATATACTGTCCATGAGAAAACCTTTATTTTGGGATGGAATTTTTCCAGTAAAACTAGAAAAGAGAAAGATTGATTTCATTGACAGAGGTCGTCTGCCTTGTTACAATAAAATAATAACATAGCTTTACATTTTTTTAGAAAAGGTGGAGAAAAATGCGCGAAATGAACAGAAAATATTTAATTGACACAGAAGAAAACAGAGAATTTTTAGCGGGACTTACAGAGAATCTTCTTGCTTTCGGACATAAGTTCCCATCACCGGGCGGAAGCTCTTACTATTTAGGAGATGATGGTACTCCGTGGACAGATAGAAATCGTGAAACCTGGATTACCTCCCGTATGACACATGTTTACAGCATCGGATCTTTCCTTGGACATGAGGGAAGCAAAGAGCTGGCAGCAGCAGGTCTTAAAGGTTTAAAGGGCGAGCTTCACGATACAGTAAACGGCGGATGGTACGCTGGTCTTACTGCAGATAATGAGATTGTACCGAATAAGCAGTGCTATGCACATGCGTTTGTAATTCTTGCAGCATCTTCTGCAGTTCTTGCAGGTGTAGAGGGAGCGAAAGAATTACTGGATGAAGCGCTTGCTTTATATGATGAGCGTTTCTGGAATGAGGAGGAAGGTCTTTCCTGCGATACATGGAATACAGAGTTTACAGTTCTTGACAGCTACCGCGGACTGAATGCAAATATGCATACAGTAGAAGCTTTCCTTGCGGCAGCAGATGTGACAGGGGATGAGAAATACCGTGTGAGAGCAGGACGCATCATTGACAGAGTGCTTGTATGGAGTACAGAGAATGACTGGAGAATTCCGGAGCATTTCTCAAGCGACTGGGTTGCTGATCTGGACTGCAATAAGGATCGTCCGGCAGACCAGTTCAAGCCATACGGCGCAACACCCGGACATGGAATCGAATGGGCAAGACTGATTACCCAGTGGGCTCTTTCTACATATAAGGATGACAAAGAGGGCGCAGCGAAATATATTGAGGCTGCTGAGAATCTCTTTAACAGAGCTGTTTCAGACGCATGGAATGCAGACGGAAATCCTGGAATCGCCTATACTACAGACTGGGAAGGCAAGCCGGTGGTACATGACAGAATGCACTGGACTCTTGCAGAGGCAATCAACACTTCTTCCGTTCTTTACCATGTAACGAAGAAAGAGAAATATGCAGATGATTATGCAGATTTCATGGCATATCTGGACGATAAGGTAATCGACCATGTAAACGGCTCCTGGTTCCACCAGTTAGACGAAAACAATAATGTAATCGGTACTGTATGGCCGGGTAAATCTGATATTTATCATGCATTACAGGCAACCTTAATTCCATATTATACACCTGAGGTATCCATTGCTCTGGCAGTGAAAAACGACCAGAAGATCTGATACCCTGGAAAAACAGGACTGTGAAAGCGCAGTTCTGTTTTTTTGCGGAAAAACGGCATGGTTTTACCGGATTTTTCATGGACGAACTTCTGGCTATATGATAACATGAAAACAGGCGAAAAAGCTTGCAAAGGAGTGTGACGCATATGGGAGAGATTATTGTACCTGTAGGTATTTCTGATTTCAGAGAAATTAGAAAGAATGGGTATTACTATATAGATAAAACCGGACTGATTGAGGAGATTTTACGTACAAAGGGAACTAAGGCTACGCTGATTACCCGTCCTCGTCGCTTTGGGAAAACACTGGGAATGAGTATGCTGGCACATTTTTTTGATATTCGTGAGGATAGCAGAGAATTATTTGGCGGATTGAAAATATCTGATAATAAAGAATTATGTGAAAAATGGATGAATCAGTATCCGGTAATATATCTCTCATTGAAAAAGGTGGATGCGCTTGATTTTGAAACGGCTCATGCGGTATTGGCTTTGGTAATAGCGGAGCTGTATAAAAGTCATTACTACCTTATGGACAGTGAAAATCTTACTGAGTTGGATAAAGAAATATTCTATAAAATAGCAGCGAAAAAAGCAGATCCGGAAGAGGTTACCGACAGCTTATTTACACTTACACATATGTTGAATATTCATTACGGAAAGCCCGTGATTTTGTTGTTGGATGAATATGATGTACCGGTAGCAAAGGCCAGTAACCGGGGATTTTATGAGGAAATTCTGGATGTGATCAGAAGAATGCTTTCCTCTGTGCTCAAGGATAATATGTTTCTTAAATTTGCAGTAGTAACCGGATGCCTGAGGATTACAAAAGAAAGCATCTTTACAGGTGTAAATAATCTGACTATGGATACGATTTCTGACATACGTTACGATGAATATTTTGGTTTTACCCATGAAGAAGTTCGAAAACTTTTGCGGGAGACAGAACTGGAAGATAAATTTGAATTGGTGCAGCAGTGGTACGACGGTTATCACTTTGGAAAAATGGATATTTACTGTCCCTGGGATGTATTGAATTATGTAAATAAAGCAATATCTGAGGGGGTGGAGAAGCCGGAAAATTACTGGGAGCACACCAGCGATAATGCAGTAATTGAGCAGTTTCTTACTCAGACAAATTTCGATGTGACGGAGAAATTTGAAGTTCTTTTGTCTGGAGGATATATAAAAGAAGAGATAAATGAAAATCTGACCTATAAATATCTTATGTCATCGGAAGAAAATCTGTGGAGCCTGCTTTACATGACCGGATATCTGACAAAAGTAAATCCGGAGGATATGGAAGAGAGAGAAAAACTGGAGGAGAATCAGACAGCGCTTCGCATTCCAAATGCTGAAGTAATGGATATTTTTCGCAAAAGTGTTGTGGACTGGTTCCATAAAAAAGTTGTGGGAGGAGATCGCAGTGAGTTTTTTGGGGCGTTGTGGAGCGGCAATGAGAAGAAACTCACAGAATTGTTGTCAGATTTATTGTTTGACACAATTAGCTATCACGATTACGCAGAAAGTTTTTATCATGCATTTGTAACAGGGCTGGTTGCTGCGGCCGGATATATTGTGGAGTCCAATTACGAGAATGGACTTGGCAGATCAGATATTGTGATAAAAGACCGCAGAAATCGCCGGGCCGTAGTAATTGAAGCAAAAATTGCAGTTTCAGAAGATGAGATGGAGAACGAGTGCCGGTATGCTCTGCAGCAGATTGAAGAGAAGCAGTATGCCAGAAAGATTGAGAGGAGTGGATTTAAGAAAGTCATTCGTTATGGAATTGCTTTTTACAAAAAAGAATGTCTGGTGAAGACATCAGAGAAATAAGAGAGTGTGACAATGCAGAATGGAAGGGAGAGTGTACAAGGTGAATAAATTAAAAATGCCGATAGGTATCTCGGATTTTAAAAAGATTCGAGAAAATTCTTCTTATTATATTGATAAAACAGGATTAATAGAAGAACTGATACGTACAGAAGTTACAGAAGTAACATTGATTACTCGTCCCCGCCGTTTTGGAAAATCAATGGGAATGAGTATGCTGGCAAATTTTTTCGATATTTCAAAAGACAGCAGGGAATTGTTTGAAGGTTTAAAAGTATCTAAAAACAAAGAATTATGTGAAGCATGGATGAATCAGTATCCGACAGTGTTTTTTTCGTTTAAAGAAGTTGATGGTTTGGAGTTTTCAGTTGCATATGAGCGGCTTCAGTGTGAACTCTCGGAATTGTTTGTGAAATATAAATATCTGTTGAGCAGTGAAAATGTCAGTGAAGAAGACAGGAATTTATTTAAACGTATCAGTTTTAAAAATGCGTCCATAGGAGATGTTTGCCAGTCGTTGGGATTTTTGACACGAATACTGAATGCATATTATGGAAAACCTGTAATTGTGCTGATTGATGAATACGATGTTCCTGTTTCCAAGGCGAATGAAAATGGTTATTACAGAGAAATGCTGGATATAATCAGACGAATACTTAGTAAGGCGCTGAAGGATAATACATCTCTGAAATTTGCTGTCGTGACCGGATGTCTGAAAATTACGAAGGAAAGTATTTTCACAGGTGTGAATAATTTTACGACAGATACAATTTCGGACAGGCGTTATAATGAATATTTCGGCTTTACCGAAGAAGAAGTAAAGAAACTCCTGCAGGATGCCGGATTGGAAGACCGCTTCGAACTGGTGAAGCAGTGGTATGATGGTTATCGGTTCGGGACTCTGGACATCTACTGTCCATGGGATGTGCTGAATTATGTGAATAAAGTGATTACACAGGGAATTGTGAATCCAGAAAATTTCTGGGAAAATACCAGTGGAAATGGCGTAATCCGCCAGTTTCTGGATAAAACGGAATATGATGTGACAGAGAAATTTGAAACGCTTCTGGCCGGAAACTATATAAAAGAAGCAATCAATGAAAATCTGACGTATGATTTAATGTCTTCTTCTGAAGAAAATTTGTGGAGTCTTCTTTACATGACCGGTTATCTGACCAAAGTAAAGCCGGAAGAACTGGAACATGGCGATAGGCTGGAGAAGGGACAGACTGCGCTGCGGATTCCTAACGTCGAAGTTGTGGATATTTTCCAGAAAAGTGTTGTGGAGTGGTTTAGGCAAAAGACTTTCAGCAGCGATAGACAGGAACTTTTTGAGGCGTTATGGAGCGGAGATGCCAAGAAGCTGACGGAATTGTTATCCGACTTATTATTTGATACCATTAGTTATTATGACTATGCGGAAAGTTTTTACCATGCATTTATGACAGGATTAGTGCTGAATGCAGGATATATTGTAGAATCCAACTACGAGAACGGACTCGGCCGATCGGATATTACAATCAAGGATCGTCGTAACCGCCGAGCTTTAGTTATTGAGACTAAGATAACTTCTTCTGAAGCAGAAATGGAAAAAGCATGTGATGTCGCCCTGCAGCAGATTGAAGAATTGCAATATGCGCGTAAGGTGGAACGAAGTGGATTTAAGAAAGTGATTCGTTATGGAATTGCCTTTTACAAAAAAGAATGTCTGGTGAAGACGGTGGATGAATAGTGCAATAAAACTAGTGCTATCTTGTATAAATTCTGCAAATCCTATTGAATCAGGATTTTTTCTGTGCTATAATTTTACACATAAAAAGAAATTTCTTCGGGGTTGGGTGACCGGAGCTGAGTATCAGAATCGGAATTCCCTACCGGCGGTTACAGTCCGCGACCCGCTTCGGCGGCTGATCTGGTGAAATTCCAGAACCGACAGTAAAGTCTGGATGAGAGAAGAACACGCGATAAGATTCATACGTGCTCAATGTCCCCGGAAGTATTTTCCGGGGATTTTTTTCGGGAAATTTCTTTTGCAGAGAATTTTTCTAAAAAAGGAGAGACTAAAGTATGAGTGAACAGGTATTAAGAAACGGGAATGTAATGGCAAGAAGCCGCACAAGGAGTCTGACACAGATTGCCATGCTTGGCGCAGTTGCCGGAGTTTTAATGAATCTGGAATTTCCCCTTCCATTTCTGGCGCCATCTTTTTATCAGCTTGATTTTTCTGAAATTCCGGTGCTAGTAGGTTCTTTTGCCATGGGACCGATTGCAGGAGTCCTTATCGAGCTGGTGAAGATTCTGGTACATCTGGTAACCAAGGGAACTATGACTGCAGGAGTGGGAGATATTGCAAACTTTCTTTTCGGCTGTGCGTTTGTGGTGCCTGCAGGACTGATTTACAGATTCCATGCAGTGAAAAGCCGGAGACATGCTGTAATTGGAATGGCAGTGGGAACCGCGCTTACCTCAGTTCTTGCCTGCTTCGTGAATGCATTCGTGCTTCTTCCGGCTTACGGAAAAGCTTTTGGAATGCCGATTGAAGCTTTTATTGAAATGGGAAGCGCAGTAAACAGTTCTGTAAACGGTCTGTTAAGCTTTGCAGCATTGATTATCATACCATTTAATTTGTTTAAATACACTTTGACGTCTTTGGCAGTATTCTTTATTTACAAGAAGATACGCGTTATTTTAAAAGGTGACTGATATAAATCAGGATAAAAAGGAGCGCCGGTTTTTGTGACTGAGCAGCTCCTTTTTAACGCTTTGATGCTTTACAATATTATTCTGATTTCTTATAATAACAATAAGAATATTTTCAGGGAGGTATCATATGGGACAGATACACAGTGCAGAAAAACTCACAGACAACAGGTTTGTAAATTTATATAATATTAAAGCGACCAGCGTACATAATACCCCGGTTTCCTACTTCGTGGCATCCAGAGCAAAAAGCGTGGAATTTCTGAAACTGAATACCAGAAAGAATACGCCGGATGGTGTAATTATCTACAGTGTTTATGGGGAAAAGAAGGACAGAGTCGTCCTGATTCGCCAGTATCGTTATACAATCGGAGATTATATTTATGAATTTCCTGCCGGTCTTGTGGAACAGGGAGAAGATTTCCATGAAGGTGCAGTTCGTGAAATGTATGAGGAAACAGGATTAAAGCTGGAGCCGTTGAAGGTGGAGGAAGCATTTGAGAAACCATATTTTACCACGGTGGGACTGACAGATGAATCCTGCGCAACGGTTTACGGCTATGCAAGCGGTGAAATCAGTAAGGATGCTCAGGAAGCCAGTGAAGAGATAGAGGTTGTCCTTGCTGACAAAGAAGAGGTAAAAAGAATCCTCAGAGAAGAAAAAGTGGCAATCATGTGCGCGTATATGCTGATGCATTTCGTGAAGGATGAAGAACCTTTTGAATTTCTGGAATTAAAATAATCTGCGCGGAAAGGAAGTACGACTACTATGATGATCAGAAATAAGAAACTGGAGGAAAAGCTGCGTCAGATTATGGAGCAGGCGGTTGAGGAAAAACTTGTGGCAGGAGTAAACCTTCTTGTCTGGGAGGATGGAAGGGAGCTTGTATATTCTCAGGCAGGACTGGCAGACAGGGAAAATAATAAAAAAATAAACAGAAATACAATTTTCCGTCTGTATTCCATGAGTAAGCCGATCACAGCGGCGGCAGCCATGATTCTTATGGAGAGAGGGCTGTTGGATTTGTACGAGCCTGTTGCGAAATTTTTGCCTGAGTATGCAGATGTAAAAGTAGCAGCAGAAAACGGTCTTGTTTCACCGCAGCGGGACATGCTGGTAGGAGATTTGCTGAGTATGACCTCAGGGCTTGTTTATCCGGATGAGGCAACTGTTTCCGGAAAGACAACAGACCTTGTATATCAGGAGCTTGACAGACGCCTTTACAGTGAAAATCCAATGACAACAAGAGAACTGGCAAAGAAACTGGCAGGTTGTCCTCTTGCCTTTACTCCCGGCAGTTCCTGGCAGTATGGAACATCGGCGGATGTGCTTGCCGCAGTGATAGAAGTTATCTCCGAACGGAAATTTTCCGAATTTCTGGATGAAGAAATTTTTATGCCTCTGGAAATGCGCGACACCGGATTCTGGGTACCTGAGGAAAAACAGGAGCGTCTGGCAAAAGTCTATGAGACAGTAATGCTTCCAAATGGTAAGAACGACATGGTTCTTTATACCGGAAATAATCTTGGAATCCGCAATGATATGACAAGCTCTCCGGCATATGAGGCTGGAGGAGCCGGACTGGTGTCCACTCTTGACGATTACATGAAATTTGCAGGAATGCTTCTGGGAGAAGGCTTCTTTGACGGAGTGAGAATCCTGCAGCCGGAAACTGTGCGCTATATGTGCAGCCGCGAGCTGATGCCTGCCCAGCAGGCTGCAATGGATATTTGGATTGGGCTTGAGGGTCATAGTTATGGAAACTTTATGCGTGTATGCAAAAATCCGTCAAAGTCCAAAATGCTTGTCAGGGAAGGCGAATATGGCTGGGATGGCTGGCTTGGTATGTACTTTGCCAATTTCCCCAATGAAAAAATGACAATGCTCATAGGAACTCAGAAAAAAGATGGAGGAACTTTTGCCCTGACGAGGAAGCTGCGAAATGCGCTTCTGAGTGCGATTGAGTATGCGAAATAAGGATGGAGGAAAAACCATGAATAAACCTTATATTGCAGTCCCCATCGGAGACCCTTCCGGTGTGGGACCGGAGATTGCGGTTATGGCGGCTGATGCAGAGGAAGTGCTGGAATGTTCCCGATGTATTTTTATCGGGGACAGAGCGGTTGTGGAAAATGCAGTTCGAATTACGGGAAGAGAACTGAAATGTCATGTAATTCAGAAACCTGAGCAGGGAGAATTCCGAAAGGGTATCCTTAATCTGGTAGACCTTCACAATATAGACCAGAAAAGTTTCGAATTTGGGAAAGTCAGCGGTATGTGCGGAAAAGCTGCCTTTGAATATATTGAAAAAAGTATTCAGATGGCAAATCAGGGGTTTGTGGATGCAGTGGCAACGACGCCGATTAACAAAGAAGCGCTCCGTGCAGGCGGAATTGACTTTATCGGTCATACGGAAATTTTTGGCGCTCTTACGGGAACGAAAGATCCTCTGACCATGTTTGAGACAAATGGAATGCGGATTTTTTTCCTTACAAGGCATGTGTCTCTTCGTGAAATGCTGGAGCTGATAAAGAAGGACAGAATTAAGGATTATGTGAAAAGATGTCTTGAGGCGCTGGAGAGACTTGGAGTTAAAGATGGAATTATGGCGATTGCCGGTCTGAATCCCCACTGCGGTGAACATGGGCTTTTCGGCTGGGAAGAGGTGAATGAGATTATCCCGGCAGTAGAAGAACTGAAGGCGGAGGGATATCCGGTAGAGGGGCCGATTGGCGCGGATTCTGTTTTCCATCAGGCAGCTATGGGAAAATATAACAGTGTTCTGTCTTTATATCACGATCAGGGGCATATTGCAGCTAAGACACTGGATTTCGAAAAGACGATTGCTGTGACAAATGGAATGCCGATTCTGAGAACATCTGTTGATCACGGGACAGCCTTTGATATTGCAGGAAAAGGAATGGCAAGTCCGGTCAGTATGATTGAGGCGATTCGGCTTGCCGCAAAATATGCGCCGTTTTTCCATGTGAAGGAATCGACTTTGTTGTAAAAGTGAATAAAAAGAAATATACCGGCAGTCTGCGGTAAGGCTGCCGGTATATTTTCAGGAATCTTTATACAGTTTGAAAGAGATTATAACATTCCGTCTTTCAGTACGTTGTGGTCACGGAGAACCTTTCCGATGACAGTTTTGTCCACTTTTTTGAGCAATGGTTTCAAAACGGCTGTCACAGGAGCAGGAAGATCCATTTCCAATGGAGATTTGCCGTCCATCAGCTTTACAGAGCTGTCCAGAAGGTCACGGATGTCGTAAACACTTCCCCATACCTCAGGAACACCGCGGTCTACGCCGAGAAGTCCATAAACTGCTTCCATTGCAGTACGGACAGAATATTCGGTTGTGAAAACAGTATCTCTTGGAGTCTCGGTAAACTGACCAAGGAATGCGAAGTTTACGCATCCATCCGGAATTACATCCGGGCGGTCTCCTTTGGTACGTGGCATGAAGAAGGCGGTGATATAAGGCATCATAGTCGGAACACAGACTGCGTGGTTATTTGCCAGGTCGTCGATCTTGTCAACCGGAACACCCATGTGATACAGCCATTCAGCCGTAATCTCTGCTCCTGTACATTCCTTCATTGGTTTTTTCACATAATCGCCTTTTTCATCGGTAAACAAACCGTAAATCCAGACACAGATTTCTTCTTTTTTCTGGTCTTTAAACTGTCCCTGACGGTTGATTGTCCAGCTTAACAGCCAGGAGGAATCCTGACAGCTTACAATACCGCCGGTAACAACGCGCCCGCTTCTTGGGTCACGTTTACAGATACTCTCAATGTAGGAAATGATAGTATCGTCAGAAGTGGTGACAGTTGCAGATTCCCAGTTTGTTTTCTGAATGTTGCTGCAGAATTTCTCCGGATGACCGAAAGAAGAATCCTGTCTTGCAATGTTTTTCCAAAGCTCCCAGCAGCCGCTTGTGCGAACCTCCGCATCTCCGGACGGCGCATGGTTCTGGTCGCCGTAGATGGTGCCTTCTGTACAGCTTCCGTTTGTGACAAATACAAGGTCATTTTCCGTTAAAGAAATTTCCTGTCTTTCGCCGTTTACAACGCAGTCAATAGAAGACGCTATTTTTTTATTTCCCTTAAATGTAAAAAGAACATTTGTAACCTGAGTATTAAACTGGAAGTGTACGCCTGCGTCTTCCAGATATTTCTTCATGGGAAGAATCAGTGAATCGTACTGGTTATACTTGGTAAATTTCAATGCTGAAAAATCAGGAAGTCCTCCGATGTGATGAATGAAACGCTGGAAATAGAGTTTCATTTCCAGAGCGCTGTGCCAGTTTTCGAAGGCAAACATGGTTCTCCAGTACAGCCAGAAGGTAGAGTCAAAAACTTCTTCATCAAAGAAATCTTCGATAGTTTTGTCATATAAGTCTTCGTCTCTTGTAAGGAAGAGCTTCATAATTTCCATGCAGCCCTTCTGACTGAGATTGAATTTGCCGTCTGTATGAGCATCCTGTCCGCGGTTTCTGGTTGCACGGCATAAGGAATAGTTAGGGTCGTGTTTGTTCAGCCAGTAGTATTCGTCAAGAACGGATACGCCCGGAGTTTCCAGAGAAGGGATACTGCGGAAAAGATCCCAGAGACATTCGAAATGGTCTTCCATTTCACGGCCGCCTCTCATAACATAGCCTCTGGTGGAATCATAAATACCGTCGCATGCACCTCCGGCGATATCCATAGCCTCAAGAATGTGAATGTGATCGCCTTTCATCTGACCGTCACGTACAAGGAAACATGCGGCTGCTAAAGCTGCCAGACCGCTTCCTACGATATAGGCGGATTTTTCGTCAACACCTGCCGGTTTTTCCGGATGAGCGAAAGCTTCGTAGTTTCCGTTGCTATAGTAAATTCCCTTGCTGTTTTTTGCATTTTTGCCGCGTTCTGTATTGCGGAAATGATTGACCGGTTTCGGAGCTTCTGCTTTTTCTTCTTTTTTCATGCTGTTCAGCGCGTAGACTCCTGCGCCGAGAGCTGCGGCTGCAGCGCTGGCTTTTAAGAATTTCTTATTCATAATAATCCACCTTTCTTATATTTTTGACTGTGCTTTGTACAACAATAAAGTTCATAATACTTTCCAAACATAAATTTACACCGATCAGGCGGACAAAAAATCCGGCTCCCTCCCACGGTCTGGCGAGCAAAAGTACGCCGACAATAGCTCCAACTAATGCTGTGAGCAAAATCAGCCACCAGATTTGGATACCGAATTTTTTGGCATCAAGGGCTGTCTGGATTTTTAATGCTGATTCTACAAGGATGAATAATGCAGTACAGTATGTGATAATTTCAGCCATATGCTTAGTTCGAAGCACAAGAATCAGCCCAATGATGCAGGAAGTGATGCCCATTGCAAGGTCAAATTGAAATGCAAGCTGAAACAGGTCTTTGGAAAAATATCCCATCAGCTTTACAATGCCATAGAGGATGAGCAGCACTCCGCACAGGACGCATAAGATGCAGAGCGCGGTCTGCGGTCTGAAAATGAGGAAAATTCCAAGACACAGCAGACATAAGGATAATATATTATAAGCAATTTTGATGTTTTTTATTGACTTCACCAATACATCACTTCCTTCCGTTTCCTGATAGCGTTATCCTAACATGAAAAAAGTACATTTGGTATGGACAAAAAAAGCGCAGTATCCGAAAATCAGACACTGCGGGATTTTTGTCTGTATGAAACTGTGTGGGAAAAACTTCCGGTTCAGGCGTGGGTACGTTCGCAATCAAGAATCATATCGTTGATTGTTGCTTCAAAGGAATCAGATAATTTCTTCAGGAAATATTCTCTGTAAGGCGGCATCTTATCGTGAATCCAGTTCATGGTAATACCAATAATGGCGTAACCATAAAAATGAGTGATATATTGGATATCTTCTTCCGTAACAGAATGGCCTTCTGCGGCTTTTTGGACAAAACGGCTTACAAATGCAAAGGTGACTTCTTTTAAATATCGTTCCAGAAGCTCTTTCCTGCTGGAGTTATAGAGGTGAATCACAGCCTGACGGTAGCCAAGTACGATGGAGGCTGTCCGTATGAATTCTTCATAAAACCCGGAGTTTTCACAACTGTCTGCAAGAACACGTTCTGCTTCCTCTCTGAAAAGCTGTTCGAGAAGATCGTAGATATCTGCGTAATAATAATAAAAAGTATTGCGGTTGATACCGCATGTTTCCACGATATCTTTTACGGTAATCTTATCCAGAGTCTTCTGATTCAGAAGTTCCAGAAAGGTTGATTTGATTGCTTTTTTTGTAAAAGCAGACATGGATGTGTCACTCCTTTCGACTAAATTTTGTATAGTATGAGAGTAGCAGAGACGAAAGGAAATGTCAAATAAGTTCCTGTAAATTTTGACCTGTTTTTCAAGGTATCTAAGGCGCTGCAGGATAATATATTTTAGATGGAATATGTTGTAAAAGGCGGTGCATTATGCCTGATCAGAAGCTTGATAATCTCTTAAATTTGGTAATGGATTCCACAGAGCGGGAGAGAGAAAAATCACTGAATCTCAATGTAGGATTTGATTCCGAGGAAAAATTGTGGGACGTAATCGTAAAATACAGCGGGAATGCCGCAAACCTCAGAGACGAAGGAATTACTGTGGTGGAGCTGCTGGGGGGATTTGCCATTGTTACGCTTCCCGAAAGCAGACTGGAGGAATTTTCCGGTATGCCGCAGGTGGAATTTGTGGAAAAGCCAAAACGTATTTATTTTGAGGTTTTTGAGGCAAAGCAGGCTTCCTGCATCAGTTCTGTGCAGACGGGGGAAAAAGGTCTGTCAGGAAAGGGTGTTCTTGTGGGAATTGTGGATTCAGGCATAGATTACCGTCATCCGGATTTTCGTAAGGAGGACGGGAGTACCCGGATTCTGAGAATCTGGGATCAGAGCGACAACAGCGGAAAACCTCCGGAAGGCTATGAAATGGGAACGGAATATTCGCAGGAGGAAATTAATAAAGCCCTGTCTCTTTCTGAGGAGGATGGCAGAAAAATTGTGCCTGAGAGGGATTTCAGCGGTCATGGAACAGCAGTCCTTGGGATTGCGGCGGGAAATGGAAGAGCGTCGGATGGTGTGAACAGGGGAGTGGCCTATGAAAGCGACCTTCTGGTCGTAAAGCTTGGGATACCCCGTGAGGATTCTTTTCCCAGAACTACAGAGCTGATGCAGGGAATTGATTACCTGGTAAAGCAGTCTCTGGCTATGGGACAGCCGATGGCGCTGAACCTCAGTTTCGGAAATAATTACGGGAGTCATACAGGAGACAGTCTTCTGGAAACCTATATTGATAATGCGGCAGGAGTGGGCAGGATTTCTGTTTGCGCAGGTACAGGGAATAACGGAAATGATAATCTACATACAGGCGGAAGAATTGGAACAGGAGAGGTGCAGGAAATTGAATTTGGTGTCAGTCCCTATGAACCGGTTCTCAATATCCAGCTCTGGAAGTCCTATTCAGACGAGATGGAAATTTATGTCGAGAGTCCTTCCGGAGACAGAATCGGTCCTCTTTACGAGGATTTGGGAGCATGGCGTTATCGTCTGGAAAATACGGAGCTTTTGATTTATTACGGGAAACCGGGACCGTTTCAGATTACGCAGGAGATATACATAGACTTTATTCCTACAGGAAGCTACGTTGGCAGCGGTGTATGGAAAATTGTTTTGCGGGGAGTAAAAATTAAGGAAGGGGAATACCATCTCTGGCTTCCGGGAGGAAATGTTCTGAATCCGCAGACTGGATTTTTTCTGCCCAGAGCTGAGGGCACTTTGACGATTCCGTCAACTTCCGCTAAAGTTATCACAGTGGGAGCCTACGACTCCAGACTGAATGCGTATGCTGATTTTTCAGGCAGAGGCAGCCGTTTCCTTCCTTTTCGGAAGCCCGATCTTGCAGCTCCGGGGGTAAACATTACAGCGCCCCGTGCAGGAGGGGGATATGCCGGATTTACGGGAACCTCATTTGCCGCGCCCTTTGTCACAGGAAGCGCCGCCCTTCTCATGGAATGGGGAATTACAGAGAAAAACGACCCCTATCTCTTTGGAGAAAAAATCAAAGCCTATCTCCGCCGCGGCGCCCGCCCCCTGCCCGGGTTTGAGGAATATCCCAATGAGGAGGTGGGGTATGGGGCGCTGTGTTTGGCGCAAAGTATCCCTGAAATATGAAAAAACAAAATTTTTACAACTATTATCAGTGGAAAATTGATATAATAAATAAAGTTAGTTGATGATAGCTTTGATGAGGTAAACTGGGGAAAAACCTGAAACTCCGTGCACAGATAAACCGGGATTATGAAAATTC
>CATXEA010000043.1 GCA_958367245.1 uncultured Blautia sp.
GGAATGGCGCTCCGTTCCTTCGGAACGGATGCGCAGATTTCGCGGAATATGCAAAAAGATTCCAACAGTAAACTCAGACATGGCAAAGAAAAAAGCAAGCCATTTTTCAGACTTGCTCTCAGGTCATGGATAATGCACATTTGAATTACTTTATAATCATCATCACTTGTACTTAGCATCCATTTTCTATTTGTTCTTGTATAAATTTAATGCTATTTTGAATATATTCTTTATCTTTTTCTGTAGCAACTTCTTCTAGTTGTTTCAATAAAGAAATGCTTTCATTTCTTTTACCTGATACACTAAATGCAGTTGCAAGATTGAGATACCAAGTTATTTCTTCATTCATATCTGTAGCTTTTTCTTCTATTGCAAGTAATTTTTCTAAGAAGAGTTCACCATTTTTATTCTCATGATATTCTCTTACAATAGCATTATTTATTTTTCTAAACCGATATCCTCTATGTGTTAAAATATAAAAAGTAATAAAAAAATAAATAGCAGTAATTATAACAATTCCTCCAACTATAATAGTTAAAAAGCCAATTGTTGTTTTCACATAAGGAACTACTATATTCACATAAATAAATAATATTACAGCCCATAGAAAAAAATCTATAGCAACAATCATTTTATCCTTTTTCTTATACATCGTTCTTTTATTTTTTAAATTTTCTGGTTCATAAATCATTTTATCACACTCCAATTCACCATACTTTTTCGTCAAACTTGAAATCTAAATCATAAAAACAACTTGTATTGTATAAAAAAACACCTCTTTCATCAAGCAACACCTCCCACACAGACTGAATTACAGATTTCTTTCATAGCAAATTTCTTGTGTTTCAAAGCAAGGCTTAACCTTACCATATGTCACAAAACCACAAGCTTCATAGAACCTTCTAGCTCTGTTATTTTCAGTAAATACCCAGAGCATAACTTTACTATATCCTGCATTCTTTATATCTTCTAACACTTTATCCATCATTTTTGCACCATAGCCATTTCGCCATTTATTTTGTAAACTATGAATACAAATAATTTCGGCATAATCAGACATATCACTATCCCTAGCCTTGTCCCACCAAGCAATACAATGAGGTTTTTCATCTACTTCCAGGATATATCCGTTACCTATGTTCTCATCAAGTAATCTCTTGTACATTGCAATAGCGCGTGTTATTTCTGTGTATTTTTGCAGTATTTCTTCAGATAGTATCGTTTTAAACGCAGCCTTCCAACTTTCCGTTTGAATATACGCCAAATCTAATTCGTCACCTTTTTTTACTCTTCTAATCAAATAGTTCATCTTACTTCCAACTTTTTTCTATCATCAACTGTTCTCGTCTTATAGCAGATATATAAGAAACATCCAATCTTTCTACTTCCGCTCCTGCCTGCTTCGTTTTTTCTTTCGAGTATCCGGCGGTGAGAAGGTCTGGATATAGTCCTTCCGGATTTCGGTAACATCCCGGGTAAGAAAAGCGGCAATGCGCTCCTGCTCGGAATTGCAATCCGAAAAATAAGATGCAAATTTCTCCGCCATCTGCTCCTCTTTTCCGTATAATTTAAGAGATTCCTCGTGTCCAATCAGTTCTCTCAGCACAGGAATAAACTCTTCGTACCTGTTTTCTCTGAGTTCCAGATTAACTTTCGCTTTCGCAGTCATTCCATTGAGGTAAAGCACATTCAGGGAAGTATCGTTCCCGGAACGATTCATTGTCACCCATAAGGCAAGCTTTTTTGAGAGTAATTTCCCTCCAATTAACATCCAGTTCTGGCTTCGATAAATTTCAAGATACTGTTTCATGGCTGCATCTTCAAACACGATTGGTTCAAAGTGTTCTCCCTCCAATAACTGCTCCAGCTGCTTTCTGCTAAGAATCTGATTCAGCACAGGTAAGTTGGGGTAAGACGTGCAGATATAGCGTCTCATTTTCTGAAAGAAAGCCACAACCAGAACTGCTACGACAAGTAAAAACAAGAAAAGATCTCCATCCATTTCCAGTTTTCCAGTTGCTGTTACCCAAATGCCACGCAGTACCAGTACAACCCCAAAGCCCCAGATTCCCAAAATCAACAGCTTTTTCAGGGGATAAAAATGAATCCATTCGATGATCCGCACCTGCTGTTTGCCACTCATAGGTTTCTCACGCAAAAGCCGGCGGGAAATCCATTGATTCAGAATCTGCGGAATCCACGCAATCCCAAACAGGAACGCTGCAATTCCGGCATAAAGGGCAATTCCTATCCATCCAATATCCAGATAAGACTCCAGAAGCGAAGGAAGGCTTAGCAGCAGTAACATAATGAAAAAAAAGGGAGTCGATGACTTTTTGCGCCTCTTTTGGAGCTTCAGGTCGTTTATGGCGGAATTGATGCAAAAGACAGCAATCATAACCGCTGACATACCGCCGGACACCCAGTTTTTAAGATCTCCGAACCGCATGACATGTTGTTTTCGATGCATACCGGGAAATTTTCCGGTAATTCCTGCATAAAGGCAAAATACGAAATAAACCAAAGCAAGCAGCGCCCCTGGCAGCTTCAAAATTGTTTTTCCTGAGAGTTTTCGTTTCTTCATCTCTTCTGTTCTCCTATATATTTACTGCCCTTACACAAGGGAAAATCCACGTGAGCTCATTCCCCTCTTCGCTGACGGATGATAAAGTAAAGCAGTGGAAAAAGCATAACAAAGGAAGCACCCAGACAAGGAAAATAAATTTCCCCCGGCAATTTTGAAAATGCCGGATGACTCAGAACACATAGAATCACACAGCCTGCAAAAATGATTCCACTGAGTATGATATATAGCGGGTTTCTATTTTCCACAGGCTCCAGAGTGTTCTCCCAGGTTTTCCTTCTCTCTAATTCCTTCAACAGAATTTCTTCATCCTGAATTCCCTTAACCAGAAAATAGGTATGTCTGGTCACACGCTTATTTGGATGGCATGACTGACAGCGGATGGCGTAATGGGTGCGATTTTCTTTGATGTTCAAAACCTTCACAATTTCATCTGCCCCTTTTGGCAAAAATGGCTGTTTCCCCTGCTTACGCAAAAATGCCTGAGTTTCCATGCTTCCAGCAGCAAATCCCCAAAAACCATTACCGTGATTTGAAAGTCCACGGGCATCCATAATCCATAAGCGATTATCTTCTGTAAGAAAGAAAATCATGGCATCCTGCATCCCGCGCCGTCCCATCTGTGCAGCCAATACAATCCCAAGCGCAGTGACAACGACTATAAGAATAGGAGAAAACCATTTCTGAGACACTCCCATAGAAAGGGAGAGCATTGTTCCCGCCGAAAGAAAAACTGTCATCAACAGTACGATTCCCAATACTCCACCTACCGCCCGATATCCATATCGGCTTTTTTTCTCCGTCTCCGGGGACATCCATACTTTTTTCAGCTCCATATCCAGCTCCTCCTATGCCCTCTTTATATCTGATTTCCTTTTATTCTTTTCATATAGCCTGGCAGAAATTTGCTATTCCTTCTCATTCAATAATGCATTTACTCTTTCAATCGGAAATCTGTCTTCTATATCAACTACTTCAAACAGATTCAATGGCAATTCCTTTTCTTCAATCAGTGCAAGATACTCATTAACAGCTCTGCGATCGATCATAATTTTCCCATGTCCTGCCCAATGACGATTACTCTCTTTCTTTTTTAAACCGGAAATCCAGTATTCATCGCCATTTTCAATGTCTATATAGTTTGAATAGCCACCATTACTCTTCTGAAAGGCGTGGTCATTAAAATAAATGGTTTTCTTAGTTTTTGAGATTTTCACATATCCGATCCACGCCGGACCGTCATCAGAATATCCTGTTTTTAATTCGATATACATTAAATTATTAATCATTTTTTCCTCCTCCAAATTCATAATTGTGTTTCAAATCTCCCCTTTTCGCATTTTATCTGCAATCTTCCATCCTTTCAGGGGATGATTTCCCACAAATGCTCCAATCAGCAAAACCGTCAGCATACACATTAAGGAATGAAAAAAAGCATATACTAAAACAGATGGAACAACCCAAATCATCAGAAACCAACAGACAGCACAAACGGCAGCCATAGCAATAATCAAAAAAATATAGGAAAAAAACCATTTATGGTTCTGCTTTGCAATTTCCTGTTTTTCTGATGTATCGCAGGGATAGATTCGGGCGAATGCATCTATTTTTCTTTTTGCACGGCGAATACCATATAAAGAAATGAGGATGCCCGCGGCAATTCCAATCCATAGGGAAATCCAGTATAAAAGATTTTTATCTATCGAAACCGGATTTTCGATTCTTCGCACAAATGTATAAATGAGAACGGAAAGTCCTGCAATCACTCCGACCGAAAGTCCTTTTCCACTTTTTTTATTCTCCAACAGGCAGATTTGTCCTGTCATTTCATCATAATAAAACGTATTCATCGTCTTAGAATCATGCGAAAGCAATACATAGCGTTTCATGTGACCATCCTTTTCTTTGTGAATAATTCATAGCAGTATTATATATTATCAGGTGGTTTTTGTATATATTTTTTACTGATATAGTGAATAGTAATTTTATGATACCAAACGAATGTATCTTGACAGATACCATGCCTTCGGATATAATAATTACATACCAAAAGAATGTAATGAAATGGAGGCGATTTCAATAGCACGAAACAAATATCCGGAAGTAACTGTAGAAAAAATCCTTGACGTGGCGCATCGTCTTTTTTTAGAGAAAGGCTATGACAACACCACCATTCAGGATATTGTAGACAATTTGGATGGTTTATCCAAAGGAGCCGTCTACCACCACTTTAAATCAAAAGAGGAAATCATGGATGCGGTAAGTGACCGCATGTTTTCTGCCAACAACCCTTTTGAGAAAGTACGGAATCGCTCTGACCTCAATGGTCTGCAAAAACTTCGCGAGACCATTCGTCTCAATCAATCCGATGAGGATCAGACCCGCATGACCATACAATCCATCCCTCTGAAAAGAAATCCAAGACTTCTGGTAGAGATGATTGAGTCAAACCGACGTACTTTAACCCCGTATTATCAGGAACTTTTAGAAGAAGGAAATAAGGACGGTTCCCTCCATACGGAATATACAAAGGAAATCGCTGAGCTCATACCACTGCTCACCAGTTTATGGCTGCTTCCTTCTGTATTCCCCTCTGATAAAGAAGGTATGAAAAATAAATTTCGCTTTCTCGGGGATATGCTGGAAAAAATGGGCGTCCCACTTGTGGACGAATCAATCTATGCTTTAATAGAAGAATTTTTTCAAAAAATACCAGAGGAAAAATAAAGTTGCCGTCAGGCAATTTTATTTTAGCAATATACATACCGTCGTTCGGTATTGAAAGGAGAATCACATGAATCAAAAACTCTTTACCCGCAATTTTACTTTTTTAATCTTTGGACAGATCAGTTCCCTGATTGGAAATTTTTCGCTGAAATTTGCTCTTTCCATGTATATTCTGGAGCAAACAGGTTCCGCTTCTGTTTTTGCCGGTTTATTAGCTCTCTCCATGCTCCCTACAGTATTTCTTTCCCCCTTTGGAGGAATCCTTGCAGACCGGGCAAACCGACGTAATATTATGGTTGCGCTTGATCTTCTTTCCGGCCTTTCCGTACTGATCGCCAGTTTTGCTGTGCCGTCCGATCATGATATAATTGTTATCGGCGCACTGCTCCTCATTCTGTCAGCGCTGGCTGCCTTTGAATCTCCTACGGTACAGGCATGCATCCCGCAGATGCTTTCAGGAGATAATGTGATAAAAGGAAACGCTATTGTCAATCAGGTAGCCTCGATTGCTTCCTTGCTCACACCATTTTTAGGAAGCGTATTTTATACAAGATTTGGTATCCGTCCCGTATTTTACGCTGCGGTTATTTGCTTCTTTGTAACTGCTTTTCTGGAATGCTTTATCCGGCTTGACTATAAAAAGCCCCTCAAAAAAGACGGAATCACTGCCATCCTCAAGGAAGATTTTTCTATGAGTATGCGTTTTCTGCGTTATGAACAGCCCGGCATTTTAAAGCTGCTTTTATTGGCTGCTTCTGTGAGTCTTTTTGTCGCCGGTACGGCTGTAGTCGGCTTTCCTTATCTGGTTCGAACGGTATTGGGACTTTCCGCCAATCATTATGGTGTGGCAGAAAGCGCCATGGGGATTGCCTCCGTCTTAGGCAGCATTCTAGTGGTACTGTTCGCCAAAAAGCTGCAAAGCCGCCATCTTATCCTTGTACTGGTATCCTTCGGTATTTGCCTCATTCCCTGCGGAATCGTATTTATTCTTCCATTACATGCATTTACCCGATACCTGATTTTATTGCTCATGTTCTGTGCCTGTCAGCTCGGATGCAGTCTGTTTTCCACTTACGCGATTTCACTTATTCAGGAACGAACGCCTGAACATCTGATGGGAAAAGTGATGTCTTATGTGTTTACCCTTTCCATGTGTGCGCAGCCGGCAGGACAGATTATTTATGGCGCTTTATTCGATTATTTCTCCAACAGCGTATATTTGGTACTTCTTCCCAGCGGTCTGATCATATGCCTTATTGGACTGTTGTCCCGCCGCCTTTTCACAACATTTGAAGCTTAAAACTTATCCAAAAAGCCAGAAAAACCGACGTGATTTTCACCATGTCGGTTTCTCTGGAATACTTATTTTAACTGGTATATACAGTTCTGTGAATCTTCAATAACTGCATTAGAATGCCATCTATTTTCTCCCTGTTTTCTTTATAAATACCATCTTCTTTTGCATTCAGTGTACTTTTTTCTACAAGTATATTGTCGTTTTTCCCGATTTTTCCTTTCAGAGCTCTGTAATGATTTAGTTCAATGGCAAATGTTTCTCCTTCATACAATACAATACTGATTTCTGTATCACCAATAACAAAATCTGCATAGCTGTTTTTAACATTAAAATCCCTTTTTAAGAAAGGCAGTTTTTGATTTGGCAAATGATAAAAGACATTCTCTTCTTCCAGCTCATAGATCTTATTTTCCTTGACAAATCCCAAATATTCTGCGTTATTTATAAATGTCTGATTCATGTTTGATGCACGGATTTTCCATCCGATCAGCACTGCAGTAAATACAAGAATTGCCATTCCAAGGCAGACGACTGCCAGCTTTCCTATTCTTTTTATTTTGCTGTAAAAATCTATTTTTTCAACAAATTCTGTATCTTCGTTCAGGAGTTTATCTAAGGATATGTGGTATGTATTACATATATCAATAAGCATCTGGAGATCCGGCATACTTCTTTCATTTTCCCAACTGGATACAGTCTGCCTTGTCACGCCGAATTTTGCTCCATATTCCTCCTGAGTCATATGAGATTCTGTTCGAGTCTGCTTTATCATTTCTGCAACTGTCATGTTCGCTCTTTTGTCCTTTCTGTTTGCGTATCAAAATATCTGCCAGATTTTTCTCTTACAAATTCCGTCCCATCAGTTTCAGTATGCCACAAACACCTTTTTTCTACAAGATAATATCGCTTTACATCCGTGTAAAGGAAACTTATCCTTCAAAAACAGCCCTGTAAAGACCCTGTTTCTTTACTTTTCCCCTGTATGTGCATACGCTTAAATCATTCCAAACAATACTTTTTGCAAATCGAGAAAGGATGAGTCTATGAACGATTTAATCAGAACAGAAAATCTTTGTAAGCAATACAAGGAAACAACCGCCTTAAATCATGTCTCCTTACAGATTCCCAAAGGAGCAATTTACGGATTAATCGGAAATAATGGCGCCGGAAAAACAACCTTAATGAGAATTCTTTCAAAGCTTCAAAATCAGACATCCGGCACGATTTATCAGGCTCCAAATCTTAAAGTAGGAGCGCTCATTGAAACGCCTGCATTATATCCTACTTTGAGCGCCCGGGGCAATTTACTCTGCCAGTTAAAGATTACCGGATATCCAAAGAAAACGGAAAAAAATAAAGCAAAAGAGTTACTCTCTCTGGTGCATCTAAAAGATTCCGGAAAGCTGGTCATGAACTATTCTCTGGGAATGAAACAGCGATTAGCTCTGGCAATGGCACTGGCAAATAATCCCGATTTTCTTATTCTGGATGAGCCGCTCAACGGTTTGGATCCCGAAGGAATCCAACAGATCCGTTCTGTTATTCTGGAATTAAATCAAAAATATGGTGTAACAATCCTGATTTCCAGCCATATTCTGGGGGAGCTGCAAAAGGTTGCCACGCATTATGGTTTCCTCAAAAACGGTACGCTGATTCGTGAATTTTCAGCATCTGATATCATGGATACTGACCTTGAAACCTTTTATTTTAAGAATATTTTGTCATAGTCCAGGGAGGGATTTTTTATGAAAAAACTTTTATCAATGGAACTTAAACGAGCCGTATTTGCTCCTGTATTATGGATTGGATGTGCTGCAGTAATCCTGAAAAATGTTTACGGAATCTTACTGTGTGAATATGGTTTTACGATTTATACTACATCCTTTTTATTTTCAAATTCCGGTTTCATCTGCATCATTATGGCAATTCTTCTTCCGTTACATATTGGTCACGACTTTGAAGTTCGTACAATTAATAATAAGATAACTGCCGGTTATTCCAGAAAGCAGATTTACCTTACAGAAGTAATAACAGGAGGAATCTGTACTACCTTTTTATTCCTGGCAGATATCATTTCCGTCTTTGTTTGTTCTGCTGTACAACGCTTAACATTCAGTGAGGATATCCCGTATTCTGCCTTTTTGTTCAATGCGATGATATGTTTTGTCTGCCTGCTCACCATCTCTTCCCTCTATACCGTGGTTGTAATGGTGGTACATCGGCAGCTCATAAGTCTGGGAATCGTTGTAATACTGACCTTATCCCTGCTTTCCTTCGGCGGAAATACAGTCTCCAGTCTGCGCCAGTCTGAATTCTGGAATGATCCTGTCACACAGGCAGTAGAGGATAATCCCTTACACATCAGTGGTATAAAAAGAACCGCCGCAAATTTACATCTTTTTGTTTCTCCCTTTGCACAGACTGCCTACCAGCCATATATATTAGTGGAGCCGGAAAGCAAAGAGGATTGTTCCCTCCTGCTGAAAAATATGCCGTATCATTTTGAATTTTGTATGATAAATATTTTAGAAATACTCCTGTTCTGTCAGATTGGGATTCACATATTTAAAAAACAGGATTTGAAGTGATTCGAGATATGATAACGGCTTACCCATATCAGTAAGCCGTTATCGTAAACTCGAAATTCATTTAAGTCCCATTCCATTTATCACCTGTAGCGCGCATTCTGCTTTATCCTTGGCTACAAAAATCGCAACTCTGTCATCCATTCCTCTTCCCATTCCATAGCGAACAGAGGCAAATCCTGCATCCCCCAAGTCCTGTGTATATGCTATAATCCCATTTTCCTTCAATGTGTTCAGGATCATTTCCGCCTGCATATTGCCATCTGAAATAAATATGTTTACAGGCTGCTGTCCATCATTCTCATCAGATTTATGATTCGTTATAATCTTATTTTTTCTCTTTTTACTGAGACAGGCCATAATCCTTAATACCCCAAATCCGGTCACTGAAATTCCGACAAAAAACACCGCAACAACCTGAGCTGTTTTTGTCACGGAGGCTCCCAGTTTCAAATAAACAGCAGCCAGAAGTGCCGAAAAAACACCTGCACAAATAATACTGATTACCCCGTCGGTAAATGGAGTATTTTTTAATTTTGAGCCTTTTTCCCAAAGTCCATGATAAATCATAACTCCCAGATAAAAGATACCCCCCGCCAGCAAAATCGCGGTTTCTCCTGCAACAAGTGACAGATTACCGGTTATAAGCAGTTGTACAACAATCATTGCCACGCAGACTGCAAACGTAAAACCAAATGCAGTGTTTCCAATCTTTAAGACTTTTTCTTTTTCCAGAGAATTGTAATCTGCTACCTTTGATAATGTTTCCTTTAATTCTTTGTCCATAATCTCGCCTTTCCTTTCTCCATCCAGGATTTCTTTTACCTCTACCTCGTAAAACTCCGCAATCTGGATCAGGACACTCAAATCCGGCATATTGGTTCCTGTCTCCCATCGGGAGATAGTTCTTCCCGATACATTAAGAATCTCTGCAAGCTGTTCCTGCGTCAGTCCTTTCTCTTTACGGAGTTCTCGTAAAAATGTTCCAATCTTCTTTGCATCCATTTTCTTCCCTCCTTTCGCCCTTACCCTACCACAAATATGACTAACAGAACACGACACAAAGCGAGAAATGCCATGTTTTTCATAATTAGACATCTGTGTCCGGTGGTTTTACAGGAAAGTCCTTTTTCTGTAAACTCTTATAATTCATAACCTAACAGAATAAACAATTGCTGTCAATGAATTCAAACGGTAATATTTTGGTAATTGAAGACGATTGTGCCATTGCGCAAAGCCTGAAATTAAATAATAAACCTCACAAGAGGATTGTTTTCTGTTTTTTGAAAAAACTTTCTATGCTTTCCTCACTCAACCTCCACCCAGATGCGTTCCACCAAACTTGCGCTCTTTTCCAGCTTCCCATATGCAAGCAGGGGAACTGCGATGCACACAGTCAAAAGTAAGACACAAGCTATGAGAAACGGCACCACCGGAAACCAGAACGCTGCTCCCATATAGTTCATAGACTGATAAATGGCATATGTAATTCCCAATCCAACAGTCAGAGTTAAAAACATAACGCCTCCTGTATAGAATATCCCTTCCCACATAAGCATTTTTCTAACCTGGCGCTCTGACATTCCCACACTTTCCATAATGGAAATCTCTTTTCGACGGCTTTGGATATTTCCCACAGAAGTGTTGACGTAATTCATTCCCCCGATCACCGCCAGAATCAAAACAATTCCAAGACCAATTTCAACCATATGACCCTGGGCTTTTTCTACTATTTCAGCCTGTTTAATCTTAGACTCCCAGGAAAAATCTGACGCATCCGGACTTTCCCTGAGAATGTTCTCCACTGCAAACTCTGTCTTTTCGTCAAATTCTTTTTCATACTGTATCCCTGCTTTAAATATAATCGGTTCTTTTGCAAAATTGGAAACTGCCTGATCAATAACAATCATAGTCGGCGGATATCCCAAAAGCGCGGTGTAATCATTGATATCCGTCAGCGCTGCAATCTCAAAGGAACAGGTATGTTCCGGATTTTCATATTCCCCACAGAGGATGTTTTTTCCTATCAGCTTCTTTTCGTCCAGATTAAATAAACCGTTCCGATACAAAATACAGGTTTCGCCCTTTAGAAATGCTGTTTCATCCACCGGCTCCTCCAGTTCCTGATTCAATGCGCGAAAATCTGCTTCTGTGATCCCGATCAATGAGGAGCCAAAATTCTCTGGATGATTCTTATATTCTTCAAGATCGTCTTCATAGGGAATTTCCATCCAAGTCTCATAAAATTCTCTCATCCATACATCGGATACTTCCGGTTCCCATGGAATCACCGTGGAAACACAGCTTACGGGAAAGATATCTGCAACGCCGTCCGTCTCTCTGATCCTATCCAGAATTTCCTGATTTAAGATCTGTTTTACCCCCTGAAGCTGCGCTTTTCCTTCCTCGTCCTGCTCCACAGCTATATTTTGGATGGTATCATTCTCAACAACCATATCAAGTCCTCTGTAGTTGTAGACATATTCCCGTGCGGACTGGGTGTGAAGTAAAATCACCAGACAGACAAACACGGAAAGGCTGGCTGACAGAGAAAACATGGTAACTACGGTCTTCTTTTTGTTTCTGGTCAGTTGTTCCACTGCCATCCGGCGTATCAGGTTCCCCTTTTTTGTCTTATGGCCTTTTTTGATGCCGGAAACCGGACGATATCCCAACGCTTCTATGGGAGAACTGGATACGGCAAGATGCATGGGTTTTCTGGCTGCATACCAGACAGATATCCCGGTCAGCAAAACCGTCAGAAAAAAGACTGCCGGATGAAAGGCCACCTGAACTTTGCCAGTCTGTCCCTGTTTCATTCCCAAAGACTCAATAACCACAGGAATCAGGGAAAAGGAAACGCCAAAGCCGAGAAGAAGCCCTAGAGCACATCCGATTCCACCAATCCAAAACATCTGTTTTTTTATCAGACTACGGATTTGTTTTCCAGTCATTCCAATGGTCTGCAGCAATCCATAATAACGAATATTTCCTGCCACGGACAAATACATGATGTTATAGATCAGCAGATAAGCGCTCAGACAGGTAACTGCTACAATCCCTGCAATTCCACAGAAAATCTCCGCGGCATTGCCAAATTCGTAGACATAGAACAGTCTTTGAGATTTCTTCAGCTTCATTTTATCAATAAATGACTGCTGCTCGTCCTCGGACATCCATCTTTTTTCAAAAGAAATATTGCATCGGCTATTATACAGTTCCTCAATTCCTTCCTGATTACAAAAGGCTTTTGATACAAAAAAATTATCGATATTGCCAAATCCGTCCCAGATTCCACTGATCCGGAAGGTTTTCTCTTGGAGCTTCTCTTTAATCTCGTATATGAAGGTGATTTCATCCCCTGCTTTTTTGTTTTCAAACCCACATTTTTTTAAGGCTTCCTCTGTAACCATGATTTCATTTTCTGCGGTCGGATACTTTCCCTGCAAAAAAGTTCTTGTAGGCGCCATCATATCCTCCCACAATATTTCATCTGCATACACCAGTCCTACTCCCGGTGTTTTGTCCGCCTCTGTTTCTTTGACTGCTCCGGCAACCGTCAGAATCCCAAACTGTTTTACATTTTCATCATTTTCCAGAATTGTTTTTTGTTCCTCAGTTACTCCGTACAGAATTGCATCAAAATCAGCTCCATTCAAACGGATGTTTTGGAGTTTGTTCATTTTTAAATAGGTCAGACCCACGGTAAACACACTGAACAGAAGGAAGGAAGACAGCAGCACTGCAACGGTCATGGTGATGCTTCGCCGGAAATTGCTTTTCAGATTAGTTTTTGCCATGTGATTTATCACCGGCTGATTATTGTTTTTAAGCATGGAACTCACTTCCTTTCACAATTTTTCCATCCTCGATCCGTACTATGCGGTCTGCCATCTGTGCAATGTCATTGTCATGGGTGATTAAAACAATCGTCTGACGAAACTGTTTTGCCACAATTTTCAAAAGTCCCATAACGTCGTGACTGGTAGCGGTATCCAGATTTCCGGTAGGTTCATCGCAGAGAAGGATCTGAGGTTTTGCCGCGATTGCCCGGGCAATGGCCACACGCTGCTGTTGTCCTCCGGAAAGAGTGCCTGGCAGCGCTTCCTTCTTGTCAGTCAGTTGAAGTAAGGTTAAAATCCCGTCTATAAATTCGTGATCGATCCGTTTGCCGTCCAATTCTATAGGTAAAACAACATTTTCATATACATTCAAATCAGGAACAAGGTTATAGCTCTGGAAAACAAATCCCACCCGTCTTCTCCGAAATACGGCAAGCTGTTCCTTGGTAAGACCTGCCAGATTTTTTCCGGAAACGATTACTTCTCCTTCAGTGGGCACATCCAGTCCGCCGATCATGTGCATCAACGTACTTTTTCCACTTCCGGATTTCCCTATAATAGCCACAAACTCCTGTGGCTTCACTCGAAAATCCACACCATCCAACGCTTTTACGATATTGCTTCCCAGTTGATAATATTTTTTCAGATTTTTTGTTTCTACGATCCAAGATTCCATAAGTTTCTCCTTTTCCATATATTTAATCGTCTGCTTTCTTTTGACTTATTACTATCATAACAAGAAAAAATCACAATCCTGTCACAATCTAACATTGTCACAAAACTGTGATTTTTGAACGCTATGCACACATCATTGACTGGTATATGGATTTATTTCTTTTAGATATTTTCTAACTCCGCACCGTAATATTTTTCAATCCCTTTCTGCATTTTTACAAATGCGGGAATATATTCTTTTAGAATAATTTCAACTAATCTTCTTGCTGCCAATGCATCATAAATATGTGTCAGATCATTTCTATTTTTTAACATTCCAAGCCAAATATCTTCATCAATAAAATCAAAAACCGTAAATGCTGTTTTTAAAATCATTTTTGGAGAACCTGTTGCTGAAATGGATTGCCCTTCATAACTTAACAGTTCCTTTAATACTTTCCATCCTAATTCAAACTGTACAAAGAATTTATCAATGATTCCCCCTAAAATAAATTCGTTGGATAAGTCTTCCTTTTCTGCTGTAACAAGCACTTTCAGATTAGATTTAAAATGCTCAAACTTCTTCATATACGATTTTCCCTTCTTTTTCAATAGATTCTCTTAATTCACTCTGTATTTCTTCATCCAGATTAATAATATCAAAACTCAGCAGGGTGCTTGTTTCCTCATTTACATCTAACATAAAACGAATAAAATCACCGCCCTGCACTGCCAGATCGATATCACTCTTTTCTTTAAAATCCCCTCTTGCCCTTGATCCAAACAAGATTACTTTTTTCACATTATATTTTCTGGCAAAGTCACATATCTCTTCTATTACGATTGGTTTAATTCCAGTTTTTTCCATAGTTTTTATCATTCCTTTCGCTTCGCTCAAGGCACAAACAAGTTATGAAAAA
>CATXEA010000044.1 GCA_958367245.1 uncultured Blautia sp.
TAGTAACCAAAGATTTCTTAGGTCCTGGAACAGCACCTTTAACTAACAGTAAGTTGTTTTCTGTATCTACGCGTACGATTTCGAGGTTCTGTACTGTAACCTGAACATTACCCATATGTCCCGGCATCTTTTTGCCCTTAGCAACCTTACTTGGGTCAGATGCAGCACCGTTGGAACCTGCATGACGATGGTATTTGGAACCGTGAGTCATAGGTCCTCTGGACTGTCCGTGTCTCTTGATCGCACCCTGGAAACCTTTACCTTTGGAGATTGCTGTCACATCAATGTGATCGCCGTCTGCAAAGATATCAGCTTTAATTTCCTGTCCTACTTCATATTCAGCAGCGTTTTCGAATCTGAATTCTTTTAAGAATCTCTTCACATCAACGCCAGCTTTCTCAAAGTGGCCTTTTTCCGGTTTGTTTACCAGCTTCTCTCTGATCTCGCCAAAACCAACCTGAACAGATGCATATCCATCGTTCTCTTCAGTTTTAACCTGTGTTACTACACATGGACCAGCCTGTAAAACTGTTACCGGAATTAACATGCCTTCCTCATTGAAGATCTGAGTCATTCCGACTTTTGTAGCTAAGATAGCTTTCTTCATTTTTTCTTCCTCCTTATAGCGGATTACCGATTACCGGCAATCATATAGTAAATAGCATAAATGCTTAAAAGCATTAACAAATTTAGGGGTGTTGCTTATTTTGTTTTCATCTTGATATCGATGTGAACACCAGCCGGCATTTCCAGTCTTGACAGAGCGTCAACTGTTTTCTGTGTTGGTGTTAAGATATCGATGAGTCTCTTATGAGTTCTCTGCTCGAACTGCTCTCTGGAATCTTTATATTTATGAACCGCTCTTAAGATTGTTACAACTTCCTTCTTAGTTGGAAGCGGAACCGGTCCACTCACCATTGCTCCATTTTTCTTTACAGTGTCGATGATTTTTGCTGCAGATGCATCTACTAACTGATGATCGTATGCTTTTAATGTGATTCTCATTACCTGATTTGCCATAAAAAAAGTCTCCTCCTATTCGTACTCTTTATGCAGTACGACAAGCGGCGACTGTACACATCTCCGTGTGTGTCCTAAGACATCTTCCCACACGCCCATCCCTGGATGGTCTTTCTGAATTTGTACAGTGACTTGTCGTCAGTTTCCTAACTTGACATTCGCTCCACGGAAAACCCGCTCTCTGGCGGCAACCTCGCGCTTCATCGCTATCATGTCACAGCAAATATGAGTATAAACGAAGTCTTTTTAAATTGCAAGTGTTTTTTTAATATTTTTTTGTTTTTTTATAAAAACAATTTTGCAGGTATCAAAACCTGTTTTTTCCAAAAAGAGCTGCTCCATATGGAACAGCTCTCGGATTATAATTTACTTTTCTTCTGTCGGCTCATTGCCGGCAATAATATCAGAGTAATCAAACAGAGTTACCTTTGTAACCTCATCTCTGACAATCTCAGGCGCATCGCCCTGACGTTTCGCAGCTTCTGCAAGCTGCGCAGCAGAAAATACAGGCACCGCAAGTTTGCGGATTTCTACAGGCTCTTCCGGCTCCGGAAGTTTTTCTTCTTTTTCTGCTTTTTTATCCAGCGCTTTCTTTACTTCGTCAGCTACAAAAATAGTATCCTGAGTTACAGGCTCCTCTTTCTTAACAGGTTCCGGCTCCGGAAGCTCTTCTGCAGTAGCTGCCGCAATTTCTTTTCTCAAAAGCTCATGGGCTTCTGATGTAGCCGCCTGCACAGCAACCGGCTGCTGCTCTTCCTCCTCCGGTTCCAGATCGTCCTCATAGATTTCATCCACAAAGCCGCCTGTACGAATTTTCTTTTTATTTTTCTTACGCTGCTTGTCTTCTTTTTTTATCTGACGTTCTTCTTCTTTATAAAGACGGGCTTTTGCTTTCTCTTCACGCTTAAGCTCTTTTTTGCTCTTCACATATCCCGGTTCCGGATCGTCGTCTTCATAATCGTAATCATCCTGCGGACTCTTCTTTGTAAGTTCTGCGATTACGTATAATATAATCAGAAACAGAACCGCAAGTCCAAGAACAATCAGACCTTCAATACTCTCTGTCGCTACCAGAAGATAGCCCAGGAAAGGTACTGTCAGAACAATCTTGGGAACGTACTCCTTAATCATTGCAGATACCGTTTCTGCACCTGACACAGTAGGATCAACTACTGTAAGCGTATTGTTCTCCAGATCAATTGCTGTGATTTTATATTTGTATGCAGAAGAATCCTCCTGTACAAGAAGGGAATCTCCTACTGATATTTCTTCTGCCTTAACAGGAATTGCATAGGTTACAGAACCCATTGACAGGTTGCTCTCTTTACTGGAATTATCCATAATCTGAGTTTTGACACCAAAGAATGGCGGAAGTGCCAGCGCCAGTACACAGACTATGGTACATATCACCACAAAATGCACGATAAATTTCAAAAATTTCGACATTGTAAACGCTCCTTATTCTAGTTTAGTAAATCTTCTCCTCGCGCTCACCTCAAAAGATCCACTTTTTCGGTGTTCGTTGCACTCTCGACGATTTGCTCGTCTGCTCCTCGCGCTCACCTCAAAAGCTTCGCTTTTTCGGTGTTCGTTGCACTCACATGCCTTCTCCCTTAGATATTTACGCCTGCAAGCAGTCGAAATATCTACGGTTCGAAGTCGCGCTCGTCGCTTATGCGTTCATTATACCTTGTTTTTTTCTTTCGGTCAACTTATAATATGGTTATTATATTATATGAAAGGACGCGTTTTATGAATTTTCTGGAATTTCTGGCACAGTATCGCACGGAATGGGCAGATATTTTCTTTCAGATAGTCACTTATCTGGCGCAGGAAGCATTTGTCATTGTTGTTATATGCTGGCTTTACTGGTGCTCAAACAAAAAACTTGCCTACACCCTTGGCTTCTCTTATTTTACATCCGGACTTCTTGTACAGGGGCTTAAAATCACCTTCCGGGTTCCCCGACCGTGGATTTTAAATCCGGAGTTCCATCCCGTAGAATCCGCAGTTTCCGGCGCCACCGGTTACTCCTTTCCAAGCGGGCATACCCAGAGCTGTACCTCTTTATTCGGAACCCTTGGCTTTTATACCAAAAAGAATATCATCAGGATTCTATGCGGACTTATGATTTTCCTCATCGGTTTCTCCAGAATGTATCTGGGCTGCCACACGCCTCAGGATGTTCTTGTATCCTTCGGTGTCTCTATTTTATGTACTTACCTGAGTTATCACCTATTATATAGGAAAGAACTTCTCAACGGAAAAGAAAAAATCACCTCAGTCTGCATGGCTCTTGTATGCCTTTTCCTTGTTCTTTACACCCTCATCCTTTACAGGAACGGGACAATCGAACTGAAATATGCTTCAGACTGTGTAAAAGCCGCAGGAGCAGGAATGGCGTTTTCCATAGGCTATTATATAGAAAGAACACATCTGAATTTCGAAGCTCCTGATACTGCAAAAGGAAAAGCCATCCGCTTTATCGTTGGTCTTTCTGTAACGCTTGCCCTTCAGACAGGATTGAAGCCCATCATCGGCACCTCCCTTCCTGCATCGTTTCTGCGTTATTTCCTTGTAGTAGCATGGGCAGTCATTCTGTATCCAATGCTGTTTACACGAAAAAAATCATAGAGCCAGAAAAAAACAGCCGGAAAGAGGTCTTCCTTTCCGGCTGTTTTTATTCTCTGTTTATATGTCCAACTGTTAAATCATTATTGATTACTTAAGTAATTCTCAATGCTGTTCATAGCAGCTTCTTCATCTTCACCATTTGCGGAAAGAGTAATTTCTTCTCCTGCATCCAGCCCAAGTGTCATCATACCCATGATACTTTTTGCATTGACTTTCTTTTTTCCAATCTCGACATAAATCTCACTGTCAAACTGGCTTGCCACCTGTACTAACTGCGCTACAGGGCGCGCCTCCAGTCCGGTTGCTAAATTAATGGTGATTGGTTTTTTAATCATAATAATTCTCCTCCTTGTTTCTCCCGCAATTCTTCTGCCATTACGCTCAGTTTTCTTAAACGGTGGTTGACTCCAGATTTACCAACCTGCGGGTTCAACATCATTCCTAATTCTTTAAGTGTTGCCTCTGGATACTGCAGCCGCAGTCCTGCAAGCTGGGCAAGACCTTCATTCAGTTGCTCAAAACCTATATACTTCTGAATGAGTTTAATATCCTCCATCTGCTTCACGGCGGCATTTACCGTTTTATTGATATTCGCAGTTTCACAGTTCACTTTCCGGTTCACTGAATTACGCATTTCTTTCAGAATCCGGATATTCTCCAGGTTCATCAATGCTACGTTCGCTTCCATGACTGCCAGCATATCGACAATCTGAGCGCCCTCCTTCACATAGACCACATATGATTTCTTGCGCTGAACGATTTTAGCATCAATATCAAAACTGCGTGTAATTGTCTGTAGTTGCACGGCTCTTTCCTCATCCGGGTATACAATCTCGAAATGATACCCTTTCTCCGGATCGCTGATAGATCCGGATGAAAGAAAAGCCCCTCTAATGAACGCCCGCTTACAGCAATTCTGTTGGATTACCAGCAGATTATCCAACGTAAGTGTTCCTCCGGAGTTTTTATCCACAGTAAGCTTCGTACCCTGAAGAACTTCCTGAATCTGCTCCGGCTCTGTAAGCTCCAGAACATATACCTTTAGCCGTTTCAGGTGACTGCTTTCGCGAATGTACATCTCTGTCCTTATATTAAATGTTTTTTGCAGTAATGTAAAGCACTTTCTTACAACTGCCTCGTTTTCTGTCTGTACTTTCAGCTTTTTCCCGTCAAAATTCTCCTCGAGTCTTCCGCAAGCGCACAAAAGTGCGGCAAGCTCCGCCATACAGCAATGCCGTGCCGGACTGATCTGTTTGGAAAGTTCTTCTTTCACCATCCCCGAAAAAGACATTTCCCAACCTCAACTTTCTTACTTTTTAATATCTCTGTGTTCCAGACGGATTCCGTACTTGCTGTTTCCTGCAATTCTGCTGTACAGTTCACGGGCAATCGTCACAGAACGATGCTTTCCTCCTGTACAGCCAACAGCGATCACCAGATTCGTTTTGCCTTCTTTTATATAATTCGGAATCAGGAACGTCACCATCTCTTCCAGCATTGACGCAAATTTCCCGGCAGCATCACAGTCCATAACATAATTATAAACACTGTCATCCATTCCTGTTTTTGGGCGCAGTTCATCCAGATAGTAAGGATTCGGCAGAAACCTGACGTCAAAAACAAGGTCTGCATCCGCAGGGATTCCATATTTGAAACCAAAAGATAAAACAGATACCATAATATTATGGAACTCCTGATTTTTCACAAAAATCTTCTCCAGTTCCTGTTTCAGCTCTCTTGTAAGGAGATGACTGGTATCAATAATATAATCCGCCCTCTCTTTCAAAAAGCGCATTTTTTCTCTCTCCAGACGGATTCCATCGTCCACACGTCCTCCATAGGCAAGGGGATGGAGCCTTCTTGTCTCCTTATACCTCTTTACCAGAGTCCTGTCATCTGCATCCAGAAAAAGAATCTCAAATTCATATCCGGACTCCTTCATCCTGTCAAGGACAATCTCCAGTTCATCCAGCGCATCTCCGCTTCTCGCATCAATGCCGAGAGCTGCATTTCGCACATCCTCTCCGGTGGAATCATTCATAAGAGATACAAATTTCTCAATCAGCGGAATCGGAAGATTATCTACACAAAAATATCCGACATCTTCCAGCATTTTTAACGCTGCCGTTTTTCCAGCGCCTGAAACACCTGTTACTATTACAAACCGCATCGTTTTTCTCCTGTAAATTGTTTTGGCAGACTTATACGGAGCATATCAAAAATTCTCCTGCTGCCTGATAGGTCAAAATCCCAGAAATCTTACTTCCGGTTCCAGAGAAACGCCAAACTTCGCCTTAACCTTCTCGTTCACGTCAGACATCAACTGCACTACGTCCGCCGCAGTCGCTCCGCCTGCATTGATGACAAATCCACAGTGCTTCTCAGAAACCTGAGCTCCACCCACACGATAGCCGCGAAGCCCCGTATCCATGATAAGCTTACCTGCGAAGTATCCCTCCGGACGCTTAAAGGTACTTCCGGCGCTTGGATACTCAAGCGGCTGTTTACTGGTACGCTGCTCCGTAAGTTCCTTCATTCTCTCCACAATAGCCTGCATATCTCCTTTTTCCAGATGAATCACAGCTTCAAGAACAACATATCCTGCTGTCTTCACTACGCTTGTACGGTAGCCGAAAGCAAGCTCTTCCACAGGAAGCACAAGAATCTCTCCCTCTTTCGTAAGTACCGTAACCTCTTTTATTACATGCTTCATCTCACCGCCATAGGCTCCAGCGTTCATCATAACTGCACCGCCTATGGTTCCCGGAATTCCTCCGGCAAATTCAAATCCCGTCAGAGACGCATTTTTCGCAGCAGCCGCAATTCCGGAAAGCAGCGCACCTGCAGACGCACGAATCTCTGTCCCCTCAACCTTTATCTCATTGAAATTCCGGTAAAGCTGGATGATAACCCCACGGTATCCCGCATCGTTCACCAGCAGATTGCTTCCGTTTCCAAGAATGAAATACGGCAGTCCCTCCTCCCTGCAAATAGAGAGGATTCCCTGTACCTCCCTGCTGCAGGCAGGCAGTAAAAAATAATCCGCAGGTCCGCCGATTCGAAAAGTTGTATGACTGCTCATAAGTTCGTCAGTCAGCACCTTTTCCTCTCCCAGCAGACTGCAAAATTTCTGTTTTATTTCCTGATTCAAATTTATATCCTCAATCTTTCTGTCTGTTATTTCAGTTTAATCCGATTCTTATTTCTTTCGTTTTTTTCGTTTCTCCAAGCAGGTCATTGATGACCTCTCCTGCGATAAGAAGACCTGCCACACTGGGCACAAAAGAAATACTTCCGGGAACCGGTCTGTCCGCCGTCCCCTTGCGTTCTCCGTTATCTGCAGGTTTAATTGGCTTCTCTTTCGAATAAAGCACCTTTACCTTCTTAATTCCCCGTTTACGAAGCTCTGTCCGCATCACCTTCGCCAGAGGGCATACGGTTGTCTTGGAAATATCCGTAATCTCAAACTTCGACGGATTCAGCTTATTTCCGGTTCCCATGCAGGAAATCACCGGCGTATTCGCAGCTTTCGCCTTCTCAATAAGCAAGAGCTTGGAAGTCACTGTGTCAATGGCATCCACCACATAATCGTAAGAGCTGAAATCAAACATTCCGGCTGTCTCTTCACTGTAAAAGGTCTCGTAAGTATGTACAAGAATTCCTTCGTCAATATCCCGGATTCTCTCTTTCGCAATCTCAACCTTACTTCGTCCCACTGTGGAACGCAGGGCAAAAAGCTGCCTGTTGATGTTCGTATCGGAAACTGTGTCGTTGTCCACAAGGGTAAGACTTGCCACTCCGCATCTGGCAAGAGCTTCCACCACATAAGAACCGACTCCGCCCAGACCAAAAACTGCAATACGCGCCTTACAGAGACGCTGCATCCCGGCTTCGCCAATCAAAATTTCCATACGTGAAAATGCATTCGGCATATATATTCCTCCCGAAAGATCCCGTTCTTCAACGGTTTTCTCAATTATTCTATTATACTATGCCTGTTCTCAAAAGTACAGTTCTTCATAAATTGTTTATAAATGTGCATAAAAATTTATATTTCCTCCACACTACTACAGCGATAACTATTCTGCAATTTTCGCCGAAAGCGTTTATCTGCAAACTAATGACAACAAGGAGGAATATCATGTGGCAGCAACTTTTTCTTGGCTTTGTGGGCTTTTCAGCAGGGTTCATTGTTGCGGGAGGTGTCGTCGGGCTCCTGATCGGTCTTTCCGTCATCCCCCGTTATGCAGGAATCACCCGAACAGCCTCTCATGTAATGCTTTATGAAGACATCATCTTTCTGGGCACTGTATTCGGGAATTGCTTCCTGCTTTTTCACTGGAATCTTCCTTTCGGAAAGCCATTTCTCCTTCTTTACGGGCTGTTCTCCGGAATCTTTCTTGGAGGCTGGATTCTTGCCCTTGCGGAAATGGCGGATATATTCCCCATTTTTTCAAGAAGGCTTCGGCTCACGTTTGGTCTTCCCATCCTGATCATCTGTGTAGCTCTGGGAAAAACGCTCGGCTCCTTCCTGTATTATTATAAACACTGGCTGCCGTGATTTCTCTTACAGAAGATGAGCCGGCATGGAGGACTGACGCAGAGAAACCGGCTTCTCCATCTTTTTGACCGGCTTGGGAGCCTCCTGCTGCTCCTGTGTTTCCTTCAGCGGGCACTCCGGAATTTCTCCCTTATACCACTTGCGGTAATCTCCGGGCGCGCATCCCATTTCCTTCTTGAATGTTTCCGTAAAATAACTGGAGCCTGTAAACCCATGACGCAGGGCAATGTTTGAAATCGTATCCGACTTTTCCAGAATTTCAGGAAGACTCTGCTCAATGCGGTAAGCCTGAAGATACTCAAAAGGCGTACGCTCCATTTTTTTCTTGAAAAAGCGGCAATACTCTCCTGTGCTGATTCCCGCATTTTCTGCCAGCTCCGTCAGCGTGACTTTTTCTTTATAGTGGCTGTGGATAAACTCCAGAATATTACAAAGCTTAACCTTTTCCCTGATGTCCGCCTTTTTCGTACAGAGCGTATATTCCTTTACCGCTCTGTAAAGAAGCCGCCACAGCTCACAGGAAAGACTTCTAAGCTCTAATTCAAAGCCGTCCTCCTTATCGGCTGCCGCCTCACCCAGTTTCTCCAGAACCTCTGTAACCGGATGCTCTTCATCGAACTTCAGGCAAAACAGCCTTTCCTCTTCCCAGACAGGCGCTATATATTTCTGCGCAATGCCTTCATCCGCCTCGATATATTCCCTCTCAAGAATCACGGCATAAAGCTCCACCCTGTCTCCTTTACACTGTACCAGACGGTATACATTCCCCCTGTTGATAAAAAGTCCTTCTCCCTCTTTGATTTCCTCTTTTTCCTGATTCACCTGACATACAAGAGTCCCGTTCAAAACATAGAGAAAAACAGCTCTCTCCTCCAGTCTTCCTGTCATATGTCTTATCTCTTTTTCCTCCAGCTCCATATGCCAGATACGAATTCCCTTTGTCTGTTCCTCATCTGTAAAAAGCTCCACCTGGCGTCCCGCAAAAAAATCTTTCATAAACAAGCCCTCTTTTCTTTCGTTTCTTATCATTCCATTTATATCATTTTCGTTATAATCTCTTTGTTTCATTATAAACAGAAGCTTAAAAAAAGTCAAAATAATCAGCATATTTCTCTGTTTTTTTCACAAACTAATAAAAATCGGAAAGGAAAGATTCTATGATAAAAAAAGAGCAGCAAAAACAATATGAAAAATATGTAAAAGAAGTGACCCCTACTCATAATCTGTTCCTGAATATGGGAAAAGCTTTTTTTACCGGAGGCCTTATCTGCCTTGTTGGACAATTTATTCTGAATTATGCAAAAAACATGGGACTCGACAAAGAAACTTCCGGCTCCTGGTGTTCTCTCATCCTCATCCTTTTAAGTGTTCTCCTCACAGGGCTTAATATTTATCCCAAAATAGGAAAATTCGGAGGCGCAGGAAGCCTTGTTCCCATCACAGGTTTTGCCAATTCTGTCGCAGCCCCTGCCATCGAATTTAAAGCGGAAGGACAGATTTTCGGAATCGGGTGCAAGATTTTTACCATCGCAGGTCCCGTAATCCTCTATGGAACACTCAGTTCCTGGATTCTCGGTATTGTTTACTATATTCTCAAACTGACGGGGGTACTCGCATGAAAAAACTTTATACAAAAGGCAGGGCAAGCATTGAATTTGACTCCCCTGTTTTTTTCGAAAGCTGCGCTTCCATCACAGGTCCCAAGGAAGGGCAGGGACCTCTGAAAGACTGTTTCGACGCAGTCTGTGACGATCCCATGTTCGGCTGTGATACGTGGGAAGCTGCGGAAAGCGCCATGCAAAAAGAAGCCGCTCAAATGGCAATCGGCAAAGCAGGACTCTCTTCCGAAGATATCCGCATGGTATTCGCCGGAGACCTTCTGGCTCAGACAATCGCCTCCTCCTTCGGAATAGCCGGAATGGGAATTCCCTTTTACGGACTCTATGGAGCCTGCTCCACTATGGGAGAAGCCCTTTCCCTTGGAGCTATGACAATCGCAGGCGGTTATGCAGAACATACTCTCTGCGCCACCTCCAGTCATTTCGCCAGCGCAGAAAAAGAATTCCGCTTCCCTCTCGGATACGGAAGCCAGCGCCCCCTGTCCGCCTCGTGGACTGTCACAGGAAGCGCCTCCTGTATTCTCGGACAAAATCCCCCGAAAGAAACCTATCCCAATTCCATGCCCCTCAGAGAAGGCAGACGCTGCGCCGCAATCACAGGAATCACAACAGGAAAGCTGACCGATTACGGACTGAAGGATTCTCTCAATATGGGCGGATGTATGGCTCCTGCAGCCTGCGATACCATTTATCAGCATCTGACCGACTTCGGAAGAAGCCCCTCAGACTATGACGCCATCTTCACCGGTGACCTTGGATATGTAGGCCAGAAAATCCTTATAGACCTTCTTTTCGCCAAAGACATTGACATTGCGAAGCAGCATCAGGACTGCGGCATTCTTATTTTTGATGCAGACACACAGGATACTCATGCAGGAGGAAGCGGCTGCGGCTGCTCTGCCGTGGTACTGGCAGGCCATATCCTTCCGGGTATCTTATCCGGCAAATGGAAACGGGTACTTTTTGTCCCGACAGGCGCGCTTTTGTCCAAAGTAAGCTTTAATGAGGGAGATACTGTTCCCGGAATCGCCCACGCAGTCGTCATTGAACAGAAAGAGGTGTGAATATGGAATATTTCAACGCATTCTGGACAGGCGGGCTAATCTGCGCCCTCGTTCAGATTCTTCTTGATAAAACGAAACTGATGCCCGGCAGAGTCATGGTTCTTCTGGTATGCAGCGGAGCTCTTCTGGGCGCGCTTGGAATTTATCAGCCATTTCAGGACTTCGCCGGAGCCGGAGCCAGCGTACCGCTTCTCGGTTTCGGAAACGTGCTCTGGAAGGGTGTAAAAAAAGCAGTAGATCAGAATGGTCTTATCGGGCTTTTCATGGGAGGCTTCACCTCCTCTGCAGTAGGTATCAGTGCAGCACTTATCTTTTCCTATCTTGCGAGCTGGATTTTTAAACCCAAAATGAAGGAGTGATTTTATGAGTGATATGCTTCATTTGCAGCTTGAACAGAATATTCAGGTCAGCCACCATCATATTTATTTGCAGGATATCGCCCGCCTCTCCTGCAGCAATCCCAAAATTCTCAATAAGCTTCGGGTCATGCCTGTCCTGAATCTGGACAAAAACAAATCGGGGCGTTACGTCATGTCTGCAATGGATCTGGTAACTCTGATACAGAAACAGGAACCGGAACTTGAAATCAACACTATCGGCGAGCCGAAATTTATTATCACCTACACAAACAGGAAGAATCCCTCAAAAATATGGGAATGGTGTAAAGTCTTTTTTGTGGGACTTGCCTCTTTTTTCGGGGCTGCCTTCTCTATTATGACCTTTAATAATGACGTTGATCTGGGAAATCTTTTTTCCAAAATTTACAGTCAGGTAACAGGAAGTCCTTCCTCCGGATTCACAATTCTGGAAATCGCCTATTCCGCCGGCGTCGGGCTTGGGGTTCTGTTCTTCTTCAACCATTTCGGTCATATGAAGCTCACCTCCGATCCCACGCCCATGCAGGTGCAGATGCGGGCGTATGAGGATGATGTCAACACCACCATCCTCGAATCTCCCCGGCAGGGTGAAAATCATACAGGCTCCCTATAATTTTCCCCTTAAATTTTTCAGGATTCTTTTTTCCAGACGCGAGACTTGTACCTGAGAAATCCCCAGTTCCCCGGCAATCTCAGTCTGGGTCTTTTCCTGAAAATAGCGCATATAAATCAGCCTGCGTTCCCGCGCATCCAGACTTCCCAGAATTTCTTCCAGAAGGATTCTGTCAAGAAGAACCTCCTGACCGTTTACCTTCTCCGGCAGCTTATCCATCAGGGAAATTTCATTCCCCTCCCCCTGATAAATCGTTTTATGAAGCGACTCCACCTCCGCGCCTGACTCCATAGCCAAAACCAGCTCCTCCATCGACATCCCGCACTCCCCCGCAAGCTCCTCCAGCGTCGGCTCTCTGTCAAGCGTTCTCTCCAATTCTTCCCGAAGCTGATAAATCCGCGCACAGTTCTCCTTAAGAGAACGACTTACTTTAAGAAGACCGTCATCCCTCAAATATCGCTTAATCTCCCCCGCGATCATTGG
>CATXEA010000045.1 GCA_958367245.1 uncultured Blautia sp.
TCAAGGTTTTTAATACAATTAAACAGTAAAAAACAGGTAGTTTTTGACACTACCATTTTTAATAGCCGGAACAATTTATGAAAATATCATATATGGAATTAATAGAAAAATAACCATGAATGAGGTAGAGGAAGCGGCAAAAAAAGCATATATTTTTGACTATATTAATGCGCTTCCGGAAGGATTTAATACTCTTATAGCGGAAGGTGGAAGTAATTTGTCTGGTGGACAAAGGCAGAGGATTGCTATTGCCCGGGTATTTTTAAGAAAACCGCCGATTCTGATTTTGGATGAAGCAACATCAGCATTGGACAATACATCTGAAAAACATATACAGGCAGAAATCGAAAAGATGCAAAAGCAAGATAATACAACAATTATTGCCATTGCACACCGACTGACAACACTAAATAAATGCGATAAAATAATAGTTTTAAATGAGGGGAAAATAAATCAGGAAGGAACCTTTGATGAGTTAGTCCAAAAAGAGGGAATGTTCAGTGACATGTATCATGGAAGACTAAAATGATTTTACTTGTCATCAATACAAAAAAAGTGTACATTGAAAACGTACTTTCCGGAAAGGGAAAAGGAAAGTATAAATTCAAAAAATGAATTGCACATATTTATATGATCGGGTAAAAAAATTCGCTCGATAACTGAGAAAATATTGGAAAAATCCCGTAACTGTGATAAAATATATGATATGTATTTAGAAAAAGTCCCAAGGTCGAAGCCGGGAAGGACGAACATCCAGAAAACAGGAGGTCAGATAAAATGAGAGTAGAATTTGATAAAGCGCTGGAAACAGGAAATGAGATGATCGATTCTCAGCACAAAGAGCTGATCAGCAGAATCGACCAGCTTCTTCAGAGCTGCCAGGAAGGAAACGGACAGATAAAGGCAATCAAGATGCTGGATTATCTTCTGGACTACACAGAGTTTCACTTTGACGCAGAAGAGAAGCTTCAAGAAGAGATTGGTTTCCCTGCAGTGAATGAGCATAAGGCAAAACATGCAGAGTTCAAAAACGCAGTAAAAGAGCTTCAGGAAATGCTGGAAGAAGAGGAAGGTCCTACAGAGGCTTTTGTTGCACAGGTTCAGAAAAACGTAGTAGACTGGCTTTTCGACCATATTAAAATATTCGACCGTGCAGTAGCAGAATACAAAGCCTGATAAAAGCCCGGGAAATTTCATACAGCAGAAAGCTTACATGCCGTCCGGTAGTATGCCGGACGGTTTTTTACAATAAAATAAGATTGGGAAAAGAAAAGGTTTATATTTATGAGCGATTCATCAAAAACAAAAAGGACACAATTTGCGGCGGATACTTCCGGCCGTAGTATCAAAGACTGGGCGAAAGCTCTGGCAGTGCTGCTTATCGGTCTTACAGTAGCGCACTTAGGAGTGACAATGTTTCTGTTATCTGAGCTTGGAACAGATACCTTCACCGTATTTATTCAGGGACTTGCGAAACAGTTCGGGCTTACTGTTGGAACGGTTCATGTAATCGTTCTGTGTATCCTTATGGTGGTTATGGCTTTGACGACAAAAGGCTATATCAAGCCGGGAACAGTAGTCTGTGCCTTTTGCGGCGGTCCGATTATCGACCTGTTTACATGGATGCTTGGCGATTATATCAATGGAGCGTCTTCCATGGCAGTCCGTGCAGTCAGTATGGTAGCGGGATGTGTGATTCTGGCAGCAGGAATGTCCATTGTAATCAACAGCAATGCGGGAACAGGTCCCAATGATCTGGTTGCGATTATTCTGTCAGATAAGATTGCGTCTGTGGAATTTCGCTGGGTTCGCGTGGCGTGTGACGTATTCTTCGTAGGACTTGGCTTTTTGCTGGGAGGCACTGTAGGAATCGGGACGATTGTGGCAGTATTCCTGACAGGACCGCTTGTTCAATTCTGGCTGCCGAAAACAAAAATAGTCGTAAATAAGATTTTGAGAGAAAACTGAAAAACATTGAAATAAAAATGCCGTCCGGAAACTATATGACACTTCGGACGGCATTTCTCTTTTTTCGGGGAATTAGACAGGGCTATTTCTCCTGAATACAGATGTATTTCCTGCGTATGTTATATTACAATAAATCCATAAAAGCAAACAAAGTTCTAATCAGCGGAGTTTTTTCTTTTCCTCGTTGAGAAGGGCGATGTTGATGTTATTTTCACTGGCAGTCTTATCTACCCAGAGGTTCAGGGCATCGACAGCAAGGGAAATTTCATCAAGCTTTGAACTGATGAATGCGAAATCGGGAATCTCATCGTCAGAAATTTTTCCATCTCGGGCAATCTGAATCAGGCGGCTGGTAAGCGGGTTGATTTCATTTAAGCTGGCGATGGTTTCCAGAATAATATTGGAAAGCTCGGAAAGCTCGACTTCCGGTACATAGCGGTCGCCGATTTCACATCGGTGAGAACAGTAATAATTGCAAAGCTCCGGCTGTTTGTAACAGTCAGCCATCTGAACAACATCATATGGAGTGGGTTCCTGAAGACCGTACTCGATTTTTTCGATGCGGGCAGCAGAGACGCCGTCCATAAGGTCGCTGGCTTTTTCCCGGGAAAGTCCCTGACTTTCTCTGCAAAGCTGATAGATGGTTTTATCTTCTCTGGTTGATTGTCTTCCCATGGTAATTCGTTCTCCTTTTCCCTCACCGCAAAGGAGGAATAACCGAAAAAGGAAATCCTCGCAGACGGTGCCGTTTCTACTGTTTATTATACTGGAATCAGCCAAAGGAAGCAAGATGGAGGGTGAAAATATGAACGCAGGAGAACGGATACGGGCAGTAAGGATGATTGAAAAAATGGAAAAAAATGTGGGCTACTGTGAGAAATTGGGGATAAGAAATGTTTCCGTATATCACGGATGTGGAAAAGGAAAGAACAGAAAAACTATTTTATGAAAGAAAGAGGAAGAAGATATGATGACATTGTTGTTTATGATTCTTATGGTTTGGATTTTTGGCAAACTGATTGGTGTTGCTTTTAAAGCTGCATGGGGAATTTCCAAGGTGCTGTTTACATTGGTGTTTTTGCCGATTGCTCTTCTGGGGCTTGTGTTTGTGGGACTTATCAAGCTTGCATTCCCGATTCTTGCAATTGTGGGACTTGTTACGCTGATTCGCACGGCAGGTACGAAATGTTGAAGCAAAGATATGGCGCAGTGAAAAAGCAGGAGCCCTATAAATAAGGGCTCCCGTCTTTTACCATTGTTTCCAGACGTTGGAATTCTTTTATGAGCATTTCTTTGCCTGTGTCAGTGATAATATATGATTTCTTTCGACCGTTGCTTGCTGTGAGGCGGACGATATGGTTGCTTTCAAATCTGGCAAGCATGGCATAGAGAGTGCCGGGACCTACCTGTACTCTTCCGTGGGAAAGAGCATTTACTTTTTCCATAATGTCTACGCCGCAGCATTCCTCAAGAAGAGCGAGAAGAATATAATACATAGGTTCTGTTAAAGTTTGAAACTGTTCCCTTGCCATAAGACCAACTCCTTGCTTTTTGAATACGGGATTTATGCCGAAAGGGAATAAATCTGAAAAATTCTGGATTCGATTTGGGAAAACTGTTCTGGTTTCAAAGACGAATCCAGCCATAAATCCAGAACTGCATTTTTATATAAAATCCGAAATTGTGTTCCTAATCCGGAATCTGATTTCACCGCTTCCAATCCGGACCAGTTGTCAGAGCAGTCCTCCCAGATAAGTGGGACACCGCTGTAATCCTTTGGAGACTGCCGCCACAAAAAGTTTCTAACCCAGAGATAAGACGGGTGATAAATCGTATAATCAAAATGATGTACTGTATCAGTGTCAGCGGAACTGGTATACCAGATGGAACAGGATTCTTTACTTCCCAGAAGACTTTCGGAATAATTATATTCAGGAGGAGCATCCGGATCTGGGACTGCGTCAGTAAAATCTGACGGAAGGAGAATATCGTGCTCCGGGAGACCTTTATTTGCTGGTCTGGAATCCGGGATATTGAAGAAAAAAATACTGGTGATACCCAATATAAGAACTGCAAGGGCAGAAATCATCCTGATATTCATCTGCTGTCTTCTGTTTGGTCTGAAAGTGGAAAGCGCCAGATTGAGAATCAATATGATAAGAACAGCAGCGGTGTATGGAAGGATGTTGCTTACGGAATTTTCCAGAATTGCATAATAAGCGGTGAAAAAAAGCATAGCAAATAAAAGCAGAGATTCCAGCGCATGGAGAAAACGGAGTCTGCTTTTACAGGAGATGGGATGCCCCTCGTTTAATGCTTTTTTTGCCCGTTGATACCATAACAGTATGGAAATCCCTTTCTCTACGGAAAGGATGAGATACAGGAAAAATCCAAGCATGATAAATAATAAAGCGGATTGAAAGGCAATGTCCGAAAAGTGCTGAAGAAGCATAAACGGAAGATAGAATACAAGAAACAGGAGAAGCGGAAAATAACGCAACAGCCAGTTTTGTTTCTCGGCTTTCAGGATGTTGGCCAGTTTTTCTTCTTCGGTGATAATAGGAACAGCATTTTCCCTGATGCGTTCAAATACACAGAATTTACGGATTCCGTCAAGAAACTTCCAGCCTGCGGCTTCACAGTATCCGGCGTATTCTATGGCGTCGCTATCCGGACGTAAATCGTGTTCGCTTCCTTCGGGGAAAACTTCTGCAGAATAGTATTTTTTCTGAGGTTCTCCTTTTTCGAAGACCATGCCAAAACGAAATTCTTTAAAGTGCCAGCCTTTTAGAGACTGTCTGTGAAGATAATCTGTAAAAGAATCACATTCGCGATAGTGGAAGAGAAGTGGTACATGGATTTTTTTTAACATGGTGTTTGCCTCCTTTCAAAAAGGAATAAAATATGGTATCGAGTGTCGATATATCTTGCTTACAATATAATATCGAGTATCGATATTGTCAACAGAAAAATACAGATTCTCAAAAAAGAATTGAAAGGACATATAATTTTTCGGAAAATTCAGAAAAAATATTGAGGAAAATGGAAAGATGAATTATAATGCAGATAATCAGAATAAACCAGAGTTTTTGGTAAAGGGAGATTAAAAATATGAGCAGGGTTAAAATTATAAAGAAAAATGATGAATACAGTCTGGAATATAATATCGGAGATATCTGCGAGGTGACAGGAACATGGTTCGGCGGCGTACATATTGCCGGAAAGACAGGAATTCCTGTATCTCTTGATAAGGAAGAGTATGTGGAGCTTCCGGAAGAAGCCCGGTTTGAGCAAGGAGGCGGCGAGCCGGCGCCTTTGGAGGACGAAGTGCCGGAGCGGGATATAGAGGTTGGAGATTTGGTGCAGCATTTTAAGCGGGAATGGGTATCCGCAGAATCTCAGGAATATTTGTACAGGATTCTTGCCTTTGCCCAGCACACGGAAAACGGAGAAAAGCTGGTGATTTATCAGGCGATTTATCCGCCATACAAGACCTGCGCCCGTCCTTATGCTATGTTTATGAGCGAGGTGGACAGGGAAAAATATCCGAATGTGAAGCAGAAATATCGCTTCGAAAAAGTAGAAACAAAGAGGTGGGTATAACCCTTTTTACAAATGATACGGGGGATTGTGTATGAAGCTTATATTCAAACAGAGAATGTTTTCGTGGTTTGATAGTTACGATATTTATGAGGAATCCGGTGCGGTTGCCTATGAAGTCAAAGGTGAATTTGCACTGGGACACTGCCTGAGAATCTATGATTCATGGGGAGATGAAGTCGGTATGATAAAAGAAAAGGTACTTACTTTTCTCCCGAAATTCGAAATGTATGAAGGGGAAAAATATATCGGCTGTATCAGCAAAGAACTGACTTTCTTCAAGCCGAAATATAACATTGATTATAATGGATGGAGTATTGACGGGGACTGGCTGGAATGGGATTATACTATTTATGGCAGTAACGGAGAGCAGATTGCCAGAGTTTATAAAGAAGTCCTTCATTTGACAGATACTTATATTATTGATGTGAAAAATCCGGGGGATGCGCTCTATGCGCTCATGTTTGTTCTGGCGATTGACGCAGAGAAGTGTTCCAGAGATTAAATAATCTTAAAGAAAAAGGGATGCTTTTGCATTAACTGTTGATTAAATTTTTTGCCCAAAAGTTTACAACCGCTCAATTGGAATCTGTCTTTGTCTGCATTATAATGAGTATATGAAAAGCTTTTCAGTAAAAACATCAGAGTGTTCTTGAAAAATGAAAAGGGGATATGCATTATGAAAATCCATCATATGATACAGACGAAAAGAAAAGAATTGGGGATGACGCAGGAGCAGGTGGCGAATTGTCTGGGAGTGTCCACTCCGGCTGTAAATAAGTGGGAGAATGGAAACAGTTGTCCGGATATAGAACTTCTCTGCCCTCTGGCGCGGCTTTTAAAAACAGATGTAAATGAACTCCTTGGATTTCGGGAAGAGCTGACCCGAAAAGAAATTGCTGATTTTGTACAAATGGCATCGGAAGCAGCGCATGAAAAAGGCTTCGGGGAAGGGATGAAGCTGGCGTCAGAGCTTGTTTCGGAATACCCGAACTGCAGCCAACTGCTCTACAATCTGGCTGTCAGTATGGAAGGACAGGCTATGCTGGACGGCGCAGAACTTGGCGAGTACAAGGAGACGATTCATCAATGGTATATCCGGTGTTCCCGCTGCGACGATCAGAATATAAGAAATCTGGCGTTGCATATGCTGGCTTCAAAGTGTATCAACAATCAGGAGTTTGAGGAAGCGCAGGAATATATGAATCAGATTCCCGATCAGGAAGATACAAACAAGGATATGCTGAAAATTAATATCCTTCTCGGAAAAGGAGAAAATGAGGAAGCAGCAGAACTGTTGGAGCGAATGATTCAAAAATCATCTGTGACTTTCCAGATGTATCTCTGGAAGCTTGTGGATGCGGAGCTTCAATGCGGGAATATTAAAACGGCAAAAGAAATCGCAGAAATATGGAGAAAGATTTCACAAGCTCTTGGCGTATGGGAATATAGCTGGTATGTTGCAGATTTTCAGATAGCAGTAGAAACGAAAAATGTAGATGACAGTCTGAAATATCTGGAGGCGATGCTTCGTGGAATCCAGACTCCTGTGGGAACAAAGGATTCTCCTATTTATTACAGAATTTATAAGAAGCAGTACGGAACAAAGAAAGAAGATACAGGCAAAAAGCTTGTTCCCGGACTTATAAATGATTTGAAAACAAACCCGTTATATGAGTTTTTAAGAGATGACAGTAGATTTCATAAATTGCTGGAAGATGCAATGAGCTAAAAATACCCCCTTGGGAAAACTTTTTTTAGAGTAAAAGATTTCCCGAGGGGGATTTATTATTCTTGTAAAAAGGCGTTGAAGTTTTGCCGGAGATGTGCTAGTATAATTGTAGACCGTAGGAAGGCATGGGTGATGCCCGAATCCAAATATTCCATTGGCGGGATTAAGAATGGTATATCCATTCTTTTTTTTTACTATGAAAGAAGGTGTTACGTGTGCCAAATACTGAATTACCTGTAGATTTGGAAAAACAGGTTGTACTGATGAAGAAATATGTGAATTTCCGACAGAGAAAAAAGATGAGAGATTTTCTGGAGTACGCAGGATACTTTAGAGCAAGTCAATATGGGAAATATCTGTTAACACAAGTCAACGTGTTTGGATGCAAGGCAGACGCTAAGGTTTTCTTTGAATTATATGATTTCGATGTGCAACTGAGATTGTTATTGTTTAAATATTGTAAGAAGGCAGAAGTCTATTTTAAGAGTGCGATTGCAAATGCGGTTTCTATAAAGACTGGAGATGCAGGCTTTTACTTGAATAAGCAATATTATACCCCTACTAAGAGTGAAAGGGATAAAAAGACCAGAAACAGAAATGTATCATTTTTTAATTCAAAGTTTTTTGTTGGATTAACAAATGATGAAGAAAAACTGAGAAGAGATGTAGTTAAACATCCGGAGTTAAAAGAGTATCGTAAAGGAGGAACCCGCCAAAATAATGTATTGCCTGTATGGGCAGCGTTTTCATATTTTGAGATGGGGACTATAGTGATGCTATATTCTTATCTGCGTGGTGATTTACGAAAAGAAGTATTAGATTATACACATGTGGGAAATAATTACAAAAAGGAAGTAACAAAGCAGATGGATACATGGCTGGATGCAGTCAGAAATCTTAGAAATTACTGTGCACATCACTCTATGTTGGTAGGTGTGACTTCTTCTGTAGTGATACCAGATAACAGAGACAGTGAGGATGTTCTTACGGATAATACGAATCTATATTCAAGATTGTATGCGTTAAAGAAAATATTGCCGCATAAAGATGCGGATATGTTAGCAAAGGAATTAGATAAACTTATATCAAAGACGAAATTGGATATATATAAGATGAATATTTTGCCGGCAAACTGGAAAAAATTGTATGATAAAATATTGCCCTTATAGGGATGATAGATTTGCTTGTGAATATAATAAAAAAGACCGTAGGAAGGCACGGGTGATGCCTGAATCCAAATATTCCATTGGCGGGTAGGCAGCTATGAAAAATAGCTGCCTATGTCAAGGAAGATTCAAAAACTTCATTGTAAAGTCTTTCCATTTCCCCATAGACTTCCGCAGTCTGAGGATTGTCTTTCAGTTCGTGTAAAGCCTGATGAATCTGGCTGTAATACCATTTCTGTTTCTCTTTTGGGGCGTTAAAGTTGTTCCAGAATACTTCTCCCAGACGTTTATAATCCTTAGCAATGCTTCGAAGGTTGGAGACTTTGTCTGCAAGAATCATCATTTTTACTTCCATAGAAGCTTGCGGCAATGTCTGGATGGTATGCTGCTTGCGTTCCATCCATGTAAGACGTTTATCTTCTGTATGAGCTTCTACAAGAGCTCCGATATGATTTCCGAATTTCCGGTAAATATCATTCAGAGTTGCATCGGTATCTTCCACTGTGTCGTGAAGTACGGCGGCAGTGAGAAGAGGCATGTCTGCTCCCATAGAATAGAGAATCTGCATAGTTTCCAGCGGATGGACAATGTATGGAAGCGCTGAGGTTTTGCGGACAGCGCCTGCATGATGTGTGACCGCGAAGAGAATGGCCTGGTCAAAAAGGGCATTATCAGTCATCGTTATCTCCTTCCTCTCTGTGGTTATGGGGAAAAAGACGCTGTGCGGTTTCCCGCGCAGCGTCTGAAAGCTTCGAAAAAATGAGCTTAAACTTAGATAGTATCGTGTCTTCTGACATATCCGGGTTCTTCCGGAGTTGCAAGGATTTCTTTTACCTTTGTAATAGATGCCCATTTGTCTACAACTACGTTTTCGATGTGTACGTCTTTGCCGATTACAGCTTCTGCGAATACGATACTGTCTTTGATAACAGCGCCTTCTTCGATTGTAACACCACGACCAACGATGGAGTTTTCTACAGTACCCTTGATTTTACATCCATTGGAGACTACAGAGTTTTTCACAACTGCGGTGTCAAAATACTGTGTCGGGCTGGAATCGTTTGTACGTGTATAAATCGGCCAGTCTTCGTGGAAAAGTTCCTGAGCAGGCTTGTAATCAATGAGGGCTTTGTTTGCGTTTACATAGCTTGTGAAATCGGTGATTGCTGCAAAGTAGCCTTTGTGAGCAACGCCGCGTACATTCAGTTCGCCTTCCATGCACATATCATTTACGATATCAGCAAGGCTGTACATGGAGGATGTTTTACGTGCCTTCTCAATGAGTTCGATGAAGAGTTCTTTCTTCATAATATAAGTATCCATGAAGATGTGTTTATTCTTGGCTGTACCGCGGTTAGGCTCGATAGATTTTACGCCTTTCTGCGGATTCAGGTTCAGAGTGTCACATTTAAGATATTCTTCTTTCGCATTGTCTACGGAGTGGTAGAGCAGTGTGATGTCTGCTTTGGAATCAATGTGGTTCTGAAGCAGTTCTGAGAAGTCTGCGGAATAAACCATGTAACAAGGAGCGATTACCACATAAGGATGCTTCATTGTGTTGATGGATTCCATGTTTTCATAATAATAGGAGATATCTGTATTGTAGATATCGTTTTTGTTAACTGTGTTTGCGAAAAGCATCTGAAGCTTGCCGCTCTTGGAGTTAATGTTATAGTGACGTCCTGTTCCCAGATGTTCAACAAGTGAACGAGGTGTACTGTTAATATAAATCTGGATACGGTCGATATTGCTGTTGCTCATATTGGAGATAGGGAAGTCGATGACCCTGTATCTGCCAAGGAAGGAAAGTGCTCCGATAGGACGGAAGTCCTGAAGTCCTTCAACGAATGCATTTTTTCTTGAAGCGTTGATGATTCCAAATGCCTTATACATATTATTCTGCCCCCTTTACACGTTTCGCTACAAGCTCGATATGTTCACTGTCCGGATCGCCCACAACAGCGCCTGCGCCGATGCGAATGCCGTCTGCTACAAGTACACGGTTTACAACTGCGCCTTCTTCTACTACAGCGCCCGGCATCAGTACACTGTCGATAACTTTGGCATTAGGGCCGATTTTTACGCCGGTAAAGAGTACGGAGTTTTTAACTTCGCCTTCAATGACACAGCCCTGAGTTATGTATGCATTTTTAATCACAGCGTCAGCAGAAATATACTGAGGAAGAGCTGTTACGTCTTCTGTATAGATTTTCCATGACGGGTCGCTTAAGTTAAGCTCATTCTTAGGGTCTAAGAGATCCATGTTTGCTTCCCATAAGGAGTCGATAGTTCCA
>CATXEA010000046.1 GCA_958367245.1 uncultured Blautia sp.
TGGATGAAGAAAGTATTAGTTATGAAAAATTACAGGTAGAACAATATGTAACAGAATTGCAGGATTACTGGAAAGATAATCAAGCTGTTTTCAAACTGGATTCGGTCAGCTTTTTGTATATATGGGGAAGTATGCTTACCTGGACAACTATTACCGCATTATGCTTGATTATTGGGGGGCTGTTTTATTCTAAGCTGCCGACAGAAATTCCGGTACAATGGAGTAATGGAGTGGCAACATCTTTGGTAAATAAAAACTGGATTTTTATTTGTCCGGTTATATGTATCATAATCCGTTATATGTTAAAACCTTTTATTTATGTGAAATTACAGATGAGCAATTATTATGGGGAAGTTATAACAGAGTATTTGACGAATTATATGTGTTTTATTGTGTTGTCAGTAGAAGTTTTCTCTATACTTTTTACTTTCGGAGTGGTAAAAAGTATCGTTATGCTGTTATTTGTGGACACGGTAGTTTTTATCGGATTGTTAGTAGTTGGTTTAGCTAAAATGGATTTGAGAGGAAAAGAGTTTTTGTGATGTAGATGTTAAATTGCTCGACAAAATTCCCATTCTATATTATGTAAAGTATATTCAGACAAAAACACAAAAATGTATGAAAAGGATATAAAAGCAGGAGATTGTCTGTATTTTCTTATCTTTTTATGGTGTAGGATATTGGAAAGATAAGGAGACAGGAAAAGGGACTTTTTTACAATTTCAGGAGGAGATAAAACGATGGGAATTAAGAACGAGCTGAAAAAAACAACTTTAAAGACTGCTTTTAATTATTTGGAAAAGGATCCGGAGAAGAATGCAGGTAAATTACTGAATCTGGTGGATAAATTTGCGGGGGATGGACCGGATAGCTTTCCGACACAGAGAGAGGCGTTCCGGAAAGTTTTGTCCGATCCGGACAACAATATGTATCAGCTTATTATGAGCGTTTTGAAGGATGTTGACAAAGATGTTTTGAAAGCAACATTTGAAAATTTCTTCTTTAATGCAAATATTGTAGGCTGGCCAAAGCAGGAGGAAAACAGAAAAAAATACGGATGCAATATCCCGTGGGCGATTCTTCTGGATCCGACATCTGCATGCAATCTTCATTGTACAGGGTGTTGGGCAGCAGAGTATGGAAACAAGCTGAATTTATCTTTTGATGAGATTGATTCTATCATTTCTCAGGGAAAAGAGCTTGGAGTTTATATGTATATTTACACTGGAGGAGAGCCTCTGGTACGCAAAAAAGATTTAATCGCAATTTGTGAAAAGCACAGCGACTGTCAGTTCCTCAGCTTTACAAATGCGACTCTTATTGACGAAAAATTTGCAGATGAGATGCTCCGTGTGAAAAACTTTATTCCTGCAATCAGCGTAGAGGGATTTGAAGAAGCCACAGATGGACGTCGTGGAAACGGTACTTATCAGAAGGTCGTAAAGGCAATGAAAATTCTGAAGGAAAAACATCTTCCGTTTGGCTTATCCTGCTGTTACACAAGCCAGAATCTGGATTCTATCAGTTCCTTTGAATTTATTGACCAGATGATAAAATGGGGCGCAAAATTTGTATGGTATTTCCACTATATGCCGGTTGGAAATGATGCGGTTCCGGAATTTCTTCCGAATCCTGAACAGAGAGAATTTATGTACCACAGAATTCGTGAAATCAGGAGTACGAAACCTATTTTTGCAATGGATTTCCAGAATGACGGAGAGTATGTAGGAGGCTGCATAGCAGGAGGAAGAAGATACCTTCATATTAATGCAAACGGTGATGTGGATCCATGTGTATTTATCCATTATTCAGATTCCAATATCCGTAAAAAAACATTGTTGGAATGTCTCCAGTCGCCTATTTTTATGGCATACCATGATGGCCAGCCATTCAACGAAAACCATCTGAGACCATGCCCGATGCTTGAAAATCCGGATAAGCTGAGAAAAATCGTCCACAGTACCGAGGCAAAATCTACGGATCTTCAGTCGCCGGAAAGTGTAGACCATTTATGTGATAAATGCGAAAATTATGCAAAGAACTGGACTACGACGGCAGATAAACTATGGGAAAAGAGCCAGACACAGAAACAATCGAAAAAATGTGATTAAACAAAAGTAAAAGAATTATTTTTATACGCATAAGCAGGCCGGGAAATCCAGAGCAATCATGGATTTTCCGGCTTTTGTCATGGAAGGTGGCATGAAAGGACCAAAATTTTATATTTCATTTTTGATAAAATGGTTTATAATAGAACGGGAGAATAATGATATACAAAGGAGAATAATCTATGAATCAAAAAAAAGTTAAAAAAATTCACACATCTTTGAAAGGGCAGGTGTGTTGAAAATATGTCAGAACAGACATTTATGAAAGAAAAAAAGGTTCTTCCGCTGGTGCTGTCCATGTCTTTGCCAATGGTAATCTCCATGGGAGTAAATTCACTTTACAATATTGTTGACAGCTATTTTGTGGCAAAAATGAGTGAGGACGCAATGACTGCTCTGGCGCTGGTATATCCGGTACAGAATATTATTACAGCTATAGCAGTAGGGTTTGGTATTGGAACGAATGCAGTAATATCCTACTTTTTGGGAGCGAGGCAGCAGGAAGATGCAGACCGTGCCACGACGCAGGGAATGCTGTTTAATCTTCTGCACGGAATACTTCTGGCAGTTATCTGCATTGGTGTAATGCCTGCATTTCTGAGGATGTTTTCTTCAGATGAAAAAGTAATCAGTCTGGCTTTGATTTATGCAGAGAGGGCTTTTATATTTGCGCCGGTTATTGCGGCTGGTGTAGCCTTTGAAAAGATTTTCCAATCTGTGGGAAAAATGAAGGTATCAATGTTCTGCATGATGTGTGGCTTTGTGGCAAATATTATTCTTGACCCGATGATGATTTTCGGCATTGGGATTTTTCCGGAGATGGGAATTGCAGGCGCGGCTTACGCAACAGATATAGGACAGGCAATCACTCTGATCGCATATCTTGTATTCTATGTGGCTCGTCCGATACCGGTAAAAATCAGAAAAAAATACCTTAAACCAGACAGAAGTATTACAGCAAAACTGTATGGAATTGGAATACCGGCTGCTCTGAATATTGCGTTGCCATCCTTTCTGATTTCTGCTCTGAACGGAATTCTTGCAGGATTTTCCGGCTCATATGTACTGGTTCTGGGTGTTTATTATAAGCTTCAGACATTTATTTATCTTACCGGAAATGGAATCGTTCAGGGAATCCGTCCTCTGGTAGGCTATAATTATGGGGCCGGAGAACATGGACGCGTCCGCGAGATTTACCGTACTGCAATTAGGCTTACTGCAGTGGTAATGCTTGTGGGAACAGTGCTTTCATGGACGATTCCGGGACAGCTTATCGGAATGTTTACTTCAAACGCAGATACGATAAGAATCGGCATACAGGCGCTTCATATCGTAAGCCTTGGATTCATCGTTTCAGCGGTGTCGGTTACAACCTGTGGTTTCCTGGAGGGAATGGGAAAAGGAACTTCTTCTCTTTGCATTTCCCTTTCCAGATATGTAGTTGTAATGATTCCGGCAGCCTTTGTATTAAGCAGATTTATGGGGGCAAACGGTGTCTGGACTGCTTTTGCCGTTACAGAATTTATAACTGCTGTATATGCTTATTGTGTGTATAGAAATTGTGTGAAAAAATTTTTAAGAAAAGAATAAAACATAGGATGTCGAAACATGTCCCGCGGAAACTGCGGGGCATGTTTTAGTGTCTGCAAAACTTCCGGAAAACAAATCAAAATATCGGTTCACAATCCTTTGGCTGTAGTGTAAAATGGAAGAGAATCACGAGGTACGGAAATGAAAAAGGAGGGCTTTTGTGAAAGCGTATCAGTTAAAAATACAAATAAAAAACTCGCATCCACCTATCTGGAGACGTCTGATTGTTCCTGCGGGATTGAGCTTTTCTCAGCTTGCGGTTATATTAAATGAGGCAATGGGATGGTGCGGTTATCATCTTTTCAGTTTTGAATTTTATCATCTGGGAATTCAGGTGGAAGATAATGTAGATGAGTACGATGATTTCGGATGGTCGGATTATGAAAGAGAAGAAGCAAGTGAGACTCTGATTGATACCTATCTGGATACCGAAGAGTGGTTTACCTACATATACGATTTCGGGGACAACTGGCAGCACCGTGTAACTGTGGAAAAAATATTGGAGGATTATGACGGAAATTATGCTCAGGTTCTGAAATATAAAGGCGGAACGCCTTATGAGGACTGCGGAGGGATTGACGAATATTACAGGCTTCTGGAAACGCTGAGAAATCCGGATTCACCGGAATATGAAGAAATGAAAGAATGGACAGAAGGGAATTTTCACGCAGAATATGATATGGAATGTGTGAATGAGAGTCTTAAAAGACTCTGTCTCAGCGAAGAAACGGGCGCTCCCATGACAAAGAATGAAATTTATGAGGACTTACAGAAAGAAAGCAAACCACTTAAAAGGATAGAGTCAAATGAGCGGGGGCTGTATTTTGGAACCGGATTTACAGGGGTGGATGAAACAGAATTAAATCATGTGACCTTAACAGAAATTCTTGGCAAGTATACGAAACAGGAATTAATGGAAATCGTTAAGCTGCATCACATGACCGGTTACAGCGGTTTGAAGAAGGATGCTATTGTAAAGTATTTGTCAAAGGATTTACTGGATAAAAGAGTTATGTGCAGCTATTTCAGGTATCTGAACGACAGAGAAACAGAACTTCTGGAAAGTGAAAATAATTTTGTCCAAATTGACTTTATGGATGATGACTATGATACTTTACTGAACGGTGGTTATGCAGTTCACAAAGATGAATATTTCATGGAAGATTATATCTGTATACCTGAGGAGGTAAAGGAAGCTTATCGCATAAACTGTGATGAAGAATGGAAGAAAACCTGTAAAGAGGAAGCTGAATTGACAAGTTATATGAATCTGGCGGCGGAGCTTTACGGTGTTTGTCCAATCAGTAAAATGCTTGAAATTTACGAAAAATATACGGGCAGAACAAAAGGAGAGCTGGAAGTTCTTACTTTTGCGGAAGAAATCCCCGAAAATAAGAAATATTTTGTGATAAAAGAAGGAAGGCTTGTTTTAAAAATCCTCACATCCCAGAATTATTACAGGGAATTTTTTAAGATGCAGGGAAATATCAGCTATTATTTTCCGACAAGGGAAGAGGTTGAACTTCTTATGAAAAAAGGATATCTGCCATTTGATGAAGCTCTGAAAAGTCTTCAGATATTTTTCCGTAAAAATGGAGAAGATACGGATGAAGATGCAGAATTTCTCTGTAAAAGGGTTCAGTTCATGCTTAGAATAGGAGAGACTCCGGAAAGCATTATAGAAATGCTGGAAGAAGGATTTACGGGCTTTGAGGATGTTATGGAGAATTATAAAAAACAGAATCAGTTTATAAAAAAACTGATGAAGGTTTCGGAGCATACGCGAATGATAATGTTCCGCGGGCATACTCCGGCAGAAATAAATTCTTCAAGACAGCCGGAAAGAAATGGGAAAATTATCCGATTTCCGGGGTGATTTTAATAAAAGAGGTGGAAATTAAATGTCAAAAAGTAACAAATATGAGATTGATATGTGCAATGGCTCCATTATGGATAAGCTGATTTCTTTTTCTATCCCTCTGATGCTGTCCAGCATACTGCAGCTTCTTTTTAATGCGGTAGACATTGTTGTTGTGGGAAGATTCAGCGGTAGTCAGGCGCTGGCAGCCGTTGGTTCAACATCTGCACTGATAAGCATGTTTATTAATCTTTTTATCGGGGTTTCCCTTGGCGCAAATGTTCTGGCAGCACGTTTTTATGCTTCCGGAAGAGCAAAAGAGATGTCAGAAACAGTACATACGGCAATTACATTTGCCCTTATCAGCGGAGTTGTTATGAGTTTTGTGGGTATCTTTTTTGCAAAAGGAGCTCTGGGTTTAATGGATACTCCCAAAGATGTCATTGACCAGTCTGCACTTTATATGAGAATTTATTTTATCGGTATGCCGTTCTTTATGCTTTACAATTATGGAGCTGCTGTACTCAGAGCGGTTGGAGATACGAAACGTCCGCTGCTTTTCCTTATTATAGCAGGGGTTACAAATGCCGGACTGAATATGTTTCTGGTTATTGTATTTCATATGGGGGTAGCAGGAGTGGCAATTGCAACAGTGATTTCCCAGTTGATTTCCTGTGTACTTGTGCTGCACTGCCTTTACAAAACAGAGTCTATATACCAGCTTCGATTTTCTAAGCTGACCCTGAAATGGAGATATCTAAAACAGATTTTTCTGGTAGGAATTCCTGCAGGAATACAGAGCACGGTAATTAACTTTTCCAATGTACTTCTGCAGTCTTCGGTTAACTCTTTCGGTTCGATTGCAATGGCAGGATATACAGCGGCTAATAATATTTTCGGTTTCTTATATGCTGCTGTCAACTCGGTTACACAGGCATGTATGAGCTTTACCAGCCAGAACTTTGGCGTTGGAAAGTGGAAACGAATGGACAAAGTATTGATAAACTGCATCATACTTTCCGTCAGTGTTGCATTCATTCTTGGAGGAGGAGCTTATATTTTTGGACCAAATCTTCTGAAAGTATATACTTCTGATCCAGAGGTAATTCAATGTGGTATGGAGGTTCTCTTATATACGACCGTGACATATTTTATGTGTGGTTTAATGGATCTTTTTCCGGGGGCACTTCGGGGAATGGGACATTCTGCAGTTCCCATGATTCTTTCAGTGATCGGAACAGTAGGTACTCGAATTGTGTGGATATTCTGGGTATTTCCAGCGCACAGGAGCCTTGATATCCTGTTTATTTCTTATCCGGCGTCATGGATTATTACGATTATCCTTCAGGTAATCTGCTTCCTGTCTGTACGGAAAAAACTGCACAGAAAGATGGGTGTGACTGCATAAATTATGGACAAAAGAATCTTATTATATTTCTATAATTCTCCGTTGGGGAAAATGACAATGTCATCGGATGGAAACGCTCTGACCGGACTTTGGTTTGAGGGACAGAAATATTTCGGTGCAGACTTTCCGAAAGAAAAGATAGTATATGAACAAAAAGAACTTCCTATATTTGGGGAAACAATACGATGGCTGGATTTATATTTCAATGGAAAAGAGCCGGATTTTCTTCCGGAATTATCTTTGAATGGGACAGAATTTCGGAAGGAAGTGTGGAAGCTTCTTCTGGAAATCCCATATGGAGAGACAGTGACTTATGGTGAAATTGCAGGGAAAATTGCAAAGAAAAAAGGGCTGTTAACCATGTCCGCCCAGGCTGTGGGAGGAGCAGTGGGACACAACCCTATTTCCATTCTGGTGCCCTGTCACCGCGTAGTCGGTTCAGACGGAAGTCTTACCGGATATGCGGGAGGGCTGGACAAAAAGCTTGCTCTGCTTACGCTGGAGCAGAAAAATCATAAGTAACAATAGGAAACCTGAAATGGTGGCTGCAATACCTGCCGGGAGGTAAGGCGTCATATAGACAAATTCTATTTGATGCTTTCCGCCCGGTATTTCTGCGCCCAGAAACATCAGATTAGCCTGATGGACAGGGTGTTTTTCCCCATCTATATATAGCTTCCATCCTTTGCTGTAGGGAATGGAAAGAACAAGCTCTCTGGTTTTGCTGAAATCGGCAGTGCAGGTGATGTGATTTCCCTTTATACTAAGGTCTGCAGGCGCTTCTTCCTTTCGAAGAGAAGCAAAGTCAGAGAGGCGGTTCACCTTCTGGCATAAGACCTGAATGTTTGAAAGCCGGTATTTTCCGGGAGTCTCAAAAGTAAGTTCAATTTGATGGATTGGTTCTTTATGATATAGGAAATTCATACCATAATTTGACCTTCCGCTGGTGAAATTATTCTTAGGAGACAGGGATTGAATTGTTTGCCGGATACTCTTTTTGACACCAAGGGGCTTGGCAGAAACATACGCCGTAGTATAGTCGGAAGTCTCAAAGAGTGTTCGGTATTTTGGGTTTTTACCGATATATTGTAATCCGGTAAAGGCAAGGTAGGTTTCACATCTGGATTCTCCGGTGAAGTTAAGGATACATCCGGAATTTGCTTTTTCGACAGTTAAAATACCGTTTTTATAGGAGAGTCCCTGAGCGTTTGTTACTGTAAAGGGGACATCTCTGGATTGGAACTCAAGTTCGGATTCCGGAAGATGACTTTCCTCAAGTACAGCTCCCTGAAGCATGGCTTCCTGCCGTTGGACCGGGTTCATTTTTTCAAAAGATTCAGAGGAAACCGTGGAGTCGTAGGTATAAGCAAGAGGCAGTACACCCGGGTCTTTATAAATATAAAGCGGTCTTGGTTCTTCCTGAATCTGTTCAACACGCTGAAAACCATAGGGCGCTGTTGAGGCAGGACCTGCGTAATAACCGACTGAAAACAGCTTCATAATCCAGGAACGGCTGTTCAGATTCTGTACACTTTGTATCATATAATTATTCATGTACATTGTGTTAAAAAAGTTATCAATACAGTCAGCGATGATGGAAAATCCGAATCTTGTACCGTTTAATCCATTGAGAATAACGGAATTTCCGGGAGCCGGAAGGCGAAGCTGATCATAGCGTACCTGGGCAATACCGGGCATGGAGGCAAGGCGCTGATAAGAGTTGTCATGCGTATCCTCATAAGCAGAACCAACATCAGCGAAATCTTCAATGCCTGCATTTTTATCCGGCTGTCCGACATAATAAAACCAGATATTACATGCATTGCCTGCAACGAGAAACAGGGCAAAGAAGCCGGCCATCCATTGTTTTTTCTGAACAAGAAAACGGTATCCCAGTGTGAAAATCAAAGTCAGACTGAGCAGGAGCAAACCGGAAGTGAAATTGTTGGGCCCCTGTAAATGTCGGTCTGTAATAAGCCACAGGGCGTATGCAGAACCAATAAGTCCGATAATAGTTCTCTGCTTTTTGGAAACAGAGAAAAATTCAGGATATATTTTTACAAACATATAGGCATATAACATACCGAATACCCATACCCATCGGTTACTGGTATAAGAAAAACCGTTCAGTACGTGACCGAAGAATGGAATACACACAAAAATCGCGGTCATCAGCACTCCGCAAATCATTGCCAGATGTTTCCTGAATTTCGTAAAAAGAAGAATCAGGGCAGGGACGCAAATGGAAGCGACTCCGATGCAGGAGAAGCGTGTGTGAGTATTTTTCCCCGCAAAAGCAGCCAGAAGAGAGCGGTAAAAAGGCTGGCTGTACAAAATCGGCACATATCTTTCTACACTCATTCTTGAGTTCGAAAGGAAGGTAATGACCATTGGAAGCAGTATAATACCGGATATGAGCAGCGCTGTAATCGTGTAGAAACAGAAGTATCCAAGCCAGGTAAAAAGGGACCGGAGATGGATGCGTCTATATCTGATAAAGTATTGAAATACTGCATAAATCACAGCGAAAATACCCAGCATGTAGAAAAAATAAAAGTTGCTTACTGCAGACAATGCAATAGAGCATATGTAAAGATACGGTTTATTTTTATCAAAAATCTTGTCTATGCCAAGAAGGATTAAAGGCAGGCAGATACATGGATTGAGGAAATAGGGATGGTCAAGTCCGGTAACGATCATCCACTGGGAATATACATAAATCAGACTGCCTAAAAGTACCGGAAATTCTTTATGTTTGTGATAAAAGCAATAGGTGCAAAAAGCGATTCCTGCAAGATAAAAGCGCAGGAAAATCAGGAATCCATACAGATATTCCGTATATCTTTCCGGTACAAAAACTGCCAGAAGATTCAGCGGATCGCCGACTACATAGTAGTGAAGAGTCGTGAGGATGTCGGAGCCAAAAACAAGTTTAAGGTCCCAAAGGGGAAACTCTATTCTGTGCTCAAACAGGAGTGTGCGAAGGACGGAACGGAGATACTGCCCCCAATAGGCAAGGGTTGTATAATGCTGAGAAAGCCCGTCGCCAATACGCACAAAGGATTTACCATTGCTGATAAAAATTAAAAGAAGAATACCAAAAATTCCAAGCATGGAAATGGTATATATGCTGTAAAAACGCAGACGTTTTTTCAGAATTGTTTTTTCTTTCATTTGAATTACCTCTGAAAACTGATTTATCATTACGATAATATTATATAACCAAAAAGCAGAAGATGCAAGAGAAAAGGCATATCCGGTCAGGGCAACCGCATAAAAATATCCATCTGGGGAATGAAATCCCTTGATGGATA
>CATXEA010000047.1 GCA_958367245.1 uncultured Blautia sp.
ATTGGTACTGCATACGTGGAAAACCGCACATCGAAACTCAGGTCGAAATGGTCCACCGCCTTGAGAAGCCCGATACTTCCAATCTGAAACAAATCATCCATCTCCACGCCTCTTCCCAGAAACCTTTTCGCTACACTGTAGATTAATCCTGTATTTTCCTCGAACAATGTATCTCTTGCCTCTTTATCCCCCTGGTGCGAACGCCCGATCAGGGCAAGAGTATGTTCCATTCCTACCTCCCTATGACTTTTTTCATATGCACAGTTGTCCCGGCTCCCACACAGGATTCTACGGACAGTTCATCCATAAAGGCTTCCATAAACGTAAAGCCCATACCGGAGCGTTCCTTGTCCGGCTTAGTGGTAAATAATGGCTCCATTGCTTTTTTGACATCTGCGATTCCTTTTCCGCTGTCCGTTACATCCACGAACAATTCCTTCCCACTGAGCCGGCATTTCACCTCAATTTCCTTAATTTCCCCTTCATACCCGTGGATGATGCAGTTGGTTACAGCCTCTGATACCGCAGTTTTTAAATCTGCCACCTCCTCCAGGGTAGGATTCAACTGTGTGCAGAATGCAGCCACAGCAATCCTTGCCAGCCCCTCGTTTACAGGCCGGCTCTCAAAAACAAGCCTCATTTCATTGGTATTTTCCATCTCATTCTCCCCCTCTATTCCCATTATTTTCTGATTCTCCACTGATTTCCACATATTTATGAACGCCCGATAAATGCAAAAGCTTCTCCATCCGGCTGCTCACATGAACAGCGCTCAAAGCATTGTTTCTCATTCCAAGAGCCTTATACCGTCCCATGATCAGACCGATTCCCGAGCTGTCCATAAACTGTGTTTTTTCGAAATCAAACACAATCTTTTTTATATAAGTTCTTTCCATAATCCTGTCCGATTCCCTGCGTATTGCATCAGATACCGGGTGGTCTACCTCCCCGGGCAAAAAAATAGTCAGACAGCTTCCATTGACCATCAGCATCTCATCCATATCCAGTCCCCCTTTATCATTGTGAACGCCTCCGCGTTCTGATTTTGAAATCCACGCTGCAAAGCAGCTCTTTTCTCCGAAAAAGAAAAAAGGAGATGCACATATATTTTCGTGCATCCCCTTTTCGGAGGTTTCTCTGTTCGTATTATTTCTTCATTATAAATCAATAGCCATCGCCGGAATAACCGTCTCCCGAATAGCCGTCTCCCGAATAGCCATCCCCTGAGTAGCCATCTCCCGAATAGCTGTCTCCTGAGTAACCGCCTCCTGTGTAGCTGCCGTCCGGTGAACCTTCTCCCTGATAGCCGTCTCCTGCCGAAGACTCATCCGGTGAAGCGGATGGGTCTTCCATCTCCCCGTCTCCGGATTCTCCGTCTTCCTCACTGCTTTCAATTCCGCTCACTCCCGTATTAGTGCAGATGGTGTTATAAATCCCCATCACATCGTCCGAAAGCATGTCCACATATACCTGTTGGATTTTCAGCGCAGCCTCGTCCCAGTTCTCCTGAATCATTGCAGAATAAGAAGCCATCAGAGCCTCATAGCTGGAAGCCTTTTTCTTTTCTTCTTCAAGCTGCTTCGCAGCCGCTTCCATAGTGTCTCCGGACTCCTGCGCCCGATTCTGCGCCTTGGAAAGCTCCACTCCCTGACTCGCCAGAGATTCGCTGTATTTGACAATCTGCTTATTCGCTTCTCTGTAAATCCCCTGCCTGATAGCCGGAACTGCCAGAAGCCAGAACGCCAGCGCCCCTGCCGCAAAGCCTGCCATCAGGGTAAAAAACAGCGAAGCTCTTCCCCTTGATTTATAAACAGGCGGTTGAACAGGCTGATCGCCAAAAAGACTGTCTTCCCTGTCCTGTGTCGTCTGATTTCCTTTAAAAAATCCCTTACTCTTATGCTCCAGCTTCGTCGTAACTCCTGTCTGCTCATCCACTTCGCGCAGGAAGCGCAGAGTCGTAGTATTCGTCTTATCAATCTTCGCAGCCTTGCGCAGAGTTCTTCTGGCTTTATTCCACTCCTCGTTCTTAATCTGAATCAAAGCCAGAAGATGATAGCCCTTAATGAGCTTGGAGTTCTGTGTGAGAATTTTTTTCAGACGGATAGCCGCCATATCTTCATGCCCGTCCCTGCACAGGGCAAGAGCATCGTTGTACTTCTTAATTGTTTCGTTTATCGCCTCAAGCTTGTTCGGATTGGCCTGCAGCTTATCAATATACTCCGACGCCAGATTCCTTCCCGGCTGGAGATTCTTGCTGATGACCCACTCGCTTAAAGCAGCTACTACCTCTCCTGTCTCGAAATAAACAAGCCCCAGAAGATTTCTTGCCTGAATGTTGCCTTTATTATAAGTCAGACTCTGCTTCAGGCAGTTGATCGCCCCCGAAAGATCGCGGATACTGGCTTTTTCAAGTCCCTGATTGTAATAATACTTGGAAAGATAATCTACCTTTTTCTGAACAAGCACATTACATCCGCAATGGGTACAGTAATCCAGATCCATATCTGTCAGATAGGCGCCGCAATTCATACAGTTCATGTATTTCTCCTTACTTTATCCGCTTGCCGTTTTTTGCCTCACGAAGAATCTCCTGAAGAATATCCAGAATATCCGTCAGCTCGTGGTCATAAATCGCGCCCTCCGCGTCCGTCACATCCAGACACGGCTCAAACTTCTTAAGTTCCTCTTCATAATCGATCATTTCTTCATTCTCCTGATGATATCTTTGATTTCACCAACAAGGTACAGAGAGCCTGCGCAGAACAGCATTCCATCCGGTCCCTTGGCTGCAAGGGCTCTTGGGAAAGCCTCCATGACATTTGACACAGCCTCCACGCTCTCACATCCCATTTTTTCAAAAAGAGCGGCAAACTCCTCTGCAGGTACGCCGCGGTAACCGCCTACCTCTGTTACGATTACATGGCGGAATTTAATCCTGCTGCAGATTGTGTGAATCATATCTGTGAAATCCTTATCCTCCACTGCGGAAAAAAGCAGCGTCAAAGGGTACTCCTTCTGGAAGTGCTCCGCAGTCTCCACAAACTTCTCCACTCCGTCCTCATTGTGAGCGCCGTCCACAATTACCCCCGGAAGAACTGTCTCCATTCTGCCCTGCCAGCGGGTCTTCTTCATTCCCTCCTGAATCTGCTCCATGGAAATCTCAAGTCCCATATCCCTGAGGATTTCCAGAGAAGTAAGTGCAAGAGACGCATTCATCACCTGATATCCGGCGATAAACGGAATCTTAAATACCGTATCACCATAATACGCATTTTTGAAACAAAAATCAATGCCCTCACAGGTGTTTCTGATAATCTCCCCATTCTCCCGTTTCACCTCGTAAGCCGGACATCCAAGCTCCTCAGCCTTTGCGCGGATTACCTCTGCTGCCTCCGGGTCGTTTCCATCGTAGATAACCGGAACTCCCGGAACCATAATTCCCGCCTTCTCCCCGGCAATCTCACGGACTGTATTTCCGAGATACTGCATGTGGTCAAGACTGATAGAGGTAATGACACAGATCATCGGATTCTCAATGGAGGTCGTCGCATCCAGTCTTCCTCCAAGCCCTGTTTCCAGAGTCACATAATCCACCCCTGCATCGGCAAATATCAGCATCCCCATAAGGAAAAGCATCTCGAAATAAGTCGGATGATAGCTTCCCTCTGCAACAAGCTCATCGGCAAGAGCTTTCACCTTATGAAATGCCTTAAGAAACGCATCATTGTCGATATTTACCTCATTAATCTGAAATCTCTCGTTAATCTCTACCAGATGAGGAGAGGTAAAAAGCCCGCAGGAATATCCCGCTTCTCTCAGAACGGAAGTAATAAATGCACAGGTACTTCCCTTTCCGTTCGTTCCCGCAACATGGATCACGCGGAATTTATCCTGAGGATTCCCAAGCCTTCTTAAACACTCCTTTGTATGCTCCAGAGAATTCTTCTTCGTAAACTTCGGAGTCTCATCAATATAAGCAACTGCTTCTTCGTAATTCATAAAAAAATCCACCACTTTATCTAATGTATTTTTTGTGGCAGTCGGCGTCCCTTTCAGACGCGTCCTCCTGTCACACTAACCATTATATAATAGTGGTGGAAGATGTCCAGTCCTAATCGTAATATTTTATACGACAGGAACATTTATTTTTTTTAATTTCTGTGAAAAAATCTATTTTTCCGGCAATTTCCATTTATTCTGGGAATAAAGGGCATAGCAGGAACGGTCATAGCTCTTGCTCAACGCCTTCCTTGTGGAACTGTTGCTTCGCTGAATCACAGCCAGACGGTCAAAGTCGTCAAGCTCCCGTCCTGTAATGATAAGTGTTGTCGGATTCACGTAAATGGTGTCGTACCATTCCCCGTTAATCTGAACCTCACTGGACGGCGTGAAATTCGTTCCTCCGATATAATAAGTGAAATTTGATGAGGCAACAAGCTGAAGGGAATCCAGCGTTGTATCATAAATTCCCATCCGCATCTTCGTTCTCTTGAACGGATTTTCTTTATTATATGCGTATTTCTCGCCATAGAGAAGGTCGTACTGAAGAGTTTCCAGATCCACCTGATAATTCTTCGTGTTCCTTCTCGCCTGATGATAGCGAAAAATCGTACCGTCATGGATGCCGACTCTGTCCATAACCTCTGCTGCCATCTGGTAAGCTGCAAGGTTTTCGTCCTTCTGCGGAAGCCCGAAGTTATCCCAGATTACATAGCTGGTCTGGAACAGATACTTATTCTTCACATCATCGACTGTCAGATCCAGTGTCGGGAGATGGTCGCCGTACATCACAAGCACCACATCCTCCGGATACTGGGAAAGCCTTTCTGTCAGTTCTTTGATGAAATCATCCATTTCCCTGAGCTGATTCACATAGTATTCCCACTGATAATTTTTCTCTGTAGTCGGCGCTCCGGATACTTTCACCGCCGGATCATTCAGAATGGGTTCCTCCGGATAAGCTCCGTGTCCCTGAACTGAAATCGTATAAACATAATCCGGTTCCTCCGTAGCTTCCATTGCTTTCAGAATCTCATCTGTAAGAATCTTGTCCTGTACCCAGCCAAGAGGTGTTTTTTCGTCCTCCTCAGGCATATATTCCTCAGAAGTGAAGGAATCAAATCCAAGATTCGGGAAAATCGACCTTCTTCCGTAAAAATTCGCCTCATTGTTATGTATCGCATGGGTACTGTATCCCAGATTCTTGAGAACATAAGGCGCGCTCTCACAGGTTTTCTCCTTGAGAATACTCTTATAAGGATATTCTCCGGGTCCGAAATAGTGAAGACTCATTCCCGTAATACTCTCAAACTCCGTATTTGCAGTACCTGCTCCTACAGAAGGCACTTTATAATATCCGGAAGAGTATTCTTCCATAAGCTTCCTGAATGTGGGAATTGGGTCTTCCGAAAACTTCAGCCACTCTACAAGAGTCGGGTCAAAGAAGGTTTCAAGCTGCAGGAATATAATATTTGGATAATCCCCCTCTTTTGTCTTTGGCAGATTACGTTCTGTACGCTCGATTCTCGCAATCTCGCTTTCAGAATAATCCCTCGGACAACTGATTCCCGTGTTAAAAATAGTCGTCGCCAGACAGTATGGATAGCCATAGTCCTCGTAGGCGAAAGCTATATTACCGAAATAGTTGGACAGCACTCTCTTCTCCAGCGCAAGCTTGGTGCTTCCTGCAAAGAGGAGAGCACCGGCAAGCACAAGGGGAATGTTATATTTATATTTCAGCGGTCCCTGATATTTCGGTCCTTTTATAAATAACATCACAAGTAACAGGACCAGAATTGCAAATAAAATGCAGACTACTACAACACCTGCAAAAGGCAGATATTTATTGGCAATCTTCAGAGCATCTGTAATCATATGAAGATCAGGCCCTGTGAAAGGAGTGACGCGGGTCATCAGCAGTACGCCGTTAATGATTCCCAGTGTCAGCCAGAAGATACTCACAAGCACACGCCAGAAGCATCTTCTTCTGAACAGATACACAATCAGCGAGGTAGTAAAAATAAATGCGGCATTGTAAAGAAATACCAGCGGTCTTCCGGTCATGTAAGTCCATGCTTCCGTAAAAGAATGACGGCAGATCGCCTCAATGATGAAATATCCGGCAAGACTGCAAAGCGCGTGCAGAATCAGGGAAATTTTATTAAAAACCTTGTACCACTTCATCAAAACACTCCTTTATTATTTCAACTGCTCTAACTGTACGTTTACCTTTTCAAGCATTTCTTTATATTTCGCAAGTTTATCCTTCTCAGCGTCAACCTTCGCAGCAGGAGCTTTGTTTACGAAATTCGGATTATTCAGCATACCTTCGCAGCGGGCGATTTCTTTACCAAGACGCTCTGTCTCTTTTGTCAGACGCTCAATCTCCTTTTCTCTGTCGATGAGGTCTTCCAGAGGAAGATATACAACCGCATTGGAAACAACGATGGAAACTGCATCCTCACTGATTCCGCTCTTGTCTGTCTGTGTGTGGATTTCCTTTGCAAACGCAAGGTTTACGAAGGATTTCTTGCTCTCCTCGTACATTGCGCAGACATCGGAATCTTTCGCTACAATGTAAAGGCTGGTCTTGCGGTTCTGAGGAACATTCATCTCTGTTCTTGTGTTTCGGATTCCTCTTACCACTTCCTTGAAGCTCTCGATTGCAGCCTCTGCCTCAGGGAAATTGCGCTCCTCTTTGTACTCCGGCCATGGAGAAATCATAATAGACTCCTCTTCCGGAAGAAGTGTACAGAAGATTTCCTCTGTGATAAACGGCATATACGAATGAAGAAGCTTCAGTCCTTCTGTCAGAGCTGTACGAAGTGTCCACAGCGCATCGTTTGCAGCCTTCGGGTCTTCCTCTGCTTTCCAAAGACGAACTTTGGCAATCTCGATATACCAGTCGCAAAGCTCATCCCACAGGAAGTCGAATACCTTCTGTACTGCAATACCAAGCTCATATTTTTCCATGTTTTCGGTTACTTCACGAATTACGGTATTTAAGTGAGAAAGAATCCACTTATCTTCTGCGCACAGAGCGTTTAAGTCCTCAGGCTCTGTCACAGTCTTTCCTTCCAGATTCATCATAATGAAACGGGAAGCATTCCAAATCTTATTTGCAAAGTTACGGCTGGATTCTACTCTTTCCCAGTAGAAACGCATGTCGTTTCCAGGCGCATTTCCTGTCATCAGAGTCAGACGAAGGGCGTCTGCGCCGTATTTGTCGATTACTTCAAGAGGGTCGATACCGTTTCCGAGAGATTTACTCATCTTACGTCCCTGAGAGTCACGCACAAGACCGTGAATCAGCACATGATGGAACGGAGACTTGCCTGTCTGCTCCAGCGCAGAGAATACCATACGGATAACCCAGAAGAAAATAATGTCGTAGCCTGTTACCAGAACGTCTGTCGGGTAGAAATATTCCAGCTCCGGTGTTTTTTCCGGCCATCCTAAAGTAGAGAACGGCCACAGAGCGGAACTGAACCATGTATCCAGAGTGTCCTCATCCTGATGAAGATGAGTGCATCCGCACTTCGGACATTTCTCCGGCATTTCACGGGCAACAACTACTTCTCCGCACTCGTCGCAGTAGTAAGCCGGAATGCGGTGTCCCCACCAGAGCTGTCTGGAAATACACCAATCGCGGATATTTTCCAGCCAGTGAAGGTATGTTTTGTCAAAACGTGCAGGAACGAATTCAAGCTCGCCATCCTCCAGAGTCTTGATGGCAGCCTTTGCCATTTCGTCCATTTTTACAAACCACTGAGGTTTGATCATCGGCTCTACAGTTGCGTGGCAGCGGTCGTGAGTTCCTACGCTGTGGTTATGAGGAACTACCTTTACAAGAAGACCAAGCTCTTCCAGATCTTTCACCATTGCCTTACGTGCTTCGTAGCGGTCCATACCTGCATATTTACCGCCAAGGCTGTTAATGGTAGCATCATCGTTCATAATGTTGATTTCCGGAAGGTTATGACGGCGTCCTACCTCGAAGTCATTCGGGTCATGGGCAGGTGTGATTTTTACGCAGCCTGTACCAAATTCTTTATCTACGTATTCGTCAGCGATTACCGGAATTTCTCTGTCTGTCAGAGGAAGCTTCAGCATCTTTCCGACAATATCTTTGTAACGCTCATCCTCCGGATTTACTGCAACTGCAGTATCTCCAAGAAGTGTCTCCGGACGGGTTGTTGCGATTTCCACGAAACGGCCTTCTTCCCCAACGATCGGGTAGTTAATGTGCCAGAAAAATCCGTCCTGATCCTCATGCTCAACCTCTGCATCAGAAATAGAAGTCTGACATACAGGACACCAGTTGATGATTCTGGAGCCTTTGTAAATATAGCCTTTTTCATATAATTTAATAAATACTTCCTGTACTGCCTTGGAGCATCCTTCATCCATTGTGAAGCGTTCTCTTTCCCAGTCTGCGGAAGCGCCCAGTTTCTTTAACTGGTTGATGATTTTTCCGCCGTACTCCTCTTTCCATGCCCACGCATGTTTCAGGAATTCTTCACGGCCGATTTCATTTTTATCAATGCCTTCTTTTTTCAGTTTCTCAATAACCTTAACCTCTGTGGCAATAGCCGCATGGTCTGTTCCCGGCTGCCATAACGCCTCATAGCCCTGCATTCTCTTGAAACGAATCAGGATATCCTGCATTGTCTCGTCAAGGGCATGTCCCATATGGAGCTGCCCTGTTACGTTTGGCGGCGGCATTACGATTGTGAAAGGTTTTTTGTCCGGATTTACTTTTGCATGAAAATATCCGTTGTCCATCCATTTTTTGTAAAGACGTTCTTCGATTCCCTTAGGATCATAGGTTTTTGCAAGTTCTTTGCTCATGGTTTCCTCCTGATAAAATACATCGTTTATGTTTCATATCATATCTTCCTGCCAATGTAAGGTAAAAAACGCCCCTCACACTGACGTGTGAAGGGCGATGAATCGTCGCGGTACCACCTTCATTATGCATTCGATGCATATCTCATTGTCCCTTAACGCGGGGTACGGGGGTGCTTACTTATCAAATTATGGCTTAAGCAGGGTTTCCCCTTGCCTTCTGACTCCGACTTATCCTTCGGACGGTTCAGCATCCCGGCTCAGAAGCTACCTTCCGCAGTGCTTCACCTTGAACCGCCTTCCAGCCTCCGGGCGCTTCTCTCTGGCAGGTACTGCTGCGTACTCCTCTTCCTCATTGCCTTTCCCGAGTCTCTGTTTCAATTACTTCTATATAGAAACAAAGGCTCAAAACATGCTCTAATCATAATTGCATTCAAAGGTGTTGTCAAGACGGTTTGTGATGTTTTAGAAAAAATTCACACTTTCTCCTCACCTGTCCAGCAGGCAAGGAGGGCTTCTCTGACATGGGAAGCCCGTTTCTTTCCCACACGGATAATCGCATCATTATCCATATAAAGCTCATTACTTTTCATCTTCTCTGCATGGTTGAGATTCACGATATATCCCTTCTCAACACGTAAAAAATCATCTGATTTCAGTTCTTCCCAGACCTCTTCCAGCGCTTTGCGTACCCGGCTCTCGCCTTTTTTGTGGGTGATAACTACATATTTCCCGTCTTTTCTCAGATAAAGAATCTCTTTATACGGTATTTTTTCTACTCTCCCACGTTTTTCGATTACATAAGCGCTGCCATTTTTCCGGTCAATAACAGGAAGAACGCTTTCATAACACCTGTTCAGCTTCTCTTCCAGTTCCTCTCTGAGAATATACCGGAAAGCGCCCAACTCGTATGTCGGCAGCACCTCCTCCATCTTTGCGGAGTCAGAAAGAAAAACGATGACAGATTCCGAATACTCTTTGCGGATTTCCCGCGCAATCTCCAGCCCGCTTCTGTCCGGCATATTCATCTCTATCAGGTACACATCATAACCTCTTTCCTTCAGGTCATAAAGAAACCACTGCGTCTTTCCGTAAGTCGTAATCTCAAATTCCATATTTCTTTCTTCAAAGAACCTGCGCGTTAATTTGAATTCTCTTTCCAAATCAAAATCATCTTTGTCCAATATAGCAATACTAATCATATTTCTTCCTCCTCCTGAAAAATATAATATAATTACTATATCAGTTATTTATTTTCATATCCCATTGTGTCCTTAAAATCACAGGAAAGTGTCCGTAAAAAATAGGATTTCAGAACTCTGTCACTGAAATGTTCTCCGGTTATTCGAGTATTCACATAAATTTCTCAAACAATAATTGTAACCTCAAACTTCGTATCATCGTACGAGAAAT
>CATXEA010000048.1 GCA_958367245.1 uncultured Blautia sp.
CGGAATGGCGCTCCGTTCCTTCGGAACGGATGCGCAGATTTCGCGGAATATGCAGTCATATGTCACTTACAAAAGAAAAAAAGAAATAGAGCATACATTTCGAGGAATCCTTTTATGTACGGAAGATAACGATACATAAGTTCAGGAAAGGAGAATCCTCGTGGGAAATCATACTATTTTTGATGATGTTTTCCGGACGATGCTGGAAAAAATGCCGGAGCTTGTTATTCCGTTAATCAATGAAGTTTTTGGCACGGAATATCCGGAAGATATTTCTATTATTCAAAAGAGAAACGAGCATGAGACAAAAAGCGGGGAAATCATTACGGATTCCCATTTGTTTATTGGGAACAGGGTCTATCATATTGAATGTCAGAGTACCGGTGATCCCGCAATGGTCATCCGCATGGTTGAATATGATTTTGCCACAGCTTTGGAATACGCACAAAGAGAAAACGGAAAAGTCCGTATATATTTTCCGCATTCTTGCGTACTATATCTTCGTGGGAAGTATGGAACAGATATGCTGGAGATGGAAATAGTGATGCCGGATGGCAGGACACTGGAATATCATGTACCCGTCATCCGGATGGAACAGTATACGAGAGACGCAATCTTCCGTAAAAAACTGCTGTTTCTGCTTCCGTTCTATGTCATACGTTATGAAAAGCGGAAAAAAGAACTGGAAGAAAATACAGAGAAACTGGACAGTCTGCTGTCCGAATACCGTCTCATCGAAAAGCATCTGGAAGAAGAGCTTCTTGATAAGGGAAAGGAAAAAGAATACCGGGATTTAATTGAGCTTATTATCCGAATTGCTGACTACATTTTCGAGGATTCGGGAAAAGCAAGAAAAGGAGTAGGTGATGTTATGGGCGGAAATGTACTGGAACTGGAATCTGACCGACTGATTCAGCAGGGCGTTACACGCGGAGAAGAACAGCAGGCGCTGAAAAGCGCACGGCTGATGCTGATAGATGGGAAATTGTCGTTGGAAGAAATTTCCCGCTTTTCAGGGTTGGAACAGGAAAGAATCAAGCAGTTAAAAAAAGAAGAGAACTTGTAATAAAAAGATGATTTATGCTAGAAAGCAGACCGGACAGACAGTTCCGGTCTGTTTATTGTATAAAGAAAACCACGCGATAGTCGCGTGGTTCTGTTTACAGAAAAATTTTGCGGAAAATTCCAATAGGATTATTTGATAAATTGAGCAATACAGTTGTCCCGTTTTGAAAACTATTCTATAAAGTAGAGCAAAAATAAAGCAAATACAATAACTCCTATGGCTACATATACACACCTCTTTTCTGTGGTGACTTCTTTTTGATAAAAGCGAAACAATTCTCCAGAATGCCTTTTTTTATTTTGGTGACCAATAATTGCATATATCACAAGGAATGCAAATCCAAATAGTAAAATTGCAATCAGTCGTCCCACAGCAGAAGGAATGGTGTATTGACCTAGTACGATACATAGTAGGATAATAAAATTCTCTATTTTACTTTGACCATATCTTAAAGGAAGTTCTTGTCGAAAATTTGTATACATCGTTTTTCCAAAATAAATGGTGATGCATATTAAGAACAATAGATAGATTATCATGCCCATTGAGCCCCTCCATAGTCTATACCGTATAAATTTGGGACAATATATTGCATAAGCTTGGAGATAGCGCCGTCATCGTTGGGACTATAATAAGCATCGCCATCATAGTATACCTCATTAATGTAAGGCAAATGATTAATAATGCAGAAATTATTCGTTTAATCATAAAGAGTCCTCTCTTTAATATTCGTCGCTTTTATACAAGAATAGCTATATAATAAAAAACATATAATTTTGAAGAGTGCACTGAAATTACCTTATCTTTCAAATTATACTTTTAGAATAGAGTGACTTTACAAGAATATATCATAAAAATACTGAAAACACAATGGCTTTTGTTGAAAATCCCAAACACAATAGAGGAGATAATGGTAAGAAAAATCATAATTAATAAGAGTGGCAGTATCCAGCCCCAGATGTTCAATTCCGCAAAATATGAGTTTAAGAGAGCTGCCCTCGAAGCAGATCAGGAACATGATCCGTTGGAAGAACGACAAGATCTGTCACAGAATAGGGATGAGTGGGAGCGTTAATATCTTTCACACCAACCGAAATCGATACAATTCGTGTCGGTGTAGGGCGGTAGAATTGAATAAAAATAAAATGTTGCGAAATAATTACAAAAAAATAAATTGTATATTGACATGCTAACGGGCGAGTGATACTATAATGATATATTTTAATATTGCATATGAATAAATAATATGTAGAGTAGAATGGAAACTGTAACTGTTGAAAATTTTCAGAAAGGAGCAAAAGTATGTTGAGAAAAAAGTGGGAAAGAACCTTTCTTGTAACGGTACTTGCAATGACAATGTCTTTGACACCTGTTTCTGCATTCGGAAGTGAAGCATTTACAGATGGCGGTGAAGTTGGACAGGCAGACGGGAGCGCAGATTCGTTTGTGGAAGAAGATTTGCCGGAGAATGTTTTTGATGACGGAGTAGGAACAGAATCCGTATCGGAAGTGCCGGATATGACTTCAGAGCCTGTTGTTTCAGCGGAAACAGAGTTGTCTTCGGATCAGTTTGTTTACGAAGGAGTAATATACCGCAAAGATACCGGAAGGGATACCTGTGGAATTGTAGGCTACACAGAGGAAGTGCCTGAGAATCTTACTCTGAAAGAATACGTCAGTGACGGAACGAAAGACTTGTTTGTATACTCTATAGCAGACAAAGCTTTTCAGAATTGTACGAAATTAAAAAAAGTATCTGTAGAATCAGCCTTCTTTGAGGTAGGAAAAAATATCTTCGATGGCTGTGAGGGGCTTACCGTTGAGTGTTATCGCTACACCTATATTTATAATGACCTTAAGGATAATGAAAAAATAAATCTGGTAGTAAGAGAACGTCCCGTAAATGAAGATGGTGATGAGGAAGTAGAGGTTGATAATGTTTCGTATTGGGCTGGTTTTTTTGAGCGGCCCAGACCTTATTATCTTGCTGAAGGACTAAGAGGGGCTGTTTCTGTAAAAAGAGGGCTGTACGGTACACCGGTAACTGAGTTTATAGCGGCAAAAAAAGATATTGAGAGAGTAGAATTTCCAGATACAATACAGAGAATAGGAAGCTTCGACAACTGCATGTTCCGCTGTACCATGCTTCGTGAACTTATTATTCCGGATCATATTACAAAGATTGATGGGGAGTTTATAGCAAGTGATTGTAAGAATCTGGAATATGTGCATACGGGGAATGGCTATCGTCGCATAGAAGCCAGTGATTACAGTGATTGTCCGAATTTGAAGAAAGTGGAGATAGGAACAAGTGTTGAAGCAATTGATGACGGTGCATTTAAGAATTGTTACAGCTTGAAAGAACTTTATATTCCTTCCAATGTGAAGGAGATATCTGCAACCGCTTTTTGGGGAATTGAAGACAGTATAACGATTATTGGAGAGACGGGTTCTTATGCAGAGGCTTATGCTTCTTCCATGGGAATTAAGTTCAGAAGTAACGGGAAGACAGCAGAAACTTCCGTACTTAAATTGAATAAACCAGTCGTGTCCGGAAATGTGATTGATGTATCTGTTTCCGGAGAAAATACTGATATTTTGAAATATGAATACAGGGTAGATAAGGTTGCGGAAGGTGAACCATATGAAGGACAGGATGTAGAGTTACTGATACCGGGTACGTTAATTGCGGCTTGGGAGGAAAGAGTACAAACTTTTGAAACGAAGGATACTGTTGCGAAAATTCCATACCTTCTGGAGGCAAGAGATTATTATGTCAGGGTCCGCGGCTTAAAAAAGGACAAAACATGGACGATATGGAGTCCTCCGAAAAAAGCAACGGTTAAAGTAAACACACCGGCTCAGCCGGAAATCGGTAAAGTTACTGTAAATGGTTCAACAGTAACGGTAACTTTGGAAAACAGAGATAAACATGCAGATGCATATGATTATGTATTGGGAGTCGAACCAAAAGAATCCAGTGACGATGGCTTCAGTCAGACTGTTCCAACTATAAAGAAATATGAACTGAAAGACAAGAATACTACTAAGGTTACCTTCAAAAATGTAAAAAAAGGGGCTTACTATCTGAGTGTGCGGGGATACTCAAAAGAAGGAAATAAGAAGTATTACAGTCTTCCTTCAAAAATAAGAAAGGTGAATGTTTTCCGCCCTGCAATGGTGAACGGGGTAAAGGTGACAGGAAGGACGGATTCTTCCGTTACCTGTAAATGGGAGTCAGAGAAGATTCGTCCGGATGGTTATGTGGTTTATGTGCAGGATAGCAGAACCGGAAAAAACATCAAACGTGTAAAAATAAAGAATTCATCTGTTTCTGTGACAGTGAAAGGGCTGGAAGCAGGACAGCGCTATAAGATTATTGTCCGCGCTTACAACCGCGTAAATGGCAGGAATTATTATTCGGATTATGATGAAAGTCAGGCAATCTGCTTTACTGCGCCCGGAACACCGTCCCTGAAAGGGAAAGCAGTTTCCGGTCATAAGGTAAAGCTTAACTGGAGCGGCGCTTTTGCAGCTTATGAGGACGGGGAATGCAGTTACGTGATTTATTACCGCAATGCGAAAGATAAAAGCTATCAGCGGCTTGTGAAGCTTTCAGAAGGGGAAGAGAGCTTCACCACAAAGACTTTGAAGAAAAACAATACTTATTATTTTAAAATGCGTGGAATCATCCGTGACGAGGATGGTAATTATGCCACGAATGGAGCTTATTCCAATGTAGTTAAGGTAACCGTTAAATAAAAAAGGAATCTTATTTATATAGACCAATCCTCCAGAGCAGACCGGACAGACAGTTCCGGTCTGTTTTCTGCGTGTATATCCCGGTGTTTTCAAATGTGTACAGAATTGAAAACAAGATATATTTTTATTGCAATTTCATAAGAAGATGTTCTATAATGTTATCGGATAAAAACAAAGCATCCTATTATAATATTGTACCTATACGATATGTTTGTTATAAAAGAAAAGGGAAAGAGGAGAGAAGCATGTTTCAGGGAAAAACAGTTTTATTGGGAGTCACGGGAAGTATTGCCGCATATAAAATTGCCGGTCTGGCAAGCGCCTTAAAGAAACGCCATGCAGATGTGCATGTTTTGATGACACAAAACGCGACGAATTTCATAAATCCCATTACCTTTGAAACGCTCACAGGAAATAAGTGTCTGGTGGATACCTTTGACAGAAATTTCCAGTTTCAGGTAGAGCATGTTTCCATTGCAAAAAAGGCAGACGTTGTTATGATCGCACCTGCCAGCGCCAATGTGATAGGAAAGCTTGCCCACGGTATTGCAGACGATATGCTGACTACAACAGTCATGGCCTGTAAGTGTAAGAAATTCATCTCTCCTGCCATGAACACAAATATGTATGAGAATCCGGTTGTTCAGGACAATCTGAAAATTCTGGAGCATTACGGCTATGAAGTTATTACTCCTGCGTCAGGCTACCTTGCCTGCGGAGACACAGGAGCAGGAAAAATGCCGGAGCCGGAAACCTTACTCTCTTATATTGAACGGGAAATTGCCTGCCCGAAGGATTTGCAGGGCAAAAAAATTCTTATCACTGCAGGACCTACTCAGGAAGCAGTGGATCCCGTAAGATTTCTGACAAACCATTCTTCAGGAAAAATGGGCTATGCTCTTGCAAAAATGGCTATGCTTCGCGGAGCGGATGTCACGCTGGTCAGCGGACGTACCTCTCTTACACCGCCGCCTTTTGTTAAGACAGTGCCTGTTGTTTCTGCAAAAGATATGTTTGATGCAGTTACTGCAGTCAGCGGAGAACAGGATATCATTATCAAGGCTGCAGCAGTGGCAGATTACCGTTCCAAGACTGTCAGCGATGAAAAAATGAAGAAAAAAGACGGGGAGCTTTCCATAGAACTGGAACGCACGGACGACATCCTGAAATTTTTGGGAGAACATAAAAAAGAAGGACAGTTTCTCTGTGGATTTTCCATGGAAACCCAGAACATGATCGGTAATTCCAGAGCCAAGCTCACAAAGAAAAATCTGGATATGGTAGCCGCCAATAATCTGAAAGTAGAAGGCGCCGGATTCCAGGGAGACACCAATGTGCTGACTCTGATTACACAGGAAGAAGAAGTATCACTCCCGCTTATGAGCAAAGAGGATGCAGCTTCAAAAATCCTGGATAAAATACTTATGCTTACCGAAGGGTAAGTACACACACCGTATTGTATCCCTTAAGGGAACAGTAACAAGGAGGAAAAAACAATGAAAAAGCAATTCACAACGTCACAGATTACCCTGTTAGGTCTGATGGGAGCCATACTTTTACTGATGGCATATACACCCCTTGGATATCTGAATATCGGACCTCTCGCCATCACCTTTAATGTAATTCCTGTAGCCATCAGCGCCATTGTCTTAGGACCTGTGGGCGGTCTGATCGCTGGTTCTATTTTTGGTCTTACAAGCTTTTTCCAGTGTATCGGAATCGGCGGGACAAGCGCTATGGGAGCTATGCTCTTCGGAATCAATCCGTTTCTGGCATTTATTCAGAGATTCGTACCCCGCGCCCTTGACGGACTTCTCATTGGCTACATTTACAGAGGAATGCGCAAGAAAACAAACGTATATATTTCCTGTGCTGTGACCGGATTCTTTTCCGCATTTCTGAATACGGCATTCTTTATGACTGCATTGGTTGTTCTTTTTGGAAACACCCAGTATGTTCAGGATATGATCGGAGGACAGAATGTGATCGTATTTATCTGTACTTTCGTAGGAATCAACGCAGTATGTGAGATGCTGTCATCTACAGTAATCACAGGCGCAGTGGGAACCGCTCTTTCCAAAGCGCATTTAATTCCTGCTTCCCAGATGGATATTAACCATGAAATAAAGGCGGAAGCAAGTCATTAACAGAAAAAGAACAGGCACACATATGTGTGCCTGAATTTGGAGAAAAATATGATTTTAGCACTTGATATCGGAAATACCAATATAGTTGTCGGTTGCATCGACAGAGAAAAAACCTATTTTATTGAAAGACTTTCTACAGTCCGCACAAAAACGGAACTGGAATACGCGGTGGATATTAAAACGGTTCTTGATATTTATCATATCAAAAAAGCAGATATCGAAGGATGTATCATTTCTTCCGTAGTGCCTCAGGTGACAAATATCGCACGTCTGGCAGCAGAAAAAATCCTGAAAAAAGAGGTCATGGTACTTGGACCGGGAGTGAAGACAGGTTTAAATATTATGATGGACAATCCGGGACAGCTTGGCGCAGACCTTGTGGCAGATGCAGTGGCAGGTCTCGCGGAATATCCTGTACCTTTTATTGTGATAGATATGGGAACTGCAACTACAGTTTCCGTTGTAAACGAAAAAAAACAATACATCGGAGGTATGATTCTCCCGGGCGTACGTATTTCTCTTGACGCGCTGACTTCAAGGGCATCTCAGCTCAGCGGAATCAGTCTGGAGGCGCCAAAGCGCATTATTGGCAAAAATACCATTGACTGTATGAAAAGCGGTCTGCTTTACAGCAATGCGGCAGCCCTGGACGGTATTGTGGAACGTATTGAGGAAGAACTTGGACAGAAAACCACAGTGATCGCTACAGGAGGTCTGGCAAAGAAGGTAATTCCTCACTGTAAGAGAGAGATTATTCTTGATGAAGACCTGCTTCTGAAAGGACTGCTTGTTATTTATGAAAAGAATAAATAAAAGTCAGGAATGCTAAAAAGCATTCCTGAAGTCCAATGGAAGCGGCGCTGTGAAAATCAGCGCCTTTTTTGTTATGGGATGGGTAAATTCAAGCTGGAAAGAGTGAAGGGGCTGACGGGAGATTCTGTCATAAACAGGATTGTAAAGATAATCGCCGGGAAGGGGATGCCCGATATGCTTCATGTGAACACGAATTTGGTGGGTACGCCCTGTTTCCAGATGAAGCTCTGCCAGAGAAAAATATTTGCCCAGAGCAAGCCGTTCATAGTGGGTGACTGCACGTTCTCCGGTTTCAAAATTAATTTCCCGTTCGATGGTAGAACCTTCGACCCGGGCAATGGGAGCGTCTACCGTGCCTTTTGGGGGCAGGATTCCTTCTACGAGAGCAAGATAGGTTCTTTTTATTTTTCGCTCTGCCATTTGTTGGGAAAGGATGGCAGCGCTTAAGGGATTTTTTGCAAGAATCAACGCGCCTGTAGTATCCCGGTCAAGACGGTTGATACAGCGGTAGACAAAAGGCTCTCCCTTTTGGGCAAAATACCAGGCTGCACCGTTGGCAAGAGTGTTTTCGTAATTTCCCTGAGAAGGGTGGATAGGAGTATCCGCCGGTTTGTTCAGCACGAGAATATCTTCATCCTCGTACAGAATAAAGAGGGGCATCTCTGTGGGAAGGATATTGTCGGAGGTTTCCGTTTCCGGAATCAGAATACGCAGGGAATCGCCCTCCTTTAAAGGAGTTCTCCCGAATCCTCTTTCCCCGTTTAACAAAATAGCTTCTCTGTCTGTCTTCATTAGAGACAGCACATGATGGGAATACCCTTCTTTTTTAAGAAAATCAAGAATCGTGAGTCCTTCACGGTCTTTTGAAACAGAATAATATAAAATACGCTGCATGGAAAGTTCCTTTCTTTCGTAACCATTCAAAACAAATTGCAAAGTTTTGGAAGATTTATAAAAGAATAACAGACAATGCAGAAAAAAACAAGGAGTGATATGAAAATGAAAGAACAGCATCTTTTTACAAACAGGATGCTAAGGAATCTGCTGGTTCCGATTATTCTGGAGCAGCTTTTGACATCCCTGATGGGAACTGTGGATACGATGATGGTGAGTAACGTAGGGTCTGCAGCTATTTCAGCAGTATCGCTGGTAGACTCCATAAATGTTCTGGTGATTCAGGCGTTCTCGGCTCTTGCGGCAGGAGGGGCAATTGTGTGTTCCCAGTATATGGGACAGAAGAATATGGAGATGGCGAATAAGGCTGCAAGACAGGTTCTGTTTATCATTGCGGCAATCTCTCTGGGAGCAACGGCTTTTTGTCTGATATTCCGTCTGCCTCTCCTTCGTTTCATTTTCGGTCAGGTAGAAGAGGAGGTTATGTCCGCATCAAAGATTTACTTCCTTATTACAGCGGCTTCCTTCCCGTTTATTGCGCTCTATAATGCAGGAGCATCTATTTTTCGGGCTCAGGAAAATACGAAAGGGCCAATGACGATTTCCGTTATTTCCAATGTTATGAACATTGTGGGAAATGCGGTTCTGATATGGGGATTTAATCTGGGGGTTGCCGGAGCTGCAATTTCAACCCTTGTTTCCAGAATTTTTTGCGCGGTTGTTGTTCTGTGGCAGCTTCGAAAAAACAGACAGCCCATTGTTGTACGGGATTACAGGAAAATTCGCCCGGATGGACATATGATTCGGCGTGTGCTTGGACTGGGGATTCCATCGGGAGTGGAAAACAGTATGTTTCAGCTTGGAAAACTGGCGATTCAGTCAACTGTTTCCACCCTCGGTACAACTGCCATTGCAGCTCAGGCTATGACAAATATTCTGGAAAATGTCAATGGTATAGCTGCTATTGGAGTGGGAATTGGTCTTATGACGGTTGTAGGCGAATGTATGGGAGCCGGAAGAAAGGATGAGGCAGTTTATTACATAAAGAAGCTCTGTGTAGTAGCGGAAGTCATTCTTATTATTTCCTGTGTGACAGTTTTTGCTCTCACAAAGCCGATTACCATTCTCGGAGGAATGGAACCGGAAAGCGCAGCTATGTGCATGAATATGGTGATGTGGATTACAATTGTAAAACCGATTGTGTGGATGTTTTCCTTTATCCCTGCTTACGGACTGCGTGCTGCAGGAGATGTGCGTTTTTCGATGATTACCTCCTGTACGACAATGTGGGTATTCCGTTTCTGCCTCTGTGTGTTCCTGATTCGCGTTATGGGATTTGGACCGATTGCAGTGTGGATTGGAATGTTTACAGACTGGACGGCAAGAGGAATTATTTACACATGGAGGTTCCACAGCAGGAAATGGCTGGAGCATAAGGTAATCTGAGGCGATATCTGTGCTGCTGTGAATAGGTTACTGTTCAAGGGTCAGCATAAGTCATTGTAAAAAATGACGAAATTTATTTT
>CATXEA010000049.1 GCA_958367245.1 uncultured Blautia sp.
ATTATAACGGAAAAGTGATGATTTTGGTATTAATATTTTTTATGCGGTTGCCCTGTTGGAAAGGAAGATACATTTTGGTCACTGTTTATACACCATTGTTTTGCAAGGCAGGTCTTGAAAATAGAGTATTTTTAAATGTGCTTTAAAAGGTATGGGGACTGCTTATGATAGCAGCGCGAATTTTAGAATGGAAAAAAATTATGGATTGGAGCTTCTTTACGGCACTCAAAAGATGGATGTTGGTTTGTGTATAATATTGATGAAAGAATATATAAAAATAAATAATATAAAACAAAAGAATAACTATATTGATTAATTGGATGATAAAAAAAGAATACACATGTATATCAAAGGAAGGGGTGACTTCTGTTTTTTTAGCGCCGATATAAAAATCAGTATCAGTGGAGGTGTGCAATTCTTTATCTTAGTCGGAGGAGACTCCCGCTTCTAAAGTGGTGAGCTATAAGAAATTAGTCTCAGAGAGGTACAATCTTCAATTGGGATAGACGTTTCAGGCGAAGGCACAAGATATTAGACGGATGTCTGTTATGCGCAGATTGCAATGGAGTGAAGATGCAGAAAGGCGCATGAGAAAATGCTGCTTTGCAACACGTATTGTCTTCGTTTTGTTACGGTCGGTGATAAGGATAGCACCGCAGCAAGAACACTGGAGTGTTCTTGAACTGATATGTGTTCTATAAATACATGTAAAGATTCGAATAAGAATTTTGTCAGCTAAAGCTAATCGGATACCACGCCAAAACTTGCAAGTGAGTATTGAAATATATGAAAGAACAAAAAGGTATCTTGTCAAGAATAAGGGAGTCTTTTTAATCTGTATTATCCTATCTGATGCAAAAATATATAAATTTTTAAGAAAAAACTATTAATTTTTTATGTTTCACGTGAAACATTATATAGCAATATAAAAAATAACGTGTTATAATGTCTTTATTACGGAAGTAATTTGTTTCTGCTCATTTCGATTTATAAAAAATATACGGTATGAGTAGTTACAGGAATCCTCATAAAAGGAGGGGAGAATTTGGGAAGAATTATAGCAGTTGCTAATCAGAAAGGCGGCGTAGGTAAATCTACGACTGCAATTAATCTTTCAGCCTGTCTCGCAGAGCAGGGGAAGAAAGTTCTGACGATTGATATCGATCCCCAGGGAAATACGACAAGTGGACTGGGTGTGGATAAAAATTCTTTGGAGAACACACTTTATGAACTTCTCTTAGGAGAAGCAGAACTGAAAGAAACAATTGTGAAAGGCGTAGTGGAAAATGTAGACCTGATTCCTTCAAATATTAATCTTTCCGGTGCTGAAATCGAACTGGTTGGTATTGAAGACAAGGAATATATTTTGAAAAAAATTACTGACAAAGTTCGCCGCAAATATGATTACATCATTATGGACTGCCCACCGTCATTAAATATGCTGACAATCAATGCTTTGACAGCGGCAACGTCTGTTTTAGTGCCAATTCAGTGTGAATACTATGCGCTGGAAGGACTTTCACAGCTTATACATACAATCGAATTGGTTAAAGACAGACTGAACAAGAGACTGAAAATGGAAGGCGTAGTGTTTACTATGTATGATGCCAGAACGAATCTGTCTCTTCAGGTAGTGGAAAATGTCAAAGAAAATCTTGAACAGAATATTTATAAGACAATCATTCCAAGAAATGTCAGACTGGCTGAGGCGCCAAGCTATGGTCAGCCAATAACAATTTACGATTCCAGATCTGCAGGAGCTGAAGCCTACAGACTTCTTGCGGAAGAAGTGATAAACAGGGAGGAAGAGTAATGGCAGGTAAAAGAACAGGGCTTGGAAGAGGTTTGGATGCTTTGTTTCCGGAAAAAACTTCTACATCAAAAGAGACAGTAAAGAAGCCGGCGGCTAAAACCGCACCAAAGACAAAGCAGGAATCAAAAGCAGGCTCTGCGACAACAGAAGATGCATCAGAGTCAAAAAAAGGCGCACTGCTGGTTAAAATCTCCAGTGTAGAGCCAAATCTTAATCAGCCGCGTAAACAGTTTGATGAGGATGCATTGCTGGAATTATCTGAATCGATCAAGCAGTACGGAATATTACAGCCAATTCTTGTGACAGAGAAGAAGGACTATTATGAGATTATCGCAGGTGAGCGCCGCTGGAGAGCTGCCAAGCTTGCGGGATTAAAAGAAGTACCGGTGATCGTAAAAGAATTCAATGAACAGGAACTTGTGGAAATTTCATTGATTGAAAATATCCAGAGAGAGGACCTGAATCCAGTCGAGGAAGCGATGGCATATAAGCGCCTGATCGACGAATTTCATCTGAAGCAGGATGAAATAGCTGACAGAGTGGGAAAAAGCAGGACTGCAGTTACGAACTCTATGAGACTTTTGAAGTTGGATGAAAAAGTTCAGCAGATGCTCATAGATGAAATGATAACAGCAGGTCATGCCAGAGCAATACTTTCTGTTTCTGATAAAGAACAGCAGGCTAATGTAGCAATGAAAGTGTTTGATGAAAAATTAAGCGTTCGTGAAACAGAAGCCCTTGTGAAACATATATTGGAACCTCCGAAAGAAAAGAAAAAAGCAGTAAATACGACGGAAGATGCAGTATATGAACAGCTTGAAGAAAGAATGAAAAGTATTGTGGGAACAAGAGTATTTATCCACAGAAAGAAGAACAATAAGGGAAAGATAGAAATAGAATATTATTCTAAAGATGATCTGGAACGAATTATAGACCTGTTTGAGACGATTGGTTAAGGAGTCAGAGAATATGAGCGCTATATTTGACAATATGGGGATAGACCCAGGAATCATTATAATCATATTGCTGCTTCTGTCCATCTTTCTGTTGGTAAAGGTTGTCAGCAATAATATGCGCCTCACTCGTCTGGAGCGCAAATATAAGCTGTTTATGAAAGGCAGCGATGCACAATCTTTGGAAAAAGTATTCGTGAGAAAATTTAATCAGATTGACCGTCTTTATGAAGCGAAGGAAGATCATGAGCACGATATTCTTTTTATAAAGAAGCTTCTCGAGCAGATGTTCAGTAAATATGGCGTGGAGAAGTATGATGCCTTTGACGATGTGGGCGGAAAGCTGAGTTTTGCTCTTGCATTGTTGGACAAAGAGAATTCCGGTCTGATACTGAATGCGGTGCATAGCCGGGACAATTGTTTTCTTTATCTGAAAGAGATTGTAAAAGGGGAATCTTATGTCATGTTAAGTCAGGAGGAAGTGGAAGCGCTCAGAAAAGCGGTAAACTTCGGACTGGCAGAGATTGAAGAAGATTGACAAAAACCAGAATAAAACACAACAATCATCTTGTATGATATAACAATAATGATGATTTACTGGATAAGAATAAAAATACAATCGAAAATGAATAAAGAAAATATGAAATGCGAATAATAAAGTAGCTATTGTTATGTTAAATGTTGTTCTGTATAAAAAGAAGAATAGTATTTATCAAAATAGTTACATATTATAGGAGGAACATAATGTTAGATATTAAATTTGTGAGAGAGAATCCGGAAATTGTTAAACAGAACATCCGAAACAAATTTCAGGATAGCAAGCTTGAGCTTGTAGATAAGGTTCTCGAACTTGACAGGGAAAACCGAGACATCAAAGGAGAAGTAGAAGCTTTAAGAGCCCAGAGAAATAAAATCTCCAAACAGATTGGAGCGCTCATGGGACAGGGAAAAAGAGAAGAAGCCGAAGAAGTAAAAAAACAGGTTGCTGCTTCCGGAAATCGTATTGATGAACTCTCTGCAAGAGAGAAAGAAGTAGAAGAAGAGCTTCTTAAAATCATGATGGTTATTCCGAATATCATTGACCCGTCTGTACCAATTGGTAAAGATGACAGTGAAAATGTTGAAATTCAGAAATACGGTGAGCCGGTTGTACCGGACTTCGAAGTACCATATCACACAGAAATCATGGAAAACTTCGATGGAATCGATTTGGAGAGTGCAGGAAGAGTAGCAGGAAATGGTTTCTACTATTTAATGGGAGATATTGCAAGACTTCATTCAGCAGTTATTTCATATGCACGTGATTTTATGATTAATAGAGGATTTACTTATTGCGTACCTCCTTTCATGATCAGAAGCAATGTTGTAACAGGCGTTATGAGTTTTGCTGAAATGGATGCCATGATGTATAAAATTGAGGGAGAAGATTTATACCTTATCGGTACAAGTGAGCATTCTATGATTGGTAAATTTATCGATCAGATTATTCCGGAAGAGGAACTGCCAAAAACTCTTACAAGCTATTCTCCTTGCTTCCGTAAAGAAAAAGGAGCACATGGTATTGAAGAGAGAGGCGTTTACAGAATCCATCAGTTCGAGAAACAGGAAATGATTGTTGTCTGCAGACCGGAAGAAAGTCCAATGTGGTTTGAGAAATTATGGCAGAACACAGTAGATTTATTCCGCTCTCTGGATATTCCGGTTCGTACACTGGAATGTTGCTCCGGTGATCTGGCTGACCTTAAAGTGAAGTCTCTTGATGTGGAAGCATGGTCTCCACGTCAGAAGAAATATTTCGAGGTGGGAAGCTGTTCTAATCTCGGTGATGCGCAGGCACGTCGTCTGAAAATCCGTGTAAACGGTAAGGATGGCAAAAAATACCTTGCCCATACACTGAATAATACAGTTGTTGCGCCGCCTAGAATGCTGATTGCATTCCTTGAAAATAACCTCAATGCAGATGGTTCTGTGAATATTCCAACAGCTCTGCAGCCGTATATGGGCGGAATGACAAAAATTGAAAAAAAGACCCGTGCATAAAGCGTCTGTAAGCTTGTACAGGGAGGTGTTCCTTTGCACAGTTATTTAAGAGCAGTCGGTTTTTCCAATATCACGGAAAGAAAGAAAATGAAAGAAATCATCAGGGATGTTGTAGAAACTTATGATGAAAAAGTTGCAGTAGAAAATCATCCGGATGGTGTGTTTGTAGAATTTTCGAAAAATTATGGCTGTGATTGTGGAATTACTGTTTGCGGACAGTACGATGAGAACAACGAATTTGAAGTAGAATACTCTTTTCCGTTTTTCAGGGGAACAGGAATTACGACACAGGAGAGTGTAGTAGTAGAACGGCATGCGGACAAAGAATCCTTTGCCGGAGCCTGTGATGACCTGCGGATTGGAGTGACATTGATTTTTTATTTGCAGAATGCAGCAGAATATATGCAGGAAAAGCATAAATGCAGCATGTTTCCTGGAGGCCAGCCATTGACCCTTTCCGGGTTGGCCAGAGAAGGAAAAATTCTTTTTCCGGTGGAAAAAGATAAAGAAGCAGTAAAAGTAGAGCGTGAACTGACGAAAAACAGAAATCATCTTATGGCTGCCGCCAGAAATGGTGATGAAGAAGCTATGGAAAGTCTTACAATGGATGATATGGATACATATTCCATGATTTCCCAGCGTATTACAACGGATGATGTGTTTACAATTGTAGATTCTTATTTTATGCCTTACGGTATCGAATGTGATCAGTACAATATTTTGGGTGAGATTCTGGACTACATGACATTTAGAAATATCGTTACAGGAGAAGAAATCTGTCAGCTTACGGTAGAATGCAATGATATGCAGTTTGATGTATGTATTAATAAGAAAGATTTGCTTGGAGAACCGGAGGTGGGACGCAGGTTTAAAGGTCTAATCTGGCTTCAGGGACAGTTACATTTTTAGTATGCTTCCGTGACATAATAAAAATGTTTCACGTGAAACATATAAAAATGTGAAACAAAACAGCATAATTGCATGGTTAAAAGGTTCGGAGTAAAATCCGAACCTTTTAATAAATTATTAGAAAACCGACTTGTAATTTTAGAGTAAGTATAGTACAATAAGCGTTGTTGAAAGAAATAGGTTCTCTTAGTTTAATGGATAAAACGGGCGCCTCCTAAGGGCTTGTTGGAGCAATCGCCCAACACTGAAAATTTCATATACGTCCATGTACCTCAGCAGGATAGAGGGTTCGCCTCCTAAGGAGGAACCAAGGTTATCACTTCCTGAAAAAACTTTTGGGTTCAAA
>CATXEA010000050.1 GCA_958367245.1 uncultured Blautia sp.
GATTGACCCGAATGCAGATGCTGTTGCTAAAGCTATGATGAAAAAGAAACCAGAGCATATGATTACAGGGCCAGCTTTTATTTCTGCGATTGTGAAATCATGTAAAGGAAATATGAACTGGTTGAAAACATTAGCTGGTGGTGGAGGAGCAATTTCAGATGAAGAAGAGAAAAAGCTGAATAAGATTCTTGCCAAACATCATGCCACAGTGAAATATACAGTTGGATATGGAATGACAGAATTAGGAGCAACAGTTTGTACAAATATGAATCGGTGTAATCGGTCTGGTTCTTTAGGAATTCCACTTCCGAAGGTAAATGTGAAAATTATTAATCCAGAAACAAAAGAAGAACTTGGATATGGTGAAAAAGGAGAAATATGTTTTTCATCGCCTAGCATAATGTGGAAATACGTGAAAGACATAAAAGAGACAGAGAAAGTAATTTGGATTGAAAATGGAGAGAAGTGGATTCATACAGGTGATTTGGGATATGTACAAAAAGATGGATTTCTCTATTTTGCAGGAAGAATAAAAAGAATCTATATCACAAGAGGAAAAGATGGAATTGTTTATAAATTATTTCCAGACCGAATTGAGAATGTATTGAGAAAATGTGACAGTATAAAACAGGCAGCAGTAAATGTAGTTGAAGATGAAAAAAGAGTTCATGTTGCCAGAGCATATATAGTACTTGAAGATGATCAAAAATGTGATATGAATCGAATAGCAGATACGCTGAGAAAACAATTGCCAGAATATGCAGTCCCGGGGGAAATTAATATAATTGAAAAAATGCCAGTAACGCAAAGCGGAAAAGTAGATTATAGAGCACTGGAATATATGCAATAATTGAAAAAGTAAGATACAGGAGATTAAGAACAATGGATGAACTCATAGAAAAATTAAGTTTATATGATTGTTTGGTAAGGTTAATTACAGGTGGGCTTGTGATTCTGATAACATATTATTCTGGTCTTGTAGATACATTTTGGAAAGTTGGAGATAGTTCTATTATTGTCTTTGGCTTTTGTGCATATGGAGTTGGAATGATATTGGAAGAAATATCTTATATGTTGAAGATGCGTAGAAAAAATAACAAAAATGAGACATGCGTAAAGAACAATGAAGAATGGAACAAGAAAAAAGGAATATTGCTTAGAGATAATAAAGAATATATATCGGATGAACCTCTGGCACATAAAGTGATGGCTGACTCCATAGAAATCGCAAGCTTTTTTATCATTTTGTGGAAAGTAATAAATACTGTTTATATCAGTTCGGTTTGCGGTCACGAAGTAGATATATTAAGTGTGTTTGTTAATATAGCAGTGCTGGGAGTAATAGTCGTAATTATGGATTACAGGAAAAAACATTATAAACAGCGCAGAGAAGAAAGAATTCAGAATTATTACGATGTAAAAAGCCGCTCTAATGAAGAAATTAAGGAAAACAATGAAGAAAACAAATGAAAAATTATAGAAATTTATTTATCAACAAACTGAATACAAAAGACGTGGATCATTTCACCACTGACACTGGGCTTTTCCTGCGGCGAAAGACAAATGGAGCTTTTCGTAGACTATGCAACATTTTTACAAATGCAACGATTATAAGGGAAGATACACCGGATTATGCCAGTGATGAAGAGTATTATAGGAAGCTGAAAACAGATAGGATTCCATTATCGCATTATCCACTGTCAACAAAAAAGAATGCCAACAATATTGTTGTTGAGCGTTATCCGAAGCTGGACAAAGATGAAAGTTATATTTTTGTGGGAAGTCATGTCTGCCCGGAAGATATTGAAACCATGCTGAATATCATCGACTGTAATGCGTACCTGATATTGGGTTCGGTAGAAAATCTGAATTATAATCCGGAGGTATATCTGTCCTGGCTGAATGGAATGATTGTTTTTAATGTTTTGGATCAGGAGGAGCGAAGCGTACTTCCTGCAAAAATGGAGCGTGTATTACAGACGCAGAGTATTCTGATTTTCCCGGAAGGATCACACAATTACGATTTGAACAAGCTGATTAAACCGATTTATGACGGTCCAGTGAATCTGGCATTAAAGACTGGAAAAAAGATTGTTCCGGTTGTTCTGGTAAAAGATTATGAGAATAACGTGGCATATCTGGATGTAGGAAATCCGATAGATGTGAGAAATCTGGATTTGAATATACGGGATTATTATCCGGGAAAAGAAGAGAGCGAAAAATACCGGATAAAATCCATGAGCAGCTATGTACGGGATCAGATGGCAACAGCAGTTTATCATATGATGGAAAGACATCTTGCCCCGATGAAGAGAAGCGAGTATGGAGATCTTGGACAGTATTTTGTAGACTTTTATGTGACAGATACATTCCGTAAGCTGAATTGGAAACATGATGTCTTTGAAGCAGAATATCTTACCAAGAAAACGGACGAAGAGCGAGACTATGAGGCGGTTGTGAGGTCGTTGAGCAGCTTGCGCTTAAAGAAAAATGTCTTGCAGGAAACTAGCCTGAACAGCAAGGAATATGATTGAGAAAATGAAAGTCATAAGACGGTTTTATGCGGAGCATCGAACAGAGTGCAGGAAAGAGGTGGGATAAATGGCAAGAACAGCAAAAAGATATAAGAAAAACACAGAGAAAAAAGCTTCTGGGATTCCGGTATGTATGGCTGCAATTTATGCCAGATTATCCGTAGATAGTGATGAAAAAAAGTCAGAATCTATTGAAACACAGATTACGCTGATAAAAGAATTTATTCAGAAGAACAATGAAAATCCAGACAGAGAGTATGAAATTGCTGTATATGACATTTATTCTGATCTGGGAAAAACCGGAACAAATTTTGTTGAGGTAAGATAACGATACCTTTTTTGCAGAGGGTGTTATCTTACCTCTTTTTGATGTATGTTAGATAGCATAACTCTTTACGTCGGCTCCTATCTGTCTGAAATAGGAGATACTTTCAGTAGGCTTGTCGCCTGTATCAACTCTGCCGACAAAGCTATAAAAGATTTCGATTTTGCGGGTGTTCGTTTCCTTATCCAGTTCGTGAATAAGAATACGGTCAATAAATTCATGGACGTTTTCGTAGGTCAGTTCTTCAATCGCTGTGTATCTGCGTACCAGTGCGACAAACCTTTTTACGTCCGCGCTGCGCTCGGTGGCGTTGTCGATTTCCTGTGACAGCTCCGCAATCCTCCGGGTCAGCGTCTTTTTTTCTTCATCATAGCCGGAAGTCAGAAAAGCAAATTGTTCATCTGAAAGTTTCCCTAAAGCGTTGTCCTCGTAGAGCTTGCGGAATAAGATGTTCAGCTCGTTAATACGGTTCTGCGCCTTGTCAAGCTCTTTCCGCTGCTGTGTCAGCGTCTTTTGTACTGCCTTTGCGCTGCACTCGTTGGCTGTTTCGATAAACTCCTGTTCATGCTCTTTCACATAAGACGTTACTCGCTGCAAGTCTGCAAGGACAAGTTCTTTCAATACGCTTTTGCGGATATAATGCGTAGTGCAGAGCATATCATTTCTTGCCCGGTTGCGGTAGTTGCCGCAAGTGTAGGCGTGTTTCCGTTCAAGCGTCCCGGCTCCGCGTACTGCATACATTTTGTAGCCGCAGTCCCCGCAAAAGAGCAGCCCGGAAAACAGGTCAATTTCATCAACCTTTGTCGGGCGTTGCCGGGTGGCAATCCGCTTCTGTGCAAGTTCAAAGGTTTCTTCATCAATCAAAGGTTCGTGAGTGTTGGGGAAGAAATACCTTTTTTCCTCCGGGTTCTTTTTCGTCTTTTTCGACTTATAAGATACCTTGTAGGTTTTCCCGGTTATGGTATGCCCTAAATATTCTTTCCTTGTCAGAATGTCGTACAGCGTCTTATCCGGCCAGTTGTACCATGCGTTGAGCTGTGGGCGGGGGTGGCGTTTGCTCCCTGTCCTGCGGTAGCGCAGTTCCCCGACGGTCAGTATTTCATTGTCCCGCAGCCAGTTCTGGATTTCACACATACGGTCGCCCCGTACATACATTGCAAAAATCTGTTTTACGACGTGCGCCGTTTCCGGGTCGGGTATCAGATGATTGCGGTTATCCGGGTCGATAAGGTAGCCGTAAGGAGCTTCGCCGTTGACGCGCTCGCCTTTCTGCGCCTTTGCCTGTTTGACAGCCCGGATTTTCTTTGAGGTGTCGCGGGCGTAAAACTCGTTGAACCAGTTCCGCAGAGGGGTAAACTCGTTATCTTCCCTTGCTGTGTCTACACCGTCGTTAATGGCAATGTAGCGCACTTCATATTCGGGAAAGACAATCTCTATCAGCTCCCCGGTTTTCAGATAATTACGTCCCAGACGGGAAAGGTCTTTTGTTATGACGGTCGCCACGTTCCCGGCTTCAACCTCATGCAGCATGGCTTGAAGCCCCTCACGCTCAAAGCTCACGCCGGAAAATCCGTCGTCTACGAAAAAGCGCGTGTTGAAAAAGTGGTGTTCGTCAGCATACTTTTGTAAAATCAGTTTTTGGTTCTGTATGCTCTCGCTTTCCCCGGCTTGCATATCTTCCTGGCTCAATCTGCAATATAAAGCGGTAATCTTGTCTGTCTGTAACATTTTGTCCTCCTTTCCGACGACAGACAAGCATGGTATTTGTACTGTCTATATTATACCACATACCGCTGCCTGTGTCATGTATAAAATGTGAAGAAACGCCCTATTTCCGGGCGTTTGCGGGGTTCAGTTCCATGTCTTTGCGAATGAGTTTTTTTATCTTTTTATCCAGTGTGTCCGTTGCGCGTTCACTTGCGGACGAACATACAAGGTAAGTAACTTTTCCTATTTTATGCTCCGTTGTGGTAACGGGCGTTTGGTTTTGCGTCAAAGAAAATCCCCCTTTCTTTCGCAAACATATAATATAGTCTATGAATAGCAGCAAGTCCACTATTCAATAAAACAAAGGCTTTAATCGGACGGTTATTAGCATAACCTCATGGGAATTTCACCCCGGCATGGTTCTCATGCCGCCCTACCCATTGCCTGCGACGCTCTTAACGCTCGGACTGTGGCTGTAAGGAAGTATCATTGTATATTCTGCGTGTCGTCGCCCGCAAGCCGCTACACTTGCTTTCCGGCGCGGTGTTGGTCGCTCGGCTGTCCGGGCGGGGATAACCTCACCCGGATAGCGTCATGGCGCACCCGCCGTATGGCTCGGCGCAAAAGGAACGTATCCGATTTGCCCTATGCTGCGCCGCCGTTATCTTGCGCCGCTTTCTTTGTCAAGGTTCAGAATGGCTTTGCTGCCGCGTCAGCAGCGGAACGGAAAAGGGGGAGAGAGAAAGCGTCCCGCCGCCGCTGCGGTTTATTCCTCTGCCTTAAAGGTGAGGACAGCCATCATCAGTTTTGCTTGCAGCCGTTCCCGAATGTCGTGGTCTACGCCAAAATAGACGTTCCCGCGCTCGTCGTACAGCTTCCGCATGGAGAGGCGGGCTATGTAGCCGCTGAAATGCTGCAAGACAATCTTCATAGCGTCCGGGTCGCCCTTTGTCGCTGCCACAATGACAGGATAGGGAACAAGGGCATTTTCCGGGTAGCCGGGTTCGTTACCATTCGTCCCATTCATCAGCATTTTCCTCCAGATATTTTCTTAATTTCTCAAAAGAGCTTGTCCGCCTGTACTGTATCGTGCTTCTCGACGTGTTGAACAGCTCCGCAATCTCGGTATCGTTCATTCCCTCGAAGTAATACAGCAATATGGCTTTGCGCTTTTCTTCCGGCAAAGTACGGATTGCTTCAAGAAGCAGCTTTGGCGTGATTTTCTTCCCGGCTTTCTCAAAG
>CATXEA010000051.1 GCA_958367245.1 uncultured Blautia sp.
GCTTCTTCCACATTACTGACAGCCGGTTCTCCATCTGAAAAATCAGCGGCATAGACCGTACTGCCTACAGTTATCGTAATGATTGTACAGAGAATCCACAAAACTTTTTTCTTCATAAACAAATCCCTCCTTAACCATATGTAAACAACTAATAATAATATTTATTCTCATCAAGGAGTCCAGCTGCGTTCCAACCAATACATAGAAAAGAGTCACAGCTTTTCTGCACATTCCTTTCCAGCCAACACGATTCTCTATTGCTCCATTCTTTAATTTCGGGCTTTTCCGAAAAAATGCTCTAAAACATTTCTCCACTATCCACTCAACGTAATTGACTATAAACAAAGAAACGACTCTGCATCGTAATTCAGTAAAAGCCAATCCTTTTGTTCATTTAATTATTCTATGACTGTATTAATCGTTACTTACTTTACGGTCACTTTAACGGTTTTTGAGAAGTCCCCGTAAGTTTTGTATTTTCCGTCTTTATCAGAAATGATGCTGCGCATCCGGAAGTAGTAGGTATTTCCCTTTTTTAAGGCTTTCGTTGTATAGGATTCCTTCTTGTCCGGAAGCTGAGTCAGTCTCTGGTAATGTTTGCTCTTCGCGTTTCGGTAGTAAATCACATTCTGGGAATCTCCCTGACGGTAAGCTGCCGGGGATGCTTTCCAGGTAAACTTTACCCTGCGGTCAGAACGAAGTGATACTTTTGGAGACGGTGTTTTGGGGAGGGTATAACAGACTGCCGTTCCTTTATAATATGGTGAGTAATAATTCTTCTTTTTGTAAGTTCTGTACGCGCGTACAATCACACGATACCGCTGTCCTGCTTGCAGACCGGTGATTGTTTTCGAAGTAACGTCTTTTCCTACAGATACACGTTTGACGTTTTTTTCTGTAAGCGCATCCTGCACATAAATGGTATATCCGTTATGAGCTCTTTTAACCGGGTTCCATTGACATGTAAGGGAAGTTTCTGTTCTTTTCGAAACTTTTAATCCTGTTACCATATCAGGGTTAGGAATCTCGTAAATGCTAAAATTCATATCAGCAGTAACGGTGCGGTCATCATTTAGATAGTATTTAATATGCCCATCTGTAATTGTGGAATCCAGTTCCTGCTTTGACGGATTATCCAAAATTGTCGGATACAGCCTATCATCTTTGAGCACGAACTCTTTACTGACGGATGCGACGCGGCTGGAATCCCATTTAATCATGGAATTCAAATCAAAATAACCACCCGTTCCATTCTTCACACTTTCTGATTGCGTGACATGAACTCTCTCAGGATGGCAATCTCCAAAATCATACATCGCAAAACTGTCTAAAAAAATGTCAACCTCGCGTAGAGAAGGACAATTGGACAGATCCAGCTCATATGTCTGATTTTCTCCTTTCATCAGCCACCGGAGGTTTTCAATATGAAGGGTTTCTAATTCCCTGTTATTTGAAAAGTCCAGCCATACATCATTATAAGCACCTTCGTGATCGATATCAATACTACGAAGATGCGGATTATTTCTTGTATTCAGTATAACCTTAGAGCTGCCGTGAATCTCTATTTTTTCAAGCCGGGGCATCTTTGTTATCAACTGAATCAGGTACTGATCATTGCTTCCATGAAAGTGATTATCCCCATCATCCGGAGTTGTCCAGCAGGAAATACGGTATTCTTCAATGTTACAGTCCTCAGGAAGGAGGATTTCCCGGATGTCACATAAAACCTGAAGCTTTGTCAGTCTCGTACTTGTCGAAAGATTCAGTACCGTTGGAGTTGACTTTTTTTGAGAGAAGCCCGCCTCCTCGTAAGAATACGAATAAACTTTCAGTTCTTTTAATAATGGCAGAGTAGAAAGATCAATGATCAGATCGTCTGCTGTTTCAAGTGGTCCTGGTTCTCCCATCATCATTAAATTCAGCTTTTCCACTGCTGTCAGATATTCAATGCCCTGCATAGAGGACTTAGTAAAACTCGGAGAATATTCGACTCCGTTGTAAACTCCATAGTCAGCGTAATCTTCTGGACGGATGGATTTGATCTCAGTAATTTCACCGGATTCAAGAATCCCATTTTGATTTTTATCCCTTCTGGAGTCGGACAAAAATTCGCGGAATTCAAAATTCGGGAAATGTTCTTCATCAATGGGAACGTTTTCTGCAGAAACTGTCTGTTCAGAAACTGCATCTTCAAATGCAAAATCCACATCTTCTCCCTGTATAAATGCTGCGCCATCATCAAACAGATTCCCTTCATCCGTCATATCCTGTACTTTTGCATTTTCCATCACCGCATCTTCGTCACCGGATGTAAATTCCGCCGCTGAAACAGAAACTACCGACATCAACACAGTAGCAGCAACCAGAACAATTCGTAATTTTTTTCTTTTTATCATACAAATGCGCCTCCCTCTTTGAATGATGTCCTTTAAAAGTTTTTGTTGTAATATTCTGTGTTAATTGTATCATAGAAACAGGGATTATTTGTAAGAAATATTTACCCGATTATAGACCGTCTGCAATGAATTTTATTCACCTTACCTAATGCCAATGTCTTGAACAATTCCTCTGCCTGTGTGTAACCAGGCTCCTAAAATACCTTCCAGTCAAGTCTTTCCAGTTCCAGAGCTGCCTTAGATGCGGGCACTTCCATCACTCTTTTTCCCAGTCCATGCCATACTCAGCATCTTCGGTTTGCATTCATCTATAAAATCCTACTTTTTGCTTTTTGTGTCATAACAATCCATCCAAATATTCATAGTACAGTATTTCATATCCTTAGGTTTGTCCCACTCATAATAAAGCACACCCCAGAAAGGCGGCTCCCGAAATAATTCCGCTTTCACAATGCTCCCCACTTCTACAGAGGAACAAATTATTGCCTTTCTGTCTGATAAAACAGAAGATGAAAAAAAAATTGCTTTAGAGCTTTTAAAAACCGCATTCCAGTTACATTCCTGAATGCAACCTGTCACTTGGAAATATGATTCATCAAAATACTATACTGTATTTTTAATCTACGCAAAAAATCTCAAATGCTAAAAAACATTTGAGATTTTTTACCTGCTCAATTTACACAAATATCTTCCATCTGCGCTCTTTGGAATAAAACATCAGGAAAAATCCCAACATCCTTCCATGCATTGGCGCCTGACAGTGGAAAAACCAATTTACTGCGCCAAATTCTTTCCAGAATTTTAACTTAAACGAGAGCGAGAACATATACTCTTTAAAACTTCTGGAAATTATCGGAATACGTTTCCCAGATATTTCTGGTTAAAATACTTTAATATCCACTCCACAAATTTACTTTCTTCGTAGCTTTACTATAGACATTCTTTTTATTAACCGTTCTATAAGCCTTCACACAGTAATCGTACACATAATACTGACCGGTTTTCGCATCATATGCATCCTTGTCCAGCCAGGTTGTCTGTGAAGCTTTTAATCTCTTTACAACCCTGCTTCCCCTGTAAACTGCATAACCGGTTGCTCCCTGCACTTTAGACCAGCTTAAATTCACACCCTTATTCCCAAATCCACATTCGATTTTTTTTGGTGCAGGCACAATCATTTTATGTGATTTCACAGAGGAAAAAGAGGAATATTTGGTCTTTCCTTTCGAATCACTACCGTAAGCCCTGATTTTGAACTGGTATGTTTTTCCCGGAACAGCTTTCGCATTATACGAAAGAATGGTTCCTCTCATTGTTGCCATTTTTTTATAGGATGCCTTGGAGGACGTCCTGTAATAAATCTGGTATCCTTTGGCTCCTTTAATTTTCCCCCATTTCAGGTTGATTACATCTGCCCTGGACTGTGATGTGCTCAATTTAGGGCGTGAAAGTGGCTGATCTGTTGCAGGAACTGTAACATTAACCTTACAGGCTACTGAATATTTCCCACAATTTGCCGTAATCTCCGCTTCTCCATAACCTTTCGCCGTAACGAGCCCATTACCATTCACAGATGCCACTGCTGAATTACTGCTCTTCCATATCACATCTCTTACATCATCTGTGTTTTCTGGAATACATTTCATCGAAAGCTGTTCTTTTTTTCCTTCAGTCATAGAAAGATTCTCAACACTGAGAGTAATTCCTGTCAAAGGAACTGTAACTACCGGAATTCTGTATAAATATGTATTTTCGTCTCCATATGAACCATTTTCATATTTTCCGGAAACCCAGTAAATCGCATTATTATGCAGGATTGGCTGCGAATCTGTCTGCAGTGTCACACCGTTGTATGTTTTTTCAAGAAGCAAATTTCCAGTTATATCTATTAATGCATAACATAATTTACTTTTTCCTCCGGTTTCATCGGAAAACATAACTGCATATCTATTCTGTGCCACTTTCACCATTTTAGGTTCTGTAATTTCCGCATCTGTTCCATTTGGCGCATAATTCGTCAGCCAGAAAAATCGTGTAGCGCCTGTATTTTTATTTGTCAAAAGCATAAAAACATTCTTGTTCATGCTGCTGTCCCAGCCTGTTACCCCATCTACCGGAAAATAGTGAGGTACAGATTTACCAATAGTAATCAGAGTATCTCCTTCCAACGCAAACCCGGTCACCTCACAGCCGGTGTAGTTCTCTCCTACATCTCCCATAAACGGAAATGCATTTAATGCCCAGTCACCTGAAAAATGCCCATTTCCGTAAGAAGTATATTTCGAAATTATGAGCGCTCTGTCATAGGCATCCCCATGATCCAGATAATATACACTACTTCCGTCATTTACCACAAACTGATTAAATGAATGACTGACATATGGAATATTTGAATTTATCAGCTTCATGCTATCCGTATTAACAAGAAAGGTAATATTGCTCTGATGATGAAGACCATCTATCTCGAACATTTCCCGCCCTGTATGTACAACAAGAGTATTTCCAATCTGCGTCATTCGAAGGGAAGTAGCATCAAAAGGAATATAAATTCCCGGAAATGAATTTGAAATACCCCCGGGTACATCCACAGTTCCAACCAATTTCCACGAACGGTCATACTTCATAATTTTCACAACTATTTTTGTATTGCTTTCTTCCAGATTTTCCTGACCTGTTACAACATAAAAGAAGCCATCCGGCGCCGCATAGAATCCTCCCCAGCGTGGAAGAGGCATTTTAATCTTTACCAGATTTTTAACCCCTGTTTCATCACATACTGCATCGTACAGCGTTTGATTTTGCTTGTTAAAAGCTACCACATGGAGCTTTCCGCCCCCATCCCTGTAGTAGGAAGCTGACTCCGGAGATGCCCAGGCCCATTCATAGCTTTCCGCGTCCTGTCCACATCCATCTATTCCTTTTAAAACTTTCTGACGCCCAAAAGATGCTCCCTCTGTATAGATGGACTCCTGCGCAATAATTCCCTGTCCTGCATTTGCCATGTCAATCTGCGCATCCTCTATCTGAGGCTTTTCTTCTTCATCAGAAAAAACCGGTTCATCCGAAAATAACTCTTCTGCCCCAATCTCTGATTCAAAATCTGTTTTTTCCTCATCCTCGAATACTGCTTCGCCGTCTCCAAATGTAGCAGTAGCCATATCTTCTGAGATATTACCTGTTTCTTCCAACGGAGCAGGCACAGCTCCTGTCATACTCAAAACCATCGCAGCAGTTAATAGAAATGCAACTACTTTCTTCTTCATATGTGTTCCCTCCTCGGCCAATAGGTAGTGTCAAAAACTACCTGTTTTTTACTGTTTAATTGTATTAAAAACCTTGAT
>CATXEA010000052.1 GCA_958367245.1 uncultured Blautia sp.
TTTCATAACTTGTTTGTGCCTTGAGCGAAGCGAAAGGAATGATAAAAACTATGAAAGCATACGAACGCCTGTTATCTTATGTAAAAGTATTTACACCAAGCGATGAAAACGGCACACCGAATCCATCCTCTTCATGCCAGTTCGACCTTGCCAAAATTCTTGTAAAAGAGTTAAAAGAGCTTGGAATCGAAGATGCCTATGTTGACGAATTTTGCTATGTCTACGCACATCTTCCGGCTACACCGGGATATGAGCAGGCGCCAAAACTCGGTCTTATTGCGCACATGGACACTGTTTCCGATTTCTGCAGCCATCCGGCAAATCCTGTTATTACCGAAAATTACGACGGAGGAGAGCTTGCTCTTGGAACAAGCGGACGCACACTTTCCCCGCAGATGTTCCCGCATCTTACCTCCCTGAAAGGCAGGACTTTGATCACCACAGACGGTACTACTATTCTCGGCGCTGACGACAAAGCCGGAATTGCCGAAATTATGACTGTTGCCGAACTTCTCATCAAAGAAAATATTCCTCACGGAACTATCTGTATTACCTTTACACCGGATGAAGAAATCGGTGAAGGAACTACTAATTTCAGTCTGGAAAAATCCGGCGCTGATGTGGCTTATACCTTAGACGGCGATACAGAAGGCGAAATTCAGTATGAAAACTTCAATGCAAGCGGAGCAATCGTCGAAGTTACCGGCGTTAATGTACACCCCGGTTCTGCCAAAGATACTATGGTAAACGCAGCTCTCGTTGCTATGGAGTTTGACTCCATGCTTCCTGTCTGCGAAACACCACGAGATACGGATGAATATGAAGGCTTCTATCATCTGTGTTCCATGAGCGGTGATGTCGCAAGCGCAAAGCTTGATTATATCATCCGTGACCATGATGGCGAATCCTTTAAACAGCGTCAGGAAACTATGGAACATATCGCAAAATGCCTCAACCAGAAATGGGGCGAGGGCACAGTAAAGCTTACCGTTAAAGAGCAGTATCGCAATATGAGTGAGATTGTTTCCAAATATCCGGAGCTTATCGACTGCGCAAAAAAAGCCTGTCTGGAAACAGGAATCGAGCCTCTCGTTACCCCGATCCGCGGCGGCACTGACGGCGCACGTTTAAGTTTCATGGGACTTCCATGCCCGAATCTTGGTACCGGCGGACACGCCTATCACGGTCCTTATGAGCACATAACCGTAGAGGGAATGGACGCTGCAGTTGCCATGACACTGAAGCTTGTTGAGCTTTTTTATGCTTCTGCTCATAAATAAAAATCATTTTTTCAGGGAGAGAAAAGAATAAAATGGGAGAACGAAAGATTATCCAAGTTGAAGATAAAGTACCTGTAAACCTTCTGATTCCGCTCAGTATCCAACACATGTTTGCCATGTTCGGCGCAACGGTTCTCGTACCCTTTATTTTCGGAATCAACCCTGCAATCGTGCTGTTTATGAACGGTGTAGGAACGCTTCTGTTCATCGCAGTCACCAAGGGAAAAGCGCCTGCATATCTTGGTTCCAGCTTCGCATTTCTGGCTCCTGCAGGGATTGTTATTTCGCAGATGGGCTATGAATACGCTCTGGGCGGTTTCGTAGTTGTAGGCTTCTGCGGATGTATTGTAGCCTTTATTATCAAAAAATTCGGTTCTGACTGGATTGACGTTGTACTGCCTCCGGCTGCTATGGGACCTGTCGTTGCTTTAATCGGTCTGGAACTTTCCGGTACAGCCGCAAGCAATGCCGGACTTCTTGATGAGGTTATTGACCCCAAAAAAGTAATCGTGTTTGTAGTAACTCTCGGAGTTGCAATATTCGGAAACATTCTTTTCCGCGGCTTTCTTTCCGTTATTCCGATTCTGATCGCAGTAATTGCAGGCTACATTGCCGCTCTTCTCTGCGGTATCGTAGACTTTGCGGAAGTTGCAAAAGCGCCTCTTTTTGCATTGCCGAATTTCCAGCTTCCGAAGTTTAATCTGGATGCAATTTTAATTATTCTTCCGGTTATTCTGGTAATTACTTCGGAGCATATCGGTCATCAGGTTGTCACAAGCAAAATCGTTGGAAGAGACCTTTTAAAAGAGCCGGGACTTCACCGTTCCCTGTTTGGAGATAACTTCTCCACCATGCTTTCCGGTCTTATCGGTTCCGTTCCAACTACTACTTACGGCGAAAATATCGGTGTTATGGCAGTGACAAAGGTTTATAGTGTACGGGTAATTGCCGGAGCTGCAGTCCTTTCTATTATCTGCTCCTTTGTCGGCAAACTTTCCATGCTGATTCAGACGGTTCCCGGACCGGTTATCGGCGGAATTTCCTTCCTGTTATACGGTATGATCGGCGCTTCCGGCATCCGTATTCTGGTTGATTCAAAAGTTGATTATGGCCGTTCCAGAAACCTGACACTGACCTCCGTTGTCTTTGTCACAGGGCTTTCCGGAATCTCTGTCAAGTTCGGAAATGTGCAGCTCACCGGTATGGTTCTTGCCTGTATCGTAGCTATGATTTTAAGCCTGATTTTCCATCTGCTTGACAAGATGAATCTGACAAACGATAAAGAAGAAGCCTGAGTTTTTCCTTTGTTTTACTCAAGTTTTTTCATTAAAAAAAGAAGCTTTTTTCCATTTATTAAAAAGGAGAAAAGCTTCTTTTTATTATTTTATAATACTTTTACCACGTTCAGTTTCTCATCTGTCAGAACGATATCTGCCCGTTTGCCCGGTGTAAGAGAACCAACTGTATCGTAAATTCCAATACTCTTAGCCGGATTTCTGGTAGCTGCAAAAATAGCTTCATCCTCCGGTACGCCCATGGAAATAACGCTTCTTACACATTCCATAAGGTTAGTTGCAGAACCTGCAATTGTACCGTTTGCAAGGGTTGCTTTTCTGTCTTTCATCGTAACTTCCTGACCGCCAAGCTCGTAGGTTCCGTTTTCCATACCTGTAGCCATCATGGAATCGCTGACAAGAACTACACGTTCTTTGCCAAACAGACGGAATGTGTTACGTACAGTTGCAGGATGAATATGGATACCGTCGCCGATAAGCTCAACCATACATTTATCACAGTCTGCTGCCGCGCCGATCACGCCAGGTTCACGGTGTCCCATCGGCTGCATTGCATTATAAAGATGTGTTACATGAAGAGCGCCTGCTTCCATGGCTTTTTTCGCACAATCATAGCCTGCGTTTGTATGTCCGATGGAAATGCTTACCTCATCTTTACATTCTTTAATAAACTCTTCTGCTCCTTCTACATTCGGAGAAAGAGTAACGAGCTTAATCAGATTTCCGCTTGCTTTATTACATTCGCGGAAAAATTCTGCATCTGGTCTTATAATATAGCCTTCCACATGAGCGCCTTTTTTCGCCGGCTCAATGAAAGGACCTTCCATATTAATTCCGACAAGATGCGCACAAGTCTCATCCAGTTCCACATCTACTGCAGTCTGGAAAATCTTCAAAAGCTGATCCTTTGGAAGAGTCATAGAAGTTGGGCAATAGGAAGTTACTCCCTGAGATTTCTCATACTGAAGGATTTTTTTCAGTCCGTCTACATCTGCGTCTGAGAAATCATGGCCTTTCGCTCCATGGCTGTGTACATCAATAAATCCCGGCAGAACTTTAAGCCCTGTAGCATCCAGTTCTGTCAAATCTGTAAGTTCCTCTCTGGAAGCGACAATCTTGCCATTCTCTACATAGAGATCTTTCTGTGCAAATGTACCGTCTTCCTGAAAAACATTTCCGTTTTTAATAATCATGGTAACTGTTCTCTCCTTTCAGAGTGCTTATGCACGAGAACTGTTTCTTTAATATTCAGAGAATTAAAGAAGTCCTTTTTCTTTAATAAGGCTTAATGCTTCTTCATCCGCTACTACTACTACGTCTTTATGAAGCTGTAAAATAGAAGCCGGAACCTGTGGTGTGATTGGTCCGAACAGGGATTTGTAAAGAGCGTCAGCCTTTGCAGCTCCTGTAGCGATCAGAAGGATTCTCTTAGCATCCATAATGTTCTTGATTCCCATTGTGTATGCCTGTTTCGGAACTTCATCCATGCTCTCGAAGAATCTTGCATTTGCTTTAATTGTACTCTCTGTAAGATCTACACAGTGTGTCTCTTTAATAAACTCATCGCATGGCTCATTGAAACCAATATGGCCGTTTCCGCCAATACCAAGTACCTGAATATCAACGCCGCCCATAGATGCGATAGTTGCATTGTACTGTGCGCATGCTTCTTCAGAATCTTCAATCAGACCATTCGGTACATGAGTTTTTTCTTTATCAATATTTACATGATCGAAAAGATTGGTGTTCATAAAGTAGCGGTAGCTCTGATCGTTGTCTCCCGGAAGACCTTTATACTCGTCAAGATTTACGCTGGAAATCTGTGAAAAATCAAGATCTCCCGCTTTATTCCACTCAACAAGCTGCTGGTACATTCCAACAGGAGTAGAGCCTGTAGCCAGTCCAAGTACGGAGTCCGGTTTCGCAATAATCTGAGCTGCCATAATGTGAGCTGCTTTTCTGCTTGCGCCTGCATAATCTTTTTCAGCATAAATAACCATAATCTTTTTCTCCTTTTCATCTCATAGTCCTGTTTCACCAGTGACCGTTGTCATTTTATTGACATACTTTATCCATAGGTATAATTATAGTATTTTTTTAGTTTCTTTTCAACACATATGTGGATTTTCACAATTTTTTTAGTTTTATGCGAGAAAGCGAACAGCAAATTACCGATAAGTGCCTCTCTTGTCCGGGAGTTTGACAGTTGAATATAAGAAAAAATGCTCGTAGGCCTTATGGTGCCT
>CATXEA010000053.1 GCA_958367245.1 uncultured Blautia sp.
CGCAGCAAAGGCAAGGAAAGAAGGAAAATTAGAAGGAAATCACGAAAAAGCAGTAAGCATGGCTCTGAAAATGCTGGAAAGAGGCCGTGATTCTATGGAAGAGATTTCGGAAATGACGGATTTAGCCCTGGAAGAAGTCCGGGAATTGTCAAAGAAACAAACTGCATAAGAGGAACATTTCCTCTGGTTATGTGTAAAGCATAACCGGGGGATTTTTATTTATGGGAGAAAGTATCTTCTATACGGAGTTGAGGGACATTTAAGGGGCGATGAAGCACAGTTTATGTAAAAGTAAATTCTGTGTGATAAAATTCTTTATTATATCACCTTAGTCGATTCAAAAGCCGAAGTTAGTACAACGAGTTAAATGAATTCGTTGTACTGGTTAAGCGTATCGGTGTACGTGGGAAAGGAGGAAAAACCATAATCTGTATTGCTATATTGTACAAGGAATAAGGTCTGCCTAAGAGGAAATCTGCGACAGTTAATTGGTGAGCAGGAAATAAAAACAGGAGGATGATGTAAATGAAACACAAATTTATGAAAGTTATGGGTGTTTTGGGGAGCTGTATTATTTTGACTGCAAGTGTGAATGCAGCAGCTTCTGCCGGAGATATCTGGGAGTATACGAATTCGAAGGAAGATGGATTTATCGTATTTGAATTTAAGGAAATGAATCTGAAGCTTCCCGGAAGCTGGGAAGGGAAGTTTCAATTGAAGGAGGAGGGCGACAGCATCGGATTTTATCATAAAGAATCTCTGGAATTAGGAACTCTGGACGGAGAGGTAGGCTGCGGCGCTTTGTTCTGGCTGAACCGTTGTGATGATTATTCATTTGTGGACACTGAACCTTCTTATTATCTGGTGGGAAGCGGGGAGAATGGTGTTTATTATATAACTTTACCCGGAGATCTGCACGGATACCAGAAGAATGAAGAGGTATTAAAAGAATGGATGGAAATGTCAGATGATGTGATGGAAATCCGTCAGGAAGCTGATTCCGGGAATCCGGGTGCGCCTGTACTGACGAAAACCGCATTGAATTTACGCAGCAAAAATGCTATAGATGGTAAGATTTTAGATGTAATTCCGCCGAAAACCGCAATATGGATTACCGGAAATCTGGAGACCGGCTGGGTACAGGCGGATTACAACGGAAAGAGCGGATATGTGAAAGCAGATTATCTGAAATTTCCTGATGATATAAGCAGCTATCTTCCGCAGAAGTCGGATGATGATACCCAGAAAATGGAAGATTCTATAGTGATGTATACGATTAACGGAGAAAAAGTGACGATTTTTATGTCTTCTGATGGCAACTGGTATGATGAAAACGGCACTTACTGCGGAACGGATGAGGAAATTCAAGATGGACTTAAGAATGGCGGTATACTGGTTAATGAAAACGGAACGGCTTATTTCTGGGCTTTGCAGGATTCGGCAATATCGGGAGATGATATTCCGTTTCAGGGAGCTAGTGGTGCGATTCTGTATGACAGTGATGGTAATGGCGTTCATGTAGAGCAGGCAACCGATGGATACTGGTATGATGAAAATGGTGTTTGCTTTGGATATTGGAAAGATATTGATGACGCAAGTATAACAGGAGAACCGATTACAAATGAAAACGGAGAGGTTTATTATTGGACTACACCAAATGAAGGCGATTCCGGTTCTGATATTCCACATCAAGGCGCTAATGGTGCGATGATGTATGACAGTGACGGTAATAGAGTTTATGTAGAGCAGAAAGCTGATGGATACTGGTACGATGAAAACGGTGTTTGCTTTGGATATTGGAAAGATATTGATGATGCAAGTATAGCAGGAGAACCGATTATAAATGAAAACGGGGAAACCTATTACTGGACTTTACAATAAAATAAATATAGATTACAGCGAACAGGCGGATACGGAAAGGAAGTATCCGCCTGTTTGCTGTGTCATTTACTTTGTTGGAATTTCTCGACAGCGAAAACCATTGTGTGTTAGGATTATTTCGAGGACATTTCGCTCTGTTTTGAGGACAATTAACGAAAATTATATGAAAAATGTTATACTCAATCCAGATGAGAATTGAACTCTATTTAGGATGAGCCTATAATCAAAAATGATGAATAATAAAGAAAGAGAAGTGAAAAAGGTAGTCCATTTAAAGCAAGTTATGATATTATGTGTAATTGCAGAGGATTCATAGAGAGCTTAATCGTTGTTGACGCAGCTATTTTTTGCTCATAATTGTGCGCTCAAGCTCATGTACTGACATTTGCAAGTTTATTCATACAAGAATGATTCGCCTGCAAAATTGTGCATGGCTGATTTGTTACTAAAAAAATTAAAAACTATACGTTTGAGGAGGAATAAAAGAGTGATTAGAATTGCCATTGTAGATGACGAGGAAATGTATCTGGAAAAGGAAAAGAAAATTACAGAAGCGTATTTTTCGGAAAAGCAGGTTCCTTATACGATAGAAACTTATCAGAATGTGGAATGGTTTCTTTATGGATTAAAGGAGGAAGCTTTTGATCTGTACATTCTGGATGTGGAGATGCCGGGAAAAAATGGCATACAGGTTGCGAAGGAAATACGCAAGCTTTATCCGGACCCTGTTATTATCTTTATTACCAATTATATCGATTATGCAGTGGATGCCTATGAGGTGAACACTTACCGTTATATTCCCAAGATGGTACTTGAGAAGAAGCTTCCGGAATCATATGATTCACTCCTTCCAGAACTTCTGGAAAAGGAAGAGCGCTATTATGTGATCGAAAAAAGAGGAGGAGTCGAAAAAATTGCTTACTCGGATATTTTCTATATCAAAAAAGAGGGGAAGAATACCGTGTTTGTCCACAAAAGAGGAGAAAGCAAACTGAGAATTTCTCTTGTTACAGTTCTGGATGAATTAAATTCAGGAGAATTTTATCAGATAGACAAGGGATGTATCGCGAATCTTCGCCATGTAATGAAAATGAAGGGATATGATTTATATATGCGTGATGGAATGATCCTGCCCATTGGTGAGGCAAGGTTTCAGGGCTTAAAACGTGCCATTTTGGAATATTGGGGGTGAAGACGTGCTACAGATTTTGTATGGACTGGCGTCATTTCTGGAAACCGGGATTGGGATATGGGCATTTGCGCAGGCAGTTCCCAGGAGACGGACAATGAAAAAAAGACATTATTGCAGTGAAACATTATTTCTGGGATTTCTTATTTTGGGAGCATATACGTTTCCTACATATTGGTGGGATTTTAAAGATGAAAGCTTATATGGAAAACTGATACTGGGATTATACTGTGTGGTTTTATGTGTTTTATTCTTGCATAAATGGATAAATAAGCAATTGGGAAAAGCGGAATCAAATGCTGTCATTCTTATTTTATTCTATGGAATGGTGTTATTTGTTGGATGCCAATATTGGGTATCTTTCTTATCTGGAAATATAATCATATCCGGAAATATATTGCCGGTGTTTTATCTGTTTGCTTTTTATGAGTGCAGCTTTTTACAGGCATATTTATGGGAATTTCTGTATCTTACTAATTTAGGACTGCTGAAAGGATGTTATATTGTGTGTATCGGCATCCTTGGAAATAAACGCTTTGAAGAATTTTTTTATTCGCCCAGAATGATAACTTTGGGTGAGGCTGTATATTTGGTGCTCATACCATTGCTCTTATTAATTTTCTTTAGACATATATCAGTGGAGCGTTTTATGCAGAAAATCTTGAATCAATATAAGAAAAGCTTCTTGCTGGTGGCAGTTATTGAATTTATAGCTTTGGACAGACTGATGAATAATGGAATAGGGGAAATCCGGGATAAGAATTTTATCGGAACATTAATTGCAGTAGCGGCAATGATAGTTATCTTGTTAATACTGTATATTAGGTCTTTGAATAAAACGATAGATACAGAAAAGCGGCTTCTTGAGGTTCGAAATGAAACGGTTGGACAACAATATAGTGAATTAAATGAAGCCTATGAGAAATATAGATGTCTGGTCCATGACG
>CATXEA010000054.1 GCA_958367245.1 uncultured Blautia sp.
GAAAGAGCCAAGAAAGCCCGTAAAATAGGCATTTCTTGGCTCTAATATATTATTCGAATTCAATTGTAGCCGGAGGTTTCGGGCTCATGTCGTAGCAGACGCGGTTTACATGGTCTACTTCGGCAAGGATTCTGTTGGTGATTACTTCAAGCACATCCCAGTCTACTTTTTCGATGCTTGCTGTCATTGCATCGATGGTGTTGACTGCTCGGATGATTACCATATACTCGAAGCATCTTTCGTGATTCTTCATACCTACAGATTTGAAATCCGGCACTACTGTGAAATACTGCCAAACTTTCTTATCCAGACCTGCTTTTGCAAATTCTTCACGAAGAATTGCATCTGCTTCACGTACTGCTTCCAGTCTGTCTCTTGTGATAGCGCCAAGGCATCTTACGCCCAGTCCCGGTCCCGGGAACGGCTGACGGTAAACCATCTCTGCCGGAAGACCAAGCTCAATACCGCAGGCACGAACCTCATCTTTAAATAACTGAGCTAAAGGCTCAACCAGTTCAAACTGTAAATCTTCCGGAAGACCGCCTACATTGTGATGAGATTTCACCATCTTCGCTGTCTTAGTTCCACTTTCGATGATGTCAGGATAAATAGTACCCTGTCCAAGGAAGTCGATTCCGTCAAGCTTTCTTGCTTCTTCTTCAAAAACGCGGATAAATTCGCCGCCGATAATCTTACGTTTCTGCTCCGGATCTGCTACACCTTCCAATTTGCCAAGGAAACGCTCTGTTGCATCAACATAAATCAGATTTGCATGTAACTGATTGCGGAAAACTTCAACAACACTTTCGGATTCGTTCTTACGCATTAAACCATGATTTACATGAACGCATACAAGCTGCTGTCCGATTGCTTTGATAAGAAGAGCCGCAACTACAGAAGAGTCAACTCCGCCGGAGAGCGCAAGAAGAACCTTCTTATCTCCAACCTGTTTGCGGATAAGCTCTACCTGATCCTCGATAAAATTCTTCATGTTCCAGTTCGGCTCTGCCTTACATTCCTGGAATAAGAAATTCTTCAGTGTTTCTTCATCCGGAAGCTCTTTAAGCTGCTTCTCACATTTAGACTGCGGATAGTCAACAGAAATCATCGGGTAGCCCAGATTATACAGCTCAGGTCTTACTTCAACCTCCACACCGTCTACTACTCTGTTTTCGCCGCCGTTTAAAATAATACCTTTTACATTATCTAACGCCTGCAGTTCTTCTACTGTAATATCATGTGGATGAATTTCACTATAAACACCAAGGTCACGGATTTCACGGGCAATCACAGTATTCTCAGTACTGCCCAGGTCTAAAATTACAATCATATCCTGTTTCATGGTAAAATCTCCTTTGCCATCTTTAAATATGAAATCATTATAACTCTTGTTTCGTCAAAAATCACCATAAATTTTATTTTTTTACATTTTATACTGCTTACAGACCCCAATATCTAATTTCATATGCTATTTTTCCCAAAAGGCAGGCTTTTCTTTCCCATGATTTAATGTTACAATGGTGATTGCAGTGTTTATCTACTATAATTACGGAGGAAAACAGTATGAAAAAAGGAAACTGGGTAGCTTTACTGCCCATCGGCGTTTTTCTGGCACTGTATCTGGGACTTGGAATCCTGTTTGAATACGTGCTGAAAATACCTATGGGCTTTTACAACATCCCAATCGTAGTTTCATTTCTTGCCGCACTCCTTGTTGCGTGTGTGCAGAATCCCAAATTAAAATTTGAAGAAAAACTGAAAATCATGGCTCAGGGCGTGGGAGACAAAAACATCATCACCATGATTCTTATTTTTATGACAGCCGGAATTTTTGTCGGCGTTGTCGGCAGAAGCAGCGCAGAAAGTGTAGCATATTGCCTTCTTTCTCTCATTCCTGCCCGATTTGCAGTAATTGTCCTGTTCATTGTAAGCTGTTTCATCTCCCTTGCAATGGGAACTTCTGTAGGAACAATTACTCTTATTACCCCGATTGCCATTGCCGTATCAACAGGCTCCGGCTTCAGCGTACCGCTGTGTATCGGCGCTGTTATGAGCGGCGCCATGTTTGGCGACAACCTGTCCTTCATCTCAGATACCACAATTGCGGCATGTAACGGACAGGGCTGTGCAATGAAGGATAAATTCCGGGCAAACTTCGGAATTGCTCTTCCTGCCGCTCTTGTAACGCTGATTATCATTTTTGTCCGCACAGCAGGATATGACGGCGGAGCAGCTATTATGAAGGACTATAATCTCATTCAGATTATTCCCTATGTCCTTGTTCTGATTGGCGGCATCATCGGAATCAATGTATTTGTAGTATTGTTGATCGGTATTCTGTCCGGCTCTGTCATTATGCTTGCAACAGGAGCTATTGAACCAACTTCCCTCCTTGCAAACATGGGCTCAGGAGCATCCGGAATGTACGAGACTACTATGGTTGCAATTCTTGTCTCAGCCATCTGTGCCCTGATTCACGAGTACGGTGGATTTATTGCTCTTATCGACTTCATCAAACGGATTTTCAAGAGCAAAAACGGCGGAAAATTAGGCATGGGACTTCTTGTAGGCGCAATGGATATTGCTACTGCAAATAACACGGTTGCCATTGTTATGGCAAATCCAATTGCAAAGGAAATGTCTGAGGAATACAATATTTCACCGAAAAATGCAGCATCTATCCTTGACACCTTTTCCTGTGTTTTTCAGGGAATCATACCTTACGGCGCCCAGATGCTGGTTGCTATTTCTGCGGCTGCAGAGCTCGGAAAAGAAGTCACCGCTTTTGACATAATACCAAACTTATACTACCCGTACATGCTTCTTATCAGCTCTCTGATTTTTATTTTCCTGATTCCAAATAAAGAGAAATAATTTTTTGAGAAAAGGCACATCCCACCGGATATGCAGGGCAACCGCATAAAAAATATTAATACCAAAATCATCACTTTTCCGTTA